>NZ_BCQA01000001.1:1547500-2280000 GCF_001748145.1 Bosea sp. BIWAKO-01
TTGGGATCTGGGCAACCATGTTCGCGTTCGGCATGGCGCTGGGACCGGTTGTGGGCGGCGTGCTGCTGGAGCATTTCTGGTGGGGTGCAGCTTTTCTAATAGCCGTGCCCGTTGTCGGCCTTCTGCTTCTGCTGGCACCTGCCCTTCTGCCGGAGTATCGCGCACCACATGGCAGCAGGCTGGACCTTGCGAGCGTCGGCCTTTCGCTCGCCGCCATGCTGCCTGCGGTCTATGGCATCAAGCAGGTCGCCAAGGATGGCTTCGGACCTCATCCAGTCGGCGCCATTGCGGTGGGACTTGCCTTCGCCACGCTGTTCGTGCGCCGGCAGCAGCGCCTCGCCGATCCGCTGCTCGACATCTCGCTATTTGCCAACAGAGCTTCCAGCGTGGCGCTGATCGTACTTCTCTTTGGCCTCGTCGCGGTCGGCGGCACGATGCTGCTGGTCACGCAATATCTGCAGCTCGTGGCCGGATTTTCTCCGCTAGTCGCGGGTCTCTGGATGGGGCCGCCCGCGCTTGCCATGGTCGCGGCCGGCGTCACAGCACCGCTGATTGCCCGGCGCGTTCGCCCCGGCTTCGTGGTGGCCGGAGCGTTGGGGTTGTCGGTGGTGGGCTATCTGCTGCTGACCCGCCTGGATAACAGCGCTTCCGACGTGACCATTGTCGTCGCCGGCTTCTCGTTGGCCTATCTCGGGCTTGGCACCATAGCTGCACTGGGTACGGATCTCGTGGTTGGATCGGCCCCCGCCGACAAGGCAGGCTCGGCATCGGCAATGTCCGAGACGGTGCAGGACCTCGGCGTATCGCTCGGCATTGCGGTGCTTGGCAGCCTCGCCACCGCCATCTATCGCCGAGCCATGCTCGGCCGGATGCCCGATCATCTCGGTCATGAAGCGCATGAGGCCGTCGGCGACAGCTTGTGGGCGGCATCCTCGGTTGCGTCGCAACTGCCTGCCGGCCTGATGGAAGAGGCGCAGGCCGCGTTCACAGCAGGATTCAGCACCGCAGCCATGTTCAGTGCCGTGGGGGTTTCCGTCCTCGCCATCCTCGCTGCCGTTTCGCTGCGGCACATTGGCGTCATTGACGCCAGCGAGCCGCCCCGTTGAATCGGGTGGAGCTCTTCGGGACGGTCCGGCGCTGACGGGCCACATCACCGACCCCGAGGCGATCCGGGATCAGGTGAGAGCCGTGCCGACCCAATCTGTCGAGGTCACGGGAAGCCAGATGCGGATCACGGCATCGAAGGGGAATCTGCTCAGATCCCTTTGCCGCAGGATCCGGCGTAAAATCGACCACGATCGACGTGGGCGATTCTGTTTTGAAATGGCGGACAGGGCGGGATTCGAACCCGCGATACGGTTTCCCGTATACACACTTTCCAGGCGTGCGCCTTCAACCACTCGGCCACCTGTCCGGCGGGCTGCTTATGACCGCCGAGCCGGCTTCTTTCAAGGCCTGAAACGCGCTTTTCGCATTCTTGCGTGGAGAGCGTCGGACAAGGTTGCAAAGCCGTGCCCGAATGGGCACATCGGATGCGAAGGGCGCGTGCGGGGAATGGGGCGGGATGCTGCGTTTTTTCATCCGTTTGCTGGGTTATCTTGCTGTTGCCAGCGGATTCGTGGCGCTGGTCATCGACGGCGCGCGTTCGATCGCCAATTCCTCGCTTCAGTTCACGCCGCTCAGCGAAATCCTCCTCGTTCTGCTGCCGACGCGCTATCCGCTGCTGCAGCCGGCGATCGAGCGCAACCTCCATCCGCTGCTCTGGGACCCGATGCTGCTCTCGCTGATGCGGTCGCCCGTCGCGCTGGTCGCGCTGGTGCTCGGCTTCCTCCTGCTCTGGCTCGGCGCGAGGCCCGCGCCGCAGGTCGGTATCGTCACGCGACGGTGAAGGGCCATGCAGGACGGGTGCCTGTCGGGCCGGCGGCGCCATGCTTATCTTGGGCGCAACTGTTAGAGGATGGAGCCCATCATGTTCTCCCTGCGCAAGAAGACGACCCTGCCCAGCCCGGATGAGGCCCTGCCCGGCCGGTCCGAGCCGATCCCGACAGCCGAGCGCCATTTCCTGAACGACCGCCCGTTGCAGGGCCCCTATCCCGCCGGGATGCAGAAGGCCCTGTTCGGCCTCGGCTGTTTCTGGGGGGCTGAACGCAAGTTCTGGCAGATCGAGCACGGCATCTGGGTCACCGCAGTCGGCTATGCCGGAGGCATTACGCCCAATCCGAGCTATGAAGAGGTGTGCAGCGGGCTGACCGGGCATAACGAAGTCGTGCTCGTGGTCTTCGACCCGGCCAAGCTCTCCTACGAAGCCTTGCTCAAGACCTTCTGGGAGAATCACGACCCGACGCAAGGCATGCGGCAGGGCAATGATGTCGGCACCCAATACCGCTCCGGCATCTATGTCTTCGACGAGGCACAGAAGCTGGCTGCCGAACGCAGCAAGGCAGACTACCAGAGCGCCCTCGCCTCGCGCGGCTATGGTCCGATCAGCACGGAAATCCTCGACGCGCCCGCCTTCTATTTCGCCGAGGACTACCATCAGCAATACCTCGCCAAGAATCCCGCAGGCTATTGCGGCCTCGGCGGCACCGGCGTCGCCTGCCAGATCGGCGTCGGCGTCGACGCGTGATCGCGCCCAGCCCCGAACCGATACGAAGGCCCCGCAGGCTCGCTTCCGGGGCTTCTTCGCATCATGGCGCAGGGCAAGGCGGGCGGCGCAATCGGACACCGACACGGGCCGCGCTGCGCGCTGATGCCGGGCAGGCCCCTGCCCCGAAATAACCACCGGCGTGCCCCGCACATGAAACGCGCCGGGATTGCCCGCCGTGCACTTGATCAGCCGGCAAAAGCTGCGAACACTGCCCGATTCATAGGAGATTCCGTGACATGACCATGGCTTTCAGATCGAAGCTTGCAGCCGCAGGTGTCGTGCTCGGCGGCGTCGCGCTGGCTGCAGGTCTCGCCCTCGCCCAGGCGCCGGCCTTTTTTCGCATCGCCACGGGAAGCACCGCCGGCACCTATTATCCGATCGGCAGCTTGATCGCGCACGCGATCTCGGCCCCCCCGCAACTGGTCGCAACCGCTGTCGCCAGCAACGGCTCGGTCGCCAATATCAACGCGATCATCGGGGGTACCGCCGAATCCGGCTTCGTCCAGGCCGATGTCGCTTATTGGGCCTATTCCGCCACCGGCGTCTATGAGGGCAAGCCGAAGGTCGCGGATCTGCGCTCGATTGCCAACCTCTACCCCGAGTCGGTCCATCTCGTCGTTCGCAAGGCCTCGAATATCAAAAGCGTCGCCGATCTCAGGGGCAAGACGATCTCCTTCGACGAGCCGGGTTCCGGCACGTTGCTCAACGCCAAGGCGATCCTCAACGCCTTCGGACTTGCCGGGAGCGATATCTCGATGGAATTCCTGAGGCCGAACCAGGCCGCCGAGAAGATGAAGGACGGCTCGGTCGATGCATTCTTCTTCACCGGCGGCTTCCCCGCTGCGGCGATCTCGGAACTGGCCTCGACCAACTCTGGCATCGAGATCCTGCCGATCTCCGGACCGCAGATCGAGAAGCTCTTCAAGGAGTTTCCCTTCTTCACTGCCGACGAAATCCCGGCCGGGACCTATAAGAATGTCGGCGCGGTCAAGACCGTCGCTGTCGGCGCACATTGGGTGACCTCCGCCAAGGTTTCTGCAGATACCGTCTATGCCGTGACCAAGGCGCTGTGGAGCGACAAGACCCGCGCCGCGCTCGATGCCGGCCATGCCAAGGGCAGACTGATCCGCAAGGAGACCGCGCTATCGGGCCTGCTGGGCGTGCCGCTGCACCCCGGTGCCGAGAGATTCTACAAGGAATCCGGCTTGCTGAAGTAAGCCGAGGGCCCTTCTCCTCCCTTTCGTCCGGGCGTTCACCCCGGAGCCGCTGATCCCCAATCGGCCGCTTCGCCGGCTGGTTGGGAAAGGGCGTTGTCGTGGGCACCGTCGCCCTGCCGATGATCCCGGCCACTCCGGCCAGCCTCCTGGCGGGCCGCGTCATCGCCGCCCCCGTCCTGCTGCGTCAGGTGGTGGCGCGACGGGCCAGCATGGCGCCCGCCTGAGTTCCTGATATGTTCTTGCCAGTCGGCTGAGCATTCGCTAGCCTCCCCTAAGGGAACGGGGAGGCACCGATGGTCACGCGGGTCGCGACGGTTGCGTTCGAGGGCATCGAGGCGCGCGCCGTCGACGTGCAGGTGCAGGTCACGCCGGGCGGTGTCGCCTTCCTTCTGGTCGGCTTGCCGGACAAGGCAGTGGCGGAAAGCCGCGAGCGAGTGCGTGCCGCACTGATCGCATCTGGTCTGGCGCTGCCGGCCAAGCGCATCACGGTCAATCTCGCGCCGGCCGACCTCCCCAAAGAAGGCAGCCATTACGATCTGCCGATCGCACTTGCCGTCATGGCCGCCATCGGCGCGATCCCTGCCGATGCCCTCGCCGGCTATACCGTCCTCGGCGAGCTCGCGCTCGACGGCTCCATCACCTCCGTCGCAGGCGTGCTGCCAGCCGCGATAGCCGCCTATGCCCGCGGACAAGGGCTGATCTGCCCCGCCGCCTGCGGGCCGGAGGCCGCCTGGGCTGCCGCCGATGTCGATATCCTCAATCCGCGCTCGCTGATCCAACTCGCCAACCATTTCAAAGGTACGCAGGTGATGGCCCGGCCGGTGCCGTCGATCGCCCGGCAATCCGGGCCCCTGCCCGATCTCGCCGATATTCGCGGCCAGGAAAGCGCGCGCCGCGTGCTGGAGATCGCCGCCGCCGGCGGCCAAAATCTCCTGATGAACGGGCCTCCCGGTGCCGGTAAATCGATGCTGGCGAGCCGCCTGCCCTCGATCCTGCCGCCGCTTTCGCCGCGCGAACTGCTCGAGGTCTCGATGGTGCATTCCGTCGCCGGGCATCTCGCAGAGGGAGCGCTGACCGATCGCCGCCCCTTTCGCGCGCCGCATCATTCGGCCTCGATGGCGGCACTCGTCGGCGGCGGCCTGCAGGCCAAGCCCGGCGAGGTTTCGCTCGCCCATCACGGCGTGCTCTTCCTCGACGAACTGCCGGAGTTCCAGGCTCAGGCCCTCGACGCGCTGCGCCAGCCGATGGAGACCGGCGAGGTGCTGATCTCGCGGGCCAATCACCGCGCCATCTATCCCGCGCGTTTCCAACTCGTCGCCGCGATGAACCCGTGCCGGTGCGGCAAGGCAACTGAGCCCGGCTATACCTGCCGGCGGCAGCCGAACGAGCGCTGCATGGCGCAGTATCAGACCCGGATCTCAGGTCCGATGCTCGACCGCATCGACATCGTCATCGATGTGCCGGCCGTAACCGCAACGGACCTGTTTCTACCGGCCGACTGCGAAGGCTCCGCCGAGGTCGCGGCCCGGGTCGCCGTGGCGCGCCAGGTGCAGACTGCGCGCTTCGAAGCGCTCGGCCTCTCCGAGGTCGCGACCAATGCCGCCTGCCCCGCGCCAGTGCTCGACCAGATCGCCCGCCCGGACAATGCCGGCATTTCGCTCCTGCGCGACGCCGCCGAGGCCCTTAGGCTGACAGCGCGCGGCTACCATCGTGTGCTGAAAGTCGCGCGCACACTGGCCGATCTCGACGGCGAGGCGAAGGTCGGCCGGATCCATCTCGCCGAAGCGTTATCCTACCGATCACGCATCGATCAAGTGGCGCAGGCCGCGTAATGTCGGAGCGTGCCGCATCCGTGCCGCCAGGTTAACGAAATCATTCAAACGATCGCGAAAGCAGCGTTCGCGCGCGAACGTTTTCTCAAGGGGACGAATACTAGACTGACATCATGGAGATTCCATCTTTCCCAGTGATTTGGGCTGTTCTCGCCAGCCTGCTGACCGTTTTGGCCGGCGTTGCCGCGGTGATGCAGCTACGCGCACGCAATCGCGTCGTGGAGCAAGCGCTAGACATGACCCAGGATCTGGAGAAGCTGACCGATCGTCTCTGGGCGCTGGCAGACAGCGAAGAGCGCTATCGCAGCCTGATCGAGGCCCAGGGCGATCTGATCGTCCGCCGGAACGAAGGCAGCATCGTCTACGCAAATGCGGCCTATGCCGCCCTTCTCGGAGCGAACGAGGCCGAGATCATCGGCAGCCGCACGGCACCGCGCGTCATCGAGAGCCGACCTGCGCAGGCGCTGACCGATGGCACGCGGATCTTCGACGAATGCATTGCTTCGCCGGAGGGAGGCGAGCGTTGGATCTCCTGGGTCGAGACCATCGTGCCGGTCGCCCTCGGCAAGACCGTGCTGCAGCGTGTCGGCCGCGATATCTCCGCCCGGATCGCCGGCGAGCAGGCGCTGGAGGAGGCGCGCAGCCGCGCCGAAACCGCCAACGAGGCAAAATCGCGTTTCCTTGCAACCGTCAGCCACGAGTTCCGGACGCCGCTCAACGGGATTCTCGGCATGGCCGACCTCCTGAACGACACCAGGCTCGACCCGGAGCAGACCACCTATGTCCGGGCACTCAGGACCTCGGGCGAAGCCCTGCTCGGCCTCGTCGACGACATCCTCGACTTCGCCAAGGTGGAGGCCGGCAGGCTGGAACTCGCCGAGGAGCGCTTCGATCTCGGCCAATTGGTCGAGACGGTCAGCGAATTGATGGCGCCACGCGCCCAGGCCAAGGGGCTCGAGATTGCGACCTTCCTCGCGCCGGATCTCGCCTCGCACTGGATCGGAGACCGCGACCGGCTGCGCCAGATCCTGCTCAACCTCGTCGGCAACGCCATCAAGTTCACCGAGAGCGGCGGTGTCGGCATTCGCGTCGCGCGCGCGGGCGACGCCATCGCCATCAGCGTCTCCGATACCGGACCCGGCGTTCCGCCAGGGCGATTGCAGGCGATCTTCGAGGAATTCGAACAGGCCGACAGCTCTGCGGCCCGTCGCCATGACGGCACCGGTCTCGGGCTCGCGATCGTGCGCCGGCTCGTGACCTTGATGGGTGGTTCGGTCACGGCAGAGAATGCCCCGGGGTCGGGCGCGATCTTCCGCGTTACATTGCCGCTTCCGGAGGGCGGCGCAGGGGTGCGGATGACAGTGCTGCCGGAGTGGCGCGGCAAGCTGATCATGATCGCATCCGCCGCGCCGTTTGGCCCGGACTATCTCGCTGAAACCATGGAGATCGCCGGCGCATCGGTCATGCGCGCCCAGAATGTGACAGAAGCGCTCGCGCTGCTCGCTGGAGCACAGCGTTTCGATGCCGCCCTGATAGACCAGGCCATCGGGGTCGATGAAGCACGCGCCGTCGCTGCCGCCGCCCGGCAGGCCGGTGTCGGCGAGTGCCTGATCCTGATGTCTCCCTTTGAGCGTCGCCAATTCGGTTCACCGCTCGCTGGTGGGTTCACCGGCTTTCTCGTCAAACCGGTCCGCGCCCGCTCGCTCTACGAGCGACTTGCACCGCCCGCTCGGCAGCGGCGCGAGACTCTGCCGCCCCGGGGCGTGACCACGATCCAGACCAAGGACCCCGGTCCGCCTCAACTGACGGTCTTGATCGCCGAGGATAACGATATCAACGGGCTGCTCGTGACACGGACCCTCGAACGCCTCGGCTGCACGGCCGTCTGGGCTCGGGACGGGCGGGAAGCGGTCGCTCTCATCGAGGCCGGGCTCACGGGCAAGCGCGCACCCTTCGATCTCATTCTGCTCGACATCCGGATGCCGGAGCTTGACGGACTGGAAGCCGCTCGCCGGATTCGCGCCCTGGAGGCCTCGCTCGGCCGGCCAAACTTGCTACCCATTGTCGCGGTCACCGCCAATGTCGCCGAGGAGGATCGGCAAGCCGCACTGGCCGCCGGAATGAATGATTGCCTGGCTAAACCACTGGCCCGAGAGGCGCTTCGCGCCTGGATCGCGCGTGTCGCCGGGGCGCCCCGCGTCACACTCCGCGCTTGACGGACAGTCACAAGTCTGACGCAGTTCTGTCGCGATCCCGTAGGAACATCGGTACTAGCCTGACGAACTGCAGATTCGACGGCACAGGGACGAGACGGACAATGGCCTTCGACATGTTGCGCGGCCTCCGACAGCCGGCAAATCAGCTGCCAGCGGGCCACCCTCTCTTGTCGCGCTTCTCCCCACTCATGCTGATCACCGGCGACACCGTGCGCCGCTTCGGTAGGAAGCAGGATCACCTGGGCGAAACGCTCGGCCGCTCCGGCTCGCTGGAAGTGCGGCTGGCGCGCGGCCCGCGCGAGATCTGGCGCGCGCAGCGACTGCGCTATCGGGTGTTTTACCAGGAGATGTCGGCAAAGCCGGATGTCGTCGCCCGCATGTTCCGCCGCGATGCGGATCGCTATGACACGGCGTGCGACCATCTCCTCGTCATCGACCATGCGGCGCGCGGCCGGTTCGGCGGTCTGAAACCGAAAGTCGTCGGCACCTATCGCTTGATGCGCGAAGGTTCAGCCCTGCGGCTCGGCGGCTTCTACACCCAATCGGAATTCGATCTTTCTGGAATGATCGAGCGCCATCGCGGCCTGCGCTTCCTCGAACTCGGCCGCTCCTGCGTGCTCAAGCCCTATCGCACCAAGAAGACGGTGGAGCTGCTCTGGCACGGCATCTGGGCCTATGTCCGGCACCATCGCATCGATGCGATGTTCGGCTGCGCCAGTTTTGACGGCACCGACCCGGATGCGCTGGCGCTGCCCTTGAGCTTCCTGCATCACCATGCGCGCGCCGAGGGCGAGTGGTCCGCCGCGGCGCGCCCGGAACGTCATATTGCGATGGACCGGCTGCCGATCGAACAGGTCGATGCCAAGGCGGCGCTGAAGTTGCTGCCGCCGCTGATCAAGGGATATCTCAGGCTCGGCGCCCGCTTCGGCTCCGGAGCGGTCGTCGACAAGCAGTTCGGCACCACCGATGTGCTGGTCATCGTGCCGGTCTCGGCGATCGACCGGCGCTATGTCGACTATCTCGGCGACGAAGGGCAGCGCTACGCGGCTTGAGCAACGCTCACTCGCCTGCTGACGCCAGCGCCCGCAGCGCCTCCCTGTAAGTGGGGTAGCGCAGCTCATAACGCAGTTCGCGCGTCACCAGCGCGTTCGAGACCCGCTTGTTCTCCCCATAGAAGCTCGCAGCCATGGGCGAGAGCTTTGCCGGATCGAACGGGACTTCGGGGGGCGGGGCCTGCCCCGTCAGTTCGGCGGCAAGCGTGATCACGTCCTGTGGCGGCGCCGGCTCGTTGTCGGTGACGTTGTAGACCGCGCCCGCTCGTGGCCTGGCAAGCGAAGCCAGCAGGATGCCGGCAATATCGTCGACATGGATGCGATTGAAGACCTGGCCGGGCTTGATCAGGCGGTTGGCGGTGCCGGCGCGCAGCTTGGTGATGGCATTGCGCCCGGGACCGTAAATCCCGGAGAGCCTGAATACCTGCACCGGCTTGCCACTGCGCTCGCCCAGGGCAAGCCAGGCTTCGTCGATTTCGAGGCGCTGCTTCGAGCGCCGGCTCGTCGGCCGGCATTCGGCGCCTTCATCGATCCAGGCACCGCCATGGTCGCCATAAACTCCGATGGTCGAGAGATAGCCTATCCAGCGCAGGTTCGGTGCAGCAGCCAGTGCCTCGCCGAGTCCGTTCAGCACCGGATCGCCCTCGTCATCGGGCTGGACCGAGACGAGGACCGCGTCAGCCTCGGCGACGGCCTGGGCCAAGGGGCGCGATACGGCAAAACCGTCATAGACCAGCGTATGCAAGCCCTCGCGACTGAGACGCCCCGCCTTCTCAGCCGATCGGACCGTGCCGGTGACCTCCCAGCCCTCCGCTTGCGCCGCACGCGCGAAAAACCCGGCGGAGTAGCCGAGACCGAGAATGACAAGCTTCATGCGACGGGTTCCGGAGTGGAGAGAAAGGCAAGCCATTCCTGGCGGACGTCAGGATCTGCTTCGCCGGACAGCGCGGCCTCGGCAAGGTCGCGCGCGCGCTCGGGCGCGAGCCTGATCAAGGCCCAGGCGGCCATGGCGCGCACCAGCGGCGAAGCATCCGCAATCAGCTGCTCAGCGCTCGCGGCAAGATCCGGCCGGCCGCTATTGCCGATGGCGATCAGCACATTGCGGATGAAGCGGTCGCGGCCCGTGCGCTTGACCGGCGTGCCGGCAAAGAGCTGGCGGAAGGATGGGTCGTCGAGAGCCGCGAGATCGGCCAAGGGCAATGCCTCAAGCTCGTCCTTCAGGGCAAGGCGGGTCTCGTGCGCCGCCTCGGCGAACTTGTTCCAGGGACAGACGGCCAGGCAATCATCGCAGCCGAAGACGCGGTTGCCGATGCCGGGCCGCAAGGCGGCGTCGATATGACCCTGATGCTCGATGGTGAGATAGGCGATGCAGCGGCGCGCATCGAGCTGATAGGGTGCGGGGAAGGCGGCGGTCGGACAGATATCGAGACAACGCCGGCAGGAACCGCAATGGTCGCGTTCCGGCCCATCGACCGGCAGTTCGGCCGTAGTGTAGATCGCGCCGAGAAAGAGCCAGGAGCCGTGCTCGCGTGAGACCAACACGGTATGCTTGCCCTGCCAACCGAGCCCCGCAGCCTGCGCCAGCGGCTTTTCCATCACCGGCGCGGTATCGACGAAGACCTTCACATCCGCCCCGCCGCGGGCCGCCAGCAGCCCGGCGACGCACTTCAGCCGGCCCTTGATGACATCGTGATAGTCGCGCCTGCGAGCATAGAGCGAAATCGCAGCCTTGTCGGGCTGGCCGAGGATGGCGAGCGGATCGCCCTCGCCCGCATAGCTCACACCGAGCATCACGACGCTGCGCACCTCGCTCCAGAGCCGGCGCGGATCAGCGCGTTCGTCCCTGCGCTCGGTCAGCCAAGCCATATCGCCATGGTGTCCGGCCGCCAGCCACGCCCTGAGCCGTTCGGGCGCCTCGGGGATCGCACTGGCGGAGGCGATGCGGGCGACCACGAAGCCTTCGGCGCTCGCGCGCTCCAGCACCGCGCGCTTGAGCTTCTCGCCGTTCAGAAGTCCAGATTGTCGTAATGGGCGCTCGGCGCCATGCCCGGCACCCGGTCGCTCAACAGCGGCCGGAAGCTCGGCCGGGATTTGATCCTCGCGTACCATGCGCGCGCGGCCTCGTCCTCTTCCCAGGGCACATCGCCGAGATAGTCGACGCAAGAGAGATGCGCGGCCGCGGCGAGATCGGCATAGCTCAGCGCACTGCCTGCGAGCCAGTTCCGTTTGGCTGTCAGCCAGGCGATATAGCGCAAATGATAGCGCACATTGGCGCGTGCGGCGCGGATGGCGCTCATTTCCGGCGGACCACCGCCCTCATCCCGGCTCATGAAGCGCTTCATGACCTTTTCGAGCACCAGCGGACTGGTGATCTCGGTATCGAATTTGAGATTGAACCAGTCGAGCAGACGACGAACCTCGACGCGCTCGGCCGTCCCTTCCGGCAACAGACGCCGGGGGCCCAGCGCCAGCCCGCGGGTCTCGTCGAGATATTCCGAGATCGGTCCGGCGCCCGGGACGGCAAAGCCGTTCTCCTCGCGAAAAACCGGTGTCGTGCCAGCTGTGTTGAGTTCCAGAAACTCGCGCCGGCGCTCCCAGACGCGCTCCTCGATCAGCTTCGCGTCCTGCCCGAACTCGCCAAGGACGAGCCGGATGAAGCGCGAATGCGGGCATAACGGATAGTGATGAAGGGACGCCATTGCACTCTTGAAACAGATGGATGCGGCCGAAGCAGGGCTGTCGAAGGGGGAGGCATCGGGCTATGCGCCGCGCATTTGCTATAGTCTCGGCTACGCCCCCTCACAACCCGCTGCCCATGGGAAGCCACGAATCCAGGGCATTGGCTTGGCGAAGTGGTAACCAATTGGCAAAGAGCTTGGTTCCATAGAGGGGTACGGTTTACCTCTGCCGCGGCGGCGATCTGAGGCTTCCTGGGAAACAGTCATGCAAAACCTGTTCGAAGCGATCGTGCTCGGCATCGTCGAGGGTCTGACCGAATTCCTGCCAGTTTCCTCCACTGGCCATCTCCTGCTGCTCGGTCACTTTCTCGGCTTCGAATCGAACGGCAAGACCTTCGAGGTCCTGATCCAGCTCGGCGCGATCCTTGCCATCCTGCTGGTCTATTTCCGGCGGCTGCTCGACATTGCGCTGCGGCTGCGGACGGATCCAGCGGCACGGCGCTTCGTCATCGGCGTGCTCGTCGCCTTCCTGCCGGCAGCGGTAATCGGCGCCTTGCTGCATGGCTTCATCAAGGGCGTTCTGTTCAACCCCTTCCTGGTCTGCTGCGCCCTGATCGCTGGCGGGCTCGTGCTGCTCGTCGTCGACGAACTCGAGCTCGAGGTGAAGCACACCGACGCGACCACCTTCCCGCTGCCAATGTATCTCAAGATCGGTTTCATCCAGTGCCTGGCGATGATTCCGGGCGTATCGCGCTCGGGTTCGACGATCGTCGGCGCCATGCTGCTCGGCGCGAGCAAACGGGCAGCGGCGGAGTTCTCGTTCTTCCTCGCCATGCCGACCATGGCGGGCGCCTTCGCCTATGATCTCCTGAAGAGCTACAAGACCCTGACCTTCGACGACTCCATGCTGATCGTGGCCGGCTTCGTCGCGGCCTTCTTCGCGGCGCTGCTCGTGGTCAAGACCTTCCTCGACTACGTCTCGCGCCGTGGCTTTGGGCTCTTTGCCTGGTGGCGCATCATCGTCGGCGCTGCGGGCCTGGCGGGCCTGTGGGTCTTCGGCTGATCGCAGGGCTCCTCACGCGCTACGATCCGAGCTGAGAGGCTTGGGAGTCTCGGTTTTTCCAGCGCCGCTGTGCTAATCTTGGCGGCTGCCGCTTTGGGCAGACCGTACGGTTTCCGGCCGGCCCCGAGATGCCAGGAGCGTGCCTGTCGTGAGTGTCGTTGCCGCCTGCCGCTATGTCGATGGGATACGGGTCGGGACCGTTGCGCTCGACCAACCGTCTGCCTGTGCCCAGGAGCAATCCGACTTCGTCTGGATCGGCCTGCTCGAACCGACCGAAGACGAGCTGCGCACGCTCCAGACCAGCTACGGCCTGCATCCCCTCGCAGTCGAGGATGCGCTCAAGGCGCATCAGATGCCCAAGGTCGACATCTATGGCGACCAGCTTTTCATCGTGGCGCGCACGGCGCATCTCGAGGATGACCAGATCGCCTATGGCGAGACGGCGATCTTCGTCGGCAAGCACCACATCATCACGGTTCGCCACGGTTCCGCACGTGCCCATACGGAGCTGCGCAGCCAACTCGAGGCCGCAACCGCGCAGATGCGCTACGGCGTCGATTATGTCCTGCACGGCGTGCTGGACTTCATCGTCGATGGCTATTTCCCGATCGTGGAGACGATCGAGGAGGATGTCCTCGAGATGGAACGGGAGATGCTCGCCAGCGAGTTCGGCCAGGTCGACGTGCCGCGCATCTTCGGACTGCGCCGCCAGCTCATCCGCTTCCAGCGGGTGCTCGGACCGATGTCCGAGCTCTGCCGCAAGCTGGTGCATCTGGATCTGCCCTGCATCGATGCCGAAGCGAAGCCCTATTTCAATGACGTCTGGGACCATGCGCGGCGTGCCGAAGCCATGGTCGGGAGCCTGCGCGACATCCTGACCTCCGTCTTCGAGGCGAGTCATCTGCTGGAACAGCAGCGCCAGGGCGTCATCACCAGGCAACTCGCGGCCTGGGCCGCCATCCTCGCGGTCCCGACCGCGGTTGCCGGGATCTATGGCATGAACTTCGAGCATATGCCGGAGCTCAAGACCCAGTACGGCTATTTCATCGTGCTCGGGCTCATCGCGGCGTTCTGCACCGCGCTCTACATGCGCTTCAAGCGTTTCGGCTGGCTGTAAGGGGAAGCCTCCCCGGCTTCGCCAGAGGGCCGCTTGCACACCTCCGCAACCCCGAAGGCCATCGTCGAATTTCCCGCCCTAGCCGATCCTGGGATCGGTCGCGGGGGTCGCCGCATCCGGCACGGGCTGCGGCTGGGCGAAGGGCAGCGAGCCGGTCTGTCGTTCGATGACACGGTGCACCACGGGCGGGTTGGGCCCCTGATGCAGGGCCCGTACCCTGTCGCCGATCATCGCATCGGCCTGGGTGACGCGCTGGTTCTGGCGGATATATTCGACCCAGGTCGGACTGTCATAGCGCTCGATCCAGAGCCGCGGATCGGTCAGGTCGCGCAGCAACGCCCAGTGCCTGGCACCATCGCGGCGGCGGATGCGGCGGCGTTCGGCCATCACGTTCAGGAAGGGGACGATGTCCTCCTCGCGAATGATGTACTCGATGGTGACGATGATCGGGCCGCTGCGTGGCTCAATGTCGACGGCCACCTTCGGAACCTGCCAGCGGCTGAGCGGGTCGAGATTGAGCTGCTCGAGCGGCGGCAGCGCATAGCGCAGCCCCAGTGCGGCTCCGACAAGCAGAACAGCACCTGCGCAGTGCAGAGCGCGGTCGGTGCCGAAATGCAGGGCGATGTAACCCCAGACCCAGCTGCCGAGCGCCATCCCACCAAAGGTCGCCATCTGGTAGAGCGCAAGTGCCCGGCCGACGACCCAGCGCGGCGCCGAGAGCTGCACGGTCGCGTTGAAGGTCGAGAGTGCAAGGACCCAGCTTGCTCCGGCGATGAGCAGGGCCGCCATGGTCGTCACGGTATAAACGCTCAGCCCCGCAAGGATGACCGCTGCCGAGAAGGCGGCAAATGAGGCGCGCACCAGCGTTTCCGTCGTGAGCGCCCGGCGTACGCGCGCGCTCAGCAAAGCCCCCCCGACCGCTCCTGCTCCGAACGCACCGAGCAGCAGGCCGAAGGTCAAAGGCCCGCCCTTGACGAGATCGCGCGCCACCAGCGGCAGCAGCGCCTGAACCGCAATGGCGCCGAATCCGAAGGCCGCACCGCGCAGCAGCACCGAGCGGATGTTTGGCGACATCGCGACATAGCGGATGCCGGCGCTCATCGCGATGCCGAGCGTCTCGCGTGGCAGCACGCGCTCGATCTTTGGAGGGTTCCAGCGTGCCAATACGGTGACGAGCCCGATATAGCTCAGTGCATTCACCGTGAAGGAGGCGACAACGCCCGCTGCCGCAACGATGAAGCCGCCCAGCGCCGGCCCGACGCTGCGGGCAATGTTGAAACCGACGCTGTTCAGTGTGATCGCGGCCGGCAGATCGCGACGCGGCACCATCTCGCCGACCGAAGATTGCCAGGCGGGCCCATTCAAGGCCGTGCCGCAGCCAATCAGGAAGGTCAGGCCGAGCAGCAGCCAGGGGGTGATCACGCCGAACCAGGCCGAGACGGCGAGAGCCACGGAGACCGTAAACATGAAGCCCTGCGCCGTCAGCATGATCTTGCGCCGGTCGAAATTGTCGGAGATCGCACCCGCCGCCAGCGAGAACATCATGATCGGCAAGGTCGTCGAGGCCTGCACCAGCGCAACCATATCGGCAGAACTGGCGATCGAGGTCATGAGCCAGGCTGCGCCGACCGACTGGATCATCCCGCCGAAATTGGAGGCGAGGCTTGCGAACCACACAGCCCGGAAGATCGGCTGGCGCAGAGGCACGAATGGCGAAGACAGCCCCTCATCGACCGCCCCATCCCCCGTCGCGGCAACATCGGCTGCGGCTACGTCGGCGGTGGGTTGGGCGTTCGGATCGTCAGGCATGCCATAGGGTTAGAGCCTCGCCTGCGGGCTGCCAACCATCAGTTTGGAATGATTTGCTCTTAGGCCCCCGTTTGCGCGGAAAGCCCTTCCCTGCGACGCGCACGCCGCTCGACCTGCCGCGCCGCAGGCGCACGCCAGTAATGGGCGAAGGCGACGAGAAGCCCCGCCAGCGCGACCCAATGCCCGGGCCTGAGGGCCTCGAGATCACCGTAGACGACGACATCGGCATTGGCCTGGAACACCAACCAGGCCGAGGCACCGGTCGCCAACGCATACCAGGCCGTCTCGCAGAGCGCAGTCAGAAGACCGGCCGCGAGCGCCGTCAGGACCAGCCGGGGCGTATCGAGCATCACGCCGAATCGCGGCAGCAGCCGGTAGAGCATCAGCAGGGCGAAGAGCCCGGTCATCAGCGCCGGCTGGGTGACGTCGATCTTCGACTGCAGAGCAAAGTGCAGCAGCCCCAGCGCGGCGAGGGCGTAGACGAGGTTATGCAGCTGTTGCCAGCGTGCGGAACCCAGCCGGCGGATCATGCCATCGGTCGAGGTTACACCGAGTGCGACCAGCCCGGTCAGCGCCGTGATGCCGACGACGAGATAGAAGCGCTTGACGATTTCGGAGACGATAAGCCCGGCGTCAAATCCGAGATCGATGCAATAGAGCGCGAGATGGGCGAGCGCATAGGCCAGCACGGAGAGACCCAGCATGCGGCGGATGCCGATGAGCTTGCTCCAGTCGAGAAGCCGGCGCAGCGGCGAGACGGCAAGGGTAACCAGCAACAGCCTGAGCGCCCAGGTGCCGGTATCATGCACCGCCCGTGTCCAGGGCTTCGAGCCGAGCTGACCGGTCCACGCGTCGAAGGCGAGCCAGAGCGCCGGCACCAGGACCAGTGCGAAAGTCGCAGCGCGCAGCCCCGAGAAGCGCCCCTGCCGGTCCAGCCACGGCAACCATGCCTTCATACCGATCTCCACCATCGCTATCCCGAATACGCGAGAGGCCTTGCCTCTGTCTCGCACGTCTGCACACAAGGACGTGAGCCTTCTGCGACCTGCCACGCATTCAGAATGGACCGGCCATGCCTTCGACAAGCCCCACCGTTGTTTTCGATGTCGGCAACGTCCTGATCCGTTGGGATCCACGCCATCTCTACCGCGAGCTGATCCCTGATGAAGCGCGCATGGACTGGTTCATGCAGAATATCTGCACCTCGGCCTGGAACCTCGAGCAGGATCGCGGCCGATCCTGGGCGGAAGCCGTCGCCGAACGGGTCTCCGCGCATCCCGAATGGGAGCGCGAGATCAGGGCCTTCGACGAACGCTGGCACGAGACGGTGTCCGGCGAGATCGCCGAAAGCGTCGCGGTCCTCTCGGACCTGAAGGCCAAGGGTGAGAAAGTCTATGCGATCACCAATTTCTCGCGCGAGAAATGGGATGAGAGCGTCGCCCGCTTTCCCTTCCTGGGCTCCTTCGACGGCGTCGTGGTCTCGGCACATGAGCGGCTGATCAAGCCGGATCCTGCGATCTATCACGTGCTGCTGGAGCGCTACGGCCTCGCCGCGGATTCCTGCATCTTCATCGACGACAGCGCCAAGAATATCGAGGGCGCCCGTCATGTCGGCATGCAGGCCGTGCATTTCGTCGAGCCGATCGACCTGCGGGCGACACTGCGTGGTCTCGGCGTCCAGATCTAGCGCAGAGCCC
This sequence comes from Bosea sp. BIWAKO-01, assembly GCF_001748145.1. Lineage (NCBI taxonomy): Bacteria > Pseudomonadati > Pseudomonadota > Alphaproteobacteria > Hyphomicrobiales > Alloboseaceae > Allobosea > Allobosea sp. BIWAKO-01. The sequence continues at coordinate 1,564,829 of NZ_BCQA01000001.1, forward strand.
GCCCCGAACCCACCACGCGACGAAGACCAGAACAGCCCGCAGGCGCCTCGAAGAAAGTTCGCCACGCCATGAGCATTCCTGTCGAGAGCGTTCTGTCCACCGCCGGCACCGGCCCGTTCCAGCGTCGGCTGCTCGGGATCTTTGGCCTCGTCTGGGCGGCTGATGCCATGCAGGTGCTGGCGGTTGGTTTCACCGCCGCCTCGATCGCTGCGACCTTCGGGCTCAGCGTGCCACAGGCCCTGCAGACCGGAACGCTGTTCTTCCTCGGCATGCTGATCGGCGCCGCGTTGTTTGGGCGCCTCGCCGATCGCTATGGCCGCCGTCGCGTGCTCCTGATCACGGTCGCCTGCGATGCGGTGTTCGGGCTGCTCTCGGTCTTCGCCCCGTCCTTTGCAGCCCTTCTCGCGCTACGCTTCCTGACCGGCATCGCAGTCGGCGGCACGCTGCCCGTCGATTACGCGATGATGGCGGAGTTCCTGCCGCCCAGGAATCGCGGGCGTTGGCTGGTCATGCTGGAGGGTTTCTGGGCGGTCGGCACGATCGCTGTCGCCCTGGCCGCCTGGGCAGCGAGCATCGCCGGGATCGCTGACGCGTGGCGCTGGATTTTTGCTGCGACGGCGCTGCCCGCGCTGGTCGGCATATGGCTGCGCTTCTGGGTGCCGGAATCACCCCTGTACCTGCTGAAGGAAGGGCGAGCGGAAGATGCCAAGCGCGTGCTCAACCAGATGCTGCGCGCCAACGGGAAAGCCGAACTCCCGTCCGATTCGGCAATCACCCTGCCGCCGGCGGCGACGTCTTCCGGACTGCTCGCGCCCGATCTGCGCCGGCGCACCCTGCTGATCCTCGGAATCTGGTTCCTTGTCTCGGTCTCCTATTACGGCGTCTTCACCTGGATGCCGGCCAAGCTCGCCGGCGAGGGTTTCGGCTTCGTCCGCGGCTACGGCTTCCTCGTCATCGTCGCGCTGGCCCAGCTGCCTGGCTATGCGCTGGCCGCCTATGGCGTCGAGACATGGGGCCGGCGACCGACCCTGATCGGATTCCTGCTGCTCAGCGCGGCAGGCTGCGCCCTGTTTGTCGGCGCCGGCAGCTCAACAATGATCGGCGCATCGATCCTGCTGATGAGCTTTGCGCTGCTCGGCACCTGGGGTGCCCTCTACGCCTTTACGCCCGAGCTCTATCCGACAGAACTCCGCGGCACGGGCATGGGGGTTGCCGGCGCCATGGCGCGGCTCGGCGGCCTGCTCGCACCATCGGCGGTAGCGCTCGTGATTGCGCAGAGTTTTGCCACTGCAATCGCACTGTTTGCCGCATTGCTGCTGGTTGCAGCGATTGCAGCTTTCCTGATCGACGCCGAGACGCGTCAGGCCGTTCTGGCGTAGTCGGGACCGCCCGGGGCTTGCATCCCGGGCGAACGAAGCCGGCCCCGGGATGACCTTGGCGATAGAGAGAGGAGCCTGGGCTCCGCTCAGGAATCCATCTTCAATGCAGCGATAAAGGCTTCCTGCGGGATTTCGACCTTGCCGAACTGCCGCATCTTCTTCTTGCCTTCCTTTTGCTTCTCCAGAAGCTTGCGCTTGCGGGTGGCGTCGCCGCCATAGCACTTGGCGGTCACGTCCTTGCGCAGCGCCCGGATGGTCTCGCGGGCGATGATCTTGCCGCCGATCGCGGCCTGGACCGGAATCTGGAACATGTGCGGCGGGATCAGTTCCTTGAGCTTCTCGCACATGGCGCGGCCGCGAGCCTCGGCGCGGGTCCGGTGGACCAGCATCGAGAGCGCGTCGACCGGCTCGGCATTGACCAGGATCGACATGCGCACGAGGTCGCCCTCGCGATAGTCGGTGATGGCGTAGTCGAAGGAGGCGTAGCCCTTCGAGATCGACTTCAAGCGGTCGTAGAAATCGAACACCACCTCGTTCAGCGGCAGGTCATAGACGACCTTGGCCCGCGAGCCGACATAGCTCAGGTCGATTTGCAGGCCGCGCCGATCCTGGCAGAGCTTCAGCACCGAGCCGAGATATTCGTCCGGCGTGAAGATGGTGGCGCGGATCCAGGGTTCCTCGATCGCCTCGATTTTCATCACATCCGGCATGTCCGCCGGATTGTGCAGCTCGAGCGTCGTCCCGTCCCGCAGCCTGAGATGATAGACCACGGACGGCGCGGTCGAGATCAGGTTGAGATTGAACTCGCGCTCAAGCCGCTCCTGGATGATCTCGAGATGCAGCAGTCCGAGGAAGCCGCAACGGAAGCCGAAGCCGAGCGCCGCCGAGGTCTCCATCTCGTAGGAGAACGAGGCGTCGTTCAGGCGCAGCTTCGACATTGCCGAGCGGAGCACCTCGAAATCGGCCGCATCGACCGGGAAAATGCCGCAGAACACCACCGGCTGCACCGGCTTGAAGCCCGGCAGCGGCTCGGCAATCGGCTTGCGGTCGTCGGTGATGGTGTCGCCGACGGCGGTATCGGCGACTTCCTTGATCGAGGCGGTGAAGAAGCCAACCTCGCCGGGGCCGAGTTCCTTCACTTCCAGCATCTTCGGCTTGAATACGCCGACACGGTCGACGCCATAGGCGGCATTGGCCCGCATCATGCGGATGGTCATGCCCTTCTTGAGCACGCCGTCGATGATGCGGACGAGCACGACGACGCCGAGATAGGCGTCGTACCAGGAATCGACCAGCAGCGCCTTCAGCGGCGCTTCGAGATTACCCTTCGGCGCCGGCAGTTTCTGGACGATAGCTTCCAGCACGCCTTCGATATTGAGACCGGTCTTGGCCGAGATCGGCACGGCTTCCGAGGCATCGAGGCCGATCACGTCCTCGATCTGCTGCTTGATGCGCTCGGGCTCGGCGGCCGGCAGGTCGATCTTGTTGAGGACCGTGACAATCTCGTGGCCCGCATCGAGCGCCTGATAGACGTTGGCGAGTGTCTGCGCCTCGACGCCCTGAGAGGCGTCGACGACCAGCAGCGAGCCTTCGCAGGCGGCCAGCGAGCGCGAGACCTCATAGGCGAAGTCGACGTGGCCGGGCGTGTCCATCAGGTTGAGGATGTAATCCTTGCCGTCCTGGGCACGATAATCGAGCCGGACAGTCTGCGCCTTGATGGTGATGCCGCGCTCCTTCTCGATATCCATCGAGTCGAGGATCTGCTCGCTCATGTCGCGGGCCGCGACCGTGCCGGTCTGCTGGATCAGCCGGTCGGCAAGGGTCGACTTGCCGTGGTCGATATGGGCCACAATCGAGAAATTGCGGATGTTGTCGAAACTGCGCGTGCTCATGGGCGCGCAATAGCAGTGAAGCCGCACGGGGCCAAGGGTTTGTGGCAGGTGCCTTGCTTCTGCGCAGCATGATGGCGCTTGACATTCTACTATATTAGATTTTCTCTACTAAAATGGATCACCCTCTCGAGAGAGACATCGACAAACGCCTCGCGACACGCCTGAAGTCGGCCCGCCAACGGCGAGATCTGACGCTCGACGTGCTTGCCGAGCGCACCGGCGTCAGCCGCGCGATGATTTCGCGAATCGAACGGGGCGAATCGAGCCCGACGGCAGCCTTGCTCGACCGATTGACCGCCGGACTCGGCGTGACCTTGTCGTCCCTGTTCCATGAGGAGCGCCATGCCGGCCCGGTCGCGCGCCTGGTCGATCAGCCGGTCTGGCTCGACCCTGGCACGGGCTATGTGCGGCGCAATGTCTCGTCGCCGGGCATCGGCTCGCCGGTCGAGATCGTCGACGTGACGCTGCCACCCGGAGCACGCGTCCTGCTCGACGGACCGCGCATGCTGCACCGCCTCGACCAGCAGGTCTGGCTGCTCGCCGGAGAGATCGAGCTCAGCTTTGGCGGCGCCAGCCATCGACTGCGGAGCGGCGACTGCATCCACATGCTGCTCGACGGGCCGATCACCTATCACAATCCCGGCCCGGAGCCGGCCCGCTACGCCGTCGTGCTGATGACGGCAGACGGCTTATCCCAGGAAAGACCACGATGACGACGCAGCTCGTTGATATGGCCTCTATCACGCGTCTCGATGCCGCTGGTGCGCGCAACGCCATCCCTGCGCTCACGGGCATCATTCGGGATTCCGTCGCGAACGGCGCCTCTGTCGGCTTCATGGCGGAGAATACCGAGGCCGATTTCAAGGCCTATTGGACAGGTGTCGCAGCCGGCGTCGAAACCGGGCAGATCCTGCTTCTGGTCGCACGGCAGGGCAACGAGATCGTCGGCACCGCGCAGGTCCACCCGGCCGGCAAGCCGAACCAGCCGCACCGAGCCGATATTGCCAAGGTCCTGGTGCATTCCTCAGCGCGCCGGCAGGGTATCGGCGAAGCACTGATGCTGGCGGCGGAGGCCGAGGCGTTGGCGGCCGGACGGACGCTGCTCTGCCTCGACACGGACGAGGCTGGCCCGGCGCGGCGGCTTTATAACCGGCTGGGCTGGACCGAGATCGGCACCATCCCGCGCTATGCGCTGATGCCCGATGGCAGCGATTGCGGCTCGACCTTCTTCTTCAAGTCACTCGCCTAATCCACCGGATTGGGGCTGACCGGCAGACCGGGCTCGGCCGGCTTGTCGGAGAGTGAGGAAATGACGCGGCGCATGCCAGCGAGCAGCTGCTCCGCCTCCTCCTCCGGGAAGCCGGCCAGCGCCCGCCGGTTGACCTGCCGTGCCTCCGCAAGCGCAGCCTGCTCCAATTCCCGGGCCCGCCCTGTCAGATGAATGATACGGGCGCGGGCATCGGCAGGGTCGGGCCTGCGCTCGATGAAACCGTCGCGCTCCATGCGCGCAAGCGTGCTGGCCATCGTCGCCTGCTCGACATCGAGCCGTTCAACCAAGTGCTTCTGCGTGACGCCGTCTTCACGCCAGAGTTCGAGCAGGACCATGAACTGCGCCGGCGCAAGCCCGAGCGGCCGGATGGATTCAGCCAGGGCCTTGGCGAAAAGCCGCGCCATGTGGTTGGCGAGATAGCCGGCCGAATGAGTCTTGAAGGTCGTCACGATCGCATCCCCCTGCCGGGTCGAGATATCAATTGAACAGCATGCTATGCAATGATATATAGCATGCTGTTCAAAATCGGGAGGTGACGATGCCCCAAGGGACCGACCTCATTCCGCAATCCGCGATCGCCCGAAGCATGGGACCGATCACATTGGCACTGGCGGCGCTGTTCACTGGCGCAGCGATCTACATCCTCGCCGCCGAGCAGCCGGCGCGGCTGTCGCTCGACGACGGGGCGCTTCTGCGGCAATGGCAAGCGGCCATCGGCCCGGCGACGCGGATGCAGGCGACGCTGGTCGTGATCACGACGCTCTGCGCCGGTCTGTCCTGGCGCTCCGCCCGTAACCCCGCCTGGCTGATCGGCATGTTCGCGATCTTGGCCAATCTGCCGTTCACGCTACTGGTCATCGCACCGATCAACACGGAACTGCAGGCCATGGCCGCGGCGCAAGCCAGCGCCGCGAGCCGCCATCTCATTCAGCGTTGGGGCGAGCTTCACGCCATCCGCGCCGGGCTCGGGCTATTCGCCGTCTTCTGCTTCGGCTGGGCACAGTCGCGGCGTCCGTGAAGACCTGAGCCTTACTCCGCCTTGCGATAGTATGGCTCGACCGGCCCCTTGAGCGTGATCGTCATCGGCCTGCCGAAGCGGTCCTTGGCGGCGCCGGCCGCCACCTTGATCCAGCCCTCGCTGACGCAATACTCCTCGACATTGGTCTTCTCGGTGCCCTTGAAGCGGATTCCGATATCCTTCGCCAGCACCTCGGCGTCGTAAAAGGGGCTGTCCGGGTTGACGGAGAGACGGTCGGGGAGCGTGTCGGTCATGTCTTTGGCCTTGTGGTCTGGAGCGCACCTGGGTCGCTTTGGCGGCAGAGGTAACGCCAGAATGCGTCGATGCCAAATCGGGATGCTTGAGCGGCCTCCTGGCCACTGCGAAATTCGGGGCCGGCGACGTCATGGAGCGCGGGATGGCGGTCCACCTGACCGATCGGAGGAGCAGTTTCGGTCCGAGGCAACTCGAAGCGAGCGAGCTTCACGCCAGCGAGCAGGTCATGACCCGCGGGCTGGAATCGTTCAGCGGCCGCCGGCCTTCTCGATCAACGCCGCGACGGCCCGCTGTCCGCGCTGGCGGGCATGGGCGAGCGGTGAAAGGCCATCCTTGTCGGCAAGACTGGGATCGGCGCCGGCATCGAGCACAAGCTTTGCAACCTCCTGATGCCGCGGCCCGCCATCGCCCAGGATGACGATCTCGAGCAGGCAGGTCCAACCGAGATCGTTGACGTGGTCCAGGTCGATGCCGCTGCTCAGGAGCAGCTTGACCGTCTCGACATGAGCGCGCTCGCAGGCCGGGATCAGGGCGTTGCCGCCATAGCGGTTGCGGATCGTCAGGTCGGGCTTCAGCGGGATCATCGCAGCGACGATCTCGGCGCGACCAGCGGCACCGGCGAGCAACCAGGGTGTGTCGCGATCGGCGGCCTGCGCATTGATGTTGGCGCCCGCCGCAAGCAGTGCCTTCGCGATCGCGACATGATTGCCAGCCACGGCGAGCAACAACGGCGAGCGCCCCTGCGCATCGCGAGCCTCGAGATCGGCCCCGGCCGCGATCAGCCGGGAGACCTCAGCAGTCCTGCCGGCGGCGGCCGCATCGAGGAGGCTCGCCTGTCCGTTCTGCCCCATCGCCGCCATCGCAAAAACTCCCAGCACCAGAATCAGTCCCGCTCGTAAGACGTGCTTCACCGCGCACCATCCAGAAGCCGCCCCACGACCTTGGCAGTGTAGTCCACCATCGGCACGATACGGGCATAGTTCAGCCGTGTCGGGCCGATGATGCCGACGACGCCGACGATACGCTGCTCGGCATCATGGAAAGGGGCGGCGATCATCGAGGAGCCGGACATCGAGAACAGCTTGTTTTCGGAGCCGATGAAAATGCGCACGCCGTCGCCGGCCTCGGCGCGGGACAGCAAGTCGATCACGTCGGTCTGCGTCTCGAGGTCCCCGAAGAGCAGCCGGATACGCTCGAGATCCTCCTGGGCCTTGAGATCCTCCAGCAGATTGGCCTGGCCACGCACGATCAGATGGCGATCGCTGCTCGGACCGGATGAGGTGGCGATGCCGCTTTCGACAAGTTTCGCCGTCAACGCATCGAGTTCGCGCTCCATCGTGGCGCGATCATCCGCGATCTCGCGGCGGAGTTCGCTCAAAGTCTTGCCGAGGACACGGGCGTTGAGAAAATTCGCGGCCTCCGTCAGGGCCGAGGCGGGCAAGCCCGGCGGCAGCGCAAGCAGGCGGTTTTCGACCGCGCCGTCCTCCGCCACGAGCACGACAAGCGCACGCGCCGGCTCCAGCCGAACAAACTCGATATGTTTGAGCCGCGAATTGGCCTTGGTGGTCACGACAACACCGGCCCCTCGCGACAGGCCCGACAGCAGTGCAGACGCCTCGGTCAGCGCGCCGTCCAGCGTCCGGGTCGAGGCCGCCGCCCGCATCTGCGCCTCGATGCGGGCGCGCTCGTCGGAGGTCAGGTTGCCGACTTCCATCATGGCGTCAACGAAGAAACGCAATCCGCGCTCCGTCGGCAACCGCCCGGCCGAGGTATGCGGCGCGTAGATCAGTCCGGCCATTTCGAGGTCGGTCATCACATTGCGTACAGTTGCCGGCGACAGGGCCACCGGCAGCAGCCGCGCGATGTTGCGCGAGCCGACGGGCTCGCCGGTCGCGAGATAGCCATCGACGATCTGCCGGAAAATCTCACGGGAGCGTTGGTCGGTCTCAACCAGCCCGCCAGGGCTGTCCTGCCGCGTGGGCGCGCTCATGGCGAGGCGAGTATCAGCTTGCACATAGGCTATTGTCCCTTCGGCGCGGCGGCGGATCAAGAGGCAAGCGCTGGCTGCTTGCCTTGCCGCGCCCGGCCCAAACGCCTACAAGCCGCCGAACTCACGAAATCGGGATGTGAACATGCGACCCTCCAAACGCGCGGCCGACGAGATGCGCAAGGTCACGCTGGAACGCGGCGTGGTGCGCTATGCGGAAGGTTCCTGCATGGTCAGCTTCGGCGAGACCAAGGTGCTCTGCGCCGCGACGGTCGAGGAAAAGGGCCCACCTTGGCTGCGCGGCACCGGCAAGGGCTGGGTCACGGCCGAGTACTCGATGCTGCCGCGTGCCACCCATGAACGGACACGCCGCGAGGTCACCTCCGGCAAGCCATCCGGCCGCACGCAGGAAATCCAGCGCCTGGTCGGCCGCTCGCTTCGCGCGGTCGTGGACCTGACCGCCATCGGCGAGCGCCAGATCGTGGTCGATTGCGACGTCCTCCAGGCTGATGGCGGCACGCGCACGGCTTCGATCACCGGCGCCTGGGTCGCGCTGCACGACGCGCTGAAATGGATGGAGGGGCGCGGCATGCTCAAGGCATCGAACCCGCTCAAGGATCATGTCGCCGCGATTTCCTGCGGCATCGTCGCCGGCAACCCGGTCATCGATCTCGACTATGTCGAGGATTCCGGCGCGCAGACCGACGCGAACTTCGTCATCACCGGAACAGGCGGCCTGGTCGAAGTGCAAGGCACTGCCGAAGGCGCTCCCTTCTCGGAGGATGAGCTGATGGCCCTGCTCCGGCTCGCCAAAGGCGGCGTCAGCAAGCTGGTCGCGTTGCAGAAGGCGGCGGTGGCCTGACCATGAGCGGACATCGGCTTCTCCAAGGCAAGGTCGTGATTGCGACCCATAATCAGGGCAAGCTGCGCGAAATGCGCGAGCTGATGGCGCCCTATGGCGTCGATCTGGTCTCAGCCGGTGAACTCGGCCTGCCCGAGCCCGAGGAGAATGGCCACATGTTCTCGGAGAATGCCGCGATCAAGGCGGTGGCCTCTGCGCAAGCAAGCGGCCTGCCGGCGATTGCCGATGATTCCGGCCTGTGCATCGATGCGCTCGACGGAGCCCCTGGCCTGTTCTCCGCCAACTGGGCCGGGCCGGGCAAGAACTTTGCCCCGGCGCTCGCCCGCGTGCAGGCCGAGCTCGCCAAGCGCGGCGCAACGACCTCCGACAAGCGTCGGGGCCATTTCGTCTCCGCGCTGGTCATCGCCTGGCCGGACGGACACCAGGAGCTGTTCGAAGGCCGCGTCTATGGCGAGATCATCCATGAGCCGCGGGGCCCTTCAGGCTTCGGCTATGATCCGATTTTCAAGCCGGACGGCCGCGCCAAGACCTTTGGCGAAATGTCTTCCGATGAAAAGCACGGCGTGCCGGATGATGGTTCGGAGGCGTTGTCGCATCGCGCCCGCGCCTTCCAGCTTCTCGCCGCAGCCTGCCTGAGGCTGCCCCAGTGAACGCGCCGGCCGCCATCGCCGAGCGACAGGCGGTCCCGCCGCATCCGACCGCGGATGCCGGTTTCGCGGTCTATGTGCATTGGCCATTCTGCCTGGCCAAATGCCCCTATTGCGACTTCAACTCGCACGTGCGGCACACGCCGCCCGACCAGCAGCGCTTCATCGAAGCCTTCAGGCGCGAAATCGCGCACCGCGCCCAGCTGGCGCCCGGACGCACCGTCTCCTCGATCTTCTTCGGCGGCGGCACGCCCTCGCTGATGGAGGGCCGCACGGTCGGCGCAATCCTCGACGCGATCGGCGGCGCCTGGGCGGTCGACCCGAATTGCGAAGTCTCGCTCGAGGCAAACCCGACCAGCGTCGAGGCTGGACGCTTCCGGGACTTCCGCGCCGCCGGCGTCAACCGCGTCTCGCTCGGCGTGCAGGCGTTGAACGACGCCGACCTCAAGGCGCTCGGCCGGATGCACTCGACCCAGGAAGCGCTCGATGCGGTCGCGATCGCGCGGCGCTATTTCGAGCGCTACTCCTTCGACCTGATCTATGCCCGCTCCGTCGAGCAGAATCCCGCGCTCTGGCGCGAGGAACTCGAACTCGCCATCAGCCATGCTGCCGAGCATCTCTCGCTCTACCAGCTCACCATCGAGCCCGACACCGCCTTCGCAGCCCTGTACAAGGCCGGCAAGTTGAAGGTGCCGGACTATGAAGTCGGCGCCGCACTCTACGAGACGACGCAGGAGATCACGGCAAAGCACCGCCTGCCGGTCTACGAGATCTCGAACCATGCCAGGCCGGGCGCCGAATGCCGGCATAATCTCGTTTACTGGCGCTATGGCGAATATGCCGGCATTGGCCCCGGTGCGCATGGAAGGCTGGTCACGGCGGACGGCCGGATGGCGCAATCGACCGAGAAGCGACCGGAAGTCTGGCTCGAGCGCGTCGAGACCGAAGGGCATGCGCTGGTTGAGAACGAGTGCCTGAACGCCGAGGCGCAAGGCGACGAATATCTGCTGATGGGCCTGCGACTGGTCGAGGGCATCGATCCGGTCACGTTCAGGGCGCTTTCCGGGCGTGAACTGAAGTCTTCCCGCGTCGACAGCCTGATGAAGGAGGGGCTGCTGACACGCAAGCCCGGCGGCAAGCTCGCCGCGACACCGGTTGGGGCGCTTGTCCTTGACGCGTTGGTGGCGGATCTGGCGGCCTAGACCTGCCGCCGCCCATGCCCGGCCTTGCGCCGGGCATCATTTTATTTCTGAGAACCGATGAGCGGCGGGTCGCAGCGCCCGGAAACCGCGAGCGGGGCCCTGTTACGTCCTCGGCCCAAGATCTCGCGGCGCGGCATTCACCGTCACGATCTGGCCATTGCGCAGTTCGAGAACCGCAAGCCCGCGCTCGATCTGCCCATCCGGACGGAAACGGAAGACGCCGTCCGCGCCGGCGAAGCCCTGCGGGTTGGTCAGAACCGATTCGGAGAAACGCTGGCTTCCCTGCGTCCGCGCCAGTGCCGCCGCCAGCGAGACCGCATCATAGGCCAGTGTCGCGGTGCGGGTGGGCGCACTGTTGAAGCGCTGCTGATAGCGGCCTGCAAAGGCGTTGAAACCAGCTGTGTCGGGCGATGCGAACCAGCCTCCCTGGATCGCCGGGACGCGCGCGACGCTGGCATCGTTCCAGACGCCGGTGCCGAGAGGTTTCACCTTGGCCGGATCGAACCCGGCTTGCTGAAGTGCTAATCCAAGCGCCGGCATGGTGTCGGCGGCGGCCGGGACGAAGAGCGCGTCCGCCTGCTGCAGGGCCGGCACGAGGCGCTGGACGGCGGTGCGCATGCTGGCCTGGTCGGAGCCGAAACGCTCGATGATGACCGCCCGCGCCCCGCGATTGGCGACGGCCTGCTGGAACGCGGCCTCGACGACCCGGCCATAGGCGGTGTCGGGAACCAGCGCGGCAAAGGATTTGCGCCCCTGCGACGAGGCATAAGCGATCACGCGATTGACGTCGTTCTCGGGCGGGAAGGAGAGCAGATAGACTCCGCGCGAGGCGACATTGTTATCGCTGGAGAAAGCCATGATCGGGCGGTTGGCGCCGCGCGCCACTTGAGCGGCAGCCTGCACCGAAGGTGCAAAGAGCGGCCCGATGATCAGCTCAGCGCCTTCACGCAGCGCTTCCTGGGCCGCGGCCTGCGCGCCTTCCGGCGAGCCGCGATCATCCTTGACCAGCAGCGTGAGGTCGGCGCCCGGGAATTCGGCAAGCGCCATCTCGGCAGCGTTCTTCAGGGAGTTGCCGACGACCGCGCCCTGCCCCTCGGCAGTCAGGGGAAGCACGAGGCCGACCTTGACCTTACCGGCGCCGATGGTCTGGCCGGTCGGCACTTCGCCGCCTGGGGCCGCGGAGCCACCGTCAAAGCCCGGCAGACCGGACGTGCCGCCGCTGCAGGCCGCGAGCCCAAGCGAAACACCAAGGGCCAGAGCCGCCAGACGCAGCCTCGAGACCGGAAGGGGGAGCCGTTGGAGCCGCACGGGATCATCTCCAGTCGAGAACGGGGGAACGCGGTCATTGCGACCGTCCAGCTTGCAGCCCCCCGACCGCGGAGAACTCCTGCCAGTACGACATGGTATTTTCAAGTTGTTAACTCTGTCTTGCCGCATCCGAAACGAGGCGCAGCCGCGTGCAGCCGTGGCATAAGGGCGCCGGCTGTGGCAGCTTGCGGACATGTCTGCTCCGTCCTCCGCTCCGCCTGCATCTCAGCGTGCACCCAGCTACACGGCCTTCGGTCTCCGCGCCGAAGCGGAGGCACTGGCGCCGGGCCTGCACATCGTCGCAACCCCGATCGGCAATTTGCGCGACATCTCGTTTCGCGCCCTGGCGACGCTCGCCGCCGCCGATGCCGTGCTCGCCGAGGACACACGCACCAGCAAGACGCTGCTGGCGCATTACGGGATCTCGACACCGCTCCTGCCCTATCACGAGCACAATGCCGCGCAGATGCGGCCGAAGATCCTGGCCAAGCTGCGGGAAGGCGGGCGACTTGCCCTGATCTCCGACGCGGGCACGCCGCTGGTGTCGGACCCTGGCTACAAGCTGGTCGCCGATGTCGTCGCCGAAGGCCTGCCGGTTACTGGCATTCCCGGCCCCTCGGCCGTTCTGGCGGCGCTGGTGCTTGCTGGTCTGCCGACGGACCGGTTCTTCTTCGAAGGCTTCCTGCCGCCGAAATCGGCCGCGCGGCGCGGACGGCTGACCGAGCTGGCGGTCATTCCAGGGACCCTCGTCTTCTTCGAATCACCGCGCCGCCTCGCCGAGATGCTCGGCGATGCCGGCGCAGTGCTGGGCGCAAGGCCGGCAGCGGTCGCCCGCGAACTGACCAAGTACCACGAAACCGTGCAACGCGGGACGCTGGCTGAACTCGCCGCCCATTATGGCGAGGAGGAAGAAGCACGCGGTGAGATCGTCGTGATCATCGGTCCACCCGGAGCCGAGGCTCTGCTTCCAGCGGGAGATGTCATCGATGAGCGTCTGCGCGAGGCCATGGCGCGGCTCTCGCTCAAGGAGGCGGTCGCGCAGGTCGCCGCCGAGACGGGGCAGCCGCGCCGCAAGGTCTATGCGCGCGCCCTCGAACTGACCCGCGAGCCTTGAGAGCCAGGGCTCGCAGCCAGAAGGCCAGACGAGCCGGAACGACCGGCCAGCGCGGCGAACTGCTGGCGATCCTGTGGCTTGCCGCGAAGGGCTACCGGCCGCTCGCCCGGCGCTTCGGCGGCAAGGGCGGCGAGATCGACCTCATCGTGAAGCGCGGACGCACCATCGCCTTCGTCGAGGTCAAGGCCCGGGGCCTGCTCGACGATGCGCTGACCGCGATCACTCCCGAGAAACGCCGGCTGATCGAGGCGCGCATCCGGCAATGGCTCTCGCGCAATGCCTGGGCGATGGACCATCATTTGCGAGCCGATGCCGTCTTCGTCGCGCCCTGGCGTCGGCCGCGCCATGTGCCCGGCGCCTTCGAGCTGATCCTGTGACGCGCAGCCTGCCCCTTGCACAGGCATGGGGCCTGGGCCGATATGAGGCCGCGCAACAGGAACCTTGCCCATGACCCTTGCCGTCGCCATCCAGATGGACCCCATCGAACGCGTCAGGATCGCCGGCGATACCGGCTTCGCCTTGATGCTGGAGGCACAGCGGCGCGGGCACAGGCTCTCCACCTACACGCCGGACAAGCTCTCTCTGCGGGACGGCAAGGTCACCGCGCCGATCCGGCCGGTCGAGGTGCGCGATATCGAGGGCGACCATTTCACCCTCGGCGCCGAGGAGCGCACCGATCTCTCGACGCTCGATGTCGTGCTGCTCCGGCAGGATCCGCCCTTCGACATGGCCTACATCACCTCCACGCACATGCTGGAGCGCATTCATCCGAAGACGCTGGTCGTCAACGATCCCGCGCAAGTGCGCAACGCGCCCGAAAAAATCCTGGTCACGCATTTCCCCGAACTGATGCCGCCGACCCTGATCACCCGCGACAAGGCCGAGATCGAGGCCTTTCGCGAGGAGTTCGGCGAGATCGTGATGAAGCCGCTTTACGGCCATGGCGGCGCGACCGTGTTCAAGACCGGGAAGGGCGACCCCAATTTCGGCTCGCTGTTCGATCTCTTCTCCGGGATCTTCAAGGAGGCCTGGGTGGTCCAGCGCTTCATGAAGGAGGTCAGCGCCGGCGACAAACGCATCCTGCTGGTGGACGGCAAGGCGGCAGGCGCGGTCAACCGGGTGCCGGCCGACGGTGACCTGCGCGCCAACATGGTGCGCGGCGGCGCCGCCGCACCGACCGACCTCTCCAAGCGCGAACTCGAGATCTGCGAGGCGATTGGCCCGACACTGCGCGAGCGAGGCCTGATCCTGGTGGGCATCGACGTGATCGGCGGTAACCTCACCGAGATCAACGTCACGGCGCCGACCGGCGTTCGCGCCGTCAAGAAGCTGGGTGGGCCGGATATCGCCGCCCAGGTCTGGGATGCGATCGAGACGAAGGTGAGCAGCCGAGGCTAAGGACTCCCGCCATTGCGCGGAGCCGGCTTCCCGACGGAGCGAAGCCGCATCTGTCCCGAAGGGCAACGGATCATCAGGGCCGGGGGCTCAGGCGCTCCTGGCGATCGCCGTCCCGTTCAACGGATTGGCGGCGTCCCAGTCGTAGCGCATCGTATCGAAGCGCATCGTCATCGCGTCGACGAGCAGGAGCTTGCCGACCAGCGGCTCTCCGAAGCCGGTGATTGCGCGGATCACCTCCAGCGCCATCAGTGAGCCCATCACACCGGCGAGCGCGCCCAGCACACCGGCCTCGGCACAGGGTGCGACCGTGCCCGGCGGCGGCGGATTGGGAAAGAGACAGCGATAGGTCGGGTTCGGCCGCCCGTCCGGCCGCTTCTCATGCGGGCGCAGCGTGGTCAGCGACCCATCGAAGCGGCCAAGGGCCGCGGTGACCAGCGGTTTCTTCTCGTAGAAGCAGGCATCGGCCACGGCGTACCGCGTCTCGAAATTGTCGGTGCCGTCGGCGATCACGTCGTAGAAGGCAACCATGGCGCGGGCATTATGCGGGTCGATACGGGTGACATGCTCCTCGACCGCGACATGCGGGTTGAGCCGCTTGATGAAGCCCGCGGCCGCCACCGCCTTGGTTGCACCGATGTCGGCACTGCTGAAGATGGTCTGACGCTGCAGGTTCGAAAGCGAGACATGATCGGCGTCGACGATACCGATCATGCCGACACCGGCGGCGGCAAGATACTGGATCAGCGGCGCGCCAAGGCCGCCGGCGCCGATCACGAGTACGCTGGTCGATTTGAGTTTGGCCTGCCCCGGACCGCCGATCTCCGGCAGCACCAGATGGCGCGCATAGCGTTCGATCTCGTCACCGTGCAGGCTCATGCACCAGAGTTAAGCCGAACCGCTGAATTGGGCAATCGTGGCGTTGGCGGGGCCAAGGGAAATGGCCTGCCGCCCGGCTTGGCCGGGCGAGGAAGCCGTGCCATCGTGCGCACAGGCAGGGGCGGAGAAACCGCGCCGCGCGTTCACAGGGGAAGCACATATGCGGGTCAGATCTCTTGCGCTGGCGCTAGCGGGCGTCGCCTTTTCGGCTCTCGCCGCCATGGCGCAAACCGCAATCAAGCCGGCAGTCGTCTATGACAAGGGCGGCAAATTCGACAAATCCTTCAACGAAGCTGCCTTCATCGGCGCCGAGAAATTCAAGAAGGAAACCGGCGTCGAGTTCCGTGATTTCGAGCCGACCAACGAGGCGCAGATCGAGCAGGCCCTGCGGCGCTTCGCGCGCGACGGCCATTCCCCGATCATCGCGGTCGGCTTCAGCCAGGCGACCGCCCTGCAAAAGGTGGCAGCCGAATTCCCCGACCTGAAATTCACGATCATCGACATGGTCGTCGACCTGCCGAACGTGCAGTCGGTCGTGTTCAAGGAGCATGAGGGCTCCTATCTCGTCGGCCTGCTCGCCGGCATGGCATCCAAGAGCGGCAAGGTCGGGTTCGTCGGCGGCATGGATATCCCGCTGATCCGGAAATTTGCCTGCGGTTATGTCCAGGGCGTCAAGGCGGCGAAGAAAGATGGTGAGGTCTTCCAGAACATGACGGGCTCGACGCCCTCCGCCTGGAACGACCCGGTGAAGGGCGGCGAGCTTGCCAAATCGCAGATCGACCGCGGCGCCGACGTGATCTACCACGCCGCCGGCGGCACCGGCATCGGCGTGCTGCGCGCTGCGGCGGATGCCGGCAAGCTCGGCATTGGCGTCGATTCCAACCAGAACGCCTTGCAGCCGGGCAAGGTGCTGACCTCGATGCTGAAGCGCGTCGATGTCGCGACCTACGCCTCCTTCAAGGCGGCCCGCGAGGGCGGCTGGAAGCCGGGCATTTCCGTGCTCGGGCTGAAGGAGGACGGCGTTGCCTGGGCGCTCGACGATGCCAACCGGGCATTGATCACGCCCGAGATGAAGGCCGCCGCCGACAAGGCGCGCGACGACATCATCGCCGGCACGGTGAAGGTCCACGACTACATGTCGGACTCTAAGTGCACGATGTGAGGAGCAGGCGCATGACGCCCTCTCCCTCTCGGGGAGGGCGTCGCTTCGGGGCCGCATCCGGATGAAGATCACCATCCTTGGCTCCGGCGACGCCTTCGGTTCCGGCGGGCGGTTCAACACCTGCCTGCTCGTCGAGGCTGCCGGCGAGCGCATGCTGCTCGACTGCGGCTCGTCGAGCATGGTCGCGCTGAATAAGGCGGACGTCGCCCGCAACCCGATCTCGAGCCTGCTGTTCACGCATTTCCATGGCGACCATTTCGGCGCACTGCCGGCCTTTCTGCTCGATGCGCAATTCGTCTCGCGCCGGAACGAGCCCCTGACCATCGCAGGGCCGGCCGGCATCGAACACCGAGCATGGCACGCGCTGGAGGCCGATTTCCCCGGCGCCTCGGCCAACCCCTGGCGCTTCCCGATCCGGTTCATCGAGGTGACGCCGGCAGCACCGGCGATGTTGGCCGGGCTCGCGGTCACCGCCTTCCCGATGGTGCATGACGAGCGCGCCGGCCCTTGCCAGGGCTATCGACTGGCACGCGACGGCAAGGTCTTTGCCTTTTCCGGCGATACGGCCTGGAGCGATGAGCTGATCACCTTGGCCGCCGGAGCCAACGTGCTGCTTGTCGAGTGCTACAATTACGACCGGCCGCTGGCCAACCATCTCGACTACAAGACGCTCGCGGCACGGCGCGGCGATCTCGCGACCCCGCGCATCGTGCTGACCCATATGGGGCCGGGCATGCTTGCCTATAGTGGGCCGTTGCCGGAAGAGCGGGCCCATGACGGCCTGGTGATCGTGCCATGAGCGCTCCCGCCATCGAACTGATCGCGATCAGCAAGCGCTTCGGCCCGGTCCTGGCCAACAAGGACGTCTCGCTTTCCGTCTCCGCCGGCTCGATCCACGGCATCGTCGGCGAGAACGGAGCCGGCAAATCGACACTGATGTCGATCCTCTACGGCTTCTATGAGGCCGATTCCGGCGAGATCAGAGTCGCAGGCCGGCCCTTGCGGATTCGCAGACCGGCGGATGCGATCACGGCCGGCATCGGCATGGTCCATCAGCATTTCATGCTGGTCGAACCGCTCAGCGTCGTCGAGAACGTCGTGCTCGGCGCGGAGGGCGGGAAGCTGCTCAAGGGCGGCATCGCCAGGGCGCGGGCCGAGCTTGCACGCCTTTCCCGCGACTACGGCCTCGCCATCGACCCGGACGCCATCGTCGGCGATCTCTCCGTCGGCTTTCAGCAGCGCGTCGAAATCCTGAAGGCGCTCTATCGCGGCGCCGAGATCCTGATCCTCGACGAACCCACCGCCGTACTGACCCCGTCGGAAGCCGACCAGCTCTTTGCGCTGCTGCGGTCGCTGAAGGCGCAGGGCAAGACGGTGATCCTGATCACCCACAAGCTGCGCGAGGTCATGGATGTGACCGACACCGTCTCGGTGATGCGCCGGGGTGAGATGATCGCGCATGTCGAGACCGCTCGGACCTCGCCTCCTGAGCTTGCCGAAGCCATGGTCGGACGGCGCGTGCTGCTGCGGGTGGAGAAGACGGTGCATCCGCGCGGGGCACCCGTTCTGGAGGCTGCAGGCCTCGGTTTCTGCGACGAGCGTGGTTGCGAGAAGCTCAGCGATGTCAGCCTGACGCTGCATGCCGGCGAGATCGTCGGCATCGCCGGTGTCGCCGGCAATGGCCAGAGCGAGCTGCTCGAGGTGCTTGCAGGGCTGCTCTCGCCATCGCGCGGCGTCATCCGGCTCGACGGCCAGATCCTCGGCGCTGGCGACCGAACGCCCGCCAATCTGCGCGAGCTCGGGCTGATGCATATTCCCGAGGACCGCCACAGGATGGGACTGGTCACCGCCTTTCCCGCGGCCGAGAACAGCATCCTCGGCTACCAGGACGACCCGGCCTTCGGACCAGGCCCCTTCCTCTCGCCGACCAGGATCGCGGCGCACGCGTTCGCCGGAATGACGGCGTATGATGTGCGCCCGGCAGACCCGTCCCTGAAGGCCGCGAAATTCTCGGGCGGCAATCAGCAGAAGATCGTGCTGGCCCGCGAGATCGAGCGCGCGCCAAAGGTCCTGCTGGTCGGCCAGCCGACACGCGGCGTCGATATCGGTGCGATCGAGTTCATCCATCGCCGCCTGATTGCGCTGCGCGATGCGGGCGTTGCGATCCTGCTTGTTTCGGTCGAGCTCGAGGAGGTGATGGCGTTGTCCGACCGGATCCTGGCCATGTGCGGGGGCCGGATCACCGGCGAGCGAGCAGCCGAGGCCACCAATGAGCGCGATCTCGGCCTGCTGATGGCCGGTGTGAACCAGGAAGCCGCATGAGCGCCACGCCGATCGACTTGCCGCGCTGGGCCGATGCCGGGCTGGTTCCGCTGGTCAGCGTCACTGCAGCGCTCCTTGTCGCCGGGCTGGTGGTGCTCGGCATCGGCGAGAGCCCCCTGGAAGCCACGGCCCTGCTTCTCAAGGGTGCCCTCGGCAGCATCGAGGGATTGGGTTTCACGCTCTATTACACCACGAATTTCATCTTCACGGGCCTCGCCGTCGCCGTCGCCTTCCATGCCGGGCTGTTCAACATCGGCGGCGAGGGCCAGGCGACCATCGCCGGCATCTTCCTCGCGCTGGCTTGCCTCTGGCTCGCGCCCCTGCCCGGCATCCTGCTGGTGCCGCTCGCCATCCTGGCGGGAGCGGCAGGAGGCGCGCTCTATGGCTTCATCCCCGGCTGGCTGCAGGCGACGCGCGGCAGCCATGTCGTCATCACCACGATCATGTTCAATTTCCTGGCCGCGACGCTGAGCGTCTATCTGCTCGTCAACGTGATGGGGAAACCGGGTTCGATGCAGGCAGAGACCCCGGAATTCGCCGGACACGCCGTGTTGACGCCGATGCACCAGTTGCTCGCGCCGCTCGGGATCAAGCTGCCGGCGACCCCCCTCAACACCGCTTTCCTGCTCGCGCTCGCCGCGCTCGTCGCAATCTGGGCGCTGATCTATCGCTCGCGCCTCGGCTACGCGATCCGCACCGTCGGCGCCAATCCGCGCGCTGCCGCCTATGCCGGCATTTCGCCCGCCCGGATGACCATGGTTGCGATGGCACTCTCCGGCGCCCTGGCTGGCGGGCTCGCGGTCAACGAGGCGATGGGCGTACAGCATCGCCTCCTGATCGATTTCACAGCCGGCTACGGCTTCGTCGGCATCGCAGTCGGGCTGATGGGGCGCGGGCACCCGGTCGGCGTGGCGCTCTCCGCCTTCCTGTTCGGCGTGCTCTATCAGGGCGGTGCGGAACTCTCCTTCGACAAGCCGACCATCACCCGCGACATGGTCGTCGTGATCGGCGGGGTGGTCATCCTCTTCGCCGGGGCGTTGGACGGGCTCTTTCGCAAGCTCGTCGCGAACGGCCTCCGCCTCAGACGGGTGGCCTAGTCATGGACTGGCTTACGACCATCGCCGTCATCCTCGATTCCACGATCCGATTGTCGATTCCGCTGCTCTGCGCGGCACTCGCCGGGCTGTGGTCCGAACGCTCCGGCGTCGTCGATATCGGGCTGGAAGGGAAGATGCTGGTCGCGGCCTTCGCTTCCGCCGTCGCAGCCTTCGTGACCGGCTCCGCCTGGGCGGGGCTCGGCGCCGGCATCCTGGCCTCGGTCCTGCTCTCGCTCGTCCACGGCTTCGCGGCGATCACCTGGCGCGGCAACCAGATCGTCTCCGGCGTCGCCATCAACATGCTCGCGGCGGGCGTCACCGTGGTGCTCGGCAATGCCTGGTATGGACAGGGAGGACGGACCCCGCCGCTCGAAGGGGCCGCGCGCTTCGGCGATCTCACCCTGCCCTTCGCCGGGGCCATGCGCGAACACGTCCCCGTCCTCGGCCTTCTCTACGATGAGGTCATTTCCGGCCATGGGGCACCGGTCTATCTCGCCATCCTCGCGGTTCCCATCACCGCCTTCGTGCTGAAGCGCACACGATTCGGCTTGCGGCTGCGCGCCGTCGGCGAGAACCCTGCAGCGGTCGATACCGCCGGCATCTCGGTCGCCGGGCTGCGCTATGGCGCGGTGGTGATCTGCGGCGTGCTTTGCGGGCTGGGCGGCACCTATCTCGCCGTTTCGCAATCGGCCGGCTTTCTGCCGCAAATGACGGCGGGAAAGGGCTTCATCGCGCTCGCCGCCGTGATCTTTGCCAATTGGCGTCCCTGGCCGGCGCTGGGGGCCTGCCTGCTCTTCGGGCTGCTCGATGCCATCGCGATCCGGCTGCAGGGCGTGCTGCTTCCTGGTATCGGGCAGGTTCCCGTCCAGGCGATCCAGGCCCTGCCCTATCTTCTCACCGTCATCCTGCTTGCTGGTTTCATCGGCAAGGCCGTGCCACCGAAGGCCTCCGGCCTTCCCTATGTGAAGGAGCGTTGATGAGTGAGTCTGCGCCCAATTTCGACGCCCTCTTCGCTACGGCCAGGCGCGCGCAGATCCGGGCCTATGCGCCCTATTCCGCATTCCGGGTCGGCGCCGCCATCCTCGATGACAACGGCGCGATTCATTCCGGCTGCAATGTCGAGAACGCCTCCTATCCCGTCGGGGTCTGCGCCGAGGCCGGCGCCATCTCCGCGATGATCGCGGCGGGCGGACGGGCGATCCATGCCGTTCTGGTCCTTGGCGACGGCGAGGAGCTGGTCACCCCGTGCGGCGCCTGCCGTCAGCGCATCCGCGAGTTCGCCGCCCCGGAAACACCCATCGCGATTGCGGGCCCCGATGGCATGCGTGCCCGGTTTTCGCTCGCCGAGCTGTTGCCAGCCTCGTTCGGACCGGCCAATTTGCGCACCTGATTTGCGCAGGCCCGCGCGCATCCGCGTGCAGGCCGACCCCGATACTGAGGCATTGGAATGGCGGCTGACCCGAGTTTCGACAAGGCAGCGGGAACGCTGATCGACCGCGGCGTCGACGGTGGGATCGACTGCGCCTTCGTGCTCGGCACCGGGCTCGGCCGCATCGTCGACGATGTGGTGGACCCGGTCGTCATTCCGTTCGCGGAGATTCCGGGATTCCCGCAGGGCCATGTCTCGGGCCATGCCCGTGCCGTCTGCTATGGCACGCTGCACGGCAAGCGCGTCCTGATCTTCCAGGGGCGGGCGCATTTCTACGAAACCGGAGATCCTGCGGTGATGCGCGTGCCGATCGGCATGCTGACAGCCTTCGGCTCGCCGCCACTGGTCCTGACCAACGCATCGGGCTCGCTGAAGCCGGACCTGCGGCCCGGCAGCCTCGCCCTGATTACCGACCACATCAATCTCAACGCGCCGAACCCGTTGATCGGCGACACCGGCGACGGGCGCTTCGTACCGATGGTCGATGCCTATGATCCGCATCTCCGGGCGCGCCTGAAGAAGGCGGCGGCCGCTGCAGGCGTCAATATGGGCGAAGGGGTCTATATGTGGTTCTCCGGGCCGAGCTTCGAGACGCCGGCCGAGATCAGGATGGCGAAGATGCTCGGTGCCGATCTCGTCGGCATGTCGACTGTACCGGAGGTCATCATCGCGCGCCGGCATGGCATTCGCGTCGCCGGCATCTCGGTGATCACCAATATGGGAGCGGGTATTCTTGGCGGCGCGCCGAGCCACGGGGAGACCCGTGACGTTGCGGCGGCCGCCTCGACGGGTCTGCGGCGCCTGTTCCGCTCTCTCCTGGCGGAGCTCTAGGGATGACCGATCTTGATGCCGCAGCCCGTGCACTGAGTCTCCTCGACCTGACCGATCTCTCGGACCAGGCGAGCGAGGCCGGCACCCTGCAACTTTGCGCGCGCGCCGTCGCAGCACCTGGCCCCGTTGCCGCCGTCTGCATCTGGCCGCGCTTCGTCGAGATTGCGCGCAAGGCGCTGCGCGACTCGACCATGAAGATCGCAACCGTGGTCAATTTCCCGGCCGGGGGCAGCAATTGCACGCTGGTTGCCGGAGATGTCGCGGAGGCACTGGGGGACGGCGCCGATGAGATCGACCTCGTCCTGCCCTGGCGCGCCTTTCTCGATGGCGACAGCGACATCGCCCGCGAGATGGTGGCGAGCGCCAAGGACCAGTGTGGCGACAGGCTGCTGAAGGTCATCCTTGAAACCGGCGAGTATCCTGATCTCGACGCGGTGAAGCGAGCCTCAATCCTCGCGATTTCGGCCGGAGCCGACTTCATCAAGACCTCGACCGGCAAGACAGCCCATTCCGCCAGCCTGTCGGCAGTCGAGACCATGCTGGCCGTCATCAAGGCAGCCGGACGGCCGGTCGGCATCAAGCCCTCAGGCGGGATCAAGACGCTTCCCGACGCGAACGCCTATCTTGCGCTGGCCGACAAGGCGATGGGGCCGGATTGGGCTAAGCCCTCCACCTTCCGCATTGGCGCCAGCGGCCTGCACCAGGTCCTCGTCGACATCATCGAGGGCAGGACCGCCGGCGAACGGATCGACGGGGCCTATTGATGCGGCTGCCTCAGGAGATCATTGCCGCCAAGCGCGATGGCGGCACGCTTCCCGGCGAGGATATCCGCCAGATCGTCGCCGGGCTGACCAACGGTTCCGTCAGCGAGGGCCAGGCCGCCGCATTCGCCATGGCCGTATTCTTTCGCGACATGAACGCCGAGGAACGCGTTGCCCTGACGCTCGCCATGCGCGATTCCGGCACGGTCCTGAACTGGGACGACCTGCCTGGTCCCGCACTCGACAAACACTCGACCGGCGGCGTCGGCGACACGGTCAGCCTGCCTCTGGCCGCAGTTGTCGCGGCCTGCGGGGGCTATGTGCCGATGATTTCGGGACGTGGCCTCGGCCATACCGGCGGCACGCTCGACAAGCTCGATGCGGTGCCGGGATATGTGACGCAACCGGATATCGCGGTGTTCCGCAAGGTCGTGCGCGAAACCGGCTGCGCCATCATCGGCCAGACCGCCGATCTCGCCCCCGCCGACAAGCGCCTCTATGCCATCCGCGACGTGACCGCGACGGTCGAGACGATCCCGCTGCTGGTGTCCTCGATCCTGTCGAAGAAGCTCGCCGCGGGCCTGCACGGCCTGGCCATGGACGTGAAATTCGGCTCCGGCGCCTTCCTGCCCGACTTCAACAAGGCGCATGACCTCGCAGAGGCACTCGTCGGTGTCGCCAATGGCGCCGGCCTGCCGACAACCGCGCTGATGACCGACATGGCCGAGCCGCTCGCGTCGGCTGCCGGCAACACGCTCGAAGTCGCCTATGCTCTCGACCACCTGACCGGACGCCGGCGCGAACCACGCTTCCATGAGGTGACCGTGGCACTGGCCGCCGAGATGCTGCTGCTCGGCAAGCTTGCGCATAACCTCGACGAAGCCCGGGCGAAGATCGAGGCAGCTTTCAGCAGCGGCGCCGCCGCGGAGCGTTTCGCGGAGATGGTGGTCGCGCTTGGTGGCCCGGCCGACCTGCTGGAGAAGCCGACAAAGCATCTCGCGCCCGCCCCGGTCGTCCGGGCGGCCTATCCAACCTCGAGCGGAGCCGTGCGCACCGTCGACACGCGTGGTGTCGGGCTTGCCGTGGTGGCGCTTGGCGGTGGGAGGACGCGTCCGCAGGATGCGATCGACCATGCTGTCGGTCTCATAGAACTGGCAGGGCTTGGCCAGGATGTCGGGCCGGAACGGCCGCTCGCGATCATCCATGCCCGCGACGAGGCCAGCTTCACCGCGGCCGAGGCCCGGCTGCGGCGGGCCTACACACTCGGCGAGGACGCGGCCGGACACGGTCCGCTGATCGCGCAACGCATCACGGAGACTTCAGGATCATGAGTCTGCTTCTGGCAATGACCGGCTGGCATGTCGAGGATTGGCGGGGGCGATTTGCCGCCCTGCTGCCGGAACTCCCGGTCGTCACGCTCGGCGAGCCCTTCGACCGCCGGGCCGTGCATTACGTCGCGAGCTGGAAGCATCCCGAGGGAAGCCTCGCGGGCCTGCCCAATCTCGCAGCGATCTTCTCGCTCGGCGCCGGCGTTGACCACATCTTCGCCGATAGCCGCCTGCCGCCAGTGCCGATCGCGCGCGTGGTCGATCCTGATCTGACGACACGCATGAGCGAATACATCGTGCTGCACTGCCTGATGCATCTCCGTCAGCAGCGCCGCTACGATCGTCAACAACTGGCCAAATCCTGGGAAGACGACCGCAACCAGCCGGCCGCCCGCTCGGTGCGTGTCGGCGTCATGGGGCTCGGCGAGCTTGGGCTCGACGCGGTGCGAAAACTGCAGGTCCTCGGCTTCGACGTCGCCGGCTGGAGCCGGTCGCCGAAGAGCGTCGACGGGCTTGTCACCTTCGCCGGGGAAGACGGCATGGCAGGTTTCCTCGCCCGCACCGACATCCTGGTCAGCCTCCTCCCGCTGACACCGGATACGCGTGGGGTCATCAATGCAAAGCTGCTCGGCGGTCTCGCGCAGGACGGGCGGCTCGGCGGGCCGTTCCTGATCAATGCCGGTCGCGGCGGCCTGCAGGTCGAGACCGATATCCTTTCCGCACTCGAAACCGGCACGCTGAGGGGGGCGACGCTGGACGTGTTCCAGACCGAGCCATTGCCGGCCGATTCCCCGCTCTGGAGCCACCCGGCCGTGACCGTGACACCGCATAATGCCGCGATGTCGGACCCGGAGGCGATCGCGACACTGATCGCGGCGCAGATCCGGCGGCTGCAGGCCGGCGAAGCGCTGGAGCATGTCGTCGATCCCGCCCGGGGTTACTGAGCGGCCTGCCGCTCCGTCACGCAAGCGTCACGGCACCGTCGTTGTGCTGAGATGCTGCACCGCCAAGCCGGCGCGGTCTTCTTACCCGCGCCGGAGTGACCCATGCGCCTTGCCCTCGCCGCAGCCCTGCTGCTGTCCTCGACCATGCTCGCCGGTGCGCAGGACGCGCCGAAGGAATTCCCCGCCAAGCTCGTCGGCCATGCGCTCCTGCCGGCCAACACCATCATCCCGGCCCCGGCCGATGCGCCGGCTGACCTCAAGGTCTCCGGCAAGTTCGTCCAGCCCGGCAAACGCGTCGAGGCCGTCGGCACCGTGATGGGCACGTCGGGCGGCCGCCCGACCGGGCTGTCCACACCATTTGCCGGTCAGCCGGTGCAGGGCTTCTCCGGCATCCGCTCACTCGGCAACGGCGAGTTCCTGGTGCTGACCGATAACGGCTTCGGCTCCAAGGTGAACTCGCCCGACGCGATGTTGTTCTTCCATCGCCTCAAGGCCGATTTCAACGGCGGCAAGATCGAACGTCTCGCGACCACCTTCCTGCACGACCCCGACAAGAAGGTGCCGTTCCGTATCGTCCACGAGGGCACCGAGAAGCGCTATCTGACCGGCGCCGATTTCGACCCCGAATCCATCCAGCCGATCGGCGGCAAGTTCTGGATCGGTGAAGAATTCGGCCCCTACCTGATCCGCGTCGACGGCAACGGCAAGGTCGAGGCGGTGTTCGAGACCACGGTCGACGGCAAGCCGGCGCGCTCGCCCGACCACTACGCCGTGACGACGCCTGGCGCGCCGAACCTGCCCGTCGAGTTCAATGTACGCCGCTCCAAGGGCTATGAGGGCATGGCGGCCTCGCCGGACGGGCGTTTCCTCTTCCCGCTGCTCGAAGGCCCGCTCTGGAACGCCGAGACCAAGGGCAATGAGGAAGTCGACGGCAAGGAAGTGCTGCGCATCCTCGAATTCGACGTGCAGAACGAGAAGTGGACCGGCCGCTCCTGGTTCTTCCCGCTCGACCAGAAGGGCCTCGCCATCGGCGACTTCAACATGATCGACGCCACCACGGCCTTGATCATCGAGCGCGACAATGGCGAAGGCACTGCCGACAAGGCCTGCGCGCCCGGCCAGAAGGGCCCGGACTGCTTCCACGACCTCGCCAAGTTCAAGCGGATCGTGAAGATCGAGATGACCGACGCCAATGTCGGCAAGTCGGTGCGCAAGATCGGCTTCATCGACCTGATGAAGATCGCCGACCCGGACAAGAAGGCGAAGCAGGGTGCCATCGACGGCGTGCTGCCCTTCCCCTTCTTCACCATCGAGAACGTCGATGTCGTCGACCGCGCCAACGGCATCATCATCGTCGGCAACGACAACAACCTGCCCTTCTCCTCGTCGCGCGACCCGAAGAAGGCCGATGACAACGAACTCGTGCTGCTCTCGGTCAAGGACCTGCTCGACGCCAAGTGAGCGAGGCGACCGGGCTTGCACCGACCAAGTCGTAGCCAAGTAAGCCTCCCGCAGTGCGCAGCACTCGCAACATCATGGCCGGCCTAGTGCCGGCCATTGTCGTTTCGACCTGACGAACTTGAACAGCTCTTCTGGCAACACCACATTTCCCTTACTAAGCGCCTTCAGGCGCTTGGTACGGTGGTTTGGATGATCGTCACTGATGGAGGTGATCATGTTGACCGCGAATACGGACGACAAACGGCCGCAGGACTTGTGCAACCTTCTCCTCGCCGCGTGCCTGTTCATCTCTCCCTGGATCATGCGTTTTACGGGCGACATGATGGCCGCCCGCAACGCCTGGATCGTCGGTGTCGTGCTCGCCCTCGTGGCGGTCGCGGCGCTCTCGATGTTCAAGGAATGGGAGGAGTGGGTGAACCTGGTGCTCGGCGTCTGGCTGATGGCAGCTCCCTGGGTGCTCGGCTTTACTGGCAACTTCAACGCGTTCTGGACCCACACGGTCCTCGGCGTGCTGACGGCTGGGGTCTCGGCCTGGGCTGTCTGGGACTACCGGCACGAGCCGCACGCGACGGCCTGAACGGGTCGCGACACCGCGCGATCTCCTGACCCGCCGCTGCAAGGCGGCGGGCTCTATGGAACGCCCCACACTACGCCTGGCCGCGCAGCGCGCCCGGCCCCGGAGTGGCGCCCGCGGGACATTTCCCCGAGATGATCATCGCCAGCACCTCGTCCTGCGTCACATCGCTGGTGCGCGCGGTACCGACAACCCGGCCGTTCTTCATGACGCTGACCCGGTCGGCGAGGTCGAAGACGTCATGCAGGTCATGACTGATCAGGAAGATGCCGATTCCCTGACGCTTCAACTCAAGGATGAGGTCGGCAACCTGTTTCGTCTCCGCAGGCCCGAGTGCTGCCGTCGGCTCGTCCATGATCAGAACCCGGGCGTTGAAGTAAATCGCGCGCGCGATCGCAACCGACTGACGCTGACCGCCCGAGAGCGCTTTGACCGGCTCCTTGAAGCGCCGGAAATGCGGATTGAGCCGTCCCATCACCTTGCGCGTCTCGGATTCCATCGCGGAATCATCCAGCGTGTGCCAGGGCGTCAGCAGCTCCCGTCCAAGGAAGATATTGGCTGCGGCATCGACATTGTCGGCCAAAGCCAGGGTCTGGTAGATCGTCTCGATGCCGTAGCGCTTGGCATCGCGCGGATTGGCAATGGCAGCCGGCTCGCCGCTGATGCGGATCTCGCCGGCATCCGCCCGGTAGGCTCCCGACAGGATCTTGATCAGCGTCGATTTGCCGGCACCGTTATGACCGAGCAGGCCGACGACCTCGCCGGCCTTGAGGTCGACACTGACAGTGTCGACCGCCTTGATGCCGCCGAAGGCGATCGAGATGTCGCGCATCTCGACGAGCGCTGGGGTCTCGATGTCCCGGGCCGTGGCGAGGCTCATGACGTCCGTCCTCCCTCAGCTCAGCTTGCGACGATAGAGCCCGTCGAGCCAGACGGCCACGACCAGCACCACGCCGACGACGATGTTCTGCAGCGGCGTATCGACACCGATCAGCACCATGCCCGATTGCAACGACTGCATCACCAGCGCGCCCAGCATCGCACCCGCGATAGTGCCGACACCACCCGCAAGCGATGTGCCGCCGATCACCGCCGCCGCAATGACATAGAGCTCGTCGAGCGCTCCGGCCGAATTCGTCGCCGCATTGAGGCGGGCCGTGGAGATGCAGGCGGATATGCCGACAAGTACCCCCATCAACCCGAAGACCAGGGTCAGCACCTTGCGGGTGTTGACGCCTGAAAGCTGCGCCGCCTCGGGATTGCCGCCGATCGCGAAGACATAGCGGCCGAAACGCAGCCGCTTGGTCAGGAAGCTCATCACGATGCCGACCGCCAGCGCCAACAGCACGGGAACCGCAAGGCCATGGCCGATGGTCAGCCCGCCCTCCGGCCAGACGAGTCCCCTGGCCTCGACCAGGCGGCGCGCAACGCCGGCCGGCAGAGGATAGGCATTGGCGACCATCACGGTGCCGAGCACGGCGCCGCAGCCAAGCGCGGCAATGGCGCCTTCAGCCCAGACCGGCCGCAAGCCGAAACCGAAGCGCCGCCGGCGGCGGCGGGCAAGCACGATCCCGGCAAGGATCAAGGCGCAGATCACCAGACCGATCGCCCAGGATGGACCCGTGCCGATCGCGCCTTCGATGCCGCCACCAAGGGGGCGGAAACGTGTGTCCATCGGCGCGATGGTCTGGCCCTGCGTCACCCACCAGGCTGCGCCACGCCAGACCAGCAGGCCGCCGAGCGTGACGATGAAGGAGGGAATGGCGAGATAGGCTATCAACGCCCCCTGGAACAGGCCGAGGACGCCGCCGAGCGCGACGGAAACCAGGATGCTGATGAACCATGTGGCGGGATGCTCGAAGCCAAGCAGCTCCGGCAGCAGTCGCGCCTGGACCAGCCCGACCACCATGCCGACGAAGCCGAGCATCGAACCGACCGAGAGGTCGATATTGCGCGTCACGATGACAAGCACCATGCCGCAGGCCATGACGGCGATCGATGCCGTCTGGACCAGCAGATTCCAGAGATTTCGCGGTGTCAGGAAGGCTCCGTCGGAAAGCCAGTTGAAGCCGAGCCAGATCACCCCGAGCGCGGCGACCATGCCGATCATGCGCGGATCGAACTCGATCTCGCGCATGTGGTCGGCCACGCTCCTTGCGCCTGGCCCCGGCACCTTCTCAGAAACCGGGGCTGGAGCGACCTCAGTCACAAGCCTTGACCTTGCCCGCTGCAACGCCTTGGCAGACAGCGGCCTTTGGCGCCCAGCCCGCCTCGATCACCACACCGAGATTGTCCTTCGTCACCGGTACGGGCTTGAGGAAGAGCGCCGTCATCGCCTGCTTGGTCGGCCCCTGGTTCCAGCTTGCCGCGCCCGCGATCTCGGTCAGCTTGGCGCCGCCCGCAAGCTTGATCGCGATCTCGGCCGCATTCCGCCCGAGCTCCCGTGCATCCTTCCAGACCGTCACCGTCTGCGTCCCGAGCGCGACGCGGTTCAATGCCGCGCGATCGGCGTCCTGGCCGGAAACCGGCACCGAGCCGGCTAGCCCCTGCGCGGCCATCGCCGCAATGGCGCCGCCGGCCGTTCCGTCATTGGCCGCGATCACCGCGTCGACCTTGTTGGCATTGCGGGTCAGGAACTGCTCCATGTTGCGCTGGGCGTTCGCAGGGAGCCAACCGTCGGTAAAGGCCTCGCCGACATTCTTGATCTTGCCGGAATCGATTGCCGGCTTCAGAATCTCGACGGAGCCCTGATAAAGGAAGCCGGCATTCGGATCGGAGCTCGATCCCTTGATGAAGACGAAGTTTCCTTCCGGTTTCGCCTTCTGGACCTCGCGCGCCATCATGCGACCGACCTCGACATTGTCGAAGGTCAGGTAGAAGGCCTGCGGGATCTCGATCAGCCGGTCATAGCCGACAACTGCAATGCCTTCATTGACCGCCTTCTCGACGGCGGGCCGGATGGCCTGCGCATCCTGGGCCAGGACGATCAGGGCCTTGGCACCACGGGCGATCAGGCTTTCGACATCGGTGAGTTGTTTGGCGGGAGAGGATTGCGCATCGGCCGAGAGATAGGTGCCGCCGACCTTCTCGATCGCCGCCTTGATTGCGGCCTCGTCGGTCTTCCAGCGTTCTTCCTGGAAATTCGACCAGCTGACCCCGACGACCGGGCCCTTCGTCTGAGCAAAGGCAGGCGAGAAGCCGCCCGCTGCCGCCAGGGCAACACCGGCGGCAAGCATCATATGTCTGAGCATGGCAATCTCCCGCGATTCCTCTGGCCGTGCGCTCTCTTGGGGGATCGCCTGGTCAGCGTCCGGAGCGCCTCACATTCAGAGGACAGCCTATCGCGAGAAAGGCGTCAAGCCACCCGCTTGTCGGGGGAGTCGCAGAGATCGTTGAGCAGGCAGCGGTCGCATTCGGGGCGCAGCGCCTTGCAGATGTAGCGGCCGTGCAGGATCAGCCAATGATGGGCATGGCGGCCGAATTCCGGCGGTACCGCCTTCTCCAATCCCATCTCGACTGCGAGCACGGTCTTGCCCGGCGCGATGCGCAGGCGATTGGCGATGCGGAAGACATGGGTGTCGACGGCGTGGGTGATCTCGCCGAAGGCGATGTTGAGCACGACATTGGCGGTCTTGCGCCCGACACCGGGCAGGCTTTCGAGCGCGGCACGGTCCGCAGGGACCTCGCCACCGAATTCCGCAATCAGCTTCTCGCTGAGCAGGATCACGTTCTTCGCCTTGGTGCGGAACAGGCCGATCGTCCTGACCAGCTCGCGCACCTTGTCCTCGCCGAGCGCCACCATCTTCTGCGACGTGTCGGCAAGCTCGAAGAGCTTGCGCGTTGCCTTGTTGACGCCCGCATCGGTCGCCTGCGCCGACAGCACGACGGCGACCAGCAAGGTGAAGGCGTTGGTCGCCTCGAGTTCGCCCTTGGGCTCGGGATTGGCGGCCTGGAAGCGCAGAAAGATCTCACGGATGCCCGCCGCGCTGCGCGGTCTCGGTGTCGTGATCCTTGCCAGGCCCTGGCCGCGGCCCGCAGGCCTGTTCCGTTCGCTCATGTGGGCGTTATAATTGCGCAATGAGCATCGGCAAGCACGATCGCGATGGATATGCCGGCGAGCCGACGCAGACCACGGAGCGGCCGGTCTTCGACGCGACCATCACTCCGCATCGCTCGCTCGGCCGGAACGGCTTTCGCATCGTGATGACGCTCGTCTGCCTCGCCAGCATCGTCTCCTCGATTCCCTTCGTCGTGCTGGGCGCGTGGCCGGTCGCCGGCTTTTTCGGCCTCGACATCCTCGCACTCTTCATCGCCTTCAAGGTCAATTTCAACGCGGCGCGCGCCTTCGAGCGCATCGTGGTGACCCCGCTCGAGGTGCTGCTGCGCAAGGTCTCGCACCACGGCACGGAGGCAATCTGGCGCTCCAATCCGGCCTGGACCAAACTCGAGAGGGAGCGAGACGAGGATTACGGGCTGATGGGGCTCTCGCTGGTCTCGCGTGGCCGCAGCGTATCGGTGGCTGCCGCGCTCTCCCCGCAGGAGCGGGAGGGTTTCGCGGATGCACTCGGCGCCGCGCTCGCCAGCGCAAGGCGGGGTACGGATTTCAGCACGGCGTGAAGGCCGGCAACCTCTCGCACCCGGCAACCATGGCCCCTGCGCTGGTAATCCCCCCTTGAAGGAGGCGGCATGGGTGATGACGAGAGGGAGATACGCACGCTCATCGAGAAATGGCTCACCGCGAGCAAGGCCGGCGATGTGGCATCGGTGCTGGAGCTGATGACGGAGGATGCCATTTTCATGGTTCCGGGGCAGGCCCCGTTCGGCAAGGCGACGTTCGCCGCAATGTCCGACACCATGAGCGACCTCAAGATTGAGGGAA
Organism: Bosea sp. BIWAKO-01; assembly: GCF_001748145.1. NCBI lineage: Bacteria > Pseudomonadati > Pseudomonadota > Alphaproteobacteria > Hyphomicrobiales > Alloboseaceae > Allobosea > Allobosea sp. BIWAKO-01. Next base: position 1,596,825 of record NZ_BCQA01000001.1, read on the forward strand.
ACAGCACGATCGACGAGTTGAAGGTCCTTGGCGACTGGGCCTTCGTGCGCGGTCATCTCGACATGACCGCGACATCTCTCGCCACAGGCTCATCGCGGCACCGGGCCGGCTACACGCTGACCCTGTTCAGGAAGGAGGCAGACGGGCGCTGGAGGCTGGCACGGGATGCCAATCTGCTGACGGAGATGGAGTGATCCGGGTGTGCCGGAAGCGGCAGGCTGATCCAGCCCAGACTTGAAGGGCCGTGGCGGGGATACGAGCCGAACTGGCCGCCTGAGTCCTGACCTAAGGGCCGTCCGAGAATGTCCGGTGGATCGTCTCGAAGCTGGCAGCGATCTCTACGAAGACATCGGTCAGCGCGGGATCGAAATGGCGCCCTCGGTCGCCGACGATGATCTCGACCGCCTGGGCGTGCGGGAGCGCCGATTTGTAGGTCCGCTCGGTGACGAGGGCATCATAGACATCGGCGATCGCCATCAACCGCCCCGAGAGAGGGATCTCTTCCCCCTTCAGTCCTCTTGGATAGCCGCTGCCATCCCATTTCTCGTGATGGCTATGGGCGATCTCCATGGCCAGGCCAAGGAACGAACTCACTCCACCGAGATGCCGCTCGGCCTCGGCAATAGCCTGCCGGCCCAACTCGGCATGCGTCTTCATCACTGCGAACTCGTCCGCGTCGAGCCTGCCGGGCTTGAGCAGGACGCTGTCGGGGATGCCGACCTTGCCGATGTCGTGCAGTGGCGCGGATTTGTAGATCAGATCGACCATATCCGTATCGAGCACCTGCATGTACAGACCACGGTCGCGCGAAGCGTTGGCGAGGGCCCGAACATAATGCTGGGTGCGGCGGATATGGTTTCCCGTCTCGCTGTCTCGGGTCTCGGCCAGCGATGCCATTGCCAGGATGACTGCGTCCTTCGCCCGCACAGCCTCTTCCTTGGCCGCACGAAGCGAGTTGAGGAGAGCGACATTGGTCATCGCGACGGCAGCGCTGTTGGCGATGCGCTTGAGAACGATGACGCTGGCTTCGGACGGCGGCTGCTTGCTCGCCCAATAGGCTCCGATTGCAGCGACGGGGTCCTCCGGCCGAACCGGAACCATGACGAGGCTGCGCACGAATGTCGGACGATAGGCGGCGTGCGGGATACGGCTGTCGGCATAGATATCGTCGATGACGACGACCTCGCGATGCCCCATCGCCCAGCCGGAAATGCAGGATTCAAACGGGAAGCGCTGGCCCTTCCAGAGCGGCGCGATCGCATCCTCGTCGGCATAGTAGCATTGGTCGCCCTCGCGCAGGACGAAGGTGATTCCGTCTGCGCCAACAAGCCTTCGCGCGCTGCCGCGCACGATCGCCATGATCTCGTCGAGACCCCGCGCCATCGATAGCTCGAGAGATAATTCCTCCAGATCAGTGAGTGGGACGTCGTAGGGGATGTTCTTGGTCAGAACCCCCATTTCATCGTTGAGGCTAAGCAGATGAGGCGGCTCGCTCATGGAACAGCTCGACGATCCACATAATGACGCTAGGGAACCACGGCACGCTACAGGATGGAACACGTGCTTTCACAGTGTTTTCGACATTTGCGGGAATGTCATTAACAGGCAGTGCAAAAGCAGCCCCACACCCGGCCGCCCCATATGATTGCGGGCTGGCCTCTACCTCAACCCTGCCAGCCAGATCGTGTGCCCTCCGCAGGCTGGATCCTCGACGACATGGGACACGACGTCGAAGCCGTTCTCATCAAGCAACCCCCTGTACTCCGCAGGCGCCAGGCTCGCGTGATAGAGCCGCTCGCCCTCGAAGGAGCCGATTGCCTCGCCATGCCGAGGCCCGCTGGTGAACATCAGCGCCGCGCCTGGCGCAGCATGCTCTCTGAAGATCGGGAACATCGACCGCTGGTCTTCGGGATTGAGATGAAAGAAACTGTCCCAGGCAATCAGCCCGTCAAAGCGGCGTTCAAGCGAAAGCTTGCGCATATCGGCGACCTGCCAGTCATCGGCCGGGAAGCGTTGCCTGCAGAGATCAATCAGGGGTGCGCAGGCATCGATGCCGGTCACGCCGTGGCCATTCTCGATGAAATAGCGGCCAATCGGCTCCGCAGCGCCGCAACCGATGTCGAGAATCGATGCTCTGGCCGGGAGGAGTTGCAGGAAGCGATCAAGCCAGGTCCTTTCAACGAGCGTCCTGGATCGAACCTCGTCGAAGGCGCGCGCATGGCGCCGGTAGAGGCCGATGATCTCCTGGTCCAGTCGGGACATGGTAGCAGACGGCTCGAATCGCGTGGCGAGGCCGCAGAGCTTGCCAGCTTTCGGGTGGAGGCGGCATCCTCCCACCCCTAGATTCCCGGTCATGATCCATGACACGAGGCTCACGACCATGAACGCTCAGGCCCCGATGAAAACGGCAATGACACCAACCCGCTTCTCCAATGCCGTGCTGGCCCGCGCCGCACAGGCCATGCCGGCGGAGGCGGATTTTCCGGCCCCCGCGCCCGGATCCGACTACGATACGGTCCGGCGCATCCTGGCCTACATCACGGAGAACTGGCGCGAGCAGCCGACGATCGAGGCGATCGCGGACGCGGCCGGCGCGACGCCGACCGACGTGCACCATCTCTTCCGGCGCTGGTGTGGGCTCACCCCCAAGGCCTTTCTTCAGGCGATCACGCTTGACCATGCCAAGGGCCTGCTCGGGTCGTCGGCCAGCGTGCTCGACACGGCGCTGGAGGTTGGGCTCTCGGGCCCCGGTCGACTGCATGACCTCTTCGTCACGCATGAGGCGATGTCGCCGGGCGAGTGGAAGAGCGGTGGCGAGGGCCTGCGTCTCTCCTACGGCTTCCATGAGTCGCCCTTCGGCGAAGCGCTGATCGTGGTGACGGAACGCGGGCTTGCAGGACTCGGCTGGGTCTCGACCAGCGTCGATGGCGGCAAGGTCGTTGGCGGCCGGGCCGAGGCGCTGGCCGACATGATGCGGCGCTGGCCACATGCCGACTACCGCTTCGACCCGGCCTCGACCCGCGCCTATGCCGGCCGGATCTTCGACCCGAAGGCCTGGGCCGCCGAGACGCCATTGCGTGTCGTGCTGATCGGCACCGATTTCGAGGTGCGTGTCTGGGAGACCTTGCTGAAGATCCCGGTGGGCAGAGCGACGACCTATGGCGATGTCGCCTGCCATCTCGGCCGGCCAACGGCGGCGCGGGCAGTGGGCATGGCGGTCGGTAAGAATCCGATCTCCTTCGTCGTGCCCTGCCATCGCGTCATCGGAAAGTCCGGGGCGCTGACCGGCTATCACTGGGGCCTGACGCGCAAGCGCGCCATCCTCGGCTGGGAGGCAGGCCAGACCGGCGGGGTGACGGCCTGAGAGGCCATCGCCCTTACGCCTTCAGATACATGTCCCAGCAGGGCGCCAGCGCGACCAGCCGGCGCCCTTTCAGGGCTTCCGAGAAATGCGTGGCGATGGTTTCGCGCGCCGTCGTCAGAGGGCATTTCGGGACCAGGATGGCGTCGACCTGATTCAGGCTTTCCAGCGTTGGCGGATCGATCTCCGGCGTGGTTCGGCCGGGATCGACACCGATCGGCACGCCTCTCGGCGGCCTGCGGTTGAGCAGCTGGTTGAACGGATCGGTGAAATCGAGCGTGAAGAGACTGTCGAGCCGGCGCCCATTTGCCGCTTCCCAGGCGCGGATCGCCGTGATGCCCTGCTGCACTTCGAGCAGCCAGGTCGCCTGATAGTCGATCTCCGAATAGAGGATGTAGGAGGGCAGCTCGCCGCGCTCGGCAAGATCGCGATAGCCCGCCTGCTGCGCCGCATAATGTGCGAGCATGATCACCGCACGCTCGGCGATGTCGGGCTTGACGCTGACCCGACCGAGCGGGCCGAGATCGGGCACGGCAAGCGCCTTGTAGTTCACCGCGCCGATGACGGCGCGCGCGCTGCGCTCGACGAAGATCAAGGCCGATGGCAGCGCAACCATCAGGACCAGCACCGTCACGATCCTGCCGAGCCGATCGGTGCGACCACCCCATTCCACCAGGATCAGCAGGAGGACGGGCCAGAGCCCGATGAATTCGAGCGAGCCCGTGTTCTGTGTCTCGAACAGGGTCAGCGCCAGCAGAACCGCGGCGAACCATCCAAGCGGCGAGGCCAGGAGCCGGTGCAATCGGACCCAGGAAAGCCTGCCGCCCTCCAGCCAGACAGCATAGGCCAGGGCGGCAAGCAGCAGCAGGCTCGGCCCGACGACATTGAACTTCACCGAGGCGACGGTGAGAAAGCGCGGCAGCAAGGCGCCGGTGTTCAGGCCGAGCAGGGTCAGGATGTCATCGACATAGGCGCGCACGATGCCGGTCACGAAATCGAGCGGCGCGAGCACGGCAATGACCAACGCCGCGGCGACAGATGCGTCGCGCAGGCGCATCCGTCCGGCCAGAACCGCATAGCCGACGAGGAACGTCCCCGACACCGCGCCCGTGACCTTGACCAGGAACAGCGCGAGCATCAGCAGGACGACAAGCCCGACCTGGAGCCGGCGCGCATCGACGAAGAGCAGCACCGTCACAAGCAGGTAGAGCAGCAGGCTGATATGCCGGTTGTAGTGGCCGAAGCCATCGAAGCCCGGCATCGGATACAGGCTGTGCAGGTTGATCGGCAGCGACGCGAACAACAGGAAGGGCAGCAGCAGGGCCAGAGCCTGGCCACGCGAGCGCTGCCCGACATGGGCGACGATCAGCGCCATCATCGGCAAGGCGACCGGCAATACGCCCCAGTTGGCCAGAAGCATCGGCTGGGCCTGCGGGAAGAGGGCGTGGAGCCACGTCACGAGATAGTAGCCGAGCGGGCCGACGGGAGCGAAGAAATCGATATTGGGCAACTGACCGATCTCGATGCGCTGCGCGGCATCAAGATAGATATTCGTATCCCAATAGTTCGCGCCCAGCGGCAGCCGCAAAGGCAGCATGAGGCCAACGACAACTGCCGCCGCGAACGCGACCAGCCAGATCAGCGGTGAACCAGCGAGCCGACCCAACATCTGCACGACGCCAAGCGCGGAGCCGGGCTTTCTGCCCTCTCTCATGTCCCCAACCGTCATGCCCAGATCCTTGGCCTTAAGGCCAACATGACAGAGAAACCTTACTCGTATCCTGCACAAGGCAAAGCCAATACACCCTGTGGTCGAGTGAACAGGCGCAACGCTCTCGGCGATATCGCACCGAGAACGTTCAGCACTATGCGACGCCGATCGCCCCATGACGGGCCGGGGCGCAATATCGCTTCCTGCGGAGCTGTCGCCGGATCGTTCTCACCGTTCGTGCGGAACGCTGATCTCCGCGAAACGGGCCGGCAAGGCGAAACCCAGTCCGAGTGGATCGTCGGCCTCGATAATGAAGGCGCCCTCGCCTGCGAGGTAGCTGAGGCCGCCGACCTCGACGGTGACCGCTCCTTCGGCGGGATAGGCAGCAGGTCCGAGGACACGCCCCGAGAAACGCCCGCCTGTGATACTGCGGAAACTCCGTGTCCGCCCCAGCCCGGCCAGCCCCTTGGCATGGTCGAGCGCCATGCGCGCGGTCACGCCCGAGCCGGTCGGTGAGCGGTCGATCTGCCGCTCGGCGAAGATGCAGAGGTTGAAACTGGTCTCGCCCGGTCCCGCCTCGTCGGTCACGATCGTCCCATAGAGAAAGCCGAGATCGGGCTCCGCCGGATGCGTGATCGGCGCGCCTGCCCGCACAGTGTCGGTGAGGGCAGCAGCAGCCTCGGTCAACCGCTCGACCGGGGTTTCGAAGAGATCGAGCCCGAAGCGCGAAGCTGGAAGGATGCAGTAGAAGGCTCCGCCATAGGCGATGTCGGTCGTAATGCGTCCGAAGCCCGGCACCTGGACCACACGGTCGCGGGCATGGACGAAGGCCGGCACGCTCTCGAAGCGCACCTCCCCGACCTTGCCTGCGGCGACGTCGCAGGCGAGCCGCAGCAAGCCGCAAGGCGCCTCGATGGCAAAACGCGTAACGGGCTCGACCGCCGGCACCAAGCCGCGCTCGATCGCATAGCGGCCGAGCGCGATGGTGGCGTGGCCACACATCGTCGAGTAGCCCTCGTTATGAGTGAAGAGCACGCCGAAAGCAGCCTCGGGATGGCTCGCTTCGACCGGAATGACACCGTACATTCCGGCATGGCCCCGCGGTTCCAGCATCATCGCGCGGCGCAGGTGATCGTGGCTGTCGCGCGCCTGTCGACGCTTGTCGAGAATCGTCGCGCCGGTCAGCTCGGGATAGCCGCCCGTAACGATGCGCACCGGCTCGCCGCAGGTGTGGTAGTCGAGATAGCTCAGGCGCATTGGCGCGTTCCCCTCACTCATAGGGTGGTTTGGGTGTGAGACGCGGCGGATCGCAGCCGCGCCGGCCGCAGGTCTCGGCTGCGACCTCTGCCGCGAAACCCATCGCGGATGCGGCAACGCCGTCCGACAACCCGCGCAGTCGTGCTCCAAGTTCGCCCGCCTGCGCGAGCGAAGCGAGAAATGCGCCGATGAAGCTGTCGCCGGCGCCGATCGTATCGACCAGCTCGGCAACCGGGACGAAGCCGCGAATGGGCTTGCCCCCAGCCTGCTCGAGCGTCGCGCCGCGATCGCCCTCGGTCAGCAGGATCGACGATACGCCCCTGTCGAACCAACGGCGCAGCGGCACCGCGTAGCCGCCGGGATAGAGCCAGTCGGCATCGTCCGTACTGAGCCGGATGAGGTCTGACAGCGCCATGCGCTGCTCGATCGCGGCAAGCGCCGCCTCCCGATCCGGCAGTGCCGGCGGCCTGATGTTGAGGTCATAGCTGGTGCTCAGTCCGGCGGAGCGCGCCTGGCGCAGCAGCGTCAACGCCGCGTCCCCGGACGGGCCGATCGTCGCTCCAAACGAGGTGACGTGCAGATGGCCAAAGCCTGTGAGGCTGTCGGGCAAGGGCGGAGGCTCGGCCAGCGCCGTACCGGCGAGGTGGAAGTGATATCGCGCCCCGCCATCGGCCCCAAGCGGGGCAACGACGGCCAGCGGTGTGGGGGCGTCGCTCTCAGCAATGAAGCGCCGATCGATCGCCTCTGCCACAAGCCGGGCCCGGAAGCGCCGTCCTGTGACGTCGCGCGACAGCGTCGCGCAATAAGCCACCGAGGTGCCGCAGCGGGCGAGTGCCAGCGCCGTGTTGAAACCGGATCCGCCCAGCACGCACTGATAGCGCTCGCCGCACCCGTCCTCCGGCACCAGATCGGCGAGCGCTTCGCCGAAGACGAGGACCGCCCCCTGGTTCACAGAAGCCCGCGCTTCGCCAGATTGCGCATCAGATGTGAGGCGCCGAAGGTCCAGGGTTCGCATTCATCGGTGCGGCGCATGCAATTGACGAGCGCCCCCAGTTCCGGCGCGGCAATCGTGACGATGTCCCCATATTTGTGGGTGAAGCCGCCGCCCGGCGTGTCGCGATCCTTGATCGGCGCGAACATGGTGCCGAGATAGAGCGCCGCGCCATCGGGATACTGATGGTTGCGATTGAGCATCTGCGCAGCAAGATCGGCCGGGTCGCGGCTGATCTTTGCAATCGAGGACGAGCCTTCGAGCCTGAAACCGTCCTCGCCCTCGACCGTCAGCGTCACGGTTGTCCTGCGGACATGGTCGAGCGAGAAGCCGGCGTCGAAGAAGCGGATGAAGGGACCGACCGCTGCCGCGGCATTGTTGTCCTTGGCCTTGCCGAGCAGCAGCGCCGAACGGCCCTCGACGTCGCGCAGATTGACGTCATTGCCGAGCGTTGCACCGACGATGGCGCCGGTCGAGGCGACGATCAGCACGATCTCCGGCTCGGGATTGTTCCAGGTCGAGGCCGGGTGCAGGCCAGCATCGACACCGGTGCCCACGGCCGACATCGGTGGCCCCTTGGTGAAGATCTCGGCATCCGGCCCGATGCCGACCTCGAGATACTGGCTCCAGGCTCCCTGCTTGATCAGCACGTCCTTGAGATGCATCGCCTCGGGCGAGCCGGGCTTCAACTTCGAGAGATCGTCACCGATGAGCTTGCCGATCTCCTCGCGGATCGTGGCGGCGGCAGCCGGGTTGCCCCGCGCCTTCTCCTCGATCACGCGCTCCAGCATCGAGACCGCAAAGGTCACTCCGGCGGCCTTGACCGCCTGCAGGTCGAGCGGCGCGAGCAGCCAGGGCTTCGTCGCATCGCGATGCGCGGGCGGCGTGTTTGCAAGGATATCGGCGAGCGTCCCGATGGGCTGGCCCTTGGCGGCGCGAAGGGCTGCTGCGGGATCGGCCGTCTCGCAGAGATCGCGCATCGTGGCGAAGGCAGCGGTGATATCCACAAGCTCGTCACCACGCAGAACGACGACCGCGGGACCGGCGACGTCCGGGCGCCAGACCCGGCCAGCGAGCGCGGCGGTTGCGGCGTCCGCCGGCAAAGTGTTCCGTGGCGTCAGGGCAAGCTCGGGCATGATCGATCGTCCGTTGGTGGAATTGTCACGTTGAAAGGCGCAGGCGAGAACAGCCGCTTCGGCGCCAATGTGCAAGAGTGCAGGGACGCGGATCAGACATGGCGCACATGTCGTGCGATTGTCATTGAAACGTCACCTGTTCTTCATGCTAGCTTGCGCACCAACGACAAGAGCAGCCCGCACGAGCGGGGCGTAAGGGAGAGATAGATGACATCCAGATCGCGCTTGATGATTTCGGCCGCGGTGTTGACGCTGGCCGGTGCGGCTCCGGCCGTCGCGCAGACAGAGATCCAGTGGTGGCATGCGCTGACCGGCGCCAATAACGACGTTGTCGTGAAGCTGGCCGAGGAGTTCAACGCCTCCCAGAAGGAATACAAGGTCGTTCCGGCCTATAAGGGCTCCTATCCCGATACGCTGAATGCCGGCGTCGCCGCCTTCCGCGCCGGGACCGCGCCGCACATCCTGCAGGTCTTCGAGGTCGGCACCGGCACGATGATGTCGGCCAAGGGCGCCGTGAAGCCCGTGCACGAACTGATGAAGGAAGCCGGCGAGGCTTTCGATCCCAAGGCTTATTTGCCGGCGATCACCGGCTATTACTCGACCGCCAAGGGCGACATGCTTTCCATGCCGTTCAACTCGTCGAGCATGGTGATGTGGTACAACAAGGACGCCTTCAAGAAGGCGGGCCTGAACCCCGACGCCCCGCCGAAGACCTGGCCCGAGGTTTTCGAGGCCGCCAAGAAGCTGAAGGCCGCCGGATATGACAAATGCGGCTTCACCAATGCCTGGGCGACCTGGGCCAATATCGAGCAGTTCGGCGCCTGGCACAACGTCCCGATCGCGACCAAGGCGAACGGTCTCGACGGCTTCGACACGGTCCTGAACTTCAACAGCCCGCTCTTCCTGAAGCACTGGACCAACCTGGTCGAGCTGCAGAAGGACAAGACCTACGATTACTCCGGCCGCACCAATAATGGCGAAGGCCGCTTCACCTCGGGCGAATGCCCGATCATGCTGACCTCGTCGGGCTTCTTCGGCAACGTCAAGGCCAACGCCAAGTTCGACTGGGCCAACGCCGCGATGCCGTATTATCCGGAAGCGGCCGGCGCACCGCAGAATTCGATCATCGGCGGCGCCTCGCTGTGGGTGATGGGCGGCAAGAAGGCCGACGAATACAAGGGCGTCGCCAAGTTCTTCACCTTCCTGTCCGATGTCGACCGCCAGGTGAAGCTGCACACCGAGTCCGGTTACCTGCCGATCACCAAGGCCGCCTATGCCAAGGTCAAGGACTCGGGCTTCTACAAGGACAAGCCCTATCTCGAGACGCCGCTGCTCGAGCTCAACAACAAGGAGCCGACCGAGAATTCGCGCGGCCTGCGCTTCGGCGGCCTGGTCCAGATCCGCGACATCTGGTCGGAAGAGCTCGAAGCGGCACTGAACGGCCAGAAGACGCCGAAGGCTGCGCTTGACGCCGCCGTCGAGCGTGGCAATCAGGCACTGCGCCAGTTCGAGCGGACCGCCTCGCGCTGAACCGGTTACGATCCAGAGCCGGGGCATTCCGCCCCGGCTTTTCTCTTGCTTCACGGGCTGCATGCAGAAGAACGCCTATTTCCGGAGCCTGACGATCCCGCTTCTGCTGCTCCTGCCGCAGCTCGCGATCACGGTCGTGTTCTTCTACTGGCCGGCGAGCCAGGCGGTCTGGCAGTCCTTCCTGCTGGAAGACGCCTTCGGAACGTCGACCCAGTTCGTCTGGTTCGAAAACTACCAGAGCCTCTTTTCCGATCCGGGTTACTTCAAGGCGCTGCGCAACACCGCGGTCTTCTCGACCTTTGTCTGCGTGTTCTCGCTCTCGATCGCGCTGCTCTTTGCCGTGATGGCCGACCGGCAGATCCGCGGCGCCGAGATCTACAAGACGCTGCTGATCTGGCCCTATGCCGTGGCTCCCGCCATTGCCGGCGTGCTCTGGATCTTCATGTTCGATCCCTCGCTCGGCATGCTCGCGCGCGGGCTGCAGAGCCTCGGCATCGCCTGGAATCCCCGGCTCAACGGCAATGACGCCATGACGCTCGTCATCCTCGCCGCGACCTGGAAACAGATCAGCTACAATTTCCTGTTCTTCCTCGCCGGGCTGCAATCGATCCCCAAGAGCGTGATCGAGGCGGCGGTGATCGACGGCGCGCGGCCGATGCGCCGGTTCTGGTCCATTATCTTCCCGCTGCTTTCGCCGACGACGTTCTTCCTGCTCGTCGTCAACATCGTCTATGTCTTCTTCGACACCTTCGGCATCATCGATACAGTCACAGGCGGCGGGCCTGCGGGCGCGACCGAGACGCTGGTCTACAAGGTCTATTCCGACGGCAAGGGCGGCTCCAATCTCGGTGGCTCGGCGGCACAATCGGTCATCCTGCTCGTGATGGTCATAGCCATGACGGCGGTGCAGTTCCGGTTCATCGAGCGCAAGGTGAATTACTGATGGCCTCGGTGCTCTGGAAGGAACTGACGGCCGAGGATCTGCGTCACAAGGCGGCGAAGGATGCGATCGTCGTCCTGCCCGTTGCCTCGATGGAACAGCACGGTCCGCACCTGCCGGTCGGCGTCGACACCATCCTCTGCGAGGGCGTGTGCAAGGCCGCGGCCGAGCGCCTGGACGAGGCCGATGTCGTGGTCGCCCCGACGCTCTGGTGTGGCATGGCCGAGCATCACATGGCCTTCGGCGGCACCTTCACCTTCGACATCCCAACCTATCGGTCCGTGCTGCTTTCGCTGCTCAGGAGCATCGAGCGGCACGGCTTCCGCCGGGTCGTGATCGTCAATGGCCATGGCGGCAATATCGCCGCGCTGGGTGCCTTCCTGCCGGATTTCGCCCGCGAGACCGGCCTGCGCATCATCGCGACCACCTATTTCGAGTTGGCGCAAACCGCGATGCTGCCCTTCATGCAGGATCAGACCAGCGTGATGCATGCCTGCGAGATCGAGACCTCGATGATGATGGTGCTGGCTCCGGAAACGGTGAAGCAGGAGCGGCTGGGGCAAGCCTTCGGCATGCTCGGCGCCGATCCACGTGGCCTGATGCGCCCGACCGTTGCGCGCTACCGCCCCTTCCGTGAGATGACGGAGACCGGCGTGATCGGCGATGCGCGGCGTGCGACGCCGAAGAAGGGCGAGGAATTTCTCAACGCCTGCGCCGAGGCGCTCGCGGCCTTGCTGCGCGACGGGGAGGCCTGGCACTGATGGTCGAGAACCGCCGCTTCGGCGACATCGTCGCCTATATCATCCTGACGATCGGCGTGCTGATCGTCGCCTTTCCGGTGTGGCTGACCTTCGTCGCCTCGACCTGGGATGCTGCGACCATCATCAACGGCCAGCTGCCGCTCTATCCTGGCCCGCATTTCTTCGAGAACTACTACCGCATCCTCTTCGTCGGCACCTCGGGCTCGACCCGCGAGCCGGTGGCCGTGATGATGTTCAACTCCTTCGTGATGGCGCTGGCCATCGCGTTCGGCAAGATCCTCATCTCCGTGCTCTCTGCCTACGCGGTCGTCTATTATCGCTTCCCGTTTCGGATGGCGGCATTCTGGATCATCTTCGTCACCCTGATGCTGCCGGTAGAAGTCCGCATCTTCCCGACCTTCAAGGTCGTCTCCGATCTCGGCATGCTCGATACCTACCAGGGCCTTGCCGTGCCGCTGATCGCCTCGGCGACCGGCACATTGCTGTTCCGGCAGTTCTTCATGACGATCCCCGACGAGCTGCTCGAGGCCTCGAAGATCGATGGCGCCGGTCCGTTCAAGTTCTTCAAGGATACGGTGGTCCCGCTCTCGCTCACCACGATCGCGGCGCTCTTCGTCATCCAGTTCATCTATGGCTGGAACCAGTATCTCTGGCCGCTGCTGGTCACCACCAAGGATTCGATGCAGACCATCGTCATCGGCATCCGCAAGATGATCACCACGGCCGATGCGCTCACCGAATGGCAGCTCGCCATGGCAACCGCGATGCTGGCGATGCTGCCGCCCGTCTTCGTCGTCATCGCCATGCAGCGGCTCTTCGTGAAGGGCCTGGTGGAAACCGAGAAGTGACATTGCGTACCGGCCGACCGGCCTGCTGACCCGATCGCCGATTATCCGTTACCGACTGACCAAGGAACCCAATGGCCCAGGTTACTCTTTCCAGCGTCAAGAAGGTCTATGCCGGCGGCGTCGAGGCCGTGAAGGGCGTCTCTTTCGACATTCCCGATGGCGGCTTCTGCGTGCTGGTCGGCCCCTCCGGCTGCGGCAAGTCTACTTTGCTGCGGATGGTGGCAGGCCTGGAGACGATCTCGTCCGGCGAGGTCTCGATCAGTGGCAGGGTCGTCAACCAGATCGAACCGGCGGACCGGGACATCGCCATGGTGTTCCAGAATTACGCGCTCTATCCGCATATGAGCGTCTACGACAACATGGCCTATGGCCTGCGCAACCGCGGGACGCCGAAGGACGAGATCGAGAAGCGGGTCAAGGAGGCAGCTCGCATCCTCGCGATCGAAGGCCTGCTGGAGCGCCGGCCGCGCCAGCTCTCGGGCGGCCAGCGTCAGCGCGTCGCCATGGGCCGCGCCATCGTGCGCAAGCCCCAGGTCTTCCTGTTCGACGAGCCGCTTTCCAATCTCGACGCAAAACTGCGCGTGCAGATGCGCGTCGAGATCAAGAAGCTGCAGCGGGCGCTCGGCGTCACCGCGATCTATGTCACGCACGATCAGGTCGAGGCGATGACGCTCTCCGACAAGCTCGTGGTGATGAATGGCGGCCAGGTCGAGCAGATCGGCGTTCCCGCCGAGGTCTACCGCAAACCCGCAAGCCGCTTCGTCGCGACCTTCATCGGCTCGCCGCCGATGAACCTGCTGCCGGCAGCCATCGACGGACCCGGCATCGTTGCGCTCGGCGACGCGCTCCTCGAAGCGCGTGACCTCAAGCAGGACCTCGCATCGGGAACGAAGGTCGAGGTGGGCCTGAGGCCCGAGGATATCGAGATCGCCTCCGAAGGCCAGGCCGGGGCGCTGCCCTTCGATGTCGAGTTCATCGAGGAGCTGGGCGCGACGCAGCTCTTCCACGGCAAGCTCGCCGGACAGCCTTTCGTGATGCAGGCCGCAACCGGCGATGTCGCCGCCGAGGCCAAGCGCCTGTGGATTTCAGTCGACCCCGACCGCGTCCACGTCTTCGATGCGCAGTCGGGAGCCCGGCTCGGGCGCGAATAGAAGGGATCGACCGCGGAAGGTCGCAGCGGCCGGGAACAGCCGCCGGACGCATGTCTCAGCCTGTCGACCGCCCCTTTGCATCGCGCTCGTAGACGGCAAGGAACGCCTTGCCCATCAACGAGCTTTCGCCATCGATGGCTTTCCGGAGCACGGCGCCCCGGATCGCCTGGATCCCTCCATCCTCGGGCGCTGCTGAACTCGCGAACTCGGCGAGATGAACGGCGAGGCGCGTCTGGCCGTCCTCGGCCAGCGCTGCGGCCCGCTCGGCCAGTTTCTCGGCACCGCCCGCAAGCCGAGCCAGCTCCGACGCAAGGTCAGAGGTCTTCGCCGGCTTCAGGTTCGCCGGGTTTCCGTCAAACCAGCCCGCATAGAAATGGTAGATCCCCCGGACCAGGAACTCGGGGTCATCATATTTCGGCACGAGATAGGGTTTCGCCAGATAGGCGGCCGGTACCTTGACCGCACGCAGCACCTCGTCGAGCGTCGCGCCCTTGTTCATCAGCGCGAGTGTCTCGCCAACCAGGTGTTCAAGCGCTTCGGCCCCGTCGCGCAACACCTGCGATGCCCGGCCCTCCCCGACGATGACCGGGCCATGTCCGGGGATCAGGGTGTCCGGCTTCAGGCGCTCCATCCTGCGCAGGGCGACAGCCCACTCGGCTGCATAGCGCTGGACCTTGCGCGGATTGCCTGCATTCGGGAAAACCCAGATGACGAAGTCCCCGCTCGCCAGCACGCGCCGCCGCGGCAGCCAGACGAACGTGGCATCGTCGGTCTCGCCACGCCCGTGGATGAGTTCGAGCTGTTCGCCACCGATCGCAAGCGACAGCACGTCGTCATAGACGTCATCGGGACGCCGCTGGCCTATCGGATAGACATAGTCCGGCTTGTTGAACTGCTGCCCCTGCACGATGCTGTTGAAGCCATGGGAGGCTTCATATCGCTCCATCCGGCGTGCGACGTTGCGATGAGCCACAATTCTCGGCCGCGGCCTCGCCCTCGCATCGGCCTCCTCGTCGATGACCTTGATGCCGCTGGTGTGGTCGATATGGCCGTGGGTATAGATCACGGTGTGGATGGGGCTGTCGTCCCAGCTGCGGATCGTCGCGAGCGTCTGGGCGGCAGTGTCTGGCTTGGCCGTATCGATCAGGACAAGGCCTTCACTCGTGCGAATGGCCGTGACGCTGCCACAGAAATAGGTGGTGTGGACGGTGATGATGTTCTCTGCCACCGCAGTGATGGCGCCGGCAGAGACCGCCTCGGTCCATTCCTCCATCTGCGCTGCGCCACTCCAAAGGCGCTCGAACAACGCGTCCTGCCGCATCTGAATTCCTCCGTCGACCCGAGCATGTCGATAGCACCGCTGGGGAGGAATGACAGGCCACGCACGCGCAGTCCTGACACGCGATGTCAGCGATGAGCCAGGCGGGCGGTTCGCGGTCGCGGCAATGCGCTCCGGGTGCCCGCAACCTACGCCTCCGGCCCGCCCTCGATCTCGCTGACCCAGGCCAGCGCCGCCTCGTACTCGATCGGCTTGAAGCAGCGGATCTCGACGAAGGGGATGACCGGATTGGCGATCGCCACCAGCGTCTCGATCCAGCCCTTGTCGCTGATCAGCGCCTCACGTGGAAAGCGCCGGAGTTCTGCCAGCTTGCTGAAGCCGTAGCGCAGATCCCTGGCACCCGCCCCGAGTGTGATGTCGTGAAAGCCGGTCAGATCGACCAGAACGCCGATCTTCTCGTGCCGGGTCAACCGCGCCTCGATATCGGCGATCAGACTGTCATAATCCTCCACGGTCAGCGTGCCGGAGAGGCGGTAGGCCGCGACATGATCGGGCGCGGCGAGGATTTCGAACATGGACGTCATCCTTTCGCATCAACAACGCAGCAGGCGTGCCGCGGATTCGATTGCTGCCATTGCGCGGTCATGCGTCGTGATTAGTCTCGCCCGCCACAGGAGGAACGCAGCATGAGCGATGAACTCATCTTCTACACCAACCCGATGTCGCGCGGCCGGATCGTGCGCTGGATGCTGGAGGAAGTCGGGCAGCCCTACCGCACCGAGGTCGTCGGCTTCGGGCCGCCAATGAAAACGGCCGAGTACAAGGCGCTCAATCCGATGGGCAAGGTGCCGGCCCTGAAGCATGGCGACGTGATCGTCACCGAATGCGCCGCGATCTGCGCCTATCTCGCGGATGCCTTTCCGCAGGCCGGACTGGCGCCTGCACCGGGCAGCAGGGAGCGCGGTCCCTACTATCGTTGGCTCTTCTTCGGTGCGGGCCCGACCGAAGCCGCGGTGACCAACAAGACGCTCGGCGTCGAGGTGCCGCCGGAGAAGACCGGCTGGGTCGGCTATGGCTGCTTCGCCGATGTCATGGACACCTTGGAGAAGGCGGTATCGCAGGGCGAGTATCTGGTCGGCAGGTTCAGCGCGGCCGATGTTTATCTCGGCGCGCAGATCGGCTGGGGCCTGCAATTCGGTACCATGGAACGGCGGCCGGCCTTCGAGGCCTATGCCAAGCGACTGCAGGCCCGGCCGGCGGCGATCCGCGCCAATGAGATCGACAATGCGCTGATGCCGGAGCAGCAGCCGGCAGCGGAATAGGCGCCGCTCCACGCTGAGCGCATGCCAAACCCGGCCTTCGGCCGGGTTGTTGCGCCGCGGCACATCGCCTAATCCTGCGCAATCCGGCCGGCTATCTCGCTGGCCGTTCCCGTCCGCGAGACGGGACGATCCGGGCCGTTCTCCCGGCAGCAGGCTGAGATGACCGACACAATCGACATTGCCCGGCCGCGCCACGGCATGGGCTTCTATCCTTTCGTGGCGATGATGGCCGCATTGATGGCAACGAACGCGCTTGCGATCGACGCGATGCTGCCGGCCCTGCCCCAAATGGGCGAGACACTCGGCATTGCCGAACCGAACGACCGGCAGTGGATCGTGACCAGCTACCTGCTCGGCTTTGGCGTGGCCCAGATCATCTACGGCACGCTCTCCGACCGTTTCGGCCGACGGCCAGTGCTGCTGATCGGGCTCAGCATCTATGTCGTCGCCAGCGTGTTCGCCGCCTTCTCCGGCTCCTTCGAGATCATGATGGCGGCCCGCGTGCTTCAGGGCGTCGGCGCAGCCGCGACGCGGGTGCTCGCGGTCTCGATCGTCCGTGACTGCTATTCCGGCCGCGACATGGCTCGCGTCATGTCGCTGGCCCTGATCGTCTTCCTGGCCGTGCCGATTCTGGCGCCCTCGATCGGCCAGGCGATCCTCTGGATCGCCCCCTGGCGCTGGATCTTCGGCGTCCTGACCGCCTTCGGCGCCATCGTGATGCTCTGGACCGCGATGCGGCTGCCTGAGACGCTGCATGAGGAGGACCGTACGCCGATTGAGTTCGCGAGCATCGTCTCCGCCTTCCGCACGGTGCTGACCTCGCGCATCGGCGTCGGCTACATGCTGGCGATGACCTTCGTTCTCGGCGGCTTGTTCGGCTTCATCAACTCGGCACAGCAGGTCTTTGTCGATGTCTTCCGGGCGCCGGAATGGTTCACCACCATCTTCGCCCTGATCGCCGCCTGCATGGCGGCCGCATCGCTGCTGAATTCGCGCATCGTCGGCCGGCTCGGCATGCGCCGCGTCTCGCATGGCGCGCTGCTCGGCTACATCACGCTGACCAGCCTGCACGCGGCGCTGGCCCTTGCCGGAAAGGAAACGCTCTGGCTCTTCGCCATCATGCAGGGCGGGACAATGTTCTGCTTTGGCCTGCTGGCGCCGAATTTCGGGGCGATGGCGATGGACCCGCTTGGCCATGTCGCCGGCACGGCCTCGTCCGTGCAGGGCTTCATCACCACCGTCGGGGGAGCACTGCTCGGCTTCTATGTCGGCCAGCATTTCAACGGCACGGTCGTGCCGCTGACACTCGGCTTCTCACTCTGCGGGCTCATGGCGCTCGCGGTGGTGCTGGTGGTCGAGAAGGGGCGGCTCTTCCATCCGGCGCCGGGGCGCAGCTAGCGGCCCTCTGGGCGCGGGATGTCGTTCCAAGCGGATAGAGCGCAGGTCGCAAGCCCTCGGGTCGTCAGGCCCGCTTTGTGCGCTTGGACGCTACGGTCTTGGGCCGTGCAGCCTCGGCGATCGCGGCGGCCTCTGCGTCTGCGGCTTCCTTCGCCAGCCGGAGCGCGCGCAAGCGCGCGGTCTTCTCCGTGACGGCAACCTGGGCGGCGCGCTGCGCGTCCAGCCCACGCTGGGCTTCCTGCCGCTTTTGCTCGGCCTTCTCCAGATTCGCCTGGGTCCGGCGCTTGGCTTCGTCGGCCGAGAGTCCTTTGGTCGACATGGCAGTCTACTCCTTCACGATTGCCGCCCGGTTGGCGGCACTCACAGCGACGCGCCCTGTCGGTAGCGCGCATCCAGGCGCACTGGACTGCGTCGGGCAGCCCCTTGCGCCGGCATTGTCAGGCTGGCCTGAGCTCAGGCTGCCGCCGGTGCAAGACGCGGCGGACGAGCAGGCTTGGCCTTGGGCTTCGGCGCTGCGATCAGTCCTTCGCGCTGAGCCTGCTTGCGAGCCAGCTTGCGTGCACGTCGAATGGCGTCAGCCTTCTCGCGAACCCGCTTCTCGGACGGCTTCTCATACGCCGCACGCCGCTTCATCTCGCGGAAGACGCCTTCGCGCTGCATCTTCTTCTTCAGGACGCGCAGCGCCTGGTCGACATTGTTGTCGCGAACGAGAACCTGCATCTCGGGCTCCTTTCAGAAAAGAAAAAAGGGCCGGGTAAATCCCGACCCTTCGTCCAACCGTGCTGCGTATCGTCCTGAAAGGGGGCGCCAGTACATCCGTGGTCGCCACTCGATTCGGAATGCTACGTTTGCACGGTCATGCAGCTCACTCGGCGCGAAGATTGTCCGCAGACATCTTGCCAGAGCGCTTGTCCTGGACGAGCTCGAAGGTGATCTTCTGACCTTCGCGGAGCTCGCGCAGACCAGCACGCTCGACAGCGCTGATGTGGACGAAAGCATCCTGACCGCCATCATCGGGCTGAATGAAGCCGAAACCCTTAGTCGAATTGAACCATTTAACAGTGCCGGTGGCCATGACGAATTCCTTCTCGCAAGGCATTAATTCGCGTGAGACGACGCCTCACACGGTGTTCGATTTTGAGCGGGAAGTTCGTCAGCTAGCGCGCCATTAGCGCGGGGGCCAATTCATTCGGCCTAAGATCGATGCCCCTATATGGGTGATTGTGACCAATTTGTCAATGCAACCTGTCGTGGAAGCAAGACCGGAGCCTTGCGTGCCCTTGTGCGGTCATCGATCCCACCCAGCACAGCCCCGAGCTCACGACGCCTCTTCGAGCCCTTCGGGCTGTCGCTGAAGCAGCCGCAGCCAATGCCCTTCACCCGATCAGCCCGACCATGCCAACCACGACCGGCCCCATCAGCGGCAGCAGGACATTCGAGATCGCATAGGTCACGGTGTAGCCGATCACCGGCGTCGAATTGCCCGCGAGGGAGACCAATGCGCTGATCGACGGGGTGCTGCAGTGCTGGCCAGCGATGGCTCCGAGCAGAATCGGAGCCTCGATCTTCAGCAGGTAATGCCCGATATAGAGCGAAGCCACGGCCGGCAGTGCGGAGACGAGAATCGCCAGGACCGGCAGAACCAGCCCGTACTGCTTGAGCAGCGCGAAGGCATCGGGCCCAACCGAAAGACCAATTGCCGCGATAAAGGTCGCCAGGCCGAAGTCCTTCATGAACTCCGCAGCATGCAGCGGTATCGCGCCATAATGTGGGCGGTGCATGTGGAGCCAGCCGAAGACCAGGCCAGAGACGAGCGCACCACCGCCGGTCCCCAGCGTGAGGTTCAGGGCGCCGACCCTGAAGCTCAGTTCTCCCAGCAGGAGACCCACGACCACTCCCAACCCGAGCATCACGAAGTCGGTACTCGAAGTCGCCGGGAGCAAGTGGCCGAGCTCCGGGGCTGCCCGCGTGATCGCGTCCTCGGACCCGTAGAGCGTCAGGACATCGCCCTGCTCGAGAACGGTCCCCGGCAAGGCAGGAACGACATGCCCAAGCCGCCTGATGCGCGAGATGAAGACGCCGCGCCGCTGTTCCGCGCTCGCCAGCCGGCGAAGATCCCGAATCCGGCGCCCCATCGCTTCGCTGCGGACGAGCACGACCTCGCGCTCGACGAGTGGCACGTTGTCGCCTGCCGGCATCGGCACCTCGGCGCCCAATCTCTCGCTGATCGCGATGACGGCGCGGCGGCGGCCGAGCACGAGGACAACGTCATCGGCCTCCAGCACCATGTCCGTGGTTGCCTTGGTGAAACCGTCGCCGCGGCCGACCTGTTCGATGGTCACGACACCGTTGACGCTGTTCTCGAAGGCGCCGACGCTGCTTCCCGCAATCGGCCCGGCATGGAAGCAGCGCGAGACGATCTCGGGCACGCCGTTCTCCTTGCCGGCCTCGTCCTCGGCTCCCAGTTGCTTTGCAAGGGCCGCGGATTCCTCGCGTACGTCGATCCGCAGCAGCAGGGGACCGATCTGCGTCGTGAAGACGACGATCGCCACGAGGCCGAACAGATAGGTCACGCTATAGGCCGTCGCCATGTTGGACTGCAACCGCGCCACTTCGGCGGCCGGCAGGGCCAGCCGGGCGATCGCATCCGAAGCCGTCCCGAGCACGGCCGATTCCGTGGCCGAGCCGGCGAAGAGCCCCGACGTGGTGCCGGGATCCAGGCGGAACATGATAATGGCCGCCGCAAGCAGCAGCAGGACGGTCCCGACCTCGACGAAGGACAGAATTCCGTAGCGCCAGCCACCGCGGATATTGTTGAAGAACTGCGGTCCGGCCGTAAAACCGAGAGCGAAGATGAACAGCGCAAACGCCGTGTTCTTCAAATCCGGGCTGATCGTGACGCCAAGCTGCCCAAGAGCCAGAGCAACGAAGAGCGTGCCGCAGACACCGCCGATCTGAACAGGGCCAATTCTGATCTTTCCGATCAAATGGCCAAGGGCCAGCGAAATGAACAGTGCAACAACCGGCTGTTCAACAAATGCCACGATGGACCCCAGTTCCCGAGCAGTGGTCGACAGTGACTATTCGCTGCCGCCCCCTGTTCTGCAAGGGCCATTGCCCGGCGCAACACCCTTCACCGGCGTTTGGGATCGTTCGCCCGCCCTCGGCCTTTGGCGTCGACGTCGAGATCCACGCCTACGGGCCTGCGCATCGCCACTGCATGGCCGCGACGCGTACCACCAATTTCCATGAACTTGCGCTGGTCGGCCCGGATCGCCCCGACGCCGTGCCGTCGGTCTACACCTGCGGGTACAGCGACCAGCTCGACGGTGTCGACAAGGATGGCTGTTTTCCCGTGCCCTCGGGGCCAGGCCTCGGCGTGAGCTATGACTGGGATTACATCCGTGCCCATCAGACGAGGCGGGAGCTGTTCAAGCTCTGGATGGGTATCGGGAGGGCCGGCCTTTTTCGGGCTGGCCCTGGTCCTTTCTACCGCCGCCTTGGGGCGACGGGCATGCCGGGAATCGTCTTCAGTCCGGATAGAGAGATAGAGATTCGCTTTGGCTCGGGAGGTGACGCCGCCGATCGCCCTCCCGCAGAAGGCGGAGATCAAGCCGTCTTGAGGTTCACCGCCGAGGACTTGCCGGTCTTGCGATCGGCCTCGAGATCGTAGCTGATCTTCTGGCCTTCGTTCAGGCCGCGCAGGCCCGAGCGCTCGACAGCGCTGATATGGACGAAAATATCGCTTCCGCCCGCGTCAGGGGTGATGAAACCATAGCCCTTGGTCTCGTTGAACCATTTCACGGTACCCGTGCTCACGTGCTATTCCTTCAGTCGCTATTCAGGTTGGCTCATGCCAGCCCGGGAACACTGTAGGGTCGAAAATACGCATGTGGCAATGATGCCGTTAAAAACCGCGTCGGCGCCCGCAAAACGCCCCAATGCTCAGGAGCGGCCGCCGTCGACCGAAAGCACCTGGCCGCTGATCCAGCCGGCCTGTTCGCTCAGGAAAAACAGCGTGGCATTGGCGATGTCCTCGGGCGTACCGAGGCGTCGGGTGTGGATGCTCTCGACCAGTTTCTTCTGGCCGACTTCGCCATAGCTTTGCCATTGCCGTTCCGTTGCCGGATTGGAACGCACGAAGCCGGGCGCGACGGAGTTCACCGTGATGCCGTGCGGGCCGAGCTCCCAGGCGAGCTGCTTCGTCAGCCCGACCAGCGCGTGCTTGGCGCTGGCATAGGCCTGGATGCCGGTGAGGCTCGGGCGCAACCCCGCACCGGACGAGATGGTGACGATGCGGCCATAACCGGCCTGCTTCATCACCGGTGCTGCGGCCTGCGCCAGGAAGAAGGCGGCATCGACATTGGCGGCGAAAATGGTGCGCCAGTCCGCTTCCGGAATCTCCTCGATCGGCCGGCCGATCTGGCCGCGTACCCCGCCCGCCGCATGGACGAGCAGGTCGAGCGAGTCGTTTCCGGTCGAGATCTTGCCGACGAGATCGCGCGCCGCGTCCGGCGTCGCGAGATCGACGGCATGAAACCTGGCCCCGATCTCGGCTGCGGTTCTTGCGACCCCCTCGGCATCGATATCGGCGAGATGCACCCTAGCCCCGGACCGAGCCAGGGCGGTTGCGATGGCCCGGCCGATGCCCTGGGCAGCGCCTGTGACGAGGGCTACGCGATTGTCGAAGCGGAGTTGCATTGGTCGATCAGCACCTTCAGCGTATCGAAGGAGAGTGGGCGCTCGCCGTCCTCGACCTCGTGGACCAGTCTCACCAGCGTCTCGATCGTCGGGGTCGGAATGCCGGCCTCGCGCCCGAGGCGCGCGATGATGCCGATCTGGGGATCGACCTCGGTCTTGCGCTTGCGCACGGCAAGGTCGCGCCAGATCCCGGAATGCGTCTTGGCCGTCTTCGAGGTGTAGTCGGCGAGCCAGGCGATCGCCGCGATCTGCGGATATTCCGGCCGACCCGGCGCGAAGACCATCGGATCGAACTCGCCGAAGCCGAGCGAGGAGACGCCACGCGCCGCCGCGACCGCGCCGACCTCCCGCCCGAGTTCGAGCCAGACGGCGAGCCGCTTCGGATCGGCGAAATTCGCCGACATCGAATCATCCGTCAGCGCCGTGGCGAACAGCATCGCTCCATAGGCGAGCTTGCCCCACAGATAACCCCAGATATTGCTGGTCAGAACCGAGTCGGGCTCGAAGAGCAGCATCAGCTTGTGCATTTCCAGGGCGCGCGGCGTCATCGCGCCATCGATCTCGCCCACGACGACAGCGCCGCGGTTGCCGTAGAGAATCTCGCCCGGCCCGTGCCAGTCCGCGCCAAAATTGACGAAGCAACCCATGGTCCGGGCCTCGCCGACGTGCCTGGCAATGGCAAGTTCGTTAAGGCCGTTCTGGGCAGAGAGCACGAAACCGTCCTCGGCCAGATGCGGGGCGAGCGCGTCGAGTGCCGTTTGGGTGGCGCCCGCCTTCACCGCGAGCACGATGCGCTTGTAGGTTCCTGTCAGCTCCGCCGGCGTCACCGCGGGCACGACCTGGCGAAACTCCTCGATGGGCCCGCTGATCGTGAGGCCCGTCGCCCGGCAGGCTTCGACATGTTCGGGGACGACATCGACGAGCAGGACAGGAATGCCCGCGCGCGTCCAATAGGCTCCAAGCGTGCCGCCGATCGCGCCCGCGCCCCAGATGACGATCGGCTCAGGCATGCTCACGCAGCCGCCTCGAGCTGGCCGGCGACTTCGACATCGCCATGGGTCGCGACATGGATGAAGCCATCAGGCGTCACCCAGCCACGATACATGCCCGCGGAATTATAGGGCGCGACGATGCTACCATCGGCGCCAATCGCGACCAGGCCAGCCCCGATCCTGTGCTTGGTGAGCTCGGCGATCGCCCGGGCGGTCGCCTCCTCGAGGCTCAGGCCAGCATAGGCCATCAGCGAGGCGATCTCGTGCCCGACGCAGTAGCGGATGAAATATTCGCCCTTGCCCGTACCCGAGACCGCGCAACGCCCGTCGCGCGCATAGGTACCGGCACCGATGATCGGCGAGTCGCCGACACGGCCGGCCGGCTTGTTGGTGTAGCCGCCCGTGGAGGTCGCAGCAGCGAGATGGCCCTGGGCATCCAGCGCGACCGCGCCGACCGTGCCGTGCTTCTCGGCCTCGCTTGCTTCGGACATGGTGCCGACGAGCTCGCGGATCTTCATCGAGGACAGATTCTTGCGGCGCCGTTCGGTCGAGAAATACTCGTTCTCGACCATGTCGAGCCCCTCCGACTCGGCGAAGCTGTCCGCGGCCGTGCCGGCCAGGAAAAGCGGATCGCCGCGGCGCATCAGCACCTTGGCGGCGCCGATCGGGTTCCGGATGCGCTTGACGCCGCAGAGGGCGCCGGCGGCCAGCGTCTCGCCATCCATGATGGAGGCGTCGAGCTCATGCTCGCCATCCGCGTTGAACGCGGCCCCGTGGCCGGCATTGAAATGCGGCGAATTCTCCATCACCAGCACCGCGGCCTCGACCGCATCGACGGCCGAGCCGCCCTTGCTGAGAACGGCCCAGCCGGCCCGGAGCGAGGCGGCGAGATCCGCCTTGGCCTCGGTCCACTCCGTTTCGGTCATCTCGGCCTTGGGCAAAGTGCCACAACCGCCATGAATGGCCAGGGCAATAGGTGAGGTTGTCATGGGTAATCCTGGTGCGTTTCCCTCTCTCCCGCAGTGGGAGAGGTCGAACCGTGTAGTCGGGAAAGGGGAGAGCAGGCGGCGGGGCACATACCCCACCTGCTGGCCCTGCGGCTAGTCTCTCCACGCATGCCCGATACTCGTCCGGCGCGTTTTTATACCGGTTCCTGCATCGTTGCAGGAACCGGGCGACCGAAGCCGAAGCCTCATTTCTTGGTGGGCTTGATGTCCATGGCGAGCGTGTCTTCATCCACGCGGGGCTTGATCACGACCTTGTCCTTCTGCATGGCCCAGGCCGAGCCGACGGCGACGATCGGCAGACGCGGCCGGTCCTGTGCGACGATGGCGTTGGCATCGGAGAGGAACTTGTTGCGCTTCGCCTCATCCATCTCGACCGCCGCATCCTCGATCAGCTTGTCGAGTACGGCGTTCTTGTAGCCCAGCACGTTGAAGGCGCCGAGCTTCTTGGCCGGATCGTTGGAGTGCACCACCGAGGAAAGCGTGTAGTTGGACTCACCGGTCAGCGTGCCCCAGCCGGACATCGACATCGAGAAATCACCGCGCAGGCGGGCCGGGAAGAAGACCGCGCCCGGCTGGGCATTGGCATTCACCTCGATGCCGATCCGCGCCAGCATCTGGGCGATGGACGTGCCGACCTGGCGGTCGCCGGGGAGGCGATCATTGGTGAACGAGAAGGCGACCTTGAAGCCGTTGGCGTAACCGGCCTCTTCCATCAGCTTCTTGGCCTTGGCGAGGTCAGGCTTCAGCGGCGGCAGCGACTTGTTGTAGCCTGCGATATCCGGCGTCACGAGCTGGTTCACCGGCGAGCCGAGACCTTCCATCGCAATCTCCGCCAGGGCCGGGCGATCGATGGCGAGATCGATCGCTTCGCGCACCTTGACGTCCTGGAGCGGGTTCTTCGGCAGGGCCGAGCCATCCTTGGCGCTGACCTGCGGGGACTTGTCCCGCATGTCGAGCTCCATGTTGAAGACGTAGACCGTGTCGACCGTCGTGACCGCGAGCTTGGAGTCGCGTTTCAGGGTCGGCACATCGGATGCCGGCGCACGCACGATGATGTCGACCTGCCCGGCCTTGAGCTGGGCGACGCGGGCCGCGTCGTTCGGCAGCTCCTTGCGCAGCACGCGGGCCCAAGGCTCCTTCTCGCCCCAATAGCCGTCGAAGCGCTCCAGCACGAGTTGGTCCTTCGGCGTCCAGGAGACGAACTTGTAGGGGCCGGTGCCGACCGCGGCCTTGCCGGTATTGAAGGCCTCGTTGGCGTTGTCCTTGGTCAGTCCGGCGGCCGCCTTGTGGGAGACGATGAAGAGGCGGATGAAGTCGTTCGGCAGGTTCGGAGCCGGCCCGTCGGTGACGATATGGACCGTCAGCGGATCGATGATCTTCACCTCCTTGACGCGGCGCACATAGATCGTGGTCGGGTTCGGCCCGGCGACCACGGGGATGCGCTCGATCGAGAATTTCACATCCTCGGCGGTGAAGTCGGAACCGTCATGGAACTTGACGCCAGGGCGCAGCTTGAACTCCCAGACCGCGGGCTCGATCGCCTTCCAGCTCGTCGCGAGCCGCGGCTCGATCTGCAGCTTGTCGCCCGACCAGGTCAGCGTGTCGAAGACATGCTTCAGCGCTTCGGCATGGGTGCCGGTCGCGGTGAAATGCGGATCGATCGATTCCGGGCCGGCGCGAACGCCGATGGTGAGCGTCTGCGCAAGGGCGACCCCGGAGACGGAGGCGCTGAGTGCGGCCGCGAGTGCGAAGATGCGGGCGGTCGTGGCAAGCTTCATGACGAGTTCCCCTGTTTTGTTTCGGTAAGGGCCGATATCTCGGCTCTCCCGCTGGTTTATTGTGTCGCCTCGGCGGTGGCAGTCGGCCCACGCAGCGAGGCGCCGTGGTGTCACTTGATTAGGCGATCCTGACTCGACTGTTGTTCTGAATTGGCGCGGTGCAGCAGTGAAGACCCACCACCATCCCGCAACTCTTTGGAAGAACGCTTCGCCCGACCCGGTCTATGACTGGGGATCGAGATCCGCCGGCCACACCGGAGAGGCAATGACGAGCTTGTCCATCAATTCGCAAAGCTGGCGCTGCTCGGCCTCGGTCAAGGCCGAGAGCATGGCGCTCTGCTGCTTCACCATCAGCGGCATGGTTTCCTCGAAAATGGCGCGTCCTGCTGGTGTCAGGCGCAGCACGAAGCTGCGCAGGTCGTCCCGGTCCGTCTCGCGCTTCAGCAAGCGCCGGGTCAGCAGCTTCTGGATGGCGCGGCTGAGCGTGTTCTTCGGCAAGCCCGACGACGCCACGATGTTCTTTGCAGCCACCCCCTCCTTCAGGCCGACTGCGTAGAGCGCGACGAATTCCGGGCGGACCAGGCCGTAGCGGGTCTCGATCCAGCGATAGACCGGGTCGTTGAAGCGGAAGGCGACGAAGTTCAGCCGGAATGACAGCCAGCAGGGATTGTCCCAGAGCTTGGTGACGGTGAGCGGGTCGAGATCACGCAACGCCGCTTCGCGCTCATGGTCGAGACGCGAAAGTGATGTGGGGGCGCGGCGCATGATGAGCTCCCGTTTAGTTCCAAATGGAACTTGACGACGTTCTGACTGGGAGTCAAGGATGGCGCACTGCCGGAGAAAAGCAAGGAACGGGCCGTGCGTGTCGCCGAGATGAACTGGATGCAGATCGAAGCGCAGGCCCAGCGGGATGACCGCTGCGTGCTGCCACTCGGCTGTGTCGAGCAGCACGCCTATCTGAGCCTCGCCACCGACGCGATTCTGGCAGAGAAAGTGGCAGGCGACGCGGCCGAGCCGCTGAACGTACCCGTCTTTCCGGTGCTGGCCTATGGCATGACGCCAGGTTTCGTCGCCTTCCCCGGCACCGTCTCGCTGCGGATGAGCACCTATGTCGCGCTGATCGAGGATATGCTGGAGGGTTTCTACCGCTCCGGTTTCCGCCGCATCGTGCTGGTCAATGGCCATGGCGGCAACGCACCCGTGATGACCTTCTGCACGGAGTGGATGGGCCGCCGCCCCGATGCCAGCGTCAAGTTGCATGATTGGTGGGCAGGGCCGCGCTTCCAGGCGGCGGTGAAGGCGGTCGACCCCGCCGCCTCGCATGCCTCCTGGATGGAGAACTTCCCCTGGACCCGGCTCGACGGCGTCGCCATGCCGGATGCGGTGAAGCCGCCCTTCGACCGCGCACTCTATCAGGCATCGAACCCGGCGAAGAAGCGCGAGATTCTGGGCGACGGCAATTTCCACGGGCGCTATCAGCGCTCCGACAACGAGATGCTCAGCCTCTGGCAGGTCGGCGTCGAGGAGACACGGGCGGTGATCGCGGAGAACTGGCCGTGACCGCAGGCGCCAGGCGCTTCGTCAGATGCTAGGGCACATCCTCGGGCGCATCGTCCAGGCGCTGCTGGTGATGCTCGTCATGTCGGCGCTGGTTTTCGTCGGCGTCTACGCCATCGGCAACCCGATCGACGTGCTGATCGGGCCCGATGTCAGCCAGGAGATGAGACTCGAGACGATTGCCCGCTACGGGCTCGATCGACCGCTCTGGGAACAGTATTTCACCTTCCTCGGGCGTGTGCTCCACGGCGATTTCGGCCGTTCCTTCGTCTTCGGCATGCCGGTGCTGGAACTGATCCTGTCGCGCCTGCCCGCGACGCTGGAACTGACGCTGGCCGCCGTCTTTGGAGCGGCCCTGATCGGCGTTCCGGCCGGCATCTATGCCGGCTACAAGCCCGACAGCCTGCTCGCCAAGATCATCATGGCGATCTCGATCCTCGGTTTCTCCGTACCGACCTTCTGGATCGGCCTGGTTCTGATCATCACCTTCGCCGTCGAGCTGCAATGGCTGCCTGCCGGCGGCCGCGGCGAGACCGCTTCGCTTTTCGGCGTCGAGTGGAGTTTTCTGACGTTGAACGGGCTCAGCCACCTGCTGCTGCCGGCCCTCAACCTCGCCTTCTTCAAGCTCGCCCTGATGACGCGGCTGGCCCGGGCCGGGACGCGTGAGGTGATGCTGACCGACACGGTGAAATTTGCCCGAGCCGCCGGACTTTCGGAATGGACCGTCCTGCGCCGGCATGTGCTGCGCCTGATCGCGATCCCCATCGTCACCGTCTTCGGGCTCGAATTCGCCTCGACGCTGGCCTTCGCGGTCGTCACCGAGACGATCTTTTCCTGGCCCGGCATCGGCAAGCTGATCATCGACTCCATCACCTCGCTCGACCGACCGGTCATGGTCGCCTATCTGATGCTCGTCGCCTTCGTCTTCATCACCATCAATTTCCTGGTCGATCTGACCTATGTCGCGCTCGATCCGCGCCTGAGAAAGGCGCGCGCGTAATGAAGCAGGCTTCGCCCCTCGCCCGATTCTGGAACGAGTTCCGCGAGAGCAAGGTGGCGCTCGCAGCCCTCATTGTCGTCGTGCTGATGATCGGCGTGGCGCTCCTTGCGCCCTGGATCGCGCCGCAGGATCCCTATGATCTCGCCAATCTCACCCTGTCAGATGCGCGCCGCCCGCCGGGCTATGTCGGCTCCGGCGGCTTCACCCATCTGCTCGGCACCGACGCGCAGGGCCGCGACCTGTTCTCGGCGATCCTCTACGGCCTGCGCATCTCGCTGCAGATGGGGTTGATCGCCGGTTCGCTCGCCTTCACGGTCGGCGTCACGCTCGGCATCACCGCCGCCTATCTCGGTGGCCGCTGGGAAGCGTTCATCATGCGCATCGTCGATCTCCAGCTCGCCTTCCCGGCGATCCTGCTCGCGCTGGTGATTTCGGCCGTGCTCGGCCAGGGCAAATTCCAGCTCATCGCGGCGCTCGCGGCCGCGCAATATGCCTATTTTGCCCGCACGGCCCATGGCGCAGCCGCGGCCGAGCGCGGCAAGGACTATGTCGAGGCCGCCTTCTCGACGCCGCTACCGGCGCGCCGGGTGGTCTGGCGCCATATCCTGCCGAACTGCCTGCCGCCCCTGATCGTGGTCGCGACAGTGCAGGTGGCGAATGCGATTGCGCTCGAAGCGACGCTTTCCTTCCTCGGCGTCGGTCTGCCGGTGACCGAGCCCTCGCTCGGCATGCTGATCTCCAACGGCTTCCAGTACATGATGTCAGGCCGCTATTGGATCTCGATCTATCCCGGCGTCGCGCTGATCATCCTGATCGTCGCCATCAACCTCGTCGGCGACCAGATCCGCGACCAGGTCAACCCGAGGCTCAGGCGATGAGTGGCTCGGCCGAGGCAGTGCCGCTGCTCGAGGTCCGTGACCTCGCGACGCATTTCCACACCCGTGCCGGCGTTGTGAAAGCCGTCGACGGCGTCTCCTTCTCGCTGAAGCGCGGCGAGGTCATGGGCCTCGTCGGCGAATCCGGCTCCGGCAAGAGCATCACGGGTTTCTCGATCATCGGACTGATTGACCCGCCGGGAAAAATCGAGAGCGGCTCGATCCGGCTCGAAGGGCGCGAATTGATCGGATTGCCGTCCCGCGACCTGCGCGCCATTCGCGGCAAGATCATCTCGATGGTCTTCCAGGACCCGCTGATGACGCTGAACCCGGTCCTGACGATCGGCGCCCAGATCCTGCTGGCGTTGGAAGCCCATGAGAAGGTTTCGGCCGAAGAAGGGCGCAGGCGCGCCATCGCGGCGCTTGCCCAGGTCAGGATTCCAGAGCCCGAGGCGAAGGTCGATTTCTACCCGCATCAGTTCTCCGGCGGCATGCGCCAGCGCGTCGCCATCGCCATCGCTCTGCTGCACCGGCCAAAGCTGATCATCTGCGACGAACCGACCACGGCGCTCGATGTCTCGATCCAGGCCGAGATCCTGGCCGAAATGAAGGAATTGGTGGCGGAGCTCGGCACGGCACTGATCTGGATCAGCCATGATCTGGCGACAGTCGCCTCGATCGCCAGCCGCGTCTGCGTGATGCGTCATGGCAGGATCGTCGAGACCGGGCCGGTGCTCGACGTGCTGACCAGGCCCCAGCATCCCTACACCCAGTCCCTGCTCGATTCGCTACCATCCCGCGCCAAGCCGGGCACTTTCCTCGCCCGGGGCGGCGGTGTCCCCGATGCATCGCCGCCGGCACGCACCTCCGGCGCCTCAGCGTCGCGTGGATCGAAGGCGGACGCCTCCTATTTCGTCATTCAGGACGTCAGCAAGCTGTTCCAGACCCCGCCCGGCCTCCTGCGCCTGCTCGGCCAGAAGCTAGGGCTGTCGCAGCCAAGCCGTGGCATCCAGGCCGTCGATTCCGTCAGCCTGACCGTCCCGCGGGGTGAGGCGCTCGGCCTCGTCGGCGAGTCGGGCTCGGGCAAATCGACGCTCGGGCGCATGGCGGCCGGCATCTACGCGCCGAATTCCGGCACGGTGCGGCTGGAGGGCGAGCCGGTGATGGGCGGCGGCGCGCGGCCGCACAAGAACACGACCCGGATCCAGACCATCTTCCAGGACCCGTTCGCTTCGCTCAATCCGCGCATGAGCATCGGCGACAGCATTGCCGAAGGGCCGATCGCCCATGGCATCGTCACTCGGGCGGGGGCGGCCGACTATGTCCGGCAATGGCTCGCCGCCGTGGGGCTCGATCCCGCCTTCGCCAGCCGCTATCCGCATCAATTCTCCGGCGGCCAGCGCCAGCGCGTCGCGATCGCGCGTGCGCTCGCCATGCAGCCAGATGTCGTGGTCTGCGACGAGCCGGTCGCCTCGCTCGACGTCTCGATCCAGGCACAGATCATCAACCTGCTGATGCGGTTGCGAGCCGAGTTGAACCTGACCCTGATCTTCATCTCGCACGACCTCTCGGTGGTGCGCCATCTCTGCGACCGGGTCGCGATCATGTATCGCGGCAAGATCGTCGAAGAGGGGCCAGCGGGTCAGATCTACGACAATCCGCGTCACGACTACACACGCAGGCTCCTGGCCGCCGTGCCGGTCCTGCCGACCGCCCCGCCAGCCTGAAGGACACCTGCCATGACCGAACCTGCTCTCGAACCCTGGCAATGGCCCGAGGAGGTCTGGCGCGGCAAGGTCGAGCGCGTGCGCGCGGGCCGCAACCTGAAGCCGGCCCGATGGAAGAACGGCGCGCGCTGCGCCGTCGCCCTCTCCTTCGATGTCGATCACGAGACGAACGAACTGCGCGATGGCGGCAAATCGGTCGGCCGCCTCTCCTGGGGCCAGTATGGCAACCGCGTCGGCATGCCGCGCATCCTCAGCCTGATGGCGAAGGAACAGATCCAGGCGACCTTCTTCGTGCCGGCGGTCACCGCCCTGCTCTATCCCGACGAGCAACGCCGCGTCATCGCGGAAGGCCACGAGATCGGCCTGCATGGCTGGATCCACGAGGTCAACACCGCCGTGCCGCCTGCGGCCGAGCGCGAGCTGCATCTGCGCTCAGCCGATACGCTGGAGAAGATCACCGGCGTCAGGCCGGTCGGCATGCGCACTCCGTCCTGGGATTTTTCGGAAGTGACCCTGAGCATCGAGCGCGAACTCGGCCTGCTCTACGATTCCTCGCTCTTTGCCGATGACGACCCCTACGAGATCATCGAGAAGGGCGAGCCGACGGGCATAGTCGAGCTCCCGGTCGAATGGATTCGCGACGATGCGGTCTATTTCAACATGAACCGCTTCCAGGCGCTGCGGCCCTATACGGCGCCGGAAGCCGTATTCGACATCTTCCGCCGCGAATTCGACCGCGCTCATGAGGAAGGCGGGCTCTTCCTGCTGACCATGCATCCCCATGTCATCACCTACCGCTCGCGCATCTGGATCCTCGAGGAGCTGATCCGGCATGCCAAGGCGAAGGGCGATTGCTGGTTTGCCAGCCACGCCGAGATTGCGCGCTATGTGAAGGCCGAGGCCGGGCTTTAGCTCGCACAACGCGGCTCGGGCAGGGAGGAACCCTGCCCGATTTCGGCCGTTTTCGGTTCATGGCGGGTTCAGTGCGTAAGCGCGCTGATAGCCCGAGCCACTGAAACGGAAACGGAACTCATGACGCGCACGAAAAACTGGCTTCTGATCGGTACTGTCCTTCCCGGCCTGACCCTGTCGCATGGCGGCTTCGCGGTCGAACCGGCGCAGGCACCGATGAGACTAGCGCAGGCTCCTGTGCCGTCGGACGAAGAGCCCGGACAGCCACGCCGGCCTCGCCCCCCGGGGGCGCCAGCCGCGCCCGGCGAGGCGCGCCCGCCTGGGGCCGAACGCCCGCGGCCCGCTCCCGGAGCGCCCGGGGCGCCGCCGGCGATCCAGCGGCCGGTTGCGCCTCCGGCGCCAAGCGCAGCGCCACCCGCGCAGCCACGCCCACCTGCCGCGCCGCAGCCTGAACCGCGCCGCGAGCCACAGATGCCGCGCGCCGTGCCGCCGGGCGTCGCGCCGGGCGCCGGCGAACCCGGCCGCCCACCAGCCCTGCGGCCGCAACCAGCCCCCCCGCCCTCTGCGCCTGCGCCAACCCCGGCGGTACCGCGCCCGGCTCCGCCAGCCCAGCCCAGCCAGCCCCAGGCCGTGCCGCCGCGCGCCCAGCCGCCCGTCCCGCCCCCCGGGCAGCCGCCAGCAGCCCGTCCAAGTCCCGCACCGCAGGCGCAGCCACCCGCGACCGCACCGTTGACGCCGCCTCCGGGAGGGCGCGCTCCCGGTGCGCCACCCTCCGCCGGTCAGCCTTCGACGCCAGCACCCGGCCAGCCGCCGGTGCAGCGTCCGGCGCCTGCGCCGATTCCAGGCACTGCTCCGCAAGCCCAGCCATTGGTGCCACCTCCGGGCGGTCGAGCGCCCGGCGCGCCGCCAGCCGGCCAACCGCCTGTGACCGCTCCTGGCCAGGCGCCAGCGACGGCTCCCGGCCAACCCCCGGCGGCTCGGCCGGCACCGGCGCCAGTTCCAGGCACTGCTCCGCAAGCTCAGCCGCCTGCCACCCAGCCGCTGGTGCCGCCTCCGGGTGGTCGTGCGCCTGGCCAGGCGCCAGCGACGGCTCCCGGCCAGCCCCCGGCGGCTCGCCCGACACCAGCGCCGGTTCCAGGCACCGCCCCGCAAGCCCAACCGCCCGTGACCCAGCCGCTGGCCCCGCCTCCGGGTGGTCGCGCCCCCGGTGTGCCGCCAGGCGGTCAGCCGCCTTCAGCAACGCCTGGTCAGGCTCCGGCGCCCCTCCCCGCTCAGCAGCCGGCAACAGCCCCGCTCGCCCCGCCCCCCGGCGGTCGCGCGCCCGGCGCAGTTGCTCCGCCGCAGCCAGGCCAGACGCTCGCGCCTCCTCCGGGCGGCCAGCCTCCAGCAGCCGGCCCCGCGCAGCTGCCCCCTCCTGACCGGCAGGGCCGTCGCGGTGGCATCGGCCTCGGTGGCGCGGCTGCGATCGGCCTGGGCGTAGGCGTGCTCGGCGGCATCATGGCGACGCAGGGCGCGACCCGCCTCGATGATGTCCGCGGGCGCCGCGAGGAGCGCCGCGAGGGCGACGTCACGATCATCCGCGAGCCGGGTCGCACCATCATCCGCGACGACGACCGCGCCATCATCCGCCGTGACGAGACCGAACGCTTTCGCGATCTCGGCTGGCAGGGGCGCACCGAACGGCACGGGGACGAGAACGTCACCGTGTTCGAGCGGCCGGACGGCAGCCGCATCATCACCGTGACCGACGAGGACGGCCGCCTGATCCGCCGGACCCGGCGCATGCGCGATGGCGATGAGATCGTGATGATCGACAATACCCGCCGCGATCGCCCGGACATGCGCTTCTCGGACGAGGTCGTCGTGCTGCCGCCACCGCCGCTCCCGATCCCGCGCGAGCGCTATATCGTCGACGCCGAACAGGCCGATGAGCGCCTGATCTATGAGACGATCACCGCCCCGCCGATCGCCGCGATCCCACGCCGCTACACGCTCGACGAGGTCCGCTACTCGCCGGACCTGCGCGCCCGCATGCGAAGCGTCGATATCGACACGGTGACTTTCGAGACCGGGTCCTGGGAGGTCACCCCCAACCAGGCGCAGCGGCTCTCGGTGATTGCCGCCTCGATCAGCCAGGCACTGCAGCGCGCGCCGAACGAGGTCTTCCTGGTCGAGGGCCATACCGACGCCGTCGGCTCGGATGTCGACAACCTCTCGCTCTCGGATCGGCGGGCCCAATCCGTCGCCGAAATCCTGACACGCGATTTCCAGGTGCCGCCGGAGAACCTGACGACGCAGGGCTATGGCGAGCAGTATCTCAAGGTGCAGACGCAGGAGGCCGCCCGCGAGAACCGCCGCGTCACGCTCCGACGCATCACCCCGTTGCTGGCCGGCCAGAACCAGCCGCAGTGAACCGATTGAACCGGCGCGGCGGGCGACCGTCGCGCCGGCCTCCCCGATCAGGGGATTCAGGAATAAGCAAGCTCTCCGGCTTAAGACCTCCCGTAAGGAGAGTTGATGATGAGTGAGACATCCGTCGCGATCGCGCAGAGCTTTGCTGCAAGCCAGGCAGCCTCGACCCGCCAGACCCTGCAGACAGCGATGGTGAAGCAGCAGGCGACGTCCGACCAGGCGCTCGTCGATATGCTGCAGCAGAGCGCCGAGTCCCAGAAGGCTACTCTTGCCACCGGCCAGGGCCAGAACGTCGACATTCTCGCCTGAACCCGGCATTCCGGCGCCGCATGGCCGGGCCGCATCCGGCCGCTTGCCGGTTGCGCTCACGAGCCGCCGGCCTTAACCTCCGCCTCGTTCCGAGGGGTGCTCGCAAGAGCTGAGATGGCGTCCAACGCCGAACCCGTCGAACCTGATCCGGGTCATACCGGCGGAGGGACTGGAACGCGGCGTGCACCACACCTGTACCCGCAGACAGCGACTGGACCGCTTCTAAACCCGGATCTCCTGAACCTTGGACCAAGGAGGAGATCCCATGAACGCCCATACCAAGCCACAGAAGAATACCGTCAAGGCGGCGCCGCAAAGCGTGACGACCGGCCCGATCATCGGCTCGCGCAAGATCTATGTCGCGCCGCCGGACCATCCCGAGATGCGCGTGCCCTTCCGCGAAGTGCAGCTCACCACCGATTCCGAGCCGCCGGTCCGCATCTATGACCCGTCCGGTCCGTTCACCGAGACCGACGTGACGATCGATCTGAATGCAGGCCTGCCGCAGCCGCGCCGGGCCTGGCTCGATACGCGCGGCTTCACGACCGTGCCCGGCCGCGCCGTCACCGCCGCCGATAACGGCCATATTTCGCCCGAACAGCTCGTTCCCGCCTGCCCGGCCGCACGACCGATCCTTGAGGCGAAGGCCGGCCAGATGGCGACACAGTACGAATTCGCACGGGCCGGCATCATCACGCCCGAGATGATCTATGTCGCACACCGCGAGAATCTCGGCCGCGCCGCGATGCTCGAAGGCGCGCGCGAGCGCCATGCCGATGGCGAGAGCTTTGGCGCCTCGGTTCCGGAATTCGTCACCCCTGAGTTCGTGCGCGAGGAAATCGCCCGCGGCCGCGCCATCATCCCGGCCAATATCAACCATCCCGAACTGGAGCCGATGGCGATCGGCCGCAATTTCCTGGTCAAGATCAACGCCAATATCGGCAATTCGGCCGTGACGTCGGGCGCTGCCGAGGAGGTCGAGAAGCTGGTCTGGGCGATCCGCTGGGGCGCCGACACGGTTATGGACCTGTCGACCGGCCGCAACATCCATAACATCCGCTCCTGGATCCTGCGCAACTCGCCGGTTCCGATCGGCACGGTGCCGATCTACCAGGCGCTGGAGAAGGTCGGCGGCGACCCGATCAAACTCGACTGGGAGGTCTTCAAAGATACGCTGATCGAGCAGGCCGAGCAGGGCGTCGACTATTTCACCATCCATGCCGGCGTGCGCCTGCCCTATGTCCCGCTCACTGCGAGCCGCGTCACGGGCATCGTCTCGCGCGGCGGCTCGATCATGGCGCGCTGGTGCCTCGCGCACCACAAGGAGAGCTTTCTCTACGAGCGCTTCGACGAGATTTGCGAGATCATGCGCAAATATGACGTCTCCTTCTCGCTCGGCGATGGCCTGCGTCCGGGCTCGATCGCCGACGCCAATGACCGCGCCCAGTTTGCCGAGCTGGAGACGCTGGGCGAGCTCACCAAGGTCGCCTGGGACAAGGGCTGCCAGGTGATGATCGAGGGCCCCGGCCACGTGCCGATGCACAAGATCAAGGAGAACATGGACAAGCAGCTGCGCGAATGCGGCGAGGCGCCGTTCTACACGCTGGGACCGCTGACCACCGACATCGCGCCGGGTTACGACCACATCACCTCGGGCATCGGCGCGGCGATGATCGGCTGGTTCGGCTGCGCCATGCTCTGCTACGTCACGCCCAAGGAGCATCTCGGTCTTCCCAACCGCGACGACGTCAAGACCGGCGTCATCACCTACCGGATCGCGGCCCATGCCGCCGATCTCGCCAAGGGCCATCCAGCCGCCAAGATCCGCGACGACGCGGTCTCGCGCGCCCGCTTCGACTTCCGCTGGGAGGACCAGTTCAACCTGGCGCTCGATCCCGATACGGCGCGCTCCTTCCATGACGAGACCCTGCCGAAGGACGCCCATAAGGTCGCGCATTTCTGTTCGATGTGCGGGCCGAAATTCTGCTCGATGAAGATCACGCAGGATCTGCGCGCTGAAGTGCTGGCGATGGGTGAGAACGAACGCGCGGCGCTCGAAGGCATGGCGGAGAAATCGCAGGAATTCCTCGCCAAGGGCGGCCAACTCTACCTTCCGGCGGCAGAATGAGTGCGACGATGACCGCAGCCCGCCTCGACGCGACGGTCGTCGCAGGCGTGCTGGCGCGGGTGGCTGCGAGCCGCCCGCGTGTGCAATGCCTCACCAATACGGTGGCGCAGAACATCACGGCGAACATGCTGCTCGCCTTCGGCGCGATTCCGTCCATGGCGATCCATGTCGACGAAGTCGCGGCAATGGCCGAGGGCGCCGGCGCGATCCTGATCAATATCGGCACGATCAATGCGGAGAGCGAACTCGCCATCCCGAAGCTGCTGGAGGTGGCGCGCGACCGACGAAAGCCGCTCGTCTTCGATCCGGTCTTCGTCGAGCTCTCGCCGCTGCGCCAGCACGTGGCGCGCGAGGTCCTGCGCCTGCCGAACATCGTCGTGCGCGGCAACGCGACCGAGATGGCCGCGCTTGCGGCCGATCTTGAGACGGCGCGCGAGCGCAACCTCACGCTCGTCACCACCGGCAAGGTCGACCGGATCATGCACGCCGGCAGCACGTTTTCCGTCGCCCATGGCCATCCTCTGATGACGAAGGTCACCGGGGTCGGCTGCGCTGCGGGCGCCCTGATCGCGGCATGCTGCGCGGTGGAGAGCGATCCGACGATCGCGGCCGCTGCAGCGCTGACAGCCTATGGCATCGCCGGTGAGATTGCGGCAGAGACATCGCAAGGGCCGGGCAGCTTCGCCGTGCACCTGATCGACGCCCTGGCAGGGATGGACGAGGCAACGCTGCGCGAACGGATGGGAGAGCACGGGTGAGCGTTGATATCCGCCTTTACGGCATTGTCGATCCGCAGATCGCGGCCGGGCGCTCGCTGGCCGACCTGGCGCGCGCCGCGGTCGATGGTGGCGCCACCCTGATCCAGCTGCGCGCCAAGACCGAGACGACGCGCGAGATGGTGCGCGAGGCCCGGGCCATCCGCTCGGCCCTGCACGGCACAAGGGTGCCGCTTCTGATCAATGACCGCGTCGATGTCGCGCTCGCCTCCGGTGCTGACGGCGTCCATCTCGGCGCCGACGACATGAAGCCAAACGATGCCCGCCGCCTGCTCGGACCCCGCGCCATCATTGGCGCGACGCTGAAGCATGAGGACGAACTCTCGGCGCTGGCCCTGGCGAAGATCGACTATGCCTGCATCGGCGGCGTCTTCCAGACCGCGCACAAGGACAATGCGGGCTCCTCCCTCGGGCTCGACGGCTTCGCGGCTCTGCGGCGCAAGGCTGCTGGCGTACTGGGACCGCTCCCGGTCGGAGCCATCGCCGGCATCACGGCGTTGAATGCGGCCTCAGTCATCGAGGCAGGGGCTGACGGCATTGCCGTGATCGGCGCGCTGTTCGTGCAGGACGATGTCGAGGCCGCCGCGCGCGCACTGCGCGCGACAATCGAGCGGCTGCTGCCGACGCCGCCTGAACCTCCCGCATCCGCCTGAACCGCGACGCGGCAATGCCGGGCGCGCAGCCCCGCCACGATCGCCCGGCCCCTTGCTTCGCGCCCGTCGCTCGCCCATGAACGGCACGACATCGAGGGAGCGCTGCGTCATGACGAATTATGTGATCGAACCGCCCGCCATCAGCGCGGTTCCGGTAGCAGGCGGCGGGCTCTTCCCCGTGCGCCGCATCTTCTGCGTCGGGCGCAACTATGCCGAACATACCCGCGAAATGGGGGGCGATCCCGACCGCGAGGAGCCGTTCTTCTTCACCAAGCCGGCGGACGCGCTGGTGATCAACGGCACCGACATGCCCTATCCCAGCAAGACCCGGGACCTGCATCACGAAATGGAGCTGGTCGTCGCGATCGGCACCGGCGGGCGCGACATCCCTGTGTCCGAGGCTCTCTCGCATGTCTATGGCTATGCCGCCGGGCTCGACATGACCCGTCGCGACCTGCAGGGCGAGGCCAAGAAGACCGGCCGCCCCTGGGACATGGGCAAGGGCTTCGACCAGTCGGCCCCGATCGGAGAGATCGTGCCGGCGAGCCAGAGCGGCCATCCCGCGGCCGGCAAGATCGAATTCACGGTCAATGGCCGCGTTCGCCAGACCTCCGATCTCGCCAAGCTGATCTGGAGCGTTCCGGAGACGATCGCCTATCTTTCTGGCCTCGTCGCTCTGGCTCCCGGCGACCTGATCTTCACCGGCACGCCGGAAGGTGTCGCGGCCGTCGTCAAGGGCGACGTGCTGGAAGGCGCCATCGACGGCGTCGGCACCGTCCGCACCCGGATCGCCTGAAGAGACTTCAAGGAACCTGACCATGCAGCTGACCCCTGACGCCCGCGGCGTCTATCCCATCGCACCGACCCCCTTCACGCCCGATGGCGCCATCGACTGGACGAGCACCGACCGGCTCTTCGATTTCTATGCCGGCATCGGCTCTGACGGCATCACGGTGCTCGGCATCATGGGCGAGGCGCCGAAGCTCGAGCCGGAGGAGTCGGTCGGCCTCGTCAAGCGCGCGGTCGCGAAGATGGGCGGCAAGCCGATCATCGTCGGCGTCTCGGCGCCGGGCTTTGCGGCAATGCGCTCGCTGGCGCGGCAGGTGATGGATCTCGGCGCCGGTGGCGTGATGATCGCCCCTCCGCCGAGCCTGCGCACCGACGACCAGATCGTCGGCTATTACGCCCAGGCCGTCGAGGCGATCGGCAGCGACATTCCCTTCGTCATCCAGGATTATCCGCTGACGCTCTCGGTCGTGATGACGCCGGCCGTGATCCGCCGCATCGTCCAGGACAACCCGTCCTGCGTGATGCTGAAGCACGAGGACTGGCCGGGGCTCGAAAAGATCTCGACGCTGCGCAAGTTCCAGGCGGAAGGCAGCCTGCGCAAGATCGCGATTCTCACCGGCAATGGCGGGCTCTTCCTCGATTTCGAGATGGAGCGCGGCGCCGACGGCGCCAATACCGGTTATGCCTTCCCGGAAATGCTGATCGACGTCGTCCGCCTGTCCAGCGAGGGCAAGCGCGACGCGGCGCATGACATCTTCGACGCGCATCTGCCGCTGCTGCGCTACGAGCAGCAGCAGGGTGTCGGCCTTGCCGTCCGCAAGTACACGATGATGAAGCGCGGCATCCTGGCCAGCGACGCCCAGCGCAATCCGGGCGCCGGTCTGACCGCCGCGGCCAAAGCGGAAGTGGACTATCTGCTGGCGCGACTGGCGAAGCACGACCCGCGCGCCAAATTCTGAAAGCCGGAATCGCGATGGCCCCCCTCTCGACGAGAGGGGGGCCATCGCCTTGTCTTCAAGCGCTCAGTGCGTGTGCTCGGCAGCTGCGCCCTTGGCGCCGATCCCCTCGACCTTGAACTCGACTTCGACCGCACCAGCCTTCTCGAAGGTCAGCGTGCCCTTGACCCGCTCATCCTGCTTCAGCGGCTGCTTCAGCTCCTGGAACATGATGTGGAAGCCGCCGGGCTTGAGCTCGACCTTGGCGCCGGCCGGGATTTCGATGCCCTTTTCAAGCTCGCGCATCGTCATCACGCCATTGGTGACCGCCATCTCATGGATTTCGCCGCGACCGGCGAAGGGTGCAGAGACCGCAATCAGCCGGTCGGATGTCGAACCGGTATTCTCGATCGAAAGGTAGCCGCCGCCGACCTTGGCGCCGGCCGGCGTGGCGCGCGACCAGGGATGGCCGATTTTCAGCGGGCCAGCCTTGTAGTCATGGGCGAAGGCGGCGGCGCTCGCGAGTGTGAGCGCGAGCGCGGCGAGGTAGTGAACGGGCTTGTTCATGAGCATGGTCCTGAAAGAGGTCGCGGCCTTTCGCGAATGGCCGGAAATCCCGGTTTGCGGCGGCCTGTCCGGCTGGCCGTAACACGAGAGGGAGAGACGAAACCGTGTTCAGGATCCGATCGGTGGCGCTCTTGATTGCGGCAGCCCGAGGACCGCGCCATGCGTTGCCTCCGTCAGGAATGGAACGGACCGCTCCAGTGGCGCCGCGAGGCGAACCCCCAACGGCTGAACCGGCGCAGGAGGGGTCGCCAGCACGGGATTGACGGGGCAGCCGATGCAATGCTGTGCATCCTTCGCCGGCTCTGAACCCTCCGACGGTTCCGAGGCGGACTGCCCCGAACACAGCACGGCACCTGCCAGCGCGGGATGAGCGGCAAAGGCTGGTGTCGGCACGAGGCCTGCCGCCAGAACGGCCAGCGCATAGACGGCCGCAAGCCAGGCTCCGAGGACGGAGCGGCGCAGCGTCTCAAGCGAGGAACCAAGGGCCGACATGGCGCGACTTGGCCTCGTCACCTGCTCTCCGTCAAGCCGCGCTCTGTCGCAGGGTGAGGTCCGCGGGACGATCGGAGAGAGATTTCTGCCCCCTCGGCAACGGCGCACGAAAGATTCATTCCCTTTCATTCGTTTCTTTAAAAGAACGATCGGGTTGACAAAGAGGACACTTTCACCCAAATTGACGTTGTCGCTGGACATAGTTCGGCGGCCGCGGAGATTTGAGCGAGCAGCTTGCGCCGCGTCACCAAACGCTAAAGCGCCACGACCGGGTCGTGGGCTCCAGTGACGAGGAGATGAACATGACCGTTTCGACCTTGCGCCGGTCCGCTGCTGCGATGCTGATGGCTGCCTGCTGTTGTCGATGCTGATCCTGCATTGAAAGACGGCCCAGGCTAACGCCGGGCCCCTCTCCCAATCCGATCCGCTCAATCGAACGCCGCCCCTGCGGCGGAGGCAAGCCATGACCCAATCGCAGACCCAGCAAGCATTCATCATCGAAATCGGCGAGACCCAGGTGGGGCTCGTCAATCGCCGCAACGACGAACGCTTCTTCACCTTCATCTCCGCCTCGTCCGCCTTTCGCGCCCTCGAGGGCCACCGCTTCGCAACACCGAGCGCTGCCGAGATCGCAGCCCGGCAGCTCGCCGCCTCGCAGCGCCGTCCGGTTCTGCGGCTGGCGTCATAGCGGGGACAGGCCGATGGCACTGATCACAACCCTCAGCGCATTGCTGCGGGACTGGCTCGACCGGGCCTTTCCCACAGCGCTCGCGCCCTCTTCGCCCCCGGAGCGAGCGGACGAAGACGAGAACACACGACGCTCCATCAACGACGTGACGCTGGAACAGCTCGGCATCTCGCACTGGTCCTGCCACACGCTCCTCTGAGGTTATGATGAACGCTCTCGTGAAGCCCGATGCCTTCAGCGTCGGTGCCAACCCCGTCTTCAGTTCCGAACCCGCGATCCGGTTCGAGAATGTCGGCAAGGTCTTCTCCGGCCGCTCCGGGCAAGGCGCCGTGACCGCGCTCTCGGGCATCGATCTCACCGTGCCGCGTAGCGCAATCCTTGGCGTGATCGGCCGCTCCGGCGCCGGCAAGTCCACGCTGATCCGGCTGGTCAACGGCCTGGAGCGAGCGAGCTCCGGCCGCATCCTGATCGAGGATGAGGATGTCACCGGCCTGACCGAAGCCGGTTGGCGGGCGCGCCGCCGGACGATCGGCATGATCTTCCAGCACTTCAACCTGCTCTCGTCTCGCACGGTCTTCGACAATGTCGCGCTGCCGCTGGAAATCGCCGGCGCGCCAAAGGCCGAGATCGAACGCCAGGTCACGCGGCTGCTCGATCTCGTTGGCCTGTCCGAGAAGCGCGAGCGCTATCCGGCCGAACTCTCCGGCGGCCAGAAGCAGCGCGTCGGTATCGCCCGCGCGCTTTCGACCGAGCCGAAGGTGCTGCTCTGCGACGAGGCGACCTCGGCGCTGGACCCCGAGACCACACAGTCGATCCTCGGCCTGCTGAAGCGGGTCAATCGCGAGCTCGGCATCACCATCCTGCTGATCACCCACGAGATTCCGGTGATCAAGGAGATCTGCGACCGCGTTGCGGTGATCGAGGGCGGGCGCATCGTCGAGGAAGGCGAGACCTTCACCGTCTTCACCCAGCCCAGGCATCCGACCACCGCGCGTTTCGTCGAGACGGTGACCGGCGTCGAACTTCCCGCCCATCTCGCGGGCCGGGTCAGGCCGGAGGCACGTCCTGGCGACAGCGCCCTGCTGCGCATCACCTTCATCGGCGAGAATGCGACAGCCCCGGTGATCAGCCGGCTGAGCTCGATCGTCGGCGTCGATGTCAACATCCTGGCCGGACGGATCGATGCCATCGCGGGCCAGCCCTTTGGCAGCCTGCTCGTCTCGGTCACGGCCCATGAGCCGGAACTCGCTGCCGTGCTCGGCGCCCTGAAGAGCCTCGAACTCAAGGCGGAGGTTATCGGCCATGTCTCCTGAACTCATCCGCCTCATCGCCCAGGCGACCGCCGACACGCTGCTCATGGTTGCAGTCGCTGCCGGGATCGGAACGCTGATCGGCCTGCCCCTCGGCGTCTTCCTGGCGACCAGCAAACGTGGCGAGCTCTTCGCCGCGCCCGCCGTCAACGCCGTGCTCGGCATGCTCGTCAACGCCACGCGCTCGACGCCCTTCATCATCCTCGTTGTCGCGATCATCCCCTTCACCCGGCTGCTCGCTGGCACCTCGATCGGCACCAATGCCGCCATGGTCCCCCTCACCGTCGCGGCCGCTCCGTTCATCGCCCGACTGATCGAGGGCGCCATCCGCGAAGTCGATCAGGGCCTGGTCGAGGCGGCGCGCGCCATGGGGGCGAGCCCGCTGCAGATCGTGCGCAAGGTTCTGGTGCCCGAGGCACTGCCGGCGATCACACTCGGCCTGACACTGGCCATCGTCAGCCTGATCGGCTTCTCGGCCATGGTCGGCGCAGTCGGTGGCGGCGGCCTCGGCGATCTCGGCATCCGCTACGGCTACCAGCGCTTCATGCCGGACGTGATGGCCGTCGTCGTCGCCGTGCTGATCGTCCTCGTCCAGACCGTGCAGAGCATCGGCGACCGGCTTGCCGGCCACCTCAACAAGCGCCTGCGCCACGCCTGAGCCAATCCGTCCCCAACAGTTCAAACACCCGCAAGGAAACATCATGTCGATCAATCTGACCCGCCGCGCCGCGCTTGCCGCCTCCAGCCTCGCGCTTCTCCTCTCGGTACCGGCCCTCGCCCAGCAGAATCAGACGCTGCGCATCGGCGTCTCGCCCGGCCCGCATGCCGAAATCCTCGAGAAGGT
Source organism: Bosea sp. BIWAKO-01 (assembly GCF_001748145.1). Taxonomy (NCBI): domain Bacteria; kingdom Pseudomonadati; phylum Pseudomonadota; class Alphaproteobacteria; order Hyphomicrobiales; family Alloboseaceae; genus Allobosea; species Allobosea sp. BIWAKO-01. The sequence continues at coordinate 1,640,962 of NZ_BCQA01000001.1, forward strand.
GAAGCCGATCGCCGCCAAGAAGGGCCTCGATATCAAGATCGTCGAGTTCTCCGACTATGTCGTGCCGAACCAGGCGCTGGATGCAGGCGAACTGGAGGCCAACTCCTTCCAGCACCAGCCCTATCTCGACAATCAGGTGAAGGACCGCGGCTACAAGCTCGTCAGCGTCGGCCTGACCGTGAACTTCCCGCTCGGGATCTATTCGTCGAAGTACAAGAGCTGGGCCGAGATTCCGGATGGTGCAACAGTCGCCATCCAGAACGATCCGACCAATGGCGGCCGCTCGCTGCTGCTGCTGCAGGACAAGGACGTGATCAAGCTGAAGGACGGCGTCGGCGTGAAGCCGAGCGTCGCCGACATCACGGCCAATCCGAAGAAGCTGAAGATCATCGAGATCGATGCGGCGCAGGCGCCGCGCTCGCTTGCCGATGTCGGGGCCGCCTCGATCAACACCAACTACGCAGTCGACGCCAAGATCGAGCCGACCTCGGCCATCCTGCGCGAAGACCCGAAGGGCCCCTATGTCAACGTCATCGCCGTGCGCGAGGCGGACAAGGACAAGCCCTGGGTCAAGACCCTGGTCGAAGCCTATCACTCACCCGAAATCAAGGCCTTCGTCACCGAGCGCTTCAAAGGCAACGTGCTCGCTGGCTGGTGACCTCAATCGTTCCTCCCACCTGGTCACGCGTTGCGGCCAGGCACCTGCCCCGGATGCGCGAGCATCCGGGGTTTTTCTTTGCAGACAAGATAGACCGGGCCTGCCGCGGTGCAGGCGGCTATGATGGCGCAGGATTACCGTGATCAGAGGAGGAGATCATGCGTTGCCTGCCGCTTGCCGCCTGCGTCCTCGCCTCGCTGCCGGCCGCCGCCCAGACGGAGCGTCTGGCACGCCCCGAGCTTGTGCTCAAGACCGTGATTCCGGGAATGCCGACCGGTCTCCAGCAGGAAATCAGGGTGATGACCGCCATGATCAAGCCGGGAGACAGGACACCGTTCCATACCCACCGTTTCCCGGTGACGGTCCATGTCGTCGAAGGCGCCTTCACCCTGGAAATGCAGGGACGTACGGCCGTGACGGTGAAGGCCGGCGAATCGCTGGTCGAGCCGCCGAACGTCAAGATGACCGGCTACAACCGCGGCAACGAAATGCTGAAGGTGGTGATCTTCTATGTCAGCGAGCCGGACACGCCGTTCCTGGATCCGGTTCGCTAGAAACCCGACAGCGTCGGATCATCAGACCGGATCTTTCGGTCCGATGATCCAAGCATCTGTATTTTCGTCACCTTTCCCGAAAGGCGCAATCCGCATTTCGGGGCGGTGCCTGGGCCCGCTGCCGGGCGATTGCGCCTGCCTTACTGCGAGATCTTGCCGAGGGCGAAGAACTGGGTCTCGCCGGAGGAATCGTCGACACCGTCATTGTCGGTGACAACGAAGAGATTGCCGGCCTTATCGACAGCCATGCCCTCGACCTTGTCGAGACCATAGCCGCCAGCTTTCATCAGATCTGGCGTGAGATCGCGCAGCGACTTCTTCTCGACGGTCGGGATGGCGGCGGCGCCGATAGCGGCTGGCGTCAGACCCTTGACCGAGAAGGTGGCCAGCGTCTTTACCGCCTTGGCGCCGAAGAGATTGTCGCGCTCAATCACGGCAAAGGTCTCGTTGCCGAGATAGGTCAACTCCGACAGGCCCATCCAGGCACCGGCGGCCGGAGCCGTCAGCGGGTAATGCAGCACGCCCCACTGCTTGCTGGCCGGCTTGTAGGACAGAATCTTGGTCTTGCCCTTGGGATCATCCTTCCATTCGCGCTGCACGGCGAGCCAGACGGTCTCGTCCGCGCCCTCGCCGGTCACCGTCACGCCCTCGAAGCCGAAGCGCACCGCATGCTTGTCGAGCTCTTCGGGAAGGTGGATCTCCTCCTCGATCTCACCCTTTGCGGTCGCCCGCAGCAGGATGTTGCGGGTCGGCTTGTCCTTGATCTCGGGATTGCCTTCCGAAGCCAGCCAGAAGCCGCCATTGGCCCGGGTCGCGATCCCTTCCAGGTCATAGGAGGCGGGCTTGCCATCCTTGGTCACAGTCAGTCCGGCGACGATCCTGGCCGGCTTCTGCGTGGTGTCGATCTCGAGGATGCGGGACGGCGTATAGGCGCTGTCGGTCACCGCAAAGAGAGGGCCAGCCGTGCTGCCATGGGCGGCAAGTCCGGAAAGGGCGCCCCAGCCGATCGGCAGCCCCTCATGATCCTGCGAGACGATCGTCGGATAGGCGGCCGGGCCTTCGTTGCGCTCATAGATGGTCACTGCGGAACGGGCGCCGCCCTTCTCGCCGACATCGGTCTCGGAGGCCGAAACGAGCAGATTGCGCTGCGGGATGGCAAGCAGGCCTTCCGGACCGATGCCACCCGGCAGGGCCTGGAGGTAACGCGGTGCTTTCCCGGCGCCCTCGTCCTTGAAGACCAATACGAGGGAGGCGCGCTCGAGGCCGACGAAGATCAGCTTGTCATTGCCGTAGGTGCCGACCTCGATCCCTTCCGGCTCGCTGCCCTTCGCGGCCGAGCGCTTTTCCGGATAATGGCCGTGACGCATGGCGATATGGTCGACCATCGCCGCCGAATCGAACTCGATCGTGCCGTCCTTGCGGAAGATGGTGAAGCCGCGCGAGCCCCCCTTCCAATCGCCTTCATTGGCGGTGACGAAGCGCTCGGTGTCGATCCAGCGCACCGCGTCCGGCTCGCGGGCGACGCCCTTGAGTTCCTCGACCGGCTTGATCTCGCCGTCGCGGGTCTTGTCGATGTTCTTCAGATCGACGGTGCCGGCGGAGAAATGGGTGACGATCTTGCCGGTCTTGGTGTCGACGATGGCGAGGTGGTTGTTCTCCTGCATCGTCACCACGGCAAGGCCGTCCAGGTTGACGTCGACGAATTCCGGTTCCGGGTCGGTCGGTTCGACGGCGGCAATGCCCGTCAGGTCGACCACCTGACGTGAGGCGCAGTCGGCGCCGCCATCCTTGATGCCGACCAGGGTCAGGTTGCCGGCGGGCAGTTGCGGCAGCGCACCCTTGTTCAGCTTCTCGTCGCGCTCGTTCTCGATGACGATGGCGAGCTTACCCTTGTCCTTGGTCAGCGTGATCGAATCCGGCTGGCCGCCGAGCTCGCATTTGGCAACGACCTGCCGCGCCTTGAGATCGACCGTGGCAAGATGCCCGGCCGGCTCCTTGAAATTGTCGCCGGAGGTGACGACCACGACGAAGGCCTTGTCGCCAAGGATCACGACCGAGGTCGGCTCTCCCTCGAGCGGAATGAAGCCTGCCGGCTTCGGGGCGGAGGCCGTCGTGATGTCGATCAGGCCGAGGGCTTTCTGCTCGGCATCGGTATAGGCCAGAAGCGTTCCCGCTTCGTTGGCCGCGATGATTTCGGACACCGTCTTCTTGGACGCGTCGCGATCGGCCGGCAGGTTGAGCGGCACGGAGAAGGTCGCGACACGGTTGAACATCGGCTCGGCCAGAGCCGTTCCGCCAAGCAGGACCGAGGCGAGAGCCGCGAGAACGAGTGAGGTGCGCATGGGGCGATCCTGTTCCGTGGGGCAACAAAACTGTGCAGGCCGCATCAGCTATTGAGTGCGCACGACAGTTTCGTGACGCTTTCCCCGATCGGAGCCCGCGCTCCCCCATTGGGCCGCGAACAAGACGCCCCCGCCACGTAATGGCTTTGTGAAAACAGCACGACGCCCTCCGGCGGGGGCCGGAAGGCGTCGAGTTGGAGATGCCTGCTGCTTACGTTCAGGCGGCGGCGACGGCGGCGGCGGTCGAGCGCTTGAAGCCGATGATCTCGAGTTCGGTGACGATCGCGACCGCTGCAGCCTGCGCCAGCACGAAGGCGATGCCGAGCCCGGTCGGCGCAAACCAGCCGGCAACCAGGATCAGGATGCTGTCGGCGATCCAGAGGAGGTTGATGCCAATCACCGCATAGACGGCGACCCGCGGCAGGGTCTCGCGACTGGAGAAGAGCGCAAGCAGCGCGGCGCAGGGGAGCAGCACCAGGCCGGCGCCGCGGAGGAAAGCCTCGGGGAAGCCGAGCAATTCGGCGAGCGGCGCAGCAGCGAAGGCGAGCAGCAGGCCGGTGGCGGCGCAGGCAGCGGCATCGAGAGCAAGGGCATTGCGGAGAAAGCGCGAGGACTGGATCGAGGACATGGCGTGGTCTCCTTGGTGTGAGCCCGTTCCGGCGGCCGGCCTGGGCTGTTGATGTTGGAGCCATGCTGACGCTGTCGTGTCGGCCCGTCGATTAAGCGAGAGGTAATTGGAACGAACCGACAGCCCGGATAGGTTTCTCGCCATGAACAAGCATCATCAACCCACCGTCGGCCACCTCATCCGCGACTGGCGCCAGCTGCGCCGGCTAAGCCAACTCGACCTCGCGCTCGAAGCGGAGATCTCCCAGAAGCATCTCAGCTTCATCGAGAGCGGCCGCTCGGCGCCGAGCCGCGACATGGTTCTGCACCTGGCGGAGTATCTCGCCGTGCCGCTGCGCGAGCGTAACGCCCTGCTGCTCGCCGCGGGCTATGCCCCGGTCTATCTCGAACGGTCGCTGGAGGATCCGAGCTTGCAGGCAGCCAAGTCGGCGATCGATCTCGTGCTGAAAGGTCACGAGCCCTATCCGGCCGTCGCGGTCGACCGGCATTGGACGTTGCTTGCCGCGAATGCCGCGGTGACACCTCTGCTCGGCCTTGTCGCGGATGCCGAACTGCTGCGCCCACCCGTCAACGTGCTGAGGCTCAGCCTGCATCCCGGCGGGCTCGCCCCCTTCATCGTCAATCTCGCGGAATGGCGAAGCCATCTGATCGCAAGGCTGAGGCAGCAGATCAGGGCGACGGCCGATCCGATCCTGGCCGATCTCCTCGTCGAGCTGCTGACCTATCCGGCGCCGCCTCAGCCCACTCGCAAGGGCCACGCGCCGGACCACGAGGCGGAAGCTGCCATCGTCGTGCCGATGCAGCTGAAGGTCGGCGACCAGGTGCTCTCCCTGATTTCGACGACAACCGTCTTCGGCACGCCGGTCGACATCACGCTGTCGGAACTGGCCCTGGAAACCTTCTTTCCGGCCGATGCGGAGACGGCCGAGGCGCTGCGGGCGATGGCAATCGCATCCGCGGACCGATCCGGAGCAGCGTGAACTTTTCCGGGAACCTTTGCCCGTTCCAGCCGTTTCCTCAGCACAAGTCGCTGATGCGACATGCGTTTTTTAACAGAGGAACACGACCCATGGGCAGCACCGCGGACAAGATCAAGGGCATGGCCAACGAGGCCGCTGGCAACGTCAAGCAGGGCGTCGGCAAGGCGATGAACAAGCCGGGGCTTCAGGCCGAAGGGATTGCGCAGGAGCGCAAGGGCGAGGCCCAGCAGGCCGTTGGTAAAGCCAAGGATGCGGTCAAGAAAGTGATCGACAAGGCCTGATCTCCATCAGGCCGGCGATCTGAAAGGCGGGTGCCCCGGATGGGTCGCCCGCCTTTTCAATTGCGGAGCCCGCCCTCAGGCCGCGCCGCCGCTCATACCGCCCAGGAATTCCTTGACACGACCGAAGAAGCCGGCAGTTTCCGGGTGGGTTGCGCCGGAGCATTCGCGCTCGAACTCGAGCAGCAATTCGCGCTGACGCGCCGTCAGCTTCTGCGGCGTCTCGACCACGACCTCGATATAGAGATCCCCGACCTCGCGCGAGCGCAGCACGCTCATGCCCTTGCCCTTGAGCCGGAACTGCTTGCCGTTCTGGGTGCCCTCGGGAATTTTGACCCGTGCCTTCTCGCCGGTCAGCGTCGGGACTTCGATCTCGCCGCCGAGAGCCGCCGAGGTGAGGCCAAGCGGCACCCGGCAGAACAGATCGGCCCCGTCGCGCTGGAAGATCGCGTGCGGCTTGATCGACAGGAAGATGTAGAGATCGCCTGCCGGCCCGCCGCGCAGGCCAGCCTCGCCCTCACCGGCAAGCCGGATGCGGGTGCCGTCCTCGACGCCGGCCGGAATGTTGACCGACAGCGTGCGCTCGCGAGTGACGCGCCCGGCGCCCGAGCAATTCTTGCAGGGGTCATCGATGACTTCACCGCGCCCGTTGCAGGTCGGGCAGGTGCGCTCCACCGAGAAGAAGCCCTGATTGGCGCGCACGCGGCCATGGCCGCCGCAGGTCGGGCACTGGCGCGACGTCGAGCCCGGCTTGGCGCCGGTCCCGGAGCAGGATTCGCAGGCAATCGAGGTCGGTACGCGGATCGATGCGCTCTTGCCGGCGAAGGCGTCCTCCAGCCCGATTTCGAGATTGTAGCGGAGATCGGCACCGCGTTCGCGGCCATTGGCTCCGCGTGGTCCACCGCGGCCCCGCGCATCGCCGAAGAAGGAATCGAAGATGTCCGACATGAAGTCGGAGAAATCGGCTCCGCCGCCGGGACCACCGCCGCCATTCTCAAAGGCCTGGTGGCCGTAGCGATCATAGGCGCCACGCTTCTGGCCGTCGGCAAGCACCTGATAGGCCTCGTTCAGTTCCTTGAACTTGGCCTCGGCCCCCTTGTCGCCGGGATGGCGATCGGGATGGCATTGCATGGCGAGCTTGCGGAAAGCACTCTTGAGCTCCGCCTCGTTAGCCGTCTTCGAGACGCCGAGGATCTCGTAGTAGTCGCGTTTGGACATCAAACAGCCACCCCTTCGTTCTTCTCGGCATCATGGCCGGGGGAACCCGACCATGTTCGTCAGAAGAACGACATTTCCCTTGCAAGAGGCCCTTCCCGAACGAGATGGCCGGGGCAAGCCCGGCCAGGTCGTCGTGGAGAGATCAGAGCGCGATCAGGCGCTCTTCTTCTTGTCGTTCTTGTCGTCGCTGACATCCTTGAAGTCGGCGTCGATGACGTCGTCCTTCTTGGCGTCGGCATGCTCTTCGCCGCCTTCAGCCGTGGCACCCTCGGCCTGGCTCGCCGCATACATGGCTTCACCGAGCTTCATCGAGGCCTGCATCAGGTCGGTCGTGCGCGAGGTGATCGCCTCGACATTCTCTTCGGCCAGCGCGGCCTTGAGCGCGTCAAGTGCGGTCTCGATCGCTGACTTGTCGGCGGCAGAAACCTTGTCGCCATAGTCCTTCAGCGACTTCTCGGTGGAGTGGACCAGGCTCTCGCCCTGGTTCTTGGCTTCCACCAGCTCGCGGCGCTTCTTGTCCTCGGTGGCATTCGCCTCGGCGTCCTTCACCATCTTCTGGATGTCGGCCTCGGAGAGACCACCGGAAGCCTGGATGCGGATCTGCTGCTCCTTGTTGGTGGCCTTGTCCTTCGCCGTCACCGAGACGATGCCGTTGGCGTCGATGTCGAAGGTCACCTCGATCTGCGGCATGCCGCGCGGCGCCGGCGGGATGCCCATCAGGTCGAACTGGCCGAGCATCTTGTTGTCGGCAGCCATCTCGCGCTCGCCCTGGAAGACCCGGATCGTCACCGCGCCCTGGTTGTCCTCGGCGGTCGAGAAGACCTGGCTCTTCTTGGTCGGGATCGTGGTGTTGCGGTCGATCAGGCGGGTGAACACGCCGCCGAGCGTCTCGATGCCGAGCGAGAGCGGGGTCACGTCGAGCAGCAGCACGTCCTTGACGTCGCCCTGCAGCACGCCGGCCTGGATCGCGGCGCCGATGGCGACGACCTCGTCCGGATTGACGCCCTTATGCGGCTCCTTGCCGAAGAACTGCTTCACCACCTCCTGGACCTTCGGCATGCGGGTCATGCCGCCGACGAGAACGACCTCGTCGATCTGGCCCGCCGAAAGGCCGGCATCCTTGAGCGCCTTGCGGCAGGGCTCGATGGTGCGCTGGATCAGATCGTCGACCAGGCTCTCGAACTTGGCGCGCGAGAGCTTGATGGCGAGGTGCTTCGGCCCGGAGGCGTCGGCAGTGATGTAGGGCAGGTTGATTTCGGTCTGCGCGGCGCTGGAAAGCTCGATCTTGGCCTTCTCGGCAGCTTCCTTCAGGCGCTGCAGGGCGAGCTTGTCCTTCTTCAGGTCGATGCCCTGCTCGCGCTTGAACTCGTCCGCAAGGTATTCGACCAGGCGCATGTCGAAGTCTTCGCCACCCAGGAAGGTGTCGCCATTGGTCGACTTCACCTCGAAGACGCCGTCGCCGATCTCGAGGATCGAGACGTCGAAGGTGCCGCCGCCGAGGTCATAGACCGCGATCGTGCCAGCGGTCTTCTTGTCGAGGCCATAGGCGAGCGCAGCCGCCGTCGGCTCGTTGATGATGCGCAGCACCTCGAGGCCGGCGATGCGACCGGCATCCTTCGTGGCCTGACGCTGGGCGTCGTTGAAATAGGCGGGAACGGTGATGACCGCCTGCGTGACCGGCTGCCCGAGATAGGCCTCGGCGGTCTCCTTCATCTTGGTCAGGGTGAAGGCGGAAATCTGCGAAGGCGAATAGTCCTTGCCGTCAGCCTCGACCCAAGCATCGCCCGTCGGGGCCTTCTTGATCCGGTAAGGGACGAGATTCATGTCCTTCTTCGTCATCGGATCCTCAAAGGTCCGACCGATCAGGCGCTTGATGGCGAAGAAAGTGCGCTCCGGATTGGTGACGGCCTGACGCTTGGCCGGCTGGCCGACAAGCCGCTCGCCGTCATCGGTGATGGCGACGATGGAGGGCGTGGTGCGCGCGCCCTCGGAATTCTCGATAACCTTCGGTGTAGTGCCTTCCATCACGGCAACGCAGGAGTTCGTCGTGCCGAGGTCGATACCAATAACTTTACCCATGGACGGGATCCCTTTCGATTAGCAGATCGCCGACCGGCGACGCATTTCGCACCGCCTGCCGGCCCATGGACCGGCCCGCCCCCGCCTTACGCGGCAAACGGAACCGGCATTCCACGTTTCGCGGTCGTCAAACCGCCTCTTGGCGGCGTATATAGTGAGGGTGTTCCCGCCCTTGCAAGACACGGAGCCGGATTAAGAATCGGCAAACGCGCGCGTCACGCGGGGGAGAGGTCGCGGCCGCATCATTGCCAAGCAGTGTTGCGCCAATGCTCTTGCATGCGTTCGCTCGCCAATTCATGCAGAAGATTGCGTTTACCATTTCACGGCACCCGATGCTGACCAGACCCGGCCGCATAGCCCTCAAGATCTTCGTGATGCTGGCTGCAGCCGGTTCGGGTGGGCTTGCCCAGGCTCAGCCGATGCAATTGCCAGGCGCGCAACCCTTCAATCCGCCGGGCGCACATCAGGCGGCGCCCCCCGGCACGGGCGGACCGGCCAAGCCGCACACCCCCTCGATGCCGGCCATCAAGCTGCCGACCGAGGAAGGGATCATCGGCCGCGTGCTCCGGCAGAATGGCGGCGCCGGCGAAGCGGTCTTCGAGAAGACGCCGACCGGCTTTGGCCTCAAGCTCAACGCTGCCGGCTTCCAGCCCGGCAACCTGACGGAGCCCTGTGCCATTTCCTTCGGCGATACGCCGCTGCCGGTGACATCGCTCGGCAAACCGGCCGGTGTGCCACGCTACAAGCTGGAGGCCTCGGCCTGCCCGATCGTGTTCGATGTCCTGGAGGGCGCCTTTCTGGTGGTCGAGCCTGAGCAACCCTGCGTGATCGAGGCAGCCGCCTGCCGGATCGACCCGCGAGGTCTCTGGGGGCCTGATGCACGCACCCTCTCGGCGCGCGCCAAGGAGATCGAATCCGAGCGCGGCAGGGCGGAGCGCGCCGTGCGCGAGGGCTTTCGCGCGCTTGCAGCCAAGGGCGATCTCAGCACGCAGCGCAGCATCGCGCGGGAACAGGCCGGGTTCACCTCCGAACGTGAGCTGACCTGCCGTGATTTCCAGCGCGAAGGATCGCTCGGTTTCTGCGCCGCGCGCATCACGGAGGCCAAGGCTGCCGCAATCCGCGCCCGCCTCGGCCTGCCCGAACCCAAGCCCGAACGGCCCAAGCCGGCCCGACCCGCCGTGGCCCGCCCGGTCGCGCCGCCGGTTGCCGTTCCGACCCAGTAGGCCCGGCCCTTACACTTTCGGCATGTCCGGAACCTTGTAGGCCGTGGTCGCCTTGATGCGTTCCATCGCGAAGCGGGAGGTGACGTTCTTCAGCGGAATCGTCTCGATCAGCCGCTTATAGAAGCCATCATAGGCCGCCATGTCGGCCACCACCACGCGCAGCATGTAATCGACATCGCCGGCCATCCGGTAGAACTCCATGACCTCCGGCATCGACGCGACCATCTGAGCGAATTTTTCCAGCCAGGGACCGGAATGGTCGGCGGTCTCGATCTGGACGAAGACCGTGAGCCCGAGTCCGATCTTCTCCGGCGCCACCAGCGCGACACGCTTGGTGATGACGCCCGTCGCCTCCAGCCGCTGAATCCGCTTCCAGCAGGGCGTCTGCGAGAGGCCGACGCGATCGGCCAGCTCGGCGATCGAGATGTTCGCATCACCTTGCAGGACAGTCAGGATTTTCCGGTCGATCGCATCCATTCTCTCAGCCCATCAATTGGAGAATTGATTTCCTATTGAATTGGGAATCTAGAGAAAAATCATCTTTTCGATGCCCGCATCTTGCATTCAGATAGAAAATCCTTTTCTCAATCTGTCAACCGGCGTTATCGCCGGACCGATTTTCATGAAGGATGGATCGATGGATCGCCGCCAGTTTCTGCTCGCCGGCTCTTCGCTTCTCGCGAGCACTCCCCTTGCCGGCGCTGCATGGGCCCAGAGCGGCGTGACAGCCCGTGTCGGCTACATCCCGGTCATCGGCACGGCGCCCGTCTTCGTTGCCAATGGCGAAGGCTGGCTCAAGGAGGCGGGCATCAATGCCGCCTTCACGGTCTTCGAATCCGGTCCGAACATGATCCAGGCACTGGCCTCGGGCACGATCGACCTCTATGTCGCGGGCATCGCGCCGCTTGCCGTCGCCCGCTCGCGCGGCGTCGACATTCGCGTCGTGGCCGCAACTGCGGTCGCCGAGAACGTCTTCGTCGCAGCGCCCGCGCTCGCCAAGTTCTTCACGCCCGGCACCGCACCGGCTGCGGCCTTCAAGGCACATAAGGCCGCCACCGGAAAGCCGGCCCGGCTTGCGACCCAGCCGGCCGGCTCGGTGCCCAACACCACCCTGCAATACTGGCTCTGGGAGGTCGCCAAGGCCGACAAGGCCGATGTCGAGGTCGTGCCCATGGGCATCGACGCGACCCAGCAGGCCGTGCTCGCAGCAGCCGTCGAGGGCGCGATCGTGCGCGAGCCGGCGCTGTCGATCATCCAGACCCGCAATCCCGGCATCAAGCTGATCGCCGGCGGCGAAGAACTGTTCCCCGGCCAGCCCGGGACCGTGGTCGCAGCATCAGGCGATTTCGTCACCAAGAATCCTGACGCCGTGCAGAAGCTGGTGACCAGCCTGGTGCGTGCCGCCGCTCTGATCGCCAAGGACCCCGACAAGGCTGCCCCGCATGTCGGCGCCGCGCTTGGCAAGGGCATCGTCGACCCGGCCCTGATCCGACAGGCGCTGACCTCGCCCGCCAGCAAGTTCCAGATCGATCCGCGCGTCATCATCGAGCCGTCGCGTGCCATGCAGGCCTATCAGGTCAAGCTGGGCTCGCTCGAGAAGGAACTGCCTTTCGACGGCCTGTTCGAGACCCAGTATTACGAGCGCGCCATCAAAACCCTCTGACAGAATCCGGCGGCTGAACTTGACCTCGCTCAGGGCTCCGGCCCTCGCCTTCGCAGGCCTCCTCGCCTTCGTGCTACTCTGGGAGGCTATCCCCTATTTCGGCCTGGTGAACCCGGCCTTCCTGCCTGGCCCGTCTGCCTTGCCGAAGGCATTCTGGCGCGAAGTGAGCTCGGGTGCGTGGTTGTCGGCGATCGGCGGCTCGCTCGGCCATTATTTCACGGGCCTGATCGTCGGCGCCGGCCTCGGCATCGCCACCGGCGTGCTCGTCGGCATGTCGCGCACCGCGGAAGAGGCCACGGCCTGGGTCGTGCGCGTGCTCCGGCCGATTCCCGGCCTCGCCTGGGTGCCCTTCGCCATCATCTGGTTCGGGGTCAATCCGTCGGCGGCGGTCTTCATCATCGCCATCGGCGTGTTCTGGATCGTCTTCTTTGCGGCGCAGGGCGCGATCCGCGGCGTCGACCGTGACCTGATCGAGGTTGCGGACGCGTTTGGTTTCCGATCGGCCTGGCAGCGTCTGAGCAAGATCCTGCTGCCGGCCGCAATGCCCGGCATTCTGGTCGGCGTCCGCACCGCGCTCGGCCAGGCCTGGATGGCGGTGGTCGCCGCCGAGATCTTTGGCGTCGCCGGTGTCGGCCAGCGCATGATGCAGGCCTCCAGTCTGCTCGCGACCGACATCGTGGTGATCTACATGCTGACCATGGCCGCGCTTTACGGCCTGCTCGACACCGCCTTCGTCGCTTTCCAGGGATGGGTTCTGCGATGGAAAGCGTGATCGACATCAAGGCCCTGTCGCTGACCTTCACCCGCGACGGGGAAGCGACCGAGGTGCTGCACAAGCTGGACCTGCAGGTCGCGCGCGGCGAATTCCTCGCCATTGTCGGCCCATCCGGCGTCGGCAAGTCGACCCTGCTGCGCGTCATCGCCGGGCTCGCCAAGCCGAGCGGCGGCGAGGTCATCTTCCATGCCAGGGACCGGACGCGCCGGCCGGTCGCTCTGGTCTTCCAGGATTCGCGCCTGCTGCCCTGGCGCAAGGTGATCTCCAATGTCGGCTTTGGGCTCGAGGGGCGGGCCTCGCGCCCCGCGCGGCTCAAGCAGGCTCAGGAGATGCTCGATCTCGTGGGGCTCGGTCCGCTCGCACAGCGCTGGCCCCAGCAGCTCTCAGGCGGCCAGCGCCAGCGCGTCTCGCTGGCGCGCGCGCTCGCGGTCGAGCCGGAGATCCTGCTGATGGACGAGCCCTTCTCGGCACTGGACGCCCTGACGCGCGAAACCCTGCAGGACGAGCTGATCCGAGTCTGGCAAAGCACCGACAAGACCGTGCTCTTCGTCACGCATGACATCGACGAGGCTGCCTATCTCGCCGACCGCGTCGTCGTGCTCTCGGGCGCACCCGGCCAGATCATCGCCGAGCATCGGATCACCGCTCCGCGCCCGCGCCGCCGCGGAGCCGCTGCCGAGACCGAGATCGTGCGTGCCGTGCGCCGCGGACTTGGCGCCGATATCGTCGCGGATGGCGCAGCGATCTGATTGCCGCTCACACCACGTCGTCGTTCCAGCCGCAGCGCAGCATAGCCTCGGACGCTCTCGAAGGGCGCCCGGAGCGGCGCCGCGGCCCGGCTTACCCGGAATGGTGAAGCTCCCGTGCGCGGGGCGACATCATGGCGCGGGGCATCCTTGCGCCCGATGCCCGAAGAAGGCCCTGCTCACGCGCTATCACCGGCTTGTCATTGGCGCGCAGCGCCAATTTGGGGCAGGTGAGCTGAGGCTTTTACGGATTTGACGACGGAAAACATGGTCGAGCGCATTACAAACGGCTTGCTGCGGCGGGGCCTTCTCATCCTCGCACTGCTCCTGCCCGGCGCCGCCCTTGCCGCTGAATCGGCCGCGGTCACCAGCCCCCGCGTCACTGCGACCCTGCTCTCCAGCCGCGACGTCGTTGCGCCCGGCGAGCGCTTCCAGGTCGCGCTCAGCCAGAAGATCGCCAAGGGCTGGCACACATACTGGGCCAATCCCGGCGATTCCGGCGAGCCGACGCGGATCGAGTGGACATTGCCTGCGGGCTACAGCGCCGGTGCGATCCAATGGCCGGCGCCGAAGGCGCTCCCGGTCGAGCCGCTCGTCAATTTCGGCTTCAGCGACGCCGTGCTGCTGCCGGTGGAGATCACCGTTCCCGAAGGCGCACAGCCGGGCGAGCGCCTTACCCTCAAGGCGAACGCGACCTGGCTGGTCTGCGAAAAGATCTGCATCCCCGAGGAAGGCTCCTTCACGCTCGACCTCAAGGTCGGCCCGGCCCCGGTCGCCGATGAGGCGGCACAGTCGCGGATCGATGCGGCCCGCGCCGCGCTGCCGCAACCTGCCGCTTTCCGGGCGAAGCTGACGCAGGACGGCGATGCTCTAGCCCTCGCGCTGCCGGGCCTCGGGCAGCCCGTCGAGGAGCTGCGCTACTTCCCGCTGCTCGAGACGTTGATCGAGCATGCCGCTCCGCAGACCGCGACGAACTCTTCCGACGGCACGGTCTTGCGACTTGCCCGTTCCAGCTCGTTCAAGATCGGCGAGACCGAACTCAACGGGGTCATCACCTATCGCGAGGCCGGCGTGCCGCGCGCGCTCAGCCTGATGGCCGATGTCGAGCCTGCGCTGGTCAATTCCACGCCTGCGGCAGCGGCGCCGCAAGCTGCCCAGGCCCTGGCCGTGGTGCGCGTCGCCGCAGCGCCCGAAAGCAACCTGACGCTCTGGGCAGCACTGGCCTTCGCCTTCGCCGGCGGCCTGATCCTCAACCTGATGCCTTGCGTGCTGCCGGTGCTGTTCATCAAGGCGCTCGGCTTCGCCCAGGCCGCACAGGCGAGCCGCGCCGAGGTGCGCGAGCAGGGTCTGCTCTTCCTTTGCGGCGTCCTTACCAGCTTCATCATCCTTGCCGGCGCGGTGATCGCGCTGGCAGCGCTTGGCACCAGCATCGGCTGGGGTTTCCAGCTGCAATCGCCGCCCGTCGTGATCGCGCTGGCGGTCATCATGGTGCTGATCGGCCTCAACCTGCTCGGCGCATTCGAAATCGGCGGCTCCGTCCAGGGCGCCGGGCACGGGCTTGCCTCCAGCGGCGGACGCTTGGGCGCCTTCATGACCGGGGCGCTCGCCGTCATCGTCGCGACGCCCTGCACCGCCCCCTTCATGGGCGCGGCCATGGGATATGCCGTAACGCAACCGCCGCAGATCGCACTTGCGGTCTTCCTGGCGCTCGCGCTCGGCTTTGCCGCGCCGGTGGTCCTCCTGTCCTTCGCTCCCGGCTGGCTGCGTCTGCTGCCAAAGCCCGGCCGCTGGATGGTCATCCTCAAGCAGGCCTTTGCCTTCCCGATGTTTGCGACCGCGACCTGGCTGGTCTGGGTCGCCTCCGTCCAGGCCGGGCCCGGCGGCGTGCTTGCCGCTCTGGCGGCGATCCTCGCGGCCGGCTTCCTCGTCTGGCTGCTCGGCCTCGGCCGCAGTGCTGGCGGGCGGACCCGAATCGCCCTTTCGGCCCTCGCCCTGTTCGTCGCCGTCGGCGCCGGGGCCTTCGTGCTTCAGAGCGCCGTTCCGAGCGCGACGGACACAGCACGGGCGGGCGACATCGAGCCCTGGTCTCCCGAGCGCGTCGCCGCGCTGCAGGCGGAAGGGCGTCCCGTCTTCGTCAACTTCACCGCGGCCTGGTGCATCACCTGCCTCGCCAATGAGCGGGTCGCGCTGGTCCGGCAGGAGGTCAAGGACACCTTTGCCAAGCTGAACGTCGCCTATCTCAAGGCCGACTGGACCAACCGGAATGCCACCATCGCCGCCGCGCTTGCCGAGCACGGCCGGGCCGGCGTGCCGCTCTACCTGTTCTATCCCGGCACGAAGGGCGCGCCGCCCGAAATCATGCCGCAACTCCTGACGACCGACATGCTGGTCGAGGCTGCCAGCCGTGCCGCCGGCAAAGAGGCTAGGACCGCGCAGAACCGACCCTGATCCCCGGAAGACGGAGGCAGACATGACAGCTGTGACACGTCAGAGTTTCATCGCAAGTCTGGTCCTTGCGGGCCTCACAGTCGCAGCGGGCCCGGCGCTCGCGCAGAGCGCCCCGCGGATCGGTGCGCCGGCTCCCGCCTTCTCAGTGATCGATGTCGACGGCCGGACCCGGTCGCTCTCGGAATTCCCGGGCAAGACCGTGATCCTAGAATGGACCAATCACGACTGCCCCTATGTCCGCAAACACTACAACGGCGGCACCATGCAGAGCCTGCAGCGCGATATGACGAAGGAAGGCATTGTCTGGCTGAGCGTCGTCTCCTCACCGCCGGGTGAGCAGGGCTATGTCACGGCCGCCCAGGCCAAGGGGCTGACCGCCTCGCGCAACGCCGCCCCCAGCGACCTGTTGCTCGACCCTAAGGGCACCATGGGCCGCGCCTATCGGGCGCAGACCACGCCGCATATGTACATCATCGATGGCAAGGGCACGCTGGTCTATGCGGGCGCGATCGACGACAAGCCCTCGGCCAGCGCGGCCAGCCTGAACGGCGCCAAGAGCTATGTGCGCCAGGCGGTGGCCGAAATGAAGGCCGGCAAGCCGATCTCGGAAGCCACGACCAAGGCCTATGGCTGCGGGATCAAGCTCGCACCGCTCAGCTGACGGCAGTGGGCGTGGCCACCAGCGCCGTCGCGCTGCGGCCACATCACCCGCGCCGACGCCACCGCGACCTGATGCATGACCTGCCTCTTCAGCGAGCGGGGCGCTGGTCCGGCGGAAGATCTTGGGACGCTTCTGATACGCTGAATGTCGCCTACCTCGCGGCCGGCCGGACCAACCCCAAGGCAAGGCTCAACCCAGGCCAGGACACGTCATCGCGTACGAGGCGGAAGCCCAAATTGCTCGGCGGCGTGCCCGATACGCAGCCGCCGGCACGCGCATCGCGCACAAAATCCGTCATATAGGCGCGATGAAGGCCCTCAACGACGCGGACCCCGCAATTGGCCACGGCGGCCGTCGTCGCCCCCGCGGCATCAAGGGTGATGCGCTGAAAGCAGGTGTCGGTCCATTCCCAGACATTGCCGGCCATATCGAGAAGACCATTCTCGTTCGCGCCGAAACTTCCAATCGGCTGTGGCGCCTTGCCGGCCGCCATCACGCGACTCGCGTCCCTGTCATAAATCGCAAGCGCCCGCTGGCCGGGGTCGCTGCGATCGAGGCTTTCCGGCAGGGCATCGTCGTGGAACCGGCTTGCGGCTGCGTAAGCCCATTCTTCGTCGGTCGGCAGCCGGAATCTCGTCCCCGTCTCACGCGACAGCCAGGATATATAGGCCTGAGTGTCTCGCCAGCTCACCCCGACGACGGGACGGTTGGAGGCGGTCTCGCCGGAGCCCGCCACCGGACATGCTCCGGCTTTGACGCAGCGTTGATAGTCAGCAACCGTGACCTGGCTTTTCATCACGGCCAGAGACCTGTCGACCGTGACCGCCACGATTGGCGCGACGATCGGCTTCCCGCCCCCCAGGAACTCGCCGCTGGCACGGAACTGGATCGTGCCGGGCCGGAGTTCCACGAACTCTGGAAGCGGAACATGCGGTGTCGCCGGGCCCGTGCCATATCCTGGCGCGAGGGCCGAGATCGCGATGGGTGCGAGCGCCGCGGTGGCCAGGGCCATGAGTTTGAACGCGGACAGCATGATGCCTCCCGAGGCGGCCGTCCGACGGCCCTAGGCGGGTGATGGTCAGATCATTTGTGCGCGACGTTGCTCAGAATCGGTTCGGGCGCCACTACCTGGGTCATCAGGTCATCATTCCATTGACCCTCGACCCTGAAATGGGCTGTCGCACCAAGTTCGAAGGCCTCGATCATGTTGTGGTTCACGTAACCGACAATGCCGGGCTGAAGGAATTTGGTGAGCGCCGCGCCCGCGGATCCGCCCCGAATGAACCAGGTTTCGAGATTGGTCTCGGGAGGATTCGAGAACTTGCCGGTCTCCCAGACATAGTCTCCGAACCCGCCGACCAGATGTGGACGTGTGTCGCGGCTTGCTTGGGAATGCACGATCAGCACGTTCTCACCGACCTTTGCGGGCATCGCGTTCTTGCCCGTCAGGGCTCCGACCGCACCGTTGAACACGACGTGACTTGGCACCAGCTTTCGCATGACCTCCATCGTGTCCATGTAGGCGTCGCCATGCGTGTCGTACTGCTTGAATTTGCCCTTTTCGTCGCGCGGAACGTAATAATCATGCTCGCCGATGTAGTAGACGCGATCGTAGTGAAGCGGCCGTCCGGCCGCATCCTTGAGGCCGTCCCGCGGCAGCACCATCACGGCGCCGCTCATGCCCGAGGTGATATGCCAGGGGGTCATGGCACCTGGGATGCAGTGATAAGCGAACACACCCGTCCGGGTGGCCTTCCAGCGCAATACGGTCTGCTCTCCGGGGTTGATCAAGGTCAGATCGGCACCGCCTGATGCGCCCGCAGCAGCATGGAAGTCGATATTGTGCGCCATCGAGTTGGTGTCGGGATTGGCAAGCGTCACCTCGACATAATCACCCTCGTGCACGACAAAAAGCGGCCCAGGGATCGACCCGTTGAAGGTCATGGCCTGCAACGTGGTGCCCTCTTCATCGATAACGATCTTCTTCTCCTCAACCCAGAGCCTGAACTCCATGATCCTTGGGCCCAGCTTGGTCGCCTGCTCGTGAGGATGAACGAAGGGCGGCGCGACGAACTCGACCTTCTGTCGCGGCAGATCAAGCGCCCAAGCCGATGCTGGAGCGACCAGCGCCCCGGCCAGGATGGCGGCGCCCGCAAGAGCGGCCCGTCGGGAAATTGTGAACGTACCAGCGGCGGTCTCGAATGCCTGTTCCATGGCCATCCCCCCTCGAGCACCATTCGTTCGAAAGGATACCGGCGGTGCAGTCGTGGAACTACGGACCAAGGTCGAAGAGCGTTCGGGCTGTAGGTCTTGCAGCCCTTTGGCCGTGGCGATAGCGCGCCCGGATCAGGGAACGGCAGATGCTGGACTCGGGCAGAGCCACTGCGGGCAGCTAGCGCCGGCCGCGTCGCCTGGCCTGTTCCCCCGCGCCCTTCGGCCGAGATTCCGGCACCGGGCCCATCTCGTCCAAGCTCGGCTTGCGCGGGCGGGAAACCGGTTTCGCTTCGCCGCCGCCCCAGTTATGCGGGCCCATATCCTCATCGGTGGGTTTGCGTGCCCGCGTCGGCAAGTTGGCCGCGGCGCCGTAGCTGCGCTCCCCCCTGTACTTGCCAGCCGAGGCCTCGACATCGCTCTGGCGGGCGAGCGGGTCGTCGGAGATGGCGAGCTCTGTCGCCTGCAGGCGCTTGATCTCGTCGCGCAGGCGGGCGGCCGTCTCGAATTCGAGATCGGCGGCAGCCTCGCGCATGCGCTTCTCGAGATCGGCCAGGGCGGCCTTGAGGTTGTGACCGGCGATCGGCGCATCGACCAACCCTTTATCGACCGTGACATGGTCGCGCTCGTAGACCGAGCCGAGGATGTCGCCGATGGCGCGCTTGATCGTCTGCGGCGTGATGCCGTTCGCGAGGTTATAGGCCTCCTGCTTCTCGCGGCGGCGATTGGTTTCCGCCATCGCGCGCTCCATCGAGCCGGTGATGTGGTCGGCATAGAGGATGACCTTGCCGTCGACATTGCGGGCGGCGCGGCCGATGGTCTGGATCAACGAGGTCTCGGAGCGCAGAAAGCCTTCCTTGTCGGCGTCGAGAATGGCGACGAAGCCGCATTCCGGAATGTCCAGGCCTTCGCGAAGCAGGTTGATGCCGACCAGCACGTCGAAAGCGCCGAGGCGGAGATCGCGCAGGATCTCGATGCGCTCGATCGTGTCGATGTCTGAGTGCATGTAGCGCACGCGCACGCCGTTCTCGTGGAGGTATTCGGTCAGGTCCTCGGCCATGCGCTTGGTCAGCACGGTGACGAGGCTGCGGTAGCCCTTCTCGGTGACCTCCTTGATCTCATCGAGCAGGTCGGCAACCTGGTGCTTGGCGGGGCGGACCTCGACCGGTGGGTCGATCAGCCCGGTCGGACGGATGACCTGCTCGGTAAAGACACCGCCGGTGCGGTCCATCTCCCAGCCGCCGGGCGTCGCCGAGACATGCACCGATTGCGGGCGCATCGCGTCCCATTCCTCGAAGCGCAGCGGCCGGTTGTCCATGCAGGACGGCAAGCGGAAGCCGTATTCGGCCAATGTCGCCTTGCGGCGGAAGTCGCCCCGGTACATGCCGCCGATCTGCGGCACGGTGACGTGGCTCTCATCAGTGAAAACCAGCGCATTGTCGGGCAGGTACTCGAACAGGGTCGGCGGCGGCTCGCCCGGCTTGCGGCCGGTGAGATAGCGCGAATAGTTCTCGATGCCGTTGCAGGAGCCGGTCGACTCGATCATCTCGATGTCGAAGGTGCAGCGCTGGTCGAGCCGCTGCGCCTCGAGATAGCGCCCCATGCGATTGAGTTCCTCAAGGCGGGCCTTGAGCTCCTCCTTGATCGACTTGACCGCCTGCGTCAGCGTCGGGCGCGGCGTGGTGTAGTGCGAATTGCCGTAGACTTTCACGAATTCGAGGTCGGCCGTCTTCTGACCGGTCAGCGGATCGAATTCCGAGATGCTCTCGACCTCGTCGCCGAACAGGCCGATGCGCCAGGCTCGGTCCTCATAGTGGGCCGGAAACAGCTCGATGACATCGCCCCGCACGCGAAAGGTGCCGCGGGCGAAATCACCGAGCGTGCGCTTGTATTGCAGGGCGACGAGATCGGCGATGAGCTGGCGCTGCTCGATGCGCTCGCCGAGCTTGATGGCGAAGGTCATCGCCGTATAGGTCTCGACCGAGCCGATACCGTAGATGCAGGATACGCTGGCCACGATGATGACGTCGTCGCGCTCCAGCAGCGAACGCGTGGCCGAGTGGCGCATGCGGTCGATCTGCTCGTTGATCGAGGATTCCTTCTCGATAAACGTGTCCGAGCGCGGGACGTAGGCCTCCGGCTGGTAGTAATCGTAGTAGGAGACGAAATACTCGACCGCGTTGTCGGGGAAGAAGCTCTTGAACTCACCGTAGAGCTGTGCAGCCAGCGTCTTGTTCGGAGCGAGGATCAATGCCGGGCGCTGCGTCTCCTCGATCACCTTGGCCATCGTGAAGGTCTTGCCGGAGCCGGTGACGCCGAGCAGGACCTGGTCGCGCTCCTGCCGTGCGACGCCGTCGACGAGATCGGCGATCGCGGTCGGCTGGTCCCCCGCAGGCTCGAAATCCGACTGCATGCGGAAGGCGATGCCGCCCTCGGATTTGTCCGGACGGGCCGGGCGGTGCGGCGTCCAGGGCTTGCCTGGATCGATGAAGGGGCTGCCGGACTCGAGCAGATGCTGCAGCGAATGTGCGGTGAGGGAGGCCGCGGTCTCGCCCTCGGCCTCGCCGAAGGCGGAGGCCGCGTCGTTCTTCTTCGGCTTCTTCTTGAGCTTGGTGTCGCCGGGGCGCGGCTCGCCATAACCGGCCTGCGGCTGATCGCTGAAACCGGAAGCGCCGCCCGGGACCGCCCTGCCGCGGTTGATCGCGGGATTGAGCAGATCGGCGAGATAGCCCTCGAGCGGCTTCAACTCGGGCTTGGTAGCCTTGGAGTTCGGCGTGCGCGCGGAGGCGGGCTTCTTTGCAGGCTTAGCCTTGGCGGTCGTGTCGGAGCTTTTCGGCATGGCGGCAATATGGGGCGAAACCGGTCGGAGCGCGAGGGGTACGCCGTCGCAGCAGGCGGATAGCTGACAGCAGGTGACAGGAGCTTATCGTGCCGAGCACACCCAGATTGAAGCAGTCCCGGGGCGGGCGCGACGGAAGTCCAGGCCTTCGTTGCGCGCCGGCGCATCTCGAGACGGAGCGAGACTTATCTGCGCGACTTGGTCTTGCCGCGGCCGCCGGACGTGTTGAGGGTCACGGCTGCGCGAATGAGAGCCTTCAATGCCCCTTCGTCAATCGTCTCACCCTCGTGGATGTCGATGGCACGCCTAGTGTTGCCATCCAGACTGGAATTGAAGAGGCCCGATGGGTCGTCGAGTGAGGCCCCCTTGGCAAAGGTCATTTTGACGACGCTCTTGTAGGTCTCCCCAGTGCAGATCAATCCGTCGTGGGACCACACTGGAACCCCTCGCCATTTCCACTCCTCGAGCACCTCGGGATCGGCTTGCCTGATCCATGCCCGGAGCTGGGAGAGCATCTTGCCTCGCCAATCGCCCAGCGCTGTGATCCGCTCGTCGATCATCCGAGACGGGGAGTTTTCGTTCCGGGACTCGCTCTGGCTCATGATCTTCCCTTCTCTCCGGAACTCTCGCGTCTGGGATCGGGCCAACCGTCTGCTCGAGATCGCAGCGCGACCTCTCGAAGAGGCCAGCTGAACCCGGCAACGTTTTGAAGAGCACGGTGCGGATGCACGGGATCAAAATGCATAACTCCACGGCTATTGATCTGCATTCATAATCATTGGGCTATGCGTCAGTCAATCGAGGCATTCGCGCGCAACGATCGCCGTTGCCCACCCGTCTCCCGGACGATCGCCTTCGGGTCTCGCAACTCAGTATCAGCGTGGCCGCGATGGAATGCCCGACGCAAGCGCGGCGCTCTTCCGGTATCGGCGGCACCCTTCAGGGGAGCGAGACTGCGCTCATGATCCCGGGCCAGCGGCAGCCCACGATGGTTCTGCTCTCGATGGTGCGGGCGGACACGGGGGTGTAGATTGTTCGGGTCTTGTCTTCGGCAGTGCCTGATCCCCATCTCCAAGTGATCGCCGCTTCAAATTCCGGCATCGGTTTGGCGCTGCATCGCAAGCAGTCGTGAGGACGTAACACTGAAAACTCTGGTCCGGTTCGCCGGATTTGCCGAGATCAATAGGAGGAGGCCAGAATGACTCGCGCCTTCGTCAAGGAAGCCGAGGAAAGAGGGACCCTGGACGAGCTGCCGGACCGGCCGGTCTCGCCGCACCCAAACCTCGTGACGCCTGAGGGGCTCGCACAGATCGAGGCCCAGCTGGCGCGCTGGCATGACGAACACGCGGCGGCGCTGGCCGGAGGCGACCGCTCCGAGATCGCTCAGACGCGACGCGAGTTCCGCTACTGGACGGCGCGACGCGCCAGCGCCAAGCTGGCCCCTGCGCAGGAAAGGCACGACATCGTCCGCTTCGGCTCGACAGTGACGATCCGCCGGGCTGACGGGCGCACGCAGAACTGGCGGCTGGTCGGCGAGGACGAGGCCGATCCGGCACACGGAACGCTGCCCTATGTCGCGCCGTTGGCGAGTGCGCTGATGGGCAAGGGCATTGGCGAGAGCGTCAGCATCGGCACAGAGGCGGTCGAGATCATCACGATCGCCTGAGGCGATCGTTCAGCTTCGGGCGAGCCAGGCCTGAATCCCTGCTGCAGCTGCGACTCCGGTCGCGAAACAGGCTTGCAGCAGATAGCCGCCGGTCGGCGCCTCCCAATCCAGCATCTCGCCTGCGGCAAAGGTACCGGGCAAGCGATTCAGCATGAAGCCTTCCTCGATCTCGGCGGGGGCGACGCCACCGGCGGTGGAGATCGCCCGCTCGATCGGCCTGAGACCGGTCAGTACCAGAGGCGCGGCCTTGATGAGTGCGGCCAGCCTCTCCGCGTCTTCGGGGAGGGGCCCCTTCGCCGCTTCGCGCAGCAGCGCAATCGCGGATGGAGCAAGGCCTGCAGCCTTGCGCAGATGATTGCTCAGCGTCACGCCTTTGCGACGATGCGCGAGGCGCTGGACCAGCAGCGCTGCCTCGTGATCGGGCCGCAGATCGATGGTGATGACCGCCCTGCCCTCGCGCAGGATCGTCTCGCGGATCGGGGCAGAAAGTGCATAGACCGCGCCGCCTTCCAGACCCGACGCATCGATCATCGCCTCGCCGGGCACGGATTGGCCGCCGAAGCTCAGGACGATGCGCTTCAACGGTACTCCAGCAAAACGCTCTCGCATGGTCTGGGACCAATCGACCGTGAAGCCGCCATTGGCCGGGCGCAGCGGCGCAATCGCAACCCCGCGCGCCGCCAGCAAGGGTGCCCAGCCACCATCCGAACCCAGCCGTGGCCAGCTCGCGCCGCCGAGCGCGAGCAGCGTCGCGTCCGGCTGCGCCTCGACATCGGCACCATCGCGGCTCCGGAACGTCAGAGCACCCGCCTCGCTCCAGCCGGTCCAGCGATGACCAGGCGCGAAGCTGACACCGAGTCCTTCGAGCCGGCGCAGCCATGCCCGCAGCAAGGGCGAGGCCTTCATGGCGCGCGGGAAGACGCGCCCGCTGCTGCCGACAAACGTATCCTGCCCGAGCGCATCGGCCCAGTCGCGCAGGGCTCGTGGCGGGAAGGCGCGAATGGCTGGCTCCAGCCAGGCTTGCGCATCGCGATAGCGGGGCAGGAAGCGGTCGAGCGGCTCGGAATGGGTAAGGTTCAATCCGCCGCGCCCGGCCAGCAGGAATTTGCGGGCCGGCGAGGGCATGCGATCGTAGATCGTGACGGTGTCCCCGGCTGCCGCGAGGCGCTCTGCCGCGATCAGCCCGGAGGGTCCTGCTCCGATGATGGCAATGTGGTGTGCTGGCATCGGTCTGGCTTGCCGTCAGCGCGCCCTGCGGTCAAGGGTGATCCGCCCTCAAGGGCGACCGACAGGGACGAACCATGCCGACCATCGCCGCCTATCTCGGCGCAGCCATTCTCGAAATCGCCGGCTGTTTCGCGTTCTGGGGCTGGCTCCGGCTCGGCAAGCCGGTCTGGTGGCTCGTGCCCGGACTGGTGTCGCTCGCCCTGTTCGCCTGGTTATTGACCCTGGCGGAGAGCGAAGCCGCCGGACGGGCCTATGCCGCCTATGGCGGCGTTTACATCGTCAGTTCGCTCGTCTGGCTCTGGGCCGTGGAAGGCTTTCGCCCCGACCGCTGGGACATTGCCGGCGGGCTGATCTGCCTCGCCGGCGCCGCGATCATCATCGCAGGGCCGCGCTAGGGCATCGGCCCGAAAAGTGGATTGCGGTTTTCTGGAAAGCCTATGCAGCCATAGAAAATCAGATCATCGGACCGGATTCGATATCCGACCCGATGATCCAAGTCTCAGCTCCGCGCAAAGGTCTCGTCGAAGGCGTAGCCGGCACCGCGAACGGTCCGCAGCGGATCCTTGGCGTTGTCAGGGGTGATCGCCTTGCGCAGCCGGCCAACATGGACGTCGACGGTGCGTTCGTCGATATAGACGTCGCGGCCCCAGACCGCGTCGAGCAGCTGGGCCCGGGAATAGACCCGCCCCGGCGCCTGCATCAGGAACTCGAGCAGGCGGAACTCGGTCGGGCCGAGATGCAGCTCGCTCCCTGAGCGGCGGACACGGCGGGTGGTGCGGTCGAGCTCGAGATCGCCGGCAGCCAGCAGGCCGGCGACATGACCCGGCTTGGCGCGGCGCAGCAGCGCCTGGATGCGAGCGATCAGCTCGGGCAGCGAGAACGGCTTGACGACATAGTCGTCGGCCCCGGTGGCGAGGCCGCGCACACGCTCGGTCTCCTCGCCGCGGGCGGTGAGCATGATGATCGGCACCCGCTCGGTATCGCGACGAGTCCGCAGCCGCCGGCAGAGCTCGATGCCGGAAAGACCCGGCAGCATCCAGTCGAGCAGCACGAGGTCCGGCGTATGATCGCGCAGATGCAGCTCGGCATCGTCGCCCCGCGCGACGCTATCGACCTCGAAGCCTTCGGCCTCGAGATTGTAGCGCAGCAGCAGGGTCAGCGGCTCTTCGTCCTCAACGATCAGGATGCGTGCAGGCATGTCTCACTCGGTCCCAAAGGTGTCGGGCGCCGGTCACTCACCGGTGGCGGCGTCCAGAAGGATATTGGTCGTGTCGAGCTTCGGACGGGCTGCGTCCAAGGCTTCGCCCGTAACGAGATAGTGGATCGTCTCGGCGATGTTGGTGGTGTGGTCGCCGATGCGCTCGACATTCTTGGCGCAGAACAGGAGATGCGTGCAGAAGGTGATGTTGCGCGGGTCTTCCATCATATAGGTAAGCAGCTCGCGGAAGAGCGAGGTATAGAGCGCGTCGATCTCGTCGTCGCGGCGCCAGACCTCCATGGCCTTCTGCTCGTTGCTGACGGCGTAAGCGTCGAGCACGTCCTTGAGCTGGGCCTGAACCAGGCGGCTCATATGCTCGAGGCCGACGACCGCGCGCGACGGCGGCTGGAACTGGCCGGAGATGGCGACTGCGCGCTTGGCGATGTTCTTGGCGAGATCGCCGACGCGCTCGATATCGGCGGCGATGCGGATGGCCGAGATCAGCTCGCGCAGATCGTTGGCGAGCGGCTGGCGCCGGGCGATGGTGAGCACCGCCTTCTCCTCGACCTCGCGCTGCAGATTGTCGAGGCGCTGGTCGGCGCTGATGACCTTCTGTGCCAGCCCGGTATCCCGGCGCACCAGGGCGACCGTCGAATCGCCGAGCATGCGCTCCGACATGCCCCCCATCTCGGCCAGGCTGCGGCGGATCCCCTCGAGATCGGCATCATAAGAGCGGACGATGTGATCAGTCATCGCGGCGTATCCTTTGTCGGCAAAGCAGTTGGAAGGCTGGGCGCCGGTTCAGCCGAAGCGGCCGGTGACGTAATCCTGCGTCTGCTTCTTGTGCGGGTTCATGAAGATGGTGTTGGTGGCGTCGAATTCGATCACCTCGCCGAGATACATGAAGGCGGTGTACTGCGAGATGCGCGCCGCCTGCTGCATGTTGTGGGTGACGATGACGATGGTGAAGTCGGTCTTGAGCTGCTCGAGCAGGTCCTCGATCTTGCCGGTCGAGATCGGATCGAGTGCCGAGGTCGGCTCATCGAACAGGATGACTTCCGGCTTCTGGGCAATGGTGCGCGCAATGCAGAGGCGCTGCTGCTGGCCGCCGGACAGGCCCATGCCGGAGGTCTTCAGCTTGTCCTTGACCTCGTCCCAGAGCGCGGAGCGGCGCAGAGCCCCTTCGACGCGATCATCGAGCTCGGATTTCGGCGGCTTCTCGTAGAGGCGGATGCCGAATGCGACATTGTCGTAGATCGACATCGGGAAGGGCGTTGGCTTCTGGAACACCATGCCGACGCGCGAGCGCAGCTCGTTCACATCGATATCGTTGCTGATGACGTTGCGGCCGTCGAGCAGGATCTCGCCGGTGGCGCGCTGCTCGGGATAAAGCGAGTAGATCCGGTTGAAGATGCGCAGCAGGGTCGACTTGCCGCAGCCCGACGGTCCGATCAGGGCCGTGACATGGCGGTCCCGGAAGTCGAGATTGATGTTCTTCAGCGCCTTGTGCTCACCGTAGTAGAAATCGAGGTTCTTGACCGCGATCCGGACGGGGGCCTCGGCATCAAGCGCTTGCGGGCTCAGTTCCAGCGTCGAAAGCATCGACTTGTTCCTTCAGATCGAACGCGACGAGGGTTTAAGGCCGTTCATTTGCCGCCCCGCACGATGCGGCGGGCGATAAGCGAGAGGCACAGGATCGAGACGGTGATGATCAGCGAACCGGCCCAGGCGAGCTGCTGCCAGTTCTCATAGGGGGCGGAGGCGAACTGGTAGATCGTCACCGGCAGGTTGGAGACGCCGCCGACGAGGCTGGGCGAGAACCAGAAATTGTTGTTCAGGGCGGTGAAGATCAGCGGCGCCGTCTCGCCGGCGATGCGCGCCAGGGCCAGCAGGATGCCGGTGACCATGCCGGATTTCGCCGCCCGCCAGGTCACGCTGGTGATGACGACCGAAGGCGGGGCGCCGAGCGCAGCACCGGCTTCGCGCAACGAGCTCGGCACGAGGCGCAGCATGTCCTCGGTGGTGCGCACGATCACCGGGATCGCGATGATGCCCAGCGCCACGCCGCCGGCCCAGCCGGAATAGCCGCGGAACGGCTCGACCAGGACGACGTAGACGAAGAGGCCGATCAGGATCGACGGTGCCGAGAGCAGGATGTCGTTGATGAAACGGATCAGGTCCGCGAGCTTCGAGCCCTTGCCATACTCGGCAAGATAGGTGCCGGCGAGCACGCCCACCGGGGTCGCCACGGCGATGCCGAGGAAGGTCAGCACGATCGAGCCGACAATGGCGTTGGCAAGGCCGCCCCCCTCGCTGCCGGGACCGGGCGTGACCTGGGTGAAGGTCGCGACGGAGAGCCCGCCGATTCCCTTCACGAGCAGCATGCCGAGAATCCAGAACAGCACGAAGATGGCGAGAAGAGTGAAGCTGGTGGCGATGATCTTCATCGCCCGGTCCGCGGTGCGGCGCGCAGGACGGACGCGGCCCCAGACCTGATGAGGCGTCGTTGCGGGCGGGGTGACGGCGCTGTTCATGGCCAGGCTCCGCTCAGAAGGACTTGACGCGCGCGACAAGGATGCGCGCGATCACGAGGACGACGAAGGTGACGAAGAAGAGGATGCAGCCGAGCGCGATCAGCGCGTTGAGCTGCAGGCCCATCGCCTCGTTGAATTCGTTGGCGATGCGCGAGGCAATGGTCGAGCCGGGATCCATGATCGAGGCGGAAAGCCGGTTGGCATTGCCGACAACGAAGGTCACCGCCATGGTCTCGCCAAGCGCGCGGCCAAGACCGAGCATGATGGCGCCGATGATCGAGACGCCGGCCTGCGGCACCAGCACATGGCGCACGACCTCCCAGGTCGTGGCGCCAATGCCATAGGCGCTCTCACGCAGCACGGACGGGATCTGCTCCAGCATGTCGCGGGTGATCGAAGCGATGAAGGGGATGATCATGAAGGCGAGGATGATGCCGGCCGTCAGGATGCCGAGACCCGAGGGCGAGCGCGAATATAGCACGGTGCCGACCAGCGGAATGCCTTCGACGATGTTCGAGACCGGGATCTGCACATAGGCCGCAAAGAGCGGCACGAAGACGAAGAGGCCCCACATGCCGTAAATGATCGAGGGCACGGCGGCGAGCAGCTCGATCGTCGTCGAGACCGGACGCTTGAACCAGGGCGGCGCGAGCTGGGTGAGGTAGACGGCAATGCCGAGCGAAAGCGGCACGCCCAGGACCAGCGCGATCAGCGCGGTCGACAAGGTGCCGACGATGGCGGGCCAGGCGCCGTACTGCTCGTTCTGGGTGTCCCAGACGCTGGACGTGATGAAACCGAGGCCGAATTCGCGGAAGGCGGGCCAGCCGCCGATGATCATCGAGGCGATGATGCCCGCAAGCAGCACCAGCACGAAGAGCGCGGCGGCCCGGCTGGCATTGCGGAAGACAATGTCGAAGGTGCCCTTTGGAGTGCGGCGAATGGCAGGCGCGCCGGGCGCGGCCATCTGGTCTGTCACGGCAGCCATCCGTGGTTACTCCGGTCGCATAAGAAGCACGAGGAAACGGGTCTCACAAAGTCGAACGCGAGGCGGGAACAACCCGCCTCGCGCCATAGAATGGATCAGAAGATCGGCTTGCCGGCCGGGTCGGTGACGCCCTTCCAGGTAGCCCGGACCTGATCCTTGACGTTGGCCGGGAGCGGCACGTAGTCGAGATCGAGCGCCAGCTTGTCGCCGTTCTTGTAGGCCCAGTCGACGAATTTCAGCGCGGACTGCACCTCTTCCGGCTTCTCCGGCTTGGCGTGCACGAGCAGGAACGTGGCGGAGGTGATCGGCCAGGCCTGAGCGCCCTTCTGATTGTTCAGCGAGATGCCGAAGCCCGGAGCCTCGTTCCAGTTCGCATTGGCGGCAGCGGCCTGGAAGGACTTGTCGTCCGGAGCCGGGAACTGGCCTTCGGCGTTCTCGACCAGAGCATGGGCCAGCTTGTTCTGCTTGGCATAGGCGTATTCGACATAACCGATCGAGTTTGCGACCTGCTTGACGGAAGCCGAGACGCCCTCATTGCCCTTGCCGCCGATGCCGACAGGCCACTGCACCGCCGTGTTGGTGCCGATCTTCGACTTCCAATCCGGCGAAACGCGCGAGAGATAATCGGTGAAGACGAACGTCGTGCCCGAGCCGTCCGAACGATAGACCGGGTTGATGTTGGCGTCAGGTAAGGTCAGGCCAGCATTGATGGCGACGATCTTGGGATCGTTCCACTTCTTGATGGTGCCCTGATAGATGTCGGCGATGATCGCGCCGGTGAGCTTCAGCTTGCCCGGCTCGACGCCGGCAATGTTGACGGCCGGAACGACGCCACCCATGACGGTCGGGAACTGGAGCAGGCCGTCCTTGGTCAGGTCCTCGCCCTTGAGCGGGGCATCGGTCGCGCCGAACGCAACCGTCTTGGCCTTGATCTGCCGGATACCGCCGCCTGAGCCGATCGACTGATAGTTGAGACCGATATTGGTCTCCTTCTTATAAGCTTCAGCCCATTTCGAGTAGATCGGGAAAGGGAAGGTCGCGCCCGCGCCGGTGATGTCGGCGGCCTGGGCAACGCCGGCCAGGCCGATCGTCGCAGCCGCGAGAATGAGAATTTTGCGCATTAGAGGAGTCCTCGTCTGGGTCGCAGTCTTTAGCAGCCCCGCTAGAACACCTTCCATATGACAGACAGATGACAGACCGTCACGTTCGCCGTCACATTGGTCAGGACGGGTTCCGCATCATCGCGCCGAGGCGCGGCAGGATCGCCTTGAAGAGGGCACCCTTGCCGTACTCGCTCTCGATGGTGAGACGGCCGCGATGGCGTAGCACGATGTGCTTGACGATGGCGAGGCCAAGGCCCGTGCCACCGGCCTCGCGGCTCGCCGCCGTGTCGACACGATAGAAGCGTTCGGTGAGGCGGGGCAGATGCTCGGGCGGGATGCCTGGCCCGTCGTCACGAACGCTGACGCTGGCTTCGCTCGCGCTCTCGACCACATTGATTGCAACGGCGCCGCCCTCGCGGCCATATTTGATGGCGTTCTCGACGAGATTCTCCATCAGCCGCAGCAACTCGTCGCGGTCCCCCGCGACCTGGACCGGCTGGGGTGGCGTCTCGAGCTTCAACGCCACCTTGCGCTCGCGTGCCATCAAGGTGAGCGAGTCGACGATCTCCCGCGAAATCGCGGAGAGATCGACGGGGGTGTCCGGCGCGAGATGGGCGCGCAACTCGATGCGCGAGAGCGAAAGCAGATCGTCGACCAACCGCGCCATGCGCAGACCCTGCTCGCGCATGATGGCGAGAAAGCGGTCGCGCGCGCCGGTATCGTTGCGCGCCGGTCCCTGCAGCGTCTCGACGAAGCCGAGAAGCGAGGCGAGCGGCGTGCGCAGTTCGTGGCTGGCATTCGCCACGAAATCGACGCGCATGCGTTCCGTGACGCGCAGCTCACTCAGATCCTCGAAGGTCAGCGCCACGGGATTACGCCAGACGCCCCCGGTCAAAGCTGCGATGTGGATGCGGAAGGTGCGCTCGACCGGCACGCGCTCAACCAGCTCGATGACCCGGCGCCCCCCACGGCGCGAAACCTGCTCGATCGCGTCGATCAGGTCGGGGTCGCGCAGGACGAGCGTGAGCGACTGGCCGCGTTCGAGCGCTGGAATGAGCGCGCGCATCGCCGGGCTCAGCGCCTGCGCCACCCCTTGCGCATCGAGCAGCACCACGGCGGCGCCCAGCGCCTCGATCAGCGCTGCAGTAGCCGGCGCGTGAGGATCGACGACATCGACCATGTGAACATGCCTATCAGGAGGAAGCTGGCGCCCTCATAGGGGGTGGCACGCTCTCTGCCAATCGCCCCGGGCGAGATGCCCCGCACTTGCGAGGCCCCCACAGCATGCGGCGACAGTGTCCGCGAAATCCGCGCCATCGAGGATCTCAGCAGGAGTGAAGGCACGCGCAGGTGGTCACTTCGCGACGCGCTGGGCGCCGCGGAGGCAGAGGCTGTTTCGACCGTGATCCGGGATTGTGACCGACCGCTCTCGCTCAGATAAAGAATGTATCTTCAGCCAATTATGGCCTCTTGATTGGGGCACAATCGGCCTTGGAAAGGCTACAGATAATGATGCTCAGCTGACGGGATGATGACCATCGATCAAGCCAGCCATCTTTTGGCCTTCTACAGACATTATTCGGACATGGAACTGCTCATCCAGACCAAGAATCTGGTGGCTTGAGCCTTCCATTTCCCCCTAGTCTTGTTGAGTATTTATGCGTCATTTTATCTTGGCTGCATGCGTTGCAGTATGCCTTCCTGCGACCGCCCAAGCCAATGTCCCCACCGGCAAGGTTTCCTTCCAACCGCAAGTGAAGGGGTTGGGCTGCCTCAAACCGGAAACCCTGGCGATGATCAGCGAGTTGGTCGCCAAGATCGGCCCGATCAAGATCACTTCGACCTGCGGCGGTCGCCATGCCCGGAACTCGCAGCACTATAGCGGACGGGCGATCGATTTCAGGCCCGTGGCTGCTTCGACGCGGAGCGCGGTAGCGGCTGCCAAGGCCCTCGCGAGCACCGGCGGCGTCGGCTCCTACCCGAACGGTCTCGTCCATGTCGATGTCGGAGCGCGTGAGGCCTCCTGGTATGGGCACAAGCGGAGCCGCCGTCAGGTCGCCTACGTAGCCCGCAACAGCCGCTAAACCATCGCTCTGGAAAGTGGATTGCGGCTTTCCGGAAAGCCGATGCAATCACAGGAGGTCAGATCATCGAACCGGATACGAGAACCGGTCCGATGATCTGAAGGCGCCCGGCCAAGGGACCGCGCCCTAGATGTCGTGGCGCTTGATGCGGCGGATCATTTCGTGCAGCGCCAGCATCACCAGCGCCAGGATGAAGGGCAGCAGGTAGTAGATGATGCGGAAGAGCAGCAAGGCTCCAAGCACATGGCCATAGGGCAGCCGGTTGAGCGCGACGAGCATCGTCGCCTCAAAGACTCCCAGCCCGCCGGGCGTATGGGCAGCGATGCCGATCAGGCAGGCGAAGACATAGGCCGCCAGGAAGGCCGGATATTCCAGCCCATAGCCGCCGGGCAGAAGCACGAAGAGCACGGCGGCGGCGGCGCAGACCTCGCAGGCGCCAAGCGTCATCTGGCCTAGCGTGATGCCGAGCCCCGGCAGCGGCAGGTTCCAGCCGCGGACCCGGAAAGTGCGTTCGTCGGTCGCGACCCAGACGAGATAGCCGAGGATGGCGAGCCCCGTGGCGCCGCCGACGACCAGCACGACCCAGGGCGAGGTGCGCGCGAGCATCGCGACAGAATCGGTGGCATAGAACAGGCAGGCGCTGAGGATCGCGCCGAGGCCGAGCCAGAAGGTCAGGCCGGCGATAATCGTCAGTCGAGCGACCTCGGAGGCGCGCACCCCCTTGGCCGAGTAGATCCAGTAACGAACGGTGCCGCCCGTCACGATCGGGAATCCGAGCGTGAAGGACACGGAATAGCTGGTGAAGGAGGCGAGTGCGGTCGTTCGGTAGGGGATCGACATCCCCAGCCTTCTCAGCGCCAGCGCATCATAGCCGGTCAGCAGCAGATAGCTCAGCGCGGTGAAGCCGAGCGCCAGCCCGATCTGGCGGCGGCTGGCATCGGCGAAGGCACCGACTACCTGGCCCGGCTCCATCTCGCGGATGATCAGCCAGAGGACGGCCAGCGAAGCGACGAAGATGACCGTGCTGGCAAGTGGGCCGAGCCAGCGCCAGCGACTGCGTTTGCGCAGCGGCATTCCGGGCTCGTGCGGGCCGTACGACATGCTCTCTCATGGTCAATTGCGCGAGGTGGGAATGTGCTCGCGTCGATTGCGGACGGGAGGGCACCGCAGCGCCCTGGCCCCGACAGATAGCGCCTCGGCCGCGATCCACAAGACGCGACGACGCGGCGAATGCGCACCATGAGGCTGATGCAGGTCGCGTCGGGCCGGCATTGCGACGGCCCGACGACATCTGTCCGCCTCAGCGCAAGCTCTTGGCCAATTTCAGGTTTCTCCGGCTTGAGCCGCAGCGAAAAATGCCTCCGGCCCCTCGATCTCGACCAATTTGCGATTCTCGATCAGCCAGAAGCGATTGCCGACCGCCCTGACGAAGCTGCGGTCATGCGAAACCAGCAGGCAGCTCGCCTCATGGGCCATGAGTTCGGCTTCCAGCGCCTCCTGCCCTTCGATATCGAGATGGTTCGTCGGTTCGTCGAGCAGGTAGAAATTCGGATTGGCCAGGCGCAGGACCAACATGGCGAGCCGCGACTTCTGCCCGCCCGAGAGCGCGCCGATCCGGCTGCTCTGCATGTCGATCGACACTCCCGCACCCGCCAGCAGGCTGCGCGCCGGCTGGTCGCCGACATCGAAGCGCCGGGTGATCACGCCATGCGGCGTATCGCTATCGGCGAGTTCGGAGAGACTCTGACTGCTATAACCAAGGGCAAGCGACGGCGTGACCTTGATGCGCGCAGCGTCGGTTTCCGCGATCGCGTCCCTGATCAGGCCAATCAGTCGCGACTTGCCGGTCCCGTTGCGGCCAAGCAGCACGATCCGGTCACCCTGGGCGATCGAGCGCTTGCCGGTCCTGAACAGCAGCGTGCCGTCCGGTGTCTCGACGGAAAGATCGTCGAGGGTCACCAGGACCTTGGCATGCGTGCCACGATTGGCCAGCCTGATCGCGCCCGATGAGCGCTCCTGGTAGCCAGGCCTCGCCGCCTCTTCCAGGCGCTCGGCCCTTTGCCTGAGCTGCTTGGTCTTGACCACGAGCAGGTCGCTGCCGGAGTTGATCCCGATATTGTTCAGCTTCGCCGCCTGCCGACGCAACTGCTGCGCTGCCTTCATCTCGCGCTGGTAGCGACGCTCCTCCGAGGCATCGACCTCATCCAGCGCGGCGCGCGCCCGCGTATAGGGCAGCGCGAAGACCGGTGAGCTCTCCAGCCTGAGGAACAGCGTGCGATTGGTCACCGCGTCGAGGAAGGCGCGATCATGACTGGAGATCACGACGGGCACGTCGCGCGGCAGGCCGTTCAGCCATTCCTCGAGTTGGTTGATCCGGGCGAGGTCGAGATGGTTGGTCGGCTCGTCGAGCAGCAGCATGTCGGGATCGGTCACCCAGACGCTGGCCAGCATGGCGAAGCGCTGCCAGCCACCGCTCAGCTGCGACAGGGGGCGCCGGCGAAGCGCCTCGGGAATTTCGAGCGCTTCCAGCGCGACGTCGACGCGCCAGGATTCCGTCTCAGCCTGCTCTGGCGGCAGGGCGCGAAGCACGAGGTCATAGAAGGGCAATGCCAGCAGTTCGGCCGGAATCTCCTGCTCGACATGACCGACGCGAAGTCCGCGCGAACGCGTGATCTCGCCTGTCGCGGGCTCATGGGAACCAGCAAGGCAGCGCAGCAGGGTGGATTTACCGCGACCATTGGCTGCGACGAGGCCGAGGCGATCGCCCGGCCCGATCGCAAGATTGAGATTGGAAAAGAGCGGCGCACCAAGCGTGACGCCGAGTTTGCGAGCGTTGATCAAGGCCATAATCGTTCTCTGGACTGCCCGAGCCGTTGTCCGGCATCCAGGAAAGGCGCGTTCCACGGCCTTGAGGATGCGGATGCCAGATGCCTGTGCGGCGTCAGCTCGTTGGATTGGGAGAGGCGCAGATCACCTGAGCATAAGGCTCGATGCTGCGCCGCCACGAAGGGCAGACCGGGAAGAGAACCGTTGAGCGATCGTCTTTGGGTCAGCCCTGCAAGACTGCTTGCAGGGCCTGAACGGGGCCACGCTGACGATGGTGACGAAAGAACGTAATCACGCAGCCCCCTTTCTCGAATGGCGATGGAAACTGCCCTAGCGCCGTTCCCGATCATTGGCAACCGCAGCTGGCCTCAGGCTGTCTTGCGAAACACGCGCAGGGTCTTGAACAGGCCGACCTCCTCGACCGGGCGCGACTTCACCCAGTCCGCAATGATCGGCTCGGCCGAGGCATAGGCGAAGGAGCCGGTATAGAACAGGATATGGCCGCCAGTGTCGGTCTGGTCGGTGAAGAGCTGCATCACCTCGAGATCGGTGAGCGCGCCATAGGCATCGTTCTTCTCGCTGCGGAATTCGCAGGAATGGAACAGGGTGACGATGTCGAAGCGCGGCAGCAGCTTTGCGTTGCTGGTATAGATGTCGCCGAAATAGGCAGAATAGGTCTTGGTGATCGAGGGGTTCTCGGTCGCCAGCTTGACGAAAGCATCATTTTCCTTGGGCGAGGCGGTGATACCCAGCACCGTGCAGTCGAGTTCCGGCTCGGCGCAGCGGATGCCGATATAGTGGTGGCCGCCGGTCCCGAAATGATAGATGCGCTTGCCGGTGAGGTTCTCCTCCTCGAGCCATTCGACGAAATGCACGTCGCAAGGGCACTGCTCGACCCGCAGGCCCCAATAGACGTCCCAGATATTCAGCATGCGATCAGCTCCGTAACAGGCAGGTCGGCAGACCTGCGGCATGAGGCAAGGAGGGCCTGGTCGGGCCCGAGACACAGGATTTCGCGGCAAGGCCGAACGAAGGGGTCGTCATGTCAGGCCCCGCTCGACCGCACCGGCCCGCAGGGCGGACGTGCCATCCGGATTGGCCATTCGCGTCACGCCGCCGGCCCGCTTCATCACGAGATGGTGGCTGGCGGCCTCGGCAAAGCCAGGGCTCTGCCCCATCAGCAGGACGATGGCGCCGGGCCGAGCGGCGCGCAGCTCGGCGATGAGTTCGAGCGCAGTGTCGATTTCCAGCGCGCTGGTGGATTCGTCGAGCAGGAGCACATCGGGCGCTTCGAGTTCGGCGCGGGCGAGCGCCAGGCGCTGCCTGTCGCCCGTCGCCAGAAGCTTGTCCCAGTCGCGATGCTCGTCGAGGCTCGCGGCGAGCGGAGAGAGCCCGTAACGGCGCAAGGCATCGGCAAGCGCATCGCCCGGACGGGTCAGCGCGGTATCGAGAATCGTGCGCAGGCTGCCTTCGCTCAGGTGCAGGCTGTGCGGCACGACGGTCACCCGTGCTCCCTCCGGCAGGGAAATCTCGCCTCTGCCCCAGGGCCAGAGACCGGCGAGCGCCTGGATCAGCGCCGATTTGCCGAGCCCGAGTTCGCCCGAGAGATGCAAGGTCGCGCCGGCTGGCAGGGAGAAGCTGAGATCGGCGGCCAGGTTGCGGCCATCGCGATCGGTCAAGGTGACATCTGCAAGACAGAGCTGAGCGTCAGGGCTTTGCTTCACGCTCAGATGGTCATCCGGCGGGCTCAACTCGACACGGTCGAGCGCGTCGGCAAGTTCGTTGACGCGCCGCGCAGCGGCCAGCCATTCCGCGATGCGCATGAAATTGTCGAGCACCCAGTTGAAGGCGTTCTGCACGGCCACAAAGGCGGCGGCGACTTGAACGACCCCGCCGAGCGACATCTCGCCGGAGAGATATTTCGGCGCGGCCAGCAGCAGCGGAACGACCGGAACGAGCGCACCGCTGCCATTGGTGATCCAGGTCAGCCGGCCGCGCTGGCGGATCATGGCGAGCCAGCGCTGCGCCAGGCTGTCATAGGTGCGTGCGACGGCGCGACGCTCGCCCGCCTCGGCGCGGGCGAGCGCGATCGGCTCGCCATGATCGCGAATGCGCATCAGGGCGAAGCGCAACTTGGCCTCGCCCTCGTTTCGCGCGGCAACGAGGCGCGGCAGCCTGCGGCCGACCACGGTGATCAGCAGCGAGACCAGCACGGCATAGAGAATCGCCGCCAATACCAGATAAGCCGGGATGGTGATCGCCCGCGAGCCCACCGGGATCGTCAGGGCGCCTCCGATTTCCCAGAGGATCTCGATGAACATCACGATGGTGATGAAGGCCGAGAGCAGGCCAATGGCGAAATCGACGAGCGGCTCGGTTGCCCAGCGCACATCGTCGGCGATGCGGTATTCGGGATTGGCCGGCTCATCATTCGACAGGCCCAGACGGAAAAAGCGCCGCTCCCCGATCCAGCCGTCCGCGAGTTTCGCGGTCACCCATTGCCGCCAGTGCACCTGGAGTGTCTCGCGCGTGACCAGGATGACGACGCCTATGCCGGCGACGATGACAGCGAGCACCGGAAAGACCGCCATCGCGGTCAGCGCGCTTTCCGTATCCTTCTTCTCCAGCGCATCGAAGAACCAGCCGTTCCAGCGATTGACGGTGACATTGACGAAGACGCTGAAGATGATGGAGGCCGCCAGCGACAGCGTCCAGAACCAGGCCTTGCCGCTGGTCGCCCCGCGCCAGAAGCCGCCGGTCAAACCGGCAAAGCGCCAGGCGACCTGCCGGTCAGAGGGCAGGCTGTCAGCAACACCAGGCGCTTCGACAGATCTCAGCAAGAACAATGATCCCCCCGGATCGGAACAGCACGCGTACACCCCCGGGTTTTCCCGGTTGATGCGCACGCCTGCCAGCACGGCGCCTAGCGTGCGCTCGATGAACCGGGGCTGAATAATTCTGACCTTGCGGCACCAATGCCACCTCGCAGTTTCGAACTGTTCTATTTATTCAATGAAAACAATAAGTTGCACAACAACAGCCTCGCGCGTACTGAGTTTCGCCATGTAAGAATCGGTCACGGCGAGGCATCGAGATGAGCGAGATTTCTGCAGGGGACGTGGTTGCGGCAATCGGCCGAAGCGACGAACTCATCATCCGGGAAATGCTGCGGACCAAGGCGACGCTGCTCGAACTGCGCCGCGCGCTCGCTTTCGCAAAGGGCCCGGCCAATGCGAGCCCGGCCGCCTACCAGGCCTTGCCGGCGCGGATGCAGCGCCTCGTCGATCTGTTGACCGCCGCGCTCGAGGGCTCGACCCGGGGCGTCGAACCAACACCGCAGAGCAAGGCCAGCAGCCGACTGGAGGACGCGCACCGTGCCGCTTGAACTGATCCATGACGAGAACACCGAGGCCGCCCGCGCCGCGCTGCGGCAGGTGGTGATGACGGCATTCTGCAACGCCTTGCACGATTCCCAGCTCGCCCCGATGACCGTGATGCGGCTCGCCGCCGAGGCGATCGGCTCGATCTATCGCGAGGTCTCCGATGCCCATCGCCATGAGGACGCTTGTCCATGCGGCTGGCGGCCGAGCCCGGAGCAGGATATCGACACCCTGCAGTCGGCCCTGGCGCGCCTGGCAAGACCGGCGCCGATCGCCGATCTGAGGCTGGTCGAGGTTGCCGGCCGGGCTTAGATCATCGGTGATCTGAGTTTTAGGGTTTGCATCGGCTTTCCCGAGAACCGCTATCCACTTTTCGGACCGATGCTTCAGGCGCGGGCACGCGCGCAAGCGCCAACGATCGAGGACGTGAGGACATGAACCAGAGCCAGGCGGCCCTTGCCGCAGCGCCCGGGGATGGCGAGGCAATGCTGCGCCTGCTCGAAACGCGCCGCTCGGTCGGGATGACGATGCTCAGCGAGCCGGGCCCAGATGCGGCAGCGCTGGCCCGCATCCTGACGATCGCCGCCCGCGTGCCCGACCATGGCGTGCTCGAACCCTGGCGCTTCATCGTGCTTGCCGGCGAAGCGCGCAAGCGGGCAAGCGAGCATGTCTCGCGGCTCTATGCCACCGAGAACGCGGCGATGGATTCCGAGAAGCGCGAGAAATTCACTGGGATCATCGGCCGCTCGCTGACCTATGCGCCCCTGATCGTCCTCGTCGTCAGCAAGAGCGACCCCGAGGCGCGCGTCCCGGTCTGGGAGCAGGATCTCTCCGCCGGGGCGGTCTGCATGAACCTGCTCACCGCAGCCCACGCGCTTGGCTTCGGCGCGAACTGGCTCACCGGCTGGGCCGCCTACAGCCCCGGCGTGCACGCCCTGTTCGGGCTTTCGAGCGGCGAGAAGCTCGCGGGCCTCGTCCATATCGGCACGGCGAAGGAAGCGCCGACCGAGCGCCGGCGCCCCGATATCGAGGCGATCACCTCCGTGTGGACGGGGACAGACTGACCGGAAGCCGGCGAGCCTGCGTCAGACCAGGGCCGGGCTGCCAGCCGCACCGATCGTCTGACCGAGATAGCTGCGCCCGAAGGTCTCCATCACGGTTGCTACCATGTTGCGGGCGACATGGAGCTGGTCTTCCTCGAAGGCGATGGCGCGCGGCGAGTTCAGGACGATCTCGTAGCTCGGGAAATAATCGACGAAATCGAAGCGCCGGTAGAGTTCCTCTGTGACGGCGCGCAGCACCGATTTCGAGGCACTGTTGGCCACGATGACATCGGCATCCTTGAACGTCGCTCCTAGCGGCACGGGCGAAACGGTGACGATGAAGCGCATCTCGGGATGGCAGTGCTCGCGGATCAGCGCAATCGTATCGAGCATGTCGTTCAGGGTCGCCTCGTAACCGTAATCGACGAAACGGAAGCGCTCGGG
Source organism: Bosea sp. BIWAKO-01 (assembly GCF_001748145.1). Taxonomy (NCBI): domain Bacteria; kingdom Pseudomonadati; phylum Pseudomonadota; class Alphaproteobacteria; order Hyphomicrobiales; family Alloboseaceae; genus Allobosea; species Allobosea sp. BIWAKO-01. The sequence goes on from NZ_BCQA01000001.1 coordinate 1,680,754, forward strand.
CATGCGCGAGAGCCAGGTCGGGCCGGGATGGATGTTCATGGCGAGCCCGGTCTCGGAGTCGAGCCAGGTCTCGGTCAACCCGAGCGTGAAGAAGCAGATCCGCGCCTCCCTGATCCGCGCGGTCGCGGCCGTCAGGCGCTTGCGATTGGCAAGGGCGGTCTGCTGGTCGAGCAATCTCAGGCCGCTGGCATGGGGATCGAACCACTGGTCGGGCGCGAGCTCGATCAGCCCTTCGTTCGGATAGGGTTCGTCGAGCAGGACGCGCTTGAGCTCATGCGTCATGGACCGCACCGAGTACTTGTTGAGCGCGCCGCGACTCAAACTTCCACGCGCCGCACCGCCGCCGCGGCCCGTCGCCTCGTTCCAGCTCTCGAAATGCTCGGCGGGAACGCCGTGGCCTTCGAGCAGGAGCGACAGCCCACGCATCATCAGGACGTTCTCGACCTCGCGCGCGAAGCAGGAGCCCATCGTAAAAATCGGCCAGGCCGGATCGATCTGGAACTTCGGCTTATGCTCGACCGAGAGATAGTTGCCGGTCGTCAGCCGCTCCTTGGCCATGCGCTCGGGCTTGCCCGAGATCCAGCCGCGCACCGGATTGCCGCGCATGATCGTGAGCGCGGTGCCCGCGTCGTATTCGATCTTCATGGTCTGCTCCTGCCGCTCCTGGCCGTCGACACCTTGCCGCCGGCCTTTTTCAGGGTGTTCAGTTCAGGCGCCCCCATAGCTTACGCGCTGCGGCGAAGCTCGCCCTCGCCCTTCAATAATCAGGGTTCAGGACAACGGGTCAGCCTCACATCCGGTGGGGGGCGCCGTTCCTGTCGAGGAAGTCACGCATGCGGTCGTAGGAGGCGGCATAGCTCTTCGCGAGCGTGTTGAGCTGAGCTTCCTGATAGACAGCTCGCCACCCGCCTTCGGCGAGGGCGGACTCCGGTACGACAGGGATCTTCAGGGTCTCGGCCAGTTCCTGGCTGCGCGTGTCATAGGCGACGAGTACGCCCGGCACGCCCTGCGCCACCGCCGGCAGCACGCCGTGGACGCGGTAGCCGACCGCGAGATCGAGCCCCTGAGCAAATGCGTCATAGCGCTCGACATCGAAGAAGGTGAAAAGCTGCTTCTCGTAGATCCGGCGCATCGCCGCATCATCGGAGCCACTCCACCAGCCCGTGTGAACGAACTCGGCAACGGCCTTCTCCATCGCCTTCTCGTCGCGCAGGAAGAAGGCTTTCTCCTCCTGCTCGCCATGCGAAGACATCACCATCTCGCTCTGGCGATCGACCTTGAGAAGCGCGGCCTTCTGGTTGCGCAGATAGGCTTCCGGGTCGGCGGTATAGCTCTTGTCCGCCTCGCGCCTGAGGCTGAAGGCGACCTTGCGGATCTCGCGCTGGTCTGGAACCCGGATGGCGAGATCGCGCTTGCGGGTCCGAAAGATCGAGGGGCAGCCGACCACGTCGACATTGCGAATGCCGTTATGGCGCAGCGTCTCGGCGCTGAAGGCGCCGCGTACGCCAATGGCGGCGCAGCGGTCGGAAACGATCTGCCAGAACCGCTTCGAGGCGTCCGGCAGTTCAATGGCGCGGTTCTGGCTCGCCTGCGCGCCGACACCGATGGCGTAGACCGGCAGCTTGACCTTCTCCAGCACCTCGACGGCACGGAACCACTCCATTTTTTCATGGATGAAATTCGAGCCGCGGACGAAGACGTAGTCGAACTCGCTGGCATAGCGCTCGATATCGGCCTCCATCGGATTCATGATCTTCATCGGCTCGAGATGCGCATAGCGCAGAAGCTTGAGCGTCGAGTCGAAGACGATCATGTCGCCGATGTTGAAATAGTCGGAGAGCAGCTTCTCCATCGGTGCCCGGTACCAGCGCACCTTGTCGTGCTCGTAGACCTCGCCGGCCGGGTAGATCACCAGTGCGCGCAGCTTTTTCTCGGTCGCGATCGGGGCGAGGCCCGAGCCGGGCGCGATCTTGCCGCTCTCGGCATCAAGCACCGCGATCTCGCGCGGCCGACCGTCGGCGAGCCTGGGCAGCGGGATGGTGAGCTCGGCAACGGCCGCGTCGCCGGTTATCACCGCGCCCGGCAGGATCGTCGCATAATCCTGACCGTCCAGCCGCAGGCGCAGCGCCGGCCAAGCCCCATCGGGACGCTTCGCGACGGAGACGACGATCTCGTTCGTTGTGGCACGCAGAATTTTCAAGGCTGGTCCTTCACGATGTGGATCTTGACGCGGACGAGGTCGCGCTCGGGACCGAGCTTGCAGTCCTTCACCCGCATCCGGGTCATGAACAGGAACGCCTCGTCCCCGGTCGTTTCGAAATTGCGCGAAGTGGAGTCGGGGTCGGCAACCGCGCCATAGGCGTAGCGGGTCGTGTCCGCGCAGTTCTTGCTCCACATCGTCGGCTGCACGACGAGCGTCTGCAGCGGCGACCAGCGCAGCAGATCCGCGGACCAGCTATAGGCGACGCGGCCGCCCGCGATCCCCTGGCTGGGGTCGGGACCGAGATGGAGCACGGCCAGATAAAGTCCGCTCGGCTCGTGCTTGGTGACGGAGCCGACCGTGGTCGGCAGTCCCTTGAGCGGCTGGCAGGGCTTCGCCTGCGAGAGGTCCTCGCGATAGGGATCGACCGCGCGCACCGTGTAGTCGGTACCGTCAAAGGCCCGCCATGAGGCGGCGTCCTTGATGTCGGTGCTGCGGAACAGGCAAACACCACCCTTCTGGCCCTCGCCGCCGGTGGTCGCGATCAGCGCATACCAGGCGCCGTCCCGCTCGATGATGTTGGACGGGTTGAAGAACCCGCGATGGCGCCCCTGGCCGACATCCTGGCGGAAGGCGGGCGCGGCGACGAGTTGGCGCGGCTCTGCGCTGAAATGGCGCCCGCCATCGGTCGAATGCGCGGCCGTCACGACATTGTACCAGCAGCTCATCCTGTCCTTGAAACGGCAGGCGGTGCCGTAGCGGTCGGCATGGTACTCCGCATGAACCAGCCCGAAGACGTCGCGACCGTCGCTGGTCCATGTCGCGGTGAGCCAGTTCTTGTCACTGAACTCGCTCGGGTCGGGACTGCTCTTGGCCTCGTAGGAAACCGAACAGGAAATCCCGATCCGGTCGAGGCTGGGGCCGGCCATGGCGCGGTTGCGGTAATTGCTGGCGAAGGCGACCACCGCACCATTCTGATTGCGGAAGGCCCGCAATGGTGCGTCTGGAATATGCCATTCCTCGCAGCGCTGGCGCGACCAGGCGTAGACGGTCTCCTCCATGGCGCCGGGAACGATCTCGACGCGATAGCCGGGAGCCTGCGCAAACGACAGGTGCGGAACGGCGAGCAGCGGCAAGGCCGCTAGCGTGGCCGCAAGGATGGTGCGTTCCGCCATCAGGCCACCTTTCGTTCGGCCTCGGGAATGGCGGGTGCGAGCGCCGCCCTGGGCGCCGGTGCGCGCATCTTGGTGTCGACCTTGTTCTCGACCAGGAAGTCGCGCATCGCGGCGTAGACCTGGGCGTAGGTCGTGTTGAAGCGGTCGAAGCGCGCCTGATCCCAATGCTCTTCCAGCCTGAAATCCTGGCCGGAGAAAACGTCGAAGCTCGGGATCTGGAAGGTCTCGGCGAACTCGACCGTGCGGCTGTCATAGGTGAAGTAGATCGAGGGCGTGCCGTTGGCGAGCGCCATCAGGTTGCCGTGCAGCCGGTAGCCAAGCACGAGATCGAGGCTGCGCACGAGATTCTCGTAGTCGGCAACCACGTCCGAATAGAACATCCGGCCGCGATAGAGCGCCTCCATCGCCTCATCGAGGTACCAGGAGGTGGCCCACTCGTTCCGGCGCAGCGCCGCCATCGCCTCCTCCTTCTGCTCCGGTGTTCCCAGCGCGAGCTTCTTCTCCTCGATCTCGCCCTGCGCCATCAGCGTCGCCTCGAACCGGCCCGCCAGCGACTTCACGAGGTCGCGGTGGAAGGTGAGGTAGCGCTTGATGTCCTGCGCATAGGTCGGCGAGACCTCGCGCCGCAGCGTGATGCCGACCTTCTTCACGCTATCAAGTGCAGGCAACTTGATCGCGAGATCCGGCTTGTTGGCGCGGAACGCCGTGGGACAGCCGATGATCCGGACATTCTTGATGCCGATCTCGTTGAGGATCTCGGCCGAATAGGTGCCGCGCACGCCGAGCGAGGCGGTCGAATCCGCCATCAGCCTGAGTACGGTCTTGGTGTCCTCGCTGAGCTCAAGCTTGCCGCTGACCGGAGCCTGCGCGCCAATGCCGAAGGCGATGACCGGAATCTTGAGCCGGCGCAGCACATCGGCCGTCTGGCTCCACTTCATCTCGGCGTGGACGTAGTTCGAACCGCGCAGGAAGACGTAGTCGTATTCCGCATTCATCCGGTCGATCAGCGCCATGTCCGGATTGGCGATCGGCAGAACGTCGAGCTTCTCGAAATTCAGCAGCTTCAACGAAGAGTCGAAGACGAAGGCGTCGCCGATATTATGGTAGTGATTGATATGGCTCGCGAGGTCCGCGTGCCTGTACCAACGCACATTGTCATGGTCGTAGACCTCTCCCGACGGGATCATGACGAGGATGCGGGCCATGGTTCTGTCTCCCCTGGTTTTCGTGTCAGCTTCTTCTGGCATCAGGCGATCATTGGCGTGGCCGCGCGACTGGCCGGAACCGGCATGCCGCGCTGCTCGATCAGGCGCTGGTAAAGCGCGATATGCTGGGCTGCGCAGTCGATATGGGTGAGCGGCCGGGTGATCCCGGCGCGCAGGCGCGACCAGAGATCGGGCTCGCTCAGCGCACGGGTCATGCAGTCGACCAGGTCCTCCGAGCTGCCCGAGCGGAAATGCAGGCCGTTGACCTCGTCGACGATCTTTTCCGCCATGCCGCCGATATTGCTCGAAAGGATCGGGCGGCCATGGAAATAGGCCTCCTGGATCACGATCGGCGAGTTCTCCCACCAGACCGACGGCATCACCACCCAGTCGACCGAGCGCATCAGGTTCGGCATTTCATGGTTCTGGAAGGCACCGCAGAAGCGCACCCGCCGACCGGCATTCTCGACGAGCTCCGCGAACTTCTTCTTGTAGGCCTCGGGCTGGCGCTCGAGATTGCCGCCATAGACGAGCAGGATGGAATCCTCGCCCCAGACGGCTTCCGGAATGCGGGTGACCGCGTCGATCAGCACATCGGCCCCCTTGTAGGGCGTGAGCTGGCCGAAATAGGCGAAGCGCGACCGCCGTGCTGCCTTGTCCGGCAAGGGCCGGGGCGGCGCGACCTCGGCAACGTCGATTCCGTTCTCGATCACCGAGAAGCGATCGGCCGAGAGGCCCCAATCCTGGTAGCGCTCGGCCAGGAAGCGGCTCGGCGAGATGAAATGATCGGCGAGATTGAGCATGCCCCGGATGAAGGTCTCGCGCGCCAGGAAGCGGCCGGGTGCGATATCCGGGAAGCAGGCATTGCAATCGGTCGGCGAAGCCCGGTAGCAGAGCTTGAAGGCACCGGTCTTCACCATCTGGCCGTGGTGATGGCAGATGCTGAGATATTCGTGGAAGGTCACCACGATGAGAGCGTCGGGCAGCGTGTCCCGCACCGCGAACAGGCATTCGAGCCCGAGCCCGATGAAATGGTGGAAATGCACCACATCCGGCTTCAGATCGCGCAGCACGCGGACGAAATCGCGCTCGATCTCCTCGGTGTTCCGGTTCGAGAGCAGGAAGTGATCGTATTCCTCGGCGTAGTAGAGCAGCTCGCCGCCACGCTGGCGCAGGCTCATCAGCGCCGTGCCGGCATGGCGCGGCGTCGGCGAGCCGACACGGGCGAGGTAATGCGCGTCGAGGCCTTCGCTTGCCTGCAGGCCCTTGTGCAGGTTGTAGGAGGCGATTTCGGCGCCGCCGAGAGACAGGGTCGGGTGTCCATGGGACACGACGAGTACGCGCATCATCATCCTCGCATGTTCGAAACGGCCAGCGCCCAGCGACGGTCGAAGCTGGAGCGGTCGGCGAGCTGGGCAAGCGAGACCAGATGCGGCCGCGCCATCTCGCCATCATCGACGACGTAAACCTCGACCTCCGGCACCCAGATCGAGGGGAAGCCGTTCATCCTGAGCTTCAGGCAGAGATCGAGGCCCTTTTCGGCCGTCGTGAAGTAGTTGCGGGCGAAGCCGCCCGCCTCGATGAAGGCCGCGCGCGACATCACGCAGCATTCGGTGGCGCCGGCCGCGACTTCCATCGGGCCGAGATTGCCGATCGCCTCCAGGGGATAGCCGACGAAGCGGTTGAAGACGCGCCGGCTCGGCCCCTCCCCTTCCATCCAGGCGCCGGCCCAGCGGATCGAGTTGTCTTCGAAGAGCAGCGTCGGGCTCGCGACGCATTGTCCGCCGCGCGCCTTGAACGCGCGCTCAAGCCGGCCGAGCCAACCGGGCATGCGGATCTGCGCGGCCCCCGAGAGTAACGCGATGGTCTGGAAGCGGCAGGCGCGCGCGCCGGCCTCCATCGCGTCGCAGGCATCCTCGACCCCATCGACGAGCGCAAGCCGCACCGCGAGGCCGTAGAAGCGAGCAAGCCGGCGTGCCTCGGCACCGACCCGGTCGAAGCTCTCGCCGGGGACCGCGAGCACGATCGGCACCGGGCGTATCTCGGGGTCGATCGCGAGCAGGGCAAAGAGCGAGGAGAGCTCGCGCTGGCGATGGTCGAGGCCGATCACCAGCCCCAGATTCGCATCGGCCTTGAAGGCGCCGATGTCGAAGGTCTCGATCACGCGCGGCGGGGCGATCTCGGCGGCTTGCAAGGCGGGAGCGATCTGGCGTTCGACCACCGAGGCTGCGGTCGAGGATTTCGGATCAAGCAGCGCGAAGACGCGCTCGAGCGTGCGCCGCGGCTGGCCGCGCCCGGCCTCCAAAGGCAGGAAGGCAGGGCCGGATCCCTCGATCTCGAACTCGAGATAGAGCGGCTGCCCGGGCTCGGGCGTGAGCTTCGGTGCGAAGACGATGAAGCCGTGACTGTTGCGCCGGCCGCCGAGCATATGCGCAAAGCGTGGGTCGCCTGCAAAGGCATCGGCGACGTCCGGACGCGACACGCGTGTCCAGACGCGGTCGAGCACGCAGGACTGGCTTCCGGAGCGCAGGGTCACCGCGCTGACATGGCGGTCCGGATCGAACAGCCAGCCGATGATCAGCGTGCCGGTGCCCTCCACGATGGTCGCGTCGTCGATGCCGGCCCGCACCGGCGCCTCCAGCAATGCAACCGTGTCGCGGCCATCGAAGCGCTGCGAGGCACGCCGGAGCTTGTCCGACGTCGCTTGTGGCGCGCTGCCGCGCTGCAGCCCGTCTCGCAAATGACCGGGAACCGTGATCGGTTCGAGCAGGACATGGCGCTCATAGACATCGAGCGCGCGCCAGCCATCCGTGGCGCGGAAGAACAGACGCTCGATCTCGCTGGGATGGCGGATCTGGCATTCTTCGAGCAGGCCGAAGAAGCCCCGCGCGCCGTCGGCAAGATCGTCACGCTCGAAGGTTCCTGCCTCCAGAACGGCGAAGGACAGCCCGCCATGGGCGATCAGCAGCTTGGTCCGGCCTGCCGAGAAATCGGAGGTCCAGCCCTGAATGAAAACGCCGTCGTCGATCGGCCCCATGACCTCGACGAAGCCGCCGGGCTTGGCGATCGACTGGAGCAGCATCGAGGCAGCACGCAGGCGGCGCGGATTGGGTTTTCCGGCGAGCAGGATCTCCAGGAGCCCGTCGACAACCATTGGGAAAGCCTGCCCCGAATCCTCGGCAAGGCCGGCAAGGAAGGATTGCAGCGGCAGCGGCTTCGACGCCAGCACGAGGCGCAGCGGCCGGCCGGGACGACCGAGCAGCAGGGCGCCGGAGCCGGATCGGTCGGTCGCGGGCGCAGGTGCGAGGCAAAGGAAGCCGATGGCTGCCGGGGCCTCGGCCTGCGGCCGGCGCCAGGTCAGCGCCATGGTCTCGGCCTTGTTGCGCGGATTGCCGTCGACGGCGACAGGCACCTTGCCCGGCATCGCGTCGCAGGTGCTCATGATCAGGATGGCGTTCTCGCCGAGCGGCGTCCAGGCGACGGTCGGCGCCGGGCTGATCCGGGTCTGATCGGGGACGATCACTTCACTCATCGCATCACCGGTCCAGCAGGATCAGGGTCAGGGTCACGAAAGACATCAATGCGGCGAGCCCGGAGAGCGAACCGAGCAGGATGGTCGCCTGCCGCATCGGGCGCTGCGCCTCCTTGCGGATCGTGACCAGGCGCTCGTCGAAGCTGCGCAGCGTCGCATCGAAACGGAGCTGGAAGACATCGAGCTCGGCCAGGCGCTGGGAAATATGGTCGGCACGCGCGGCCTCCGCTGCCTCGTCGCGCTGTACGCCGCGGTCCGCCATGCGCGTCGTCATCTCGTCGAGTTTCTCGACGAGTTCCTTCTGGGCGAGCTGCCCACGCCGGTTGAGCGCGATCAACGCCTCGACGCGATCGAAGAAGCGCGCAAGCGGCACGGCGATCGCAGCCTCGGCTGCGAGCTCCGCCGGCGGCGGTAATCTGAGCTCGAGCTCGAGATCCGTGCTCGGAGAGACGCCGACGATGCTCAGCCGATCGCGGGCTGCGACCAGCGTGTCATCGAGTTCCATCGCAAAGGCATGGCGCCCGTCGCCAATGCCGTTGCGGCGAAGGTCGATGCGGCTCTGGTCTGCGACGGCCTCCAGCGCAACCCGCCCATCAAGCTTGAGCCGGACCTTGAGCCGCTCCTCGGGACGGGTTTCATCCCAGATCCAGCCATGCAGGCGGTTGCCGTCGAGGGCATCGACTCGGCCATTGAGGCGCGCCGGAACGACATTGGGCAGCCGCTCGGTTCCGTCGGGATCGCGCATCACCGTCATGCCGCCTCCGCGAGTGTGAGCCTGTCGAACAGCGCGAGATGCGCCGTGGTGCATTCAGTGATGGTCGGCTGGGGCCGGATGCCGTCGACGAGGCGCTCCCACAGGCCCTTCTCCTCGACCGCGCGCCGCAAGGTCCGGGCAAGCTGGGCCGGATCGCCCGGCCGGACATGCAGCCCGTCGATGCCATCCCGCACCATCTCCGCCATGCCGCCGATACCGCTGGCGATGACGGGGCGGCGGTGCTGGAACGCCTCCTGGATGACGAGCGGGGCATTCTCCCACCAGATCGAGGGCATCACCACCCAATCGATCTCGGCCATCAGCTCCGGCATCTCCTCGCGATGATAGGGACCGCAATGGGTGACCATGCCGTCCGACGCCGCGAGCGCCGTCTCGAACTGCGCAACGAAGGCCTCGCTCTGGAACGGGGCCCCGCCATGGATGCGCAATTCGAAGCCGCGCAGGCCCGACGCACTGAGCAGCGAGGCTGCCTTGACCAGCTCCAGCACTCCCTTCCAGGGATTGACGTTGCCGAAATAGCCGAAGCTGGCACGGGGCCCGCGCTTGGCCCGGTGCGGCGCCGGCTCGCGAGCCGGGCGGGCGTTCTCGATGACGTCGATGCGGTCGCGCGCCAGCCCCCAGTCGACATAGCGCTGGCGCAGGAAGCGGCTCGGCGCGACGAACTGATCCACCGCTGCGAGATGGGTCTTCAGGAAGCGCTCGCGCAGCAGGAAGCGGTCGGAGCCGATTCCGGGAAAGCAGCCCCGGCAGCGTGTCGGAGAAGCTGCCGTGCAGCGCTCCTTGTCGGTCGGCCGCACCATCAGCCCGTCATTATGGCAGATCGGGTAATAGTCGTGCAGCGTCATCACGATCTTCACCGCCGGCAGGAGGCGTCGCGCCAACGTCAGGAACTCGGCCCCGATCAGCACGAGATGGTGGATGTGGATCACATCCGGCCGGTATTCCTGGAGCAGGCCCGCGAGATCCTGCAGGGTGCCGTAGTGATCGATCTGGCTGAGGTAGAAGCGGTCGAAATGGCCACTCCACAGCAGGACATCGCCATCGGTTCCGGTAGCCTGCAATGCCGTGCCGGGATGCGCCTCGCGGTGGATCGCGTTGGTTGCGCCGAGGAAGAGCACGTCGCAGCCCTGCTCGCGATAGCCGCCGGCAAGGTCATGAGCCAGAATCTCGGTGCCACCGGGATGCAGATCTGGATGGTTATGCGCGACGACGAGGATGCGGCGGCTCATCGGCTGCGCTCCGGTTTGGTCGCGATCAGCACGTCCTGGTAATGCGGTGCGTTGATGCCGCGCCAATGGCCGCGTCCAAGGCTCTCGACGAGCAGCCCGGCAGCTTGCGTCTGCGCGATCAGGAATTCCTCCTCGATGCCGGCGGCAGCAAGCGGTGCCTCCTCGATGGCGTACCAGCCCGGCCCCTCGCGCCAGCGCTTGAACTTCAGGCGCTCCTGTCCGGTCGGCTGCCCGTCAATGGCGAAGGCGGTGAGGAACAGGCGCCCTCCCGGCGCAAGCAGGCGACAAGCTTCCTTGAGGTAGACGGTCAGTTCTTCCGGCGGCAGATGCGTCGCCACCGAGACCATCGTGATGAAATCGAAGCTCTGGTTCGCGAAGCCGAAGGCGACTTCGGTACCGGGCAGCGAGCCCTGCGGATTGTAGAGGGGATGGGCGATGTCGAGCCGCTGAAAGCGGAAGCGCGGGTAGACCGGCGTGATCGTCTGGGCACACCAGAGGATGCCGTCCATCACGGGGTCGACCCCGTCGTAGCTCGCCTTCGACGGATCGAGATACTGCGTCAGCGGCACCGCCATGCGGCCGATGCCACAGCCGATGTCGAAGACACGCTCCGTCGGCTGCAAGCGGCCGATCCGGACGTAGTGACCCAGGAATTCCGCGCCGATCTCGCGGTAGTCGCCGTCACCGACAAAGATGTTCTCGGCCGGCGGATGCGGCAGGAAGCGGTTGGTGCGGATATGGTCGAGCAGCCAGTCGAATTCCTTGCCGGGAGGGTTGAGGATCGCGCCCGGACCGGGCTCGGTGGGACGCAGTGCCAGGGTCGCCGTCATGCAGCGTTTGCCCTCCTGAGGACGGTACGGGGAAGAATTTCGGCGTCGCGCGCGGGCGCCGCCTTGCGTGGCAAAGCCGATTCATCGGCCATCAACGCATCGATCTGGGCATCCCAGCGGCTCGTCTGCAGCCAGGCATTGTGCTGCGAGGCGACGCCGCGGGTGTAGTCCAGGCTCTTCGAGATCGACTGGCGCTCGAGATGATAGAGCGCGACGGACGGCACATATTTGATGCCGAAGCCGGCCTGCCGGATCTTCAGGCAGAGGTCGCTATCCTCGTAGTCGCCGATGACATAGCTGTCGTCGAAGCCACCCACCTCGTTGAAGAGCGAACGCGGCAACATGATGCAGGCGCCGGTGACGCCCGGTACGAGCCGCTCGACATTGGCGGGCCCATAGCTGCCCGGCATGCCCTTGAAGTAATGATGGTTGAGCCAGACGCCGTGACGGTCCCGCTTGAAGAGGAGGCCGGCATGCTGCAGCGAGCCGTCGTCATAGAGCAGTTTGGGCCCGACGGCGCCGACACGCCCGCGCCGGTCGAGCTTGCGCGCCAGCGCGGGCAGCCAGCCGGCCTCGCTTGGGATCACATCCGAATTGACCATCGCGAGCACATCGCCACGCGCCGCCTCGGCCCCGGCATTGCAGGCGGCCGAGAAGCCGCCATTGCGGCCCATCACCACAAGCTGGATCGGCAGGCCATAGGCGAGATGCAGGCCGCCGAGCAGATGCGCGACCTCAGCCTCATGCTCGGGGGAATCGAGCACATAGATCAGCTCGGCCTTCTCGACGAACCAGGGATCGGCTGCAAAGGCCGACACCTGGATCCGCAGGAAGTCATAGACGCGGTAGAGCGGGATCACGACCGAGACACCCGGCCGGTCCGGCAGGGTGCCGATTGTCCGCAGCCGCGGCTCCGGCAGGCTGTCGCGCAGCGCGGACTGGCACGCGGCAAGCACCGGCGCGAGGCTCTGCTGCAGGATTTCAGCCGTGAGGTGCTGCGGCGGGATTGAGGCCAGGGCCCGGGCGCGGATGGTCGCGATGTCGGCGGGCTGCGGCGCCGGGCGCAGGAAAAGCGTGGTCCCCGATCTCAGCTTCAGCTCGCAGCGCGGCTGCAGGACAGGAGCGCCGCCGGCATAGTCGGGCACGAGCCCGAGGAAGCCGGTCACGGCCCGGTTGTCGCCGCCGGGCTCGGCCATCAGGGCCGGGAATCGCGCGATCCGGTCGCCGATCGGGCTCGGCGCGCCTGTGCTGCGATGGATGAGGATCTGATCGAGCAGACCGTCCGAATCGCGGTACCAGCCACCGAGCAGCAGGCCGGCAGGGGTCGAGACCGCGAGATCGAGTTCCGCCGAGGGCAGGTCGTCGCGACGACGGACGCTCTGGACCGGCAAGGGCAGTCGCCGCTGCATCTCGATCGCGAGCAGGCGGCCCTGTTCGGACTGGCCGGCCAGTTGCTCGACGAGCCAGCTGCGCAGATCGTCATGCTCGCTGGCCTTCCCGGCCCACCAGCGGCCGAGCGTCGGCGCCGTGGCACGTTCGGGAAGGGCGCGGACGATCAGCCCGACATCGCTGTGCAGGACGAGCAGCCCCGCTCCGCGCGGCTGGGGCTCATCGAGGATCAGGTGCAGCGAGCGGCGCGCGCTCCGGTCAGGTTTGCCGAGCCGCGGACGCGCGACGATGCGCGTCAGGCTTGCAGGGCCGAGCCAATAGGCGGCCTTGACGGCCTCCAGGCGCGCGGGCACCGAGGATTCGAGGAGAACCTTGCCTTCGGGAAGGGCTGCGACGGGCAGGACCGGTGTCGGCTTGCGCGACAAGGCGAGAAGGAACTGGCGCAGGAAGCCGAGATAGGCACTGGTCTCGCGCAGGCTGAACAGGGTCGGCCAGGTAGCGATCAGGGCGCTTGCAAGCGCAATTCTGGAGGCTGGCGTCAGTTCGCGCAGGATCTCGGGAGCCTCCGCCATCGCATGGACGAATTCGGGGTCGAAGGAGACGGCCTGATCCGGACCGAGATTGCCGCCGGACAAGGTCGCAATGATCTCGTCATGGCCGGTATGCCGGAACACCGAAACGATCCGGGTGCGCCCGTCGCCAAGCCCCAGCGTAAGCGAGGCTGAGGAGACCCGTCGCTCCCGGCTTGCCAGCGAAACCACCTGCCGATCAGCAAGCGGGCCATCGAGGCTCCAGCTCAGCAGGAACACCGAGCCGCCGAGCCGCAGCAACTCGGGATTGGAGCTTTGATCGCCGGCCAAGTGGCTGGGCGTGATCGTCAACATGGCGCAGATTCCGACTGAAGGGGGGCGACGCCGGCCGGAGCGGCCGGCGTCGCGAGGTCGTTACGCGACGGTGAAGTAGGAGTTCGGATCGCTCTGGACGTCCTCGGCGCTGACGCCGACGAGGGTGAGCGTGTCGCCATTGCCGAGATCGACGACGGCGTTGCCGTTGACCGACGTCGTGCGCGCGGCGACGTCCTCGGCCGAGGACACGCCGGTGCCGTTGATGTCGGATGCGATCTGCAGCATGTCGTGGCCGGCTTCGAAATCGAGAACGAGATCGTTGCCGCCGCCGCCGTCGAAGACGAAGACGTCACTACCGGCGCCGCCATGCAGGATGTCGTTGCCGGCACCGCCGAAGAGCAGATCATCGCCAGCGCCACCCTGAAGGATGTCGTTGCCATCACCGCCCATGAGCACGTCGGTGCCGTCGCCGCCCTGCAGCACGTCGTTGCCGGCGCCACCCTGAAGGATGTCGTCGCCAGGACCGCCCTGCAGGATGTCGTTGCCCTCACCGCCGAGCAGGACATCATCGCCGTCATTGCCGCGCAGGATGTCGTCGCCCGCTCCGCCGGAGAGGATGTCGTTGCCTTCGCCGCCGAAGAGCGCGTCATTGCCCTCGTCGCCGGACAGGATGTCGTCACCCTGGCCGCCGAAGAGGATATCGTTGCCTTCGCCGCCGAAGATCGCGTCGTTGCCGCCATCTCCGAAAAGCAGGTCGTTACCCTCTTCGCCGAACAGCGTGTCGACGCCGTTGCCGCCCTTGACGATGTCGTCTCCGGCTCCGGCGTGGATCACGTCGCTGAACCGGCTACCGATCAAGAAGTCGTCGAACGCGCTGCCTTCTATCGTGGCCATAGTCACCTCCTGGGAGTGGATTGAAGCGCCTTGAGGACCGGCGCGCATTCGCCGCTCACTCCGACTAACGGCGCCGCCCCAATGACGAGCAGATGACTCGTCATTGCTCAACGGAGCTAAGCCTACCGAATATGTGCGATGCAGCAAGAGTTTTGTTGTGACAATATTATGGCGCGAAAAGATTTACTGCCATTAATTCTCTAATTGTCGAGCGTTATACGTTGAATGAATTTCAAAATTCGAAATATAAATCGAAACGTATTCTTACTTTGCTGAATTCATTGCGAAAATTCGCACCAGCCCGCCCCTGTTCAGTCCTCCCGGAACGCCCGGTTGAAGCTCTCGGCGAAGGGGGCCAGCAAATAGTCCACGGCGCGCCGCGAGCCGTTCACGATCAGCACCTCTGCCGCCATGCCGGCATGAAGGGTGACCTTGTTCTGGGCGAGGCTCTCTGGCGTGATCTCGGCCCGGACGATGAAATAGGCGACGCCGGTCTTCTCATCGACAAGCTGGTCGGCAGCGACATAGGTCACCTTCGAGATCAGAGGCGGCATCAGCCGCGCATTGAAGGCGGTCAGGCGCACCCGCGTCTCGGCACCGAGCTTGACTGAGTCGATGTCGCGCGGATCGACCTTGGCCTCGACGATCAGGGGCTCGCGCTCGGGCACGATGTCGAGAATGGCCTCCCCGGCGGCAATCGCACTTCCGGCGGTCCGCGCCCGGATATTGGCGACGATACCCTCCTGCGGGGACATGACCACAAGGCGGCGCAGCACGTCCTCAGCCTGAACGATGCGCTCGACCACCTCGGACAAGGCGAGCTGGCTATCCTGCAGATCCTTGGCGATCTCGTTTTGCCGTTCGAGGCCGAGCGAGGTGATCTCGAGCTGCGCGCCGGCGACCGCCTGCTCCGCCTTGGCCTTGCGGGCCGCGGCTTCGCCACTGCGCCCGGCAAGCTCGCTCTGCTTGGTCTGGAGTTCGACGAGCTGGCTGCGCTTGGCATAGCGCTTCTCGTAGAGGTCCCCGACCACGCGGACCTCCTCGTCGATCAGGCTACGCTGAAAGCGCGTCGCCTCGATCTGGGCCTGAAGCGCCTCGGTCTCGGCCTGATGCTGCTCGATGACACGCTTCTGGATGCTGATGCGCCCGTCATAGACCTGGGTGCGCGCCTGGAAGAGCTTGCGTTCCGCTCTGATGACCTCCTGCGCGATCGGCGTTCCCGCCATCTTGAGATCATCGGGAAAGTCGATCTCCGTCGCGTTGTTCTGCTCGGCGCGCAGCCGGGCCAGCCTGGCCTCGAAGCCGACGCGCTTGCCGTGGAGTTGCTGCAGCTCGGCGCGGGCACGTGCGTCCTCGAGCCGTAGCAGGGGCTCATCCTTGACGACGCGGTCCCCTTCAAGCTTGAGCAGCATCTTCAGGACCCCGCCCTCGAGATGGCTGACGGTCTTGCGCTTGCTGTCGACCACGACGGTACCGACCGCGACGGCAGCATTGTCGAGCCTTGCCGTCACCGCCCAGGCCCCGAAGCCGCCGAAGCCGATCGCGATCGCGCTGACGCCGGCCAGCACGAGATTGCGCAGCGAGGGCATCCGCTCCTCCGGCTCCTCGACGGGGGTGACCGGGACGAGCGCGCGGCTCATGCTCATGGGGGCTGGGAGCTTGCTCATGCCGTCACCTCGCGGGGCTTGCTCGCGCCGGTCTGCGGCTTGGGTTCGATTTCGACGAGACCACCAGGCGTGATCATGCCGGCGATCGCGGAACGCGGTCCGAACTGGGCGATCCTGCCTTCGCGCAGCACCAGGATCTTGTCGACGATCTGCATCACCGAGGGGCGATGCGCGATCAGGATGACCATGGCACCGCCGTCGCGTGCGGCATTGATGGCGCGGATCAGGCTTTGTTCGCCTTCCGCATCGAGATTGGCATTGGGCTCGTCCAGCACCAGCAGGCGCGGCGCGCCGTATAGCGCCCGGGCGAGGCCGATACGCTGGCGCTGGCCGCCCGAGAGCTTGAAGTCGCCGTCATTGACGTTCGTGTCGTAGCCGAGCGGCATGCGCCCGATCAGCTCATGCACGCCGGCAGTCCGGGCGGCCTCGAGAATGGCCTGCGGCTCCGGAACACGCATCCGGGCGATATTGTCGGCGATGGTACCGTTCAGCAGCGAGACCGATTGCGGCAGATAGCCGACCATGGCGCCGAAGGAGGCGCGCTCCCAGAGATAGACATTGTGACCGTCGAGATAGACGCCGCCGACATTCGGCTTGAGAACCCCGACGAGCAGTCGCGCCAGAGTCGATTTGCCGGCTCCAGACGGGCCGACGATGCCGAGCACCTCGCCCGGCGACAATGAGAACGAGACACTCTTGATGACCGTCTGCTCGGCACCGGTCGGAGCGTAGACGACGCGGTCGATCACCAGATCGCCCTGGGTCGGTGGATTGGCGGTGGTCTGGCGCCGTGACGAGCCGAGCAGCAGCAGATCGCGAACGCGCTTCCATGCGGCGGCCGCGAGCACCCATTGCCGCCAGTCGGAGATCATCGAATCGAAAGGCGCCAGCAGGCGGCCGAGCAGGATGCTCGCCGCCATCAGCGTGCCCACCGAGACTTCGTTCTTGATGATCAACGTGGCACCGGTCGCATAGATCGCGAGCTGCATCGTCATGCGCGAGGCGCGGGTCACGGCTGCAATCAGTTTGCCGCGGCGCGTGCCGAGATCGAGCAGCTCGATCATCGCCACCTGCTTGCCGCGCCAGCGCCTGGCCAGAGCCGGCAGCATGCCCATGGCCTCGATCGTCTCGGCGTGCCGCAGGCTGGCCCCGACATCATTGATACTGGCGACGCCTTCTTCGTTGGCCTCCTTCAGCACGCGGCGCGTCAGCACGTCGGAGAGCACGCCGAGCATCAGCAATATGACCAGCGAGATTGCACCTACGAGCCCGTAAACCGGGTGGAAGGCGAAGAGCACGGCAAGGAAGATCGGCGACCAGGCCGCCTCGAGCGGCGTCGCGATGGCCGAGCTCGCAATGAAATAGCGGATATCGTTCAGGTCGCGAATCGCCTGGGTGGCCTGGGCCGAGCCCTGTTCGAGCGAAGCACTGACGGCCGCTTCCAGCGCCGGCAGATTGAGGCGCCGGGCGAAGCCGCTCGCCATGGTCTGGAAGGTCAGGGAGCGAATGAACTCGATGACGCCGTAGAGAACGAGACCTGCGATCGCGATCACCAGCAGCATGGTGAGCGTGTCGAAGCTGCGGCTGACGATGACACGGTCCTGTACCTGCACCATGAACATCGGCACGGTCAGCAACAGGATGTTGACGCAGAAACTCAGGAAGGCCGCATAGGCAAGGCCACCGGCAAAGGAGCGCTGCAGTTCACGGATCAAACCATCGGGCGCCGAGGCTGCGACCTTCATTCATATCTCCGTTGCAGAGGGGTCCGGATCGGCCGGGGTGACGGCCAATCATCAACCACAAAATATCGCTAGAAGGGGACACGATCGATTACTAGCATGTTGCGCTAGGAGTGTCGTTATGATGACAGACTAAGAATCGAATATCTTCGATTATTAAAGAGGAATATGGCCAAAAAACGCAATACTTTGAATTTTGAAACAGTTTATACCTATCAAAAAATTGCTACAATCTTAGTTTCCACATATCGTCGATGGCATGTGCTTTGCGTATAGGCTATTCCACTCCAGAAGGGGTTTTCTTCGGGCGGGGTGCCCATTTTCAAACGAGGCGGAGTAGAGAATGCATTCGAAACCGCAATACGGCGCCCAGTTCCTGGGTGCCGCAGTCAACGGCCAGCCCGGCCGACCAGAGCGGAAAACTGATTCGGACAATGGAATTTCGAGGAACACCGTCACCCAGCTCGACCTCGCCCGCCTGATCGACAGGGTCCACCGGCGCTTTCTCGACTATCTGCGCCTGGAGTTGACCCGGCTGGGCGTCGATGATGTTTCGCCCTCGCAGGTGATGGTGCTGCTGACGATCGGCACTGGGGAGATCGCGGTGCGCGACCTGCTCGACCGTGGCTATTACCTCGGCTCGAACGCCTCCTATAACCTCAAGCAGTTGGTCGAGAGCGGCTATCTCGAGCGCGGCGCCTCGCCGCGTGACCGGCGGCTTGCCCGAATCTCGCTGTCCCCCAAGGGCCAGCTTCTGGTCGAGCGACTCAAGCAGCTCGATGAGAGCAACCAGTTCGGCCCGAGCCAGGATCTCGACGTCGAACCGGACATGCGAACGACCTACGACACCTTGCGGCGTCTCGAGCAACTCTGGAGCGACGCCCTGCGCTATGGAGGGGTTCTGCTGGCGTCATGCGCGTCTTATTCGTTCATCGTTCAGGATCTGGTCAATTCGCTCACCTGATCGGGCGCCTCCTCGGCGACGGCGCCGAGGTGACGCTGGTCACGGAACATGCGGAAGCCGTCCGTCCCGGACTGCGCCAGATTCTCTACACCGTCAGCGGACCCGTAACGGCGAGCCCCAGCCTCGCCGCGACGGAATATCACGTCAGGACAGGCGAAGCCGTGGCTTCCGTCCTGCGGCGACTGCCGCGCAATGAACGACCCGACGTCATCATCGGCCATACCGGCTGGGGTGGGCTGCTCTTCGCGAAGGACGTGCTGCCGGACACGCCGATGCTCGGCTATTGCGAGTACTATTACAACGATCGGGACTCGGATTTTGACTTCGAACCCGCGGACGAAGCGACGGACGCCGAGCGGATGCGGCTGAGAATGCGCAATGCCGCGCAACTCCTGACCCTGCAGGCCATCGACGCCGCCTATACCCCGACGCGCTGGCAGCACCGACAGTACCCTGCCAGCATCCGGGACCGGATCGCGATCTGCCATGACGGCATCGATACGCAGCTATCCCGGCCGAATGCGGAGGCCAGTTTCACACTGCCCGATGGCAGCGTGATTCGCGCCGGCGACGAGATCGTCACCTTCGTCGCCCGCGACCTCGATCCCTATCGCGGCTATCCGCAATTCATGCGCGCCGCCGCGCTGGTCGCACAGACAAGACCCGATGCCCGCTTCGTTGTCGTCGGCGGGGACGGCGCAGGTTATGGCCGGTCGCGTCCGGATGGGCGCCTCTGGCGCGAGGCGATGCTGCAGGAAACCCGGCTTGGCGAGCGCCTCGTTCACATCTCCTGGCTGGCACATCAGGAGCTTCGGCGGCTGTTCCAGGTCTCCGCGGCTCATGTTTACCTGACTGTGCCCTTCGTCCTCTCCTGGTCCCTGCTGGAAGCGATGGCCTGCGGCAGCCTGGTCGTCGGCTCACGCACTCCTCCGGTCCAGGAGGTGATCACCGACCGCCGCAACGGGCTGCTCGCTCCGTTTCACGACGTGCCGGCCCTGGCAGCCACGATCGTGCAAGCCCTCGAACGGCAGGGCGAGTTCGAGGGCCTGCGCCGCGCGGCACGGGCGACAGTGCAGGCGAGATTCGAGCTGGAAAGCTGCCTCGACCGACAGATGCGCCTGATCGAGAGATTGGCGGCACAGGGCGATCCCACGGGGACGGAGATGCCCTGGGTCGAGGCCAGCTGAAGCCGCGCTATTGGACCATTTGGGCGGGGCCGCGCTGGAAGGTCATGGCCTCGGTGATCAGGCGTCCACGCCGCATCGGCTTCACGCCGGCCTCCTGCCAGCCATCGGCCATCATCAGCCGCGCCACCATCCTGTGAATGCGCTTGAGATGGGTTGCGGGGTCGCAGGATAACCAAGTTCCGCAGGTTTCTTCGATGAGTGTGACCAAAGGCTCGAGGGGAGGATCCCCCTGCTCGGCTGCGTATTGCAGGGCCGCATAGCCGGCTGGGGAGGAAATGATCTCCCAGACTTCAAGCGGTTCAGTTCCCCTCATCATGGCTGCCGGCCTTTCCGTCTGCCCGGAAGAACCGGACCTATTACTGCCGCGAGTAGAAAATCCTGCGTCCGGCCGCCATCGGATGCAGAATGCAGAACTATACTACCGTTTCATTGAGGAAAGAAAGTGCCGGGCGTCGTTCCCCGAGCCCTTGATCCGCCGAGGCCGATGCGCCCCCGCGCTCGACCTCTTCCAAAGCACAGGAAATGAACCGTCGCGGGCCTGACGCCCGCGGCATCAGGCCGTCGCCGCGACGGTTCTGCAGCATCAGGCTGCCCGCGAGCCGGGAGCCGCCGCCAGGCAGCCGCCGAGCAACCCGGAAGCGCGGCCGCGACGCATGTCGCGGCGCGATGCCTCAGCCAGCTTGCCTCGCCTCTTGGCAAGTCTCCCAGAGGCGGCCGCCGGTCACGATCCCCGCCGCCGTCAGGCGCTCGGCGCCCTGCAGGATCGCGCCGGTCGAATCGATATAGTCGAAGGCCCCGGCCTCAAGCGACAGGATCGAGATGTCGGCGATCGTCCCGGGGGCAAGCGTACCCAGTTCCGGACGCTCGATCGCCTGCGCTGCATTGACCGTCGTGCGCCTGATGACCTCACCTACCGGCATGCCGAGGCAGAGGAACTTTGACATCGTCGTCGTCAGATCGAAGGCCGGCCCCTCGATGCACAAGGCGTGGACGTCGCTGGAGATCGTGTCCGGAGCAAAGCCATTGGCGAGCATGGTGCGGGCGACGTCGAAGGAGAACGAGCCCATGCCATGACCGATATCGAAGATGATGCCGCGCTCACGCGCCGCACTGACGGCCGGCAGCACGCCGCCATCCCGCGTCACGGGCGAGTTCGGGAACGGCCGGAAGCAATGGGTCAGCACGTCGCCGGGGCGCATCAGGGCGAGCACCTGCTCGAGCGTCGGAGGCGGATGATCGATATGCACCATCATGCGCATGTCGAGCCGCTCCGCCGTCTGGCGCGCGATTTCGAGCGGGACGAGGCCGGCAGTGCCTGATGCGTGATGGCCGACGCGCACCTTCAGACCGGCGAGCACATCGCGATTGGCCTCGGCGACCGCCAGGGTGTCGATCGGCGCCAGCAGGCGTTGGTCACCGCTCTCGCCGACCATGATGGTCTTCGAGAAGGCATAGATGCCGGCGAAGGAGATGTTGAGATAGGCAACGATTCGCACCGGGCAGGTGTCGATGACATGCCGGCGGAAGCCGTCGAAATTTCCGGCACCGGCACTGCCGGTATCGACGAGCGTGGTGCAGCCGCGGCGCGCGAGGGTCAGCGGGTCGACCCCCAGCGACGTCCCGCCCCAATAGACATGGGTGTGCAGGTCGATCAGGCCGGGCGTGACGATCCTGCCGGAAACATCGTGGATCTGCGGAGCCTCCAGGCGCGGCGCCAGGGCTGCAATGCGCCCGTCCGCAATGCCGACATCAAGAACCGCATCGATGCCCTGGCCAGGGTCGACAACCCGCCCGCCGCGCAGAACCAGATCGAGAGAGGACATTGGTTACCCCTGGGTCATATGGAATTTAATTACAGAGCCAGATAGAAATATCAATCACTTCGGCGCATATTCACCCACATATTGCTATGCAGCATGAAATTTGACGATTGACAGATGTTATTTGCGTAATAAATTTTCATCACCCTCACAATAGGCAACGCGAACGGCAGGGAGAGGCCAATGCGGAACCGCGATCACAATCAGAATTCTGTCACCCGGCGCGGACTGGGCATCCTGGCAGCGGCCCTCGGTGCTTCGGCTGCGCTGATGCCGATGGCGGCCATGGCCCAGAGCGTATCCAGCGCCAATCTCGCCATGGTCGGCGAGCCGCAGTCGCTCGATCCGATGGCGTCGACTGCGGATCTGGTCGGCACGATCATGCAGCATGTCTACGAGCCGCTGTTCACCTTCGATGCGAACTGGGCGACCCAGCCGATGCTGGCGGCCGCGCTGCCGACGGCGTCCGCGGACGGCAAGACCTACACGATCGAGCTGCGCAAGGGCGTGAAGCTGCATAACGGCCGTGACCTCGATTCCGAGGACGTCGTCGCCTCGCTGAAGCGCTGGCTCGAGATGACGCCGCGCGGCAAGGGCCTGGCGAAGAGCCTTGCGAGCCTGACCGCCAAGGGCCCGTCGACCGTCGAGATCCAGCTCAGCAAGGTCGAGCCGGCGCTGCTCGCCCATCTGGCGCTGCCCTCCGGCTTCGCCGCGATCATGGCGAAGGAATCGATCGCCACCCCGCTGACCGAATTCGTCGGCACCGGCCCCTACAAGTTCCGCGAGCGCAAGCCGGACCAGTTCGTCGTGCTGGTGAAGCATGATGGCTACGCCTCACGCAGCGAGCCGGCCTCCGGCTATGCCGGCAAGCGCGAAGCCAAGATCGACGAGCTGCGCTTCATCCCGGTGCCGAGCGCCAATACCCGCGTCGAAGGCGCCATCGCCGGCCAGTATCAGTTCGCCGACCAGCTGCCGGTCGAGAGCTACAAGAAGGTCTCGGCCGCGAGCGGCACGCGCCCCGTGCTGACCATGCCCTTCGGCTTCCCGTATTTCCCGACCAACACCAAGCAGGGGCCGATGGCCGACCTGAAGGTCCGTCAGGCCTTCCAGATGGCGCTCGACCTCGAAGAGGTGATGATGGCCGGCTTCGGCGAGCCGAAGTTCTTCGCACTGGCGGCCGAGCATTTCCCGAAGGGCTCGCCGTTCTATTCGGAGGCCGGCAAGGACAAGTACAGCAAGCCGGACGTCGCCGGCGCCAAGAAGCTGCTGGCCGAGGCCAAATATGACGGAGCGCCGATCCGTATCCTCAACTCGAAGCAGTATGATTTCCACCACCGCATGGCGCTGGTGATGGCCGAACAGCTCAAGGCCGCGGGCTTCAAGGTCCAGCTCGATGTCGTGGACTGGGCCACCCTTGTCCAGCGCCGCGGCGACCCGGCGCTGTGGGACATCTACATCACCCACTCGGCCTTCCTGCCCGAGCCAATGCTGTCTCCGCCGCAACTCGGCGAAGGCGCTCCGGGCTGGTGGTCGAGCCCGGCCAAGGAGGCCGCGCTCAGCGCCTTCAACAACGAGCCCGACCCGGCGAAGCGCGGCGCGCTCTGGGGCAAGGTCCAGCAGGTCGTCTATGACGAGGTGCCCTATATCCGCGCCGGCAACTTCGCCGCATTGGCGGGCGCCTCGCCGAAGCTGTCCGGCTATGCGGCCATGCCGTGGCCGTCCTTCTGGAACGTCGCTCTCGCCAAGTAAGGCGCAAGCTTGATGTGGCGGGGTGCGTTCGCGCACCCCGCCACAGTCATATCCGCTTCCCGCGAAAGGAGCGCATCCGGTGCTCGCACATATCGGACGTCGCCTCGCCGGCCTGCTGCTGGTCCTCTTTCTCGTTGCCGCGCTGGTCTTCTTCCTGACGCGGCTGGCGCCCGGCGACCCCGCGGCCCTGATGCTCGGCGACCAGGCGACGCCGGAGGATGTGGCGCGCCTGCGCGAGGCTTACGGCCTCGACAAGCCGCTCCTGCTGCAATTCGTGCTCTGGCTGAAGGAATGCGCGACCGGCAATCTCGGCCAGTCGATCTTCCTGCAACAGCCTGTGACCCAAGCGCTGCTGCAGCGCGCCGAACCGACCTTCTTCCTCGCGATGTTCTCGCTCGCCATTGCCGCGGCGATCGGCATCCCGGCTGGCATCGCCTCCGCGGTCTGGCGCGGCCGCCCGATCGACCAGGCGGTGAGCGGGCTCGCCATGCTCGCGGCCAATATCCCGAGCTTCTGGCTCGGCCTGATCTTCATCCAGCTCTTTGCCGTGCGTTTCGGCTGGTTCCCCGTCGCTGGCTACGGCGCGCCCGACGCTTCCTTCTTCGAGCGGCTGCAGCACCTGTTTCTGCCATCCGCCGTGCTCGGCGTCGTCAACTCCGCTCTCATCACGCGCTTCACCCGCGCCAGCATGCTCGATGTTCTCGATGCCGATTTCGTGCGGACGGCACGGGCGAAGGGCATCTCGGAACTGCGCGTGGTGCTGCGCCACGCCTTCGGCAATGCGCTCGTCCCGATCATCACCGTGCTCGGCCTGACGCTCGCCCTGCTGATCGGCGGCGCGATCGTGACCGAGACCGTGTTCGGCCTGCCCGGCGTCGGCAATCTCGTCGTGTCGGCGGTGCTGCGCCGCGATTATCCCGTCATCCAGGGCGCGCTTCTGGCGGTCGCGGCGATTTACGCACTGATCAACCTGGCGATCGATGTGATCTACACCCTCGTCGACCCGCGGGTGCGCCAATGAGCTCCGCCGTGACCTCAGCTCCGACACTTCTGTTCCTGCGCCGGCTCTTCCGCCGCAAGCTGGTGCTCCTCGCAGCCGTGATCCTTGTGATTGCCTTCGCGCTCGCCCTGCTCGCCCCTTGGCTCTCCCCGTTCGATCCTGCCTCGATGCGCCTGGCAAGGCGCTTGCGCCCGCCTGGCGAGGTGAACTGGTTCGGTACGGACGAGCTCGGCCGCGACGTCTTCTCCCGGGTGATCTGGGGAGCCCGCGCCTCACTGGGAATCGGGCTTGCCGTCGTCGTGATCTCGATCTCGATCGGGGCTGCGCTCGGCCTCGTCGCCGGCTATTTCAAGCGCGCCGACGCCGTGATCATGCGCCTGGTCGATGCCCTGATGTCTCTGCCCGACATCCTGCTCGCCATCTTCCTCGTCGCGGTGCTCGGCGCCTCTGCGGGCAATGTCGTGCTGGCGCTCGCCATCGTCTATACGCCGCGCGTCGTCCGCGTGATCCGCGCCTCGACGCTGGTGGTGCGGGAACTGCCCTTCGTCGAGGCGGCACGCGCGCTCGGCGTCTCGATCTGGCGCATCCTTTTCGTGCATGTGCTGCTCAACGTCGCCTCGCCCCTCCTGGTGCAGGCGACCTTCATCTTCGCCTATGCGGTCCTTGCCGAAGCCGGGTTGTCCTTCCTCGGAGCGGGTGTTCCGCCGGAGACGCCGACCTGGGGCACGATGATCGCGTCGGGCCAGCAATATGCCGAGGACGCATTCTGGGTCGTCGGATTTCCCGGTGTCGCGATCGTGCTGGTCGCGCTCTCGCTGCAGATCGTCGGCGACGGCCTGCGCGACATGCTCGACCCCAAGCTCAGAAAGGCGCTGTGAGATGACTGCGCCCCTTCTCGCCATCGAAGATCTCGCCGTTTCCTTCCGCACCGAGGAAGGCGAGGTGACACCGGTGCGTGGCGTCTCGCTGCAGATCTCGGAGAACGAAACCGTCGCGGTGGTCGGCGAATCCGGCTCCGGCAAGTCAGTGACGAGTTTTGCCACCATGGGCCTGCTGCCACGCCCGTCGGGGCGGGTCTCGCGGGGCCGCATCCTGTTCCGCCGCCGCTCCGGCGATACGATCGACCTCGCCACCGCGCCCCGGGCCACCATGCAGGCGCTGCGCGGCGCCGAGATCGCCATGATCTTCCAGGAGCCCATGACCAGCCTGAACCCCGTGCTGACCGTCGGCGAGCAGATCGCCGAGGCGGTGCGACTGCATCTCGGCTATGACCGACGCAAGGCCTGGGCCCACGCCGTCGAGATGCTTGGCCTCGTCGAAATCCCCGATGCCGCGCGCCGCGCCTCGGACTATCCGCATCACATGTCGGGAGGCATGCGCCAGCGCGTCATGATCGCGCTGGCGCTCTCCTGCCGGCCCGCGCTGCTGATCGCCGACGAGCCGACCACGGCGCTCGACGTCACGATCCAGGCGCAGGTGCTGACGCTGCTTGACCGGCTGCGGCGCGAGCTTGGAATGGGCGTGCTCTTCATCACGCATAATCTCGGCGTCGTCGCCGAGATCGCCGACCGCGTGACGGTGATGTACGCAGGCGAGGTGGTCGAAAGCGCGCCGGTTCGGGACCTCTTCAACGCACCGCGCCACCCCTATACGCGCGCCCTGCTGGAGTGCATGCCGTCGCGCGCAATCCAGGATGCAAGCGGTCGGCGCGTCGTGCGCTCGATCCCGGGGCAGGTTTCGCGCGTCGAGCGCGGTTGCGCCTTCGCGCCGCGCTGCGCTGATGCAACGCCTGCCTGCTCCGTCGAGGCCCCCATGCTGGAGAGTGATGCGGGGCGGCAGACACGCTGCCTGCGCTGGAGGGAACTTGCATGAGCACAGAACCGCTCCTCACGATTGCAGGTCTTTCCAAGAGCTTTGGCAAAGCCCCCCACCTGGTGCGCGCCGTCAACGATGTCAGCTTCTCGCTGGCGCGTGGCGAAGCGCTCGGGCTGGTCGGCGAGTCTGGGTCGGGCAAAAGCACGATCGGCCGGCTTGCGCTACGCCTGATCGATGCGTCGGCAGGTCAGATCCGTTTCGAAGGACAGGACATCACGGCAGCGCCGGAACGCCGGCTGAGGCTGTTCCGGCGCCAGGCGCAGATGGTGTTCCAGGACCCCTATGCCAGCCTCAATCCGCGGCTGCGCGTCAGCAGCATCATCGGCGAGGCGCTCGATGCCCATGGCCTTGCGCGCGGCGCGGCTCGCAAGGCGCGGATCGCCGAACTGCTCGAACTCGTCGGCCTGCCCGCCGCACATATGGAGCGCTACCCCCATGAGTTCTCCGGCGGGCAGCGGCAGCGCATCGGCATCGCGCGGGCTCTCGCCGTCGAGCCGCGACTGATCATCGCCGACGAGCCGGTCTCGGCCCTCGATGTCTCGGTGCAGGCGCAGGTGCTGAACCTGATGCAGGACCTGCGGCGCCGGCTCGGGCTGGCAATGCTGTTCATCTCGCATGACCTCGATGTCGTCGAGCTGATGTGCGACCGGATCGCCGTGCTCTATCTCGGCCGCATCATGGAGGTCGGCTCGACGGAGCAGGTCGCCCGCCATCCGCGCCATCCCTATACGCGGGCGCTGATCGCCGCCTCGCCGAGGCCCGACCCGGACGCGCCGCCGCGCGAGCGCATGCTGACCGGCGACATTCCGTCTCCGCTCGCTCCCCCCTCGGGCTGCGTTTTCCGTACCCGCTGCGTGCACGCGACGGAGCGTTGCGCCAGGGAGGCCCCGGTCTTGCGCGGGGCGGGATCGGAACATCAGTTTGCCTGTCATTTCGATATCAGCCACAGTCCGAGCGCATGACAGACATCGTCCCTGCTGACGCAGCCGGCCGCCCCAGCGGCCCCGACGATTCGATTGGCGCCTCGGACATCATGAGCTCCATCCGGCAGGGGCTCGGCGCGATGTCCGAGAGCCAGCAGAAGGTGGCGCGCCTGTTCCTCGACGAAGTCGAATGGGTGGTGAAGGCGAATGTCGAGGATATCGCGGCGCGCGCCGGGGTCAGCGCGCCGACTATCGTACGCTTTGCCCGGCTGGTCGGCTGCCAGGGCCTGAGGGACCTCAAGCTGAAGCTCGCCGGAGCGGTGGCGCTCGGCGCGCCATTCCTGCACCGCTCCGTGCGGATGGGGGAGACCGCGAGCGACGTGCTGCGCAACGTCACCGGCAGCATCACGACCGTTCTCGCCGAATGGCAACGCCGCATCGATCCGCTCGATCTCGATCGCGCCGCGGCTGCGATCAGCAAGGCAAGGCGGATCGATTGCCTCGGCACCGGCGCAACCTCGCATTTCCTGGCGCAGGATCTGCAGGCACGGCTGTTCCGCCTCGGCCTGAACGCCAATGCCTTTTCCGATGCGCATTTTCAGCTCGTCGCGGCAGCAACGCTGACCTCGGAGGATGTGCTGGTCGCGATCTCCTTCGTCGGCCGCATGCCGGCACTGCTGCGCGCCGTCGAGGTCGGCAAGGCCCGTGGAGCAACGATCATCGCGCTGGCCCAAGGCGGAACGCCGCTTGCGCAGCTCGCCGACGTCGCGCTGCCGCTGGATGTTCCGCACGACACTGCGATGCTGGTCGGGACGGATGCCTATGTGGTCCAGCTCATCGCCATCGAAGTGCTGATGATCCTTGTCGGCCTGCGTCAGGGCCCGCAGCTGATCGGCCGCATGAACGATGTGCAGCACGTCCTGCGCCATTACAGCGTCGACCGTGAAGACCCGTCGGTGCTGCATGCGGGCTGGCGCCAGATGCTGGACTCCGACCCGAAGGCCGATCCGCAGGACTGATCGAGAGGACCGGTGTGGGCTCTGCGCGGGCCAACCTCTTCGTGTCCGATTGCGCCACGATGGCGGGCGACCAGCGCGGGAAACCTGCCCGTCACCGCCTCCGTTCACTTCCTGGCGCCTTGCCCATCACCCGTTCAAACGCTGGGCGCGATGACGAAGCCCTCGCCCGGAGCGCCGAGGAGCGAGGCATCAACCTCGCTGCGATCGATGTCTTGGACGCCGGCCCCAGACGGCCCATCGAAGGCATCCGCGGTAAGCATCTCAATGATGTCGGGCGGCCCCGAAATCACGGCCTCCACCGTGCCGTCGGCCCGGTTTCTCACCCAGCCCGCTACACCCGCAGCGCGTGCGCGCGCACAGAACCACTGCCGATAGCCAACGCCCTGAACGCGGCCAGAGATGATCAGGTGAAGGTTCATGCCCCTTGCCGTGTTTTGCGCACCCGCGACAACCGCACGGGCACTGCATCGCTCAACCTCAGGCTGACCATCGCAGCCGGGCGAACGGACATCCCCATACTACCGGACGCCCTTCGACGACGCATCCTCGCAATGCCGTTGCGGGCTCGCGACCGGCGGCTTGCGCGTCAATCAATCATATGATGATATGATCATATCATGGCGCGCCCTTCCAATTTCCATTCGCATCTGGTCGACCGCCTTGGCCGCATGATCGTCGGCGGCCAGATCGGCAACGACGGGGCATTGCCGCGGGAAGACGAGCTCGCCACCCAATTCGCCGTCAGCCGCACGGTGATCCGCGAAGCGACGAAGACCCTTCAGGCGCTCGGGCTGATCACAACGGGCCCCCGCGTGGGCTCGCGCATCCAGCCAATGTCATCGTGGCGGCTGCTCGACCCTCAGGTGATGGACTGGATCACCGACGCCGACATGGCGAGCGGCTTCGAGCGCGATCTTCTCGAGCTGCGCAGCATGATCGAGCCTGCGGCAGCAGCCTTCGCCGCCGAGCGCGGTACTCCCGCTCAGATCGGGACCGTCACGGCGGCGCTGGAGGAGATGGCGAGCGCCCCGGGCAAAGCGGAACATGAGGCGGCAGATTTTCGCTTCCATGAGGCCATTCTGGAGGCGTCCGGAAACAGTCTCCTGCTCCAGCTCAAGCCGATCTTGCATGCCGTGCTGAAGGCCTCGTTCCGGCTTTCGATGCACGACCACGAGCGGGCACAGGCCTCCGTCGCGATCCACCGCCATGTCGCATCCGCGATCACCGCGCGCAGGCCCGAGCAGGCCCGCGAGACCATGATCGCGCTTCTGAAAGTTGCCCAGGCCGATATCGACCTCGCCCCCGGGCGGGCGGTTCCCGTCGGGGACGAAGGCACGACAAAAAGAAACGCACAGGAAACGCATCATGCTCGCCAAAGCCGAAAGTTGGATCCTACGAGGGCTTGAGGCTGTCCTGGTCATTCTGCTCGCCGGGATGGTCGTGATGGTCTTCGGAAACGTCGTCCTGCGCTACGCCTTCAATTCCGGCCTCGACCTGTCCGAGGAGCTGTCGCGCTATTTCTTCGTCTGGCTGACCTTTATCGGCGCGGTCGTGGTGATGCGCGAGAACGGGCATCTCGGCGTCGACACGCTCGTTGGCGCCCTCGGCCGCCAGGGCCGGCTGATCTGCATGATCATCAGCGACGCCTTCATCCTGGCCTGCAGCCTGATGCTGCTCGACGGCACCTGGAAGCAGCATGAGATCAACGCCACCGCGGTCGCGCCGGTCACCGGGCTTAGCATGGGCTATGTCTATGGTGTGCTGTACTTCGCCGGGATTGGCATCGGCTTCATCACTCTTGCCCGGCTCGTTCGCGCCCTGACGGGAAAGCTCGGCGAATTCGAACTGGCCGAGTTTGCCGGCGACTACAGCGGCAACCCTTCGCATGACCTGAAGGGCCACCTCGAATGACGATCACCATCTTCCTCCTCTCGCTCTGCGGGGCGATGGCGCTCGGCATGCCGATCGCGTTTGCGCTGATCGTCTGTGCGGTCGCGTTGATGCTTTGGCTCGGCGTCTTCGACACCCAGATCATCGCCCAGAACATGATCATCGGCGCGGATTCATTCCAGCTCCTGGCGATCCCGTTCTTCCTGCTCGCCGGCGAGCTGATGAATGCCGGCGGCCTGTCCAAGCGAATCGTCAATTTCGCGCTCTCGCTGGTCGGCCATCTCCATGGCGGCCTGGGTTATGTCGCGATCTTCGCCTCCATCATCATGGCTTCGCTGTCAGGCTCGGCTGCGGCCGATACCGCTGCGCTCGCCTCGATCCTGCTGCCGATGATGCGCCAGGCCGGCTACGACACCGGTCGCTCGGCCGGCCTGATCGCATCTGGCGGCATCATCGCCCCGATCATCCCGCCCTCGATCGGCTTCATCGTCTTCGGCGTGGCCGCCAATCTCTCGATCACCAAGCTCTTTCTCGCGGGTGTCTTTCCCGGATTGCTCATCGGCCTGTCGCTGGTGATCGCCTGGTTCATCGTCTGCCGCCACGACAAGATCACGGTCCTGCCGCGGCGCAGCGGCGCCGAGCGCCTGAAGGCGACCTGGGACGGTTCGCTTGCCCTGCTGATGCCGCTCGCAATCCTCGGCGGCATCCGCTTCGGCATCGTCACGCCGACCGAGGCGGCCGTGGTCGCGACCGTCTACGCGCTCGTCGTCGGCATGTTCGTCTATCGCGAGCTCAAGCCGCGCGACCTCTACAAGGTGGCGCTGACCGCAGCCAAGACGACGAGCGCAGTCATGTTGCTGGTCGCCGCGGCCGTCGTCTCGGCCTGGCTCATCACCCAGGCCAATATCCCCGCCGAGCTGTCGAGCGTGCTCGAGCCTTTCATGGACAACAAGACGGTCCTGATGATCGTCATCATGCTGCTGGTCATGGTCGTCGGCACTGCGCTCGACTTCACGCCGACAGTGCTGATCCTGACACCGGTACTGATGCCGGTGATCAAGCAGGCGGGCATCGACCCGATCTATTTCGGCGTGCTTTTCATCATCAACAACGCCATCGGCCTGATCACGCCGCCGGTCGGCATCGTGCTCAACGTCGTCTGCGGCGTGGCCCGTATCCCGATGACGCTGGTGATCCGCGGCGTCTGGCCATTCCTCGTCGCCCAGACCGTCGCGATGTTCCTGATGATCCTGTTCCCGCAACTCGTGACCGTTCCGCTTGCCTGGCTGAGCGGCCGCTAATCCAAAAACCAAGGCAATCAGGGAGAAAGCCCATGCTGAGCTCACGTCTCGTCTCCATCCTCGCCGGCGTCGCACTTGCGGCGCTTGCAGGGTCCGCCCAGGCGCAGATCAAGGAACGCAACATCCGTGTTTCCAACGGCATCAACGAGGACCACCCGGTCGGCAACGGAGTCGCCAAGATGCGCGCCTGCATGACTGAAAAGTCCGGCGGCAAGCTGAAGCTTCAGGGTTTCTGGGGCGGCGCGCTCGGCGGCGACCTGCAGGCGACGCAGGCGCTGCGCGCCGGCACGCAGGAGATGGTCATCACCTCCTCCTCGCCGCTGGTCGGCATCATGCCTGCGCTTGGCGTCTTCGACCTGCCCTTCCTCTTCACCAACGAAAAGGAAGCCGATGCAGTCCTCGACGGAGCCTTCGGCAAGTACATCTCCGACAAGCTGCCTGCTTTCGGCGTCGTCAATCTCTCCTACTGGGAAAACGGCTTCCGCAACCTGACCAACTCGAAGCGCGCCGTCTCGAAGGCTGAAGAGCTCACCGGGCTCAAGGTCCGCGTGATGCAGAACAACATCTTCCTCGACAGCTTCAAGAGCATGGGCGCCAACGCCACGCCGATGGCGTTCGGCGAGGTTTTCGCGGCGCTCGAGACGCACGCGATCGACGGCCAGGAAAACCCGCTCGTCACCATCGACACCTCGAAGCTCTACGAGGTGCAGAAGTACCTGACGATGACACGCCACGCCTATACCCCGTTCCTGGTGCTCTATTCCAAGAAGCTTTGGGACCAGCTCTCCAGCGAAGAACAGGCGATCCTGAACGAGTGCTCGACCGTTGGCCGCGATGAGGAGCGCCGTGTCTCGCGCACGCTCAACGACACGTCGATGGCGAACCTGAAGAAGCAGGGCATGCAGGTTTCGGACGTCTCAGCCGACGAATTGACCAAGATGCGCGAGGCTACCGCGGCCGTTTACCAGCGCCACGAGGCCACGATCGGCAAGGAGACGATCGACCGTCTCAAGGCCGATCTCGCCAAGATCCGCGGCACCAACTGATCAGGAGGGCCCCGGAGCCACACTATCGCTCTGGGGCTACCGCCATGCGCATCACCCGCATCGAACCCTTCATCCTGCATATCCCGGTAACGGGCGGCTCGATCGCCGACTCGACCCACCGCATCAGCCATTGGGGCGTCGTCGGCGCGAAAATCGTCACCGAGGACGGCCTCGAAGGCTACGGTTTCACCGGCACTCATGCCGACCTTGCCTCCGATCGGCTGATCACTTCCTGCATCCGCGACTGCTACGCGCCGTTGCTGATCGGCGAGGACGCTTCCGAGATCACCCGGCTCTGGCTGAAGCTCGCCCGCCACCCGGCCCTGCAATGGGTCGGACGCGCCGGTATCACGCAGCTCGCGCTTGCCGCGGTCGACATCGCGCTCTGGGACCTCAAGGCGAAGGCGGTCGGGGTACCGCTTTGGCACCTGCTCGGCGGCGCGACCAAGCCGAAGCTCGAAGCCTACAACACCGATATCGGCTGGCTTTCGATTCCGCGGGACGAGCTTGTCGAAGGCTGCCGCATGGCGGTGGAACGCGACGGCTTCCGGCGTCTCAAGGTCAAGGTCGGCCATGCCGATCCCGGCACAGACATCGCCCGGCTCGAAGCCGTGCGCCGTGCCATTGGCGACCAAATCGCACTCGCCATCGACGGCAACGGCAAATGGGATCTGCCAACCTGCAAGCGCTTCTGCGCGCGGGCCGAGGCACTCGACATTTTCTGGTTCGAGGAGCCGCTCTGGTATGACGATGTCGGCTCGCATGCCGCGCTGGCGAAGGCGACGTCGATACCGATCGCGCTCGGGGAACAGCTCTATTCGCTCGACGCCTTCCGCGCCTTCGTCGCGGCCGACGCGATCCACTACGTCCAGCCCGACGTGACCCGCCTCGGCGGCATCACCGAGTACATCCAGGTCTCCGAGCTTGCACTCGCCAGCCGCCTGCCTGTCGCGCCCCATGCTGGCGAGATGAGCCAGGTCCATGTCCATCTCGCCTACTGGCATCAGGCGACGCCGATCCTCGAATACATTCCCTGGATCAAGGATGCTTTCGTCGAGCCCGCCAATGTCGCCGATGGCTATTTCCTAAGACCCCAGCAGCCCGGCGCCGGCACAACGCCGACCGCCGAGGCCCTCACCCGCTACGCCAAGCCTCTCGCTTGAGAAACCTCATGAAAATCACTGCTGTTGAAACCATCCGCCTGACCGAGTTCGGCAACATCATCTGGGTGCGGCTCCACACAGATGCGGGCCTGGTCGGCCTCGGCGAGACCTTCATGGGCGCCGCCTCGGTCGAAGCCTATCTGCACGAAACCGTGGCGCCGAAGCTGCTCGGCAAGGACCCGCTCCAGATCGAGGCGCGCAACGCCAGCCTGAACAACTATCTCGGCTGGCGCGGCTCGGGCGTCGAGACGCGCGGCAACTCGGCCGTCGACATCGCGCTCTGGGACATCTACGGCAAGGCGATCGGCCAGCCGGTCAGCGTCGCGCTCGGCGGCAAGTCGCGTGACACGATTCGCACCTACAACACCTGTGCCGGCTACAAATATATTCGCGATGCGCGCTCGCAGGCTGTCGCCAACTGGCATGTCGGCGAGCAAGGCGGCCCCTATGAGGATCTCGAAGGCTTCCTCTATCGCGCCGACGAGCTCGCCCACTCCCTGCTCGAGCAGGGCATCACCGGTATGAAGATCTGGCCCTTCGATATCGCGGCAGAACGTTCGGCCGGCTGGGACATCACGCCTCAGGAACTGAACACCGCGCTGGAGCCGTTCCGCAAGATCCGCAAGGCGGTCGGCGACAAGATGGACATCATGGTCGAGTTCCACTCGCTCTGGAGCCTGCCGATGGCGAAGAAGCTGGCGGAGCGCCTGGCCGAGTTCGACACCTACTGGCACGAGGACCCGTTCCGGCTCGACAATGTCCACGACCTCGGCGAATACGCCCGCCACTCCAAGGCCTGGGTCTGCGCCTCGGAAACACTGGCCTATACCCATTCCTTCCGGGATTATCTGGAGACCGGTGCAGCCGGGGTCGTCATGCTCGACCTGTCATGGTGTGGCGGCCTTTCGGAAGCCCGCAAGATCGCGGGCATGGCCGAGGCCTGGCACACGCCGGTCGCCCCGCATGACTGCACAGGCCCGGTCGTCTACGCGGCATCGTGCCATTTCTCGATGCATGCCCGGAACACGCTGATCCAGGAATCGGTCCGAGCCTTCTATACCGGCTGGTACACCGAGCTGGTCACCGACCTGCCCAAGGCCGAGAACGGCATGATCACAATATCGGACGCGCCCGGCCTCGGCCTCGAGCTGCTCCCTGGGCTGGAAAAGCGCGCCGACGCTATCGTGCGCTTCAGCCGCCTGTCCGACCTCTGAACTTCGGCATCGGCGCCCCGCCGCCGCAATTCGACCCGGCCTCCGAGCGAAGCCGGGTCGCAGCAAGGATCTTGCGGTCGCTCTGCTCCCCCTCAGCTGAGCATGCGCGTGTCGCCGCAGACCGAGATTTCCTGACCGGAGATCGTCTTGGCGAAGGGGGACGCCAGGAAGACGATCTGCCTGGCAATGTCGTTGGGGTCGACGAACTGCTTGATCGAGACGCCCGCGAACAGGCGCTGCGTCATCTCCTCATGCGAGATGTTGAAGCTGCGCGCCTTGTTGGCGATCACGCTCTGGATACGGGCACCGTCTACCAGGCCGGGGCAGATCGCATTGGCCCTGATTCCGAACTCGCCGAGCTCCGCCGAGATCGCCTTGGTGAAACCGATGACACCCCATTTCGCCGCGCCATAGGGCGAGCGCAGCGGAAAGCCGTGCTTGCCGGCCTGACTCGACAGATTGACGATGCTGGCATTGGCGGATTGCTTGAGATGCTGCACGGCAAGCCGGGTGCAGTTGTACTGACCGGTCAGATCGACCGCGACGCAGGCATCCCAGTCCGCGGGGTCGATTTCGTCGACGCGACCGGTCGGCCCGGCAATGCCGGCATTGTTGACGAGGCAGTCGAGCCCGCCGAGCGCCGCCAGCGCCTCATTGAACAGGTTGGCCACCGCGTCGCGGTCGGAGACGTCGCAGACCGATTGCGTGATCGCCGGATCGCTGGCCGCCATCGCTGCCAGGGCCTCGCGATCGACGTCGCAGATATGGACCCTGGCGCCTTCCGCCGCGAAGGCGCGCGCCGTCGCCCGGCCGATGCCGTTGGCGCCAGCCGTAACCAGAACGCGCAGTCCCCTGATCTGCAAATCCATTGTCGTCTCCCCCCGATGCCCGCGCCGTAGCGCCTCTCAGATTGCGGTGAACCCGGACTATGGCGCCAGGCCACCGGTGCTTTCGATATGGGCCGCGGCTGCAGCGATATCGGCTTCCAGCGCGGCCCTTGCAGCCTGCGGATCCCGGCGACGCAGGGCATCGAGCAAGGCGGCGTGGGAAACCACGGCACTGCCACCGTCAAGGCGGCGCGGTTCGTGGCGCATATCGAGATTGAGGATGGGGCCGGCCTTGAGCCAGAGTCGCTCGATCATCTCGACCAAGGTCGGCATGCGCGCAGCCTCATAGAGCGTGAAATGCAGATTGCGGTTGGCTGCGACTGCGCCGGCGGCGTCTGGGGGATCGGCGCTCGCCGCCTGTCGGAACGCGGCCTCGTGCCGAGCGATCTCCTCGATCTCGGCTTCGTTCGCTGCCTTCGCGGCTTCTTCGGCCGCAAAACCCTCGACAACCAGTCGCACCCGCGTCAACTCCCGAAACTGCGCCAATCTCAGTACGGGGACGCGGACGGCACGTCCGGGCAGCACCTCCAATGCACCGTCCGCGGCAAGCCGGCTGACGGCCTCGCGCACCGGCATCATCGAGACACTGAGAGCTTCCGCGACACGCCGCAGCGAGAGTTTTTCGCCCGGAGCGAGCCGGCCGGCGACGAGAAGCGCCCGCAATTCCCCGGTGACCCTCTCCCCCAGGGTCTCGCGCGTCAGCGCGCCGACCTCGTCGAGGGCTGAGGGATCACGGCCGGTCGAGGCATCGCCGATCCCATCGTCGGCGGCTGGGTTCGCGAAGGACTGGACAGGGGCAACCATGTCTGCCAACCTAACTGTGATCACAGATCACGACAAGTGGATATCAAGCCGTAAGCAGAGCAGACAGCAGGTCGACAATTTCCAGCGCAAAGCGCGGAACCGTTCTGGGAGGAACGCAATGGCAGACCATCAGCAGTCGAAATTTTCTTTGTCACGACGTCAGGCCCTTGCCGGGCTCGGAGCCGGTGCCGCCACCGGATTGATCGCAAGCCCGTCGCTGATCCTGGCGCAGACGCCGGACGCCATCCGCTTCGGCCACCTGACGCCGCGCACCGGCTTCCTCGGTCCGCTCGGCGAGTACGGTGTCATGGCTGTCGATCTCGCCGTCGAGGAGATCAATACGGCGGGCGGCATCAACGGCCGCAAGCTCGAGGCCCTGAAGGAGGATTCGGTCAATCCGCAGACCGCCTCGACCAAGGCCGAGCGCATGATCGAACGTGACAAGGTCGCGTGCATCCTCGGCGAGATTTCCTCGGCCTCCTGCCTGACGATCTCGCAGGTCGCAGCGCGCAACAAGATCCTCTTCGTCAATACCGGCGGCAATTCCGATGCCCTGCGCGGCGAAAGCTGCAACCGCTACATGTTCCATGTCGAGCACCAGAACTCGATGTATGTGAAGAGCTGCGGCCGCTCGCTGATGGCGCAGGGGCTGGTCAAGGGCAAGAAGTGGTTCTCGCTGACCGCCGACTACGCCTTCGGCCATGACCTGCTCAAGGTCGCCAAGCGCTTCATGGAGGCCAATGGCGGCCAATTCGCCGCCGACAAGCTGGTGCCGACCGACGCAACCGACTTCTCGGCGCTCCTGATCGAAATCCGCGCCGCCAAGCCCGACATCGTGATCTCGAACCTTGCCGGCAACCAGATCACCAATTTCCTCAAGCAGTATTCCGAATTCGGCCTGACCTTCCCGGTCGCCGGGTTCGGCTTCGACACGGCGCTCGCCTGGGCTGCCGGCAAGGACAATTTTGGCGGCGTCTGGCCCTGCGTCTGGCACCACCTGATCGACACGCCGGCGAGCAAGACCTTCGTCTCCGCCTTCACCAAGAAATACGGCAAGCCGCCCGAGAACCAGGCCTGGGGCGACTACATGGCTGTGAAGATCATGGCCCAGTCGATGAACGAGCTGAAGAGCACCGACACGGCCAAGATCCTCGAGCATTGGGAGAAGGGCGCGAAATTCGACGTCATGAAGACGCGCGAAGGCTATTTCCGCGCCTCGGACCACCAGCTGATGAGCGAGATGTACACGATCACGGCGCTGCCGGCAGCGCAGGTCAAGAACCAGTGGGATCTCTTCACCTCCTCGCCGCCCGTACCGGGACCGAACGAAAGCCTCGAAGTCATCGCGACAACGGGGGACGAGGCGGTCTGCAAGATGAGCTGAGGCGCTCCCACTGCCAGATCCGCGCCGTCAAGTCCGGATCGGCCGCGCCAGCGACGCCGATCCGGAAGCCATCGTAGAGCCCAGCGCCCTGGGATGGTCCCGGCACCCCGCTTCGTTGCGGCCGGGATCAAGGCGCCTCCCGAACCTCTCGGGCGCGACGCGCCCCTGCCCGGCCCTGTCGATCAAGCAAAGGCATCCCCTTGCTCATTCTCTTCATCCAGCAGGTGCTGAACGGACTGCTCGACGGCGTCTATTACCTCCTGATCGCGCTCGGCCTGTCGCTGATCTTCTCGCTCGGCGGCATCGTCAATCTCGCGCATGGCGCCTTCTATGCGATCGGCGCCTATCTCACGATCGTGCTCGCGCCCCATATTGGCTTCGGCGGCGCGATCATCGCGTCGCCGGTGCTGGTGGCGCTGATCGGTATCGTCGTCGAGCGCGGCCTGTTCCAGCGCTTCTACCGATCGGACCCGATCCTCTCGCTGCTGCTGACCTTCGGGCTCGCGATGGTGGCGGAGCAATCCCTGCGCATGATCTTCGGAGCGCCACCACTCTCGTTCTCGATCCCGCCTGCACTGCGCGGCCAGATCTTCCTCGGCGAATTCATCTACTCGCGCTATCGCGCGCTTCTGCTCCTGATCGCAGCAGCTTGCGTACTCGGGCTCTGGTTCCTGCTCCAGCGCACGGCCTTCGGTCGCGTCGTCCGGGCCGGCGTGCAAAATCCCGACATGCTCGGTGCGCTCGGGATTTCACTGCAGCCCTACATGATGGCCGTGGCCGGCATTGGCATCGGGCTTGCCGGCCTGGCCGGCGTTCTGCTCGCGCCGATCTACTCGATCCATCCCGCCATGGGGCAGGAGATCATCACGCCGGCCTTCGTCGTCGTCGTCATCGGCGGCCTCGGCTCCTTCTGGGGCGTGGTCGTGGCGGCGCTGATGGTCGGCGTGGTCAAGGGCATCACCATCGGCCTCGGCTTCACGCAATGGTCGACCGCAGTGATCTACCTGATGATGCTGCTCGTCCTGCTGTTCCGGCCGCGCGGCCTGTTCGGCGAACGCATCCAGCGCTTCGAGTGAGGGCGAAATGACAGCCGCTCAGCGCGACCGCGCGCCTCTCCTCATTGCCGCCATCGGCCTCGCCGCCCTGCCCTTCCTGATGCATTTCATCGGGCTCGGCACCACTTCGGCGACCGAGATCGTCGTCTTCGCCATTGCCTGCATGGCCTTGAACATCCTCGTCGGCACCACGGGACTTGTCTCGTTCGGCCACGGCGCCTGGTTCGGGCTCGCCGCCTATGCTGCAGGCTTGATCCAGCGCAACTGGCTGCCCGGCCAGTTCGCCCTGCCGATCCTGCTCGCGGTGCTCTTCGTGGGCGTGCTCGCCTTCGCGTTCGGCGCCCTGATCCTGCGCCGCAAGGGCGTGTATTTCTCGCTCCTGACCCTGGCACTCGCCGCCATGACCTATTCGATCGCCTTCCGCTGGACCGCCGTGACCGGCGGGGAGGATGGCCTCGGCGGCATCAGGCGCCCGCTCTTCGCAGGCGTCGATTTCGATCAGGCGCTGCCGTTCTACATCCTCGTCGCACTGATCAGCATGGCGGTGGTCTACGGGCTCTGG
Organism: Bosea sp. BIWAKO-01; assembly: GCF_001748145.1. Lineage (NCBI taxonomy): Bacteria > Pseudomonadati > Pseudomonadota > Alphaproteobacteria > Hyphomicrobiales > Alloboseaceae > Allobosea > Allobosea sp. BIWAKO-01. The sequence goes on from NZ_BCQA01000001.1 coordinate 1,720,080, forward strand.
CGCTTCCACCGCTCGCCGGTCGGCACCGTTCTGGTCGCGATCCGCGAGAACGAACAGCGTGCCCGGTTTCTCGGCTACCAGACGAACCGCTACAAGCTCGTCGCCTTCACCATCTCGGCGGCCCTGACCGGGCTCGCCGGCGCGCTGCTGCTGTTCAACAACCGCATGACCTCGGCCGAGCCGATCTCGGTCGCCTTCTCCGGCGAATTGCTGGCGATGGTCGTGATCGGCGGCATGCGCTCCTTCCTGGGCCCGGCTCTCGGCGCGCTCTTCTTCGTGATCTTCCGCGACTATCTCTCGAGCCTGACGCCAAACTGGCTGTTCTGGTTCGGGCTGCTCTTCGTCGGCTTCATCGTCTTCTCACCCATGGGGCTCGTTGGCGTCGGCGAGCGGCTGCTGCGGCCCTTCCGCAAGCAGGCCGCCGAAGATGCGGCAATGTCGGCGCGAAAGGTCGGCGCAGTCACGCTCCCGGATTTCATGAAGCCGCAGGACTGGGTCGAGGGCCCGATCCTCATCGCGACCGGCCTCGCCAAGAGCTTTGGCGGTATCAAGGCGGTCGAAGGCGTCGACCTCGCCATGCGCGACCGGGCGCTGCATGCGCTGATCGGCCCGAACGGTGCCGGCAAGACGACCGCCTTCAACCTGATCTCGGGTCAGTTCCGGCCGGATCGTGGCGAGGTTCGCCTGCGCGAACGCGACATTACCGGCCTCGCGCCCGAAGCGATCACCCGCGCCGGCATCGGCCGCGCCTTCCAGATCACCAATCTGTTCCCGTCGCTTTCTGTCGCCGAGAATGTCCGCCTCGCCGTGCAGGCGCGCGCTCCGGAGCGTTTCGGCTTCTGGCGCGCGGCAGGATCGCTGGCACAGGTTTCCGACGAGACGCGGCAGGTCATCGAGACGATGGGCCTGCGCGGCATCGAGAGCGCCGAGGCCGGCTCGCTCAGCTATGGCGGCCAGCGCCTGCTCGACATGAGCCTCGCGCTTGCGACCAAGCCGCGCGTCCTGCTCCTGGACGAACCGCTCGCGGGCCTCGCGGCGGCAGAACGCGAACGCGTCGGCAACCTGATCAAGTCGATCTCGACCGACCTGCCTGTGCTGCTGGTCGAGCACGACATCGACCGCGTCTTCCAGATCGCGGACCATGTCACGGTGATGAACGAAGGCGGCGTGCTGGTCGACGGCACGGTCGAGGACGCGCGCTCCTCCCCAAAGGTTCAGGAGGTCTATATCGGCTCGGGCGCGCATGCGCTGGCCGAGAAGCCGCGCCCCAGTGCGGCTGGGGAGCAGGTCCTGCTCGGACTTTCCAGTGTCGATACCTATTACGGCAAGAGCCATATTCTCCGCGACGTCGGCTTCGACGTTCATGAGAACGAGATCGTGGCGCTGCTCGGCCGCAACGGCGCCGGCAAATCGACCTTGCTGAAGACGATCACCGGCATCGCACCGCCCGCCACGGGAACGATCAATCTTGCCGGTGCCGACATCGCACGCCTACCACCGGCCGTGATCGCGCGCGCCGGCATCGCCTATGTGCCGCAGGGGCGCGGTCTCTTCGCCGGCATGAGCGTCAAGGACAACATGGAGCTCGGCCGCCTCAAGCGCCTGACCGGCAACGGCACGCGCTGGGAGGACGACAAGATCTTCGCCTTCTTCCCGCGCATCAAGCAGCGCTGGCATTCCCCCGCCGACTACCTCTCCGGTGGCGAGCAGCAGATGGTGGCGGTGGCACGCGCGCTCTCCGGTGACACGCGTGTCCTGCTGCTGGACGAGCCCTTCGAGGGCCTCGCTCCCGCTGTGGTCGAGGAACTTTTCGAGGCCTTCGACAAGCTGAGACAGGAGATCGCGATCGTGATCGTGGACCACCATCTCGACCTTGCGCTGGCGCTTTCGGACCGCACGGTCGTGCTTGAGCGCGGCCAGGTCAGTCATATCGGCCCGTCGAAGGCTCTCAGCCAGGACCTGGCGCTGCGCCGGCAGGTGCTCTGGCTGTGAGGGCCCTGCCTCACCCCTATCCCGACCTTCGTCGCTCCCCGCAGGATCAACACGCATGACCAAGATCGCGATCATAGGCTCTGGACTGATCGGCCGTGCCTGGGCCACCATCTTCGCCAGTCATGGTTTCGACGTCGCGCTGCATGATGTCGCGCCCGGAGCGGCCGAGGCCGCCCGCGCCCATATCAGCAGCAATCTCGAGGAACTCGCCGGCCACGGCCTCGTCGAGGACCCAAGGGGCTCGCTCGCACGTATCCGCGTCGCCTCGGGCCTGGCGGATGCTTTGAGCGGCGCCGACCTCGTCCAGGAGAACGGGCCGGAGGCCGTGGACACCAAGCGCGCCCTCTTCGCCGAGATGGATACGCTTGCCGCGCCGGAGACGATTCTCGCCTCCTCGACCTCGTTCATCATGGCGTCGGTGTTCAGCGAAACGCTCCCGGGGCGGGCCCGCTGTCTCGTCGCCCATCCCGTCAATCCGCCGCATCTCGTACCCATCGTCGAGCTTGCGCCGGCACCCTGGACGGATCCGGCCGTCCTCGCCCGGGCCAAGGCGCTCTACGAACAGGCCGGACAGGTTCCGATCGTGCTGCGCAAGGAGAAGCCGGGCTTCGTCCTCAACCGCTTGCAAGCCGTGCTGCTGGCGGAAGCCTTTCGCCTCGTTGGCGAGGGCGTCGCGAGCGCGGAGGACGTCGACAAGACGATCCGCGACGGGCTCGGCCTGCGCTGGTCCTTCATGGGCCCCTTCGAGACGATCGAGCTCAACGCACCCGGCGGTATTCCCGATTACTGCGCCCGTTACGGGGCTTCGATCGAGGCCATGGCGGCACAGGCCGTCGGCGGCGACCCGTTTGGCGCGGAAACCGTGACCAAGGTGATGAGCGAATGGCCAGGCACGCAATCGCCAGAACGGGTCAAGCATCTCAGCGACTGGCGCGACACGCGGCTGGCCGCACTGCAAGCCCATAAGCGCTCCGCCGCGCGCAAGCCTGTCTGAAATCCTCCATCCTGCTCGCCTGAAGGGAGCCGCCATGGCCAAGAACCGCAAAGTCATGATCACCTGCGCGGTGACCGGCGCGATCCACACCCCCTCGATGTCGCCTTACCTGCCGGTGACGGCCGATGAAATCATCGATGCTGCGGTCGGCGCGGCGGAGGCAGGGGCGGCGCTCGTGCATGTCCATGCCCGCGATCCCGTAACCGGCAAGCCAGACCAATCGCCGGAGGCATTCGAGCCCTTCCTTAAGGTCATCAAGCAACGCAGCGATTGCGTCATCAACATCACCACGGGCGGAGCGCCAACCATGGGCGTCGAGGAGCGTCTGCGTCCCTGCGCCCATTTCAAGCCCGAGGTCGCCTCGCTCAACATGGGCTCGATGAATTTCGGTCTGTATCCGATGTTGAGCCGCTTCAAGGCGTTCAAACATGACTGGGAGCACCCCTATCTCGAAGGCTCGAAGGACCGCATCTTCAAGAACACATTCCAGGACATCGAGAACATCCTGACGACCTGCGCCGAGAACGGCACGCGCTTCGAGATCGAGTGCTACGATATCGGACATCTCTATACGCTGGCGCATTTCGTCGATCGCGGGTTGGTGAAGCCGCCTTTCTTCGTCCAGTCGGTCTTCGGCCTGCTCGGCGGCATCGGCCCGCACCCGGAGGATGTCGCGCATATGAAGCGCACGGCCGATCGGCTCTTCGGCGACCAGTACCACTGGTCGGTGCTTGGCGCCGGGCGCCACCAGTTGCCGATCGCCGCGATGGCTGTCGCGATGGGCGGCAACCTGCGCGTCGGCCTGGAAGATTCGCTCTGGATCGGGCCGGGACAACTGGCAAAATCCAATGCCGAACAGGTCCGGGCGGCGCGGAAGATCATCGAAGGCCTCGGACTGGAGCTGGCGACGCCGGACGATGCGCGCGAATTGCTGCACCTCAAGGGGGCAGACAAGGTCGCCTTTTGAACGGCGCCGCGATGTCCGAGCAGCCTGCCGGGCGTGGCAATCAGATAGGCGCGTGCTGCCAAGGCGCATTGGCCAGAGGCAGGTTGCCGGCTAATCGACTGCGATCATTCGACCGATCCGCTGGCGTCGGATAGCCGCATAGCTCGAACAGGGAAGTGCCCAGTACCATCTCGAAATCGTGGATGAGGCGGCTGACGGTTGGTTGGGTGACAGCAAACGCCTCCGCGGCGGCCGTCATGCGGCCGGTCATCATGACGGGGCGGAACGCCTCGACCTGCCGCGACGAAAGGTGCATCGGCCCTCACGACCCCGTGCCCCGGACGATCCTGCTCAACGCGAGCGTTTGCTGGAACGCATGATTGACGCCACCGCCACGGCGCAGAGGCCGAGCAGACATGCCGAGACAAGCAGGGTCGGCATGATGCCGGCGCTGTCGAAGCCTGCCGCATAGATCAGCGGCATGACCGACTGCCCGAGCATGGCCGCCATGGAGTGCAACGCCATCATCGCGCCCTGGGTTTGAGGGGTCAGGGTCGCCAGATAGGTCTGAAGCGGAATGGCTGCACTGCGATAGGCGAAGCCGAACGCCAGCAATGCCCCGAACTGCAAAAGCCAGGGAAGATGGGCACTCAGACTTGCCATGGCGAGCGTCATGACCAGCCCGCCCGCCAGTGTGAGATGGACTGGCGGTATCCAGCGCAGAGTGCGGCGCAGGCTGACCCCATAGGCAATGCTGCCGATCATGAAGCCGGAGAGCACGATGCCGACGGTGGACGCACTGCCTCCGACGAGAAACGCAATGTGCGGGAACAAGCCCTGTGTCAGTCCGGTCAGGGCAAGCTGCAGCCCAAGACCGCGGCGAGCGCTCGCCAGCCCGAGAATCCGGCGATAGGCAGAGAACGCCGAACCGAACCCCGCGCGCGATGACGAGACTTCGCGGGTATCGCGCAGCGCCGCCGTGACGATCGCGAAACAGGTCAGGCCGATCAGGCCGGCCACGAGCAGGCTGCCGCGCCAGCCGAGCGCATCGGCGATGAAGCCGGACCCGACGGCCCCGGCAAGCGACCCCGTGACCGAGGCCGCACTGGCCTTGCCGAAAGCCTCCTGATGCCCCTCAGGCGCGATCCGCTCCGCCAGGATGGCAAAACACAGCGGGAATGTGCCGGCCGTGCAGAAGCCGACGACGAGCCGGGTGGCGAGCAGTAGCTCGAAACTGGGGGCAAGGCTGCCAAACACCGTACCAAGCGCGCTCACCCCGAGGCAGACGCGCATCACCCGCAATTTGCCGAGTTGGTCGCCGAGCGCGCCGGCAATGGGCTGTGCCAGGGCATAGGCGAGCGCAAATGCTGTCGCCATGGCCACAACCTGGCTCCGAGGCACCGCAAAATCCCGGCTGAGCAGGGGCAGAACGGGGTCGAACAGGAACACTCCAAGCGAGGAGCCGAAGCAGGCGAGGCCGAGAATGCGCAGCAATGCATGCTGCTGGCCGGGCGGCGGCTTCGCGACCTGGCACGAGGCGTGGCCCCCTGGCGTGCCGCCGGGCAGACTGGTCATCAGCTTGCGCAGCCCCCCTCATCGTCACCGGCTGCCCCGAACTCGGGCTCATCTGCTCAGGCACAGACAAGGGATATCCCGGACGAGGCGCCTCGCCCATGACACGCGAATGCCGGCATGAGCTCATGTGATTTGACCCTGCACCGGCGCGAACAAGATGCGCGCTTTCGTCAAATTCCAGGCGGATCGGCCGTTCTCGCGGCTCTTTCGGCAGCATCTTTCAGAGGGCATGGCCCAGACGATCGTGGTCATCGGCGCTGGCGCCATGGCGCATCCATTGCGGCATCGCGAGCGGAGCGAGGGGCCTGCACTATTACACGCGACGTTTGGGGGATCGAGCGCCGCACCGAAGGCCGGAACATCCTCAATCGCTGCGGTTCGGAGATTGAGTTCGGCGTGGCGCCGGCTCTCACCGGCCAGCCGCAATGTGCCGAGAAGCACTGGGGTTTTCAGCGTTTCTCAGCGTCTACGTCGCGGCCGCAAGGGAAGCGCGACAGGCGCGGCTATGCAGCTTCATTCCTGCAAAGCGAGCCGACCACCCGCACGGGTGCGGGGGCTCGAGATTGCCCGATCAGCGGCGGCAGACTTGCACGTGGCGGACGACCCAGCGGCCGCGATGGTCGCGCACGCGACGGTTTTCCCACCAGCAGCGGCCATGGCGTGGCGCGACATGCCGCGGGGGCGAACGGTGCCATTGTGCGAGTTCGACGCCGGGATTGCTGGCAACGCCACCACCTGATGATACCGGAGCCGCAAAGGCAGTGCCCGAACACAGGGCTCCGAGAACCATCCCAGCAGCGAACGCCGCTCCGCGAATATCAACCAGTTGATCCTCCTTGGCCTCAAGCCAGATGTTGACCCGGCGCATCCCCACGCCAGGCAATCGATCGGCCTCTGTCATGGCCGATCGTTCCTGCTCCGCCCGCTTTGACCGCGAGATCGGCGAGAACTCTCGGCTGTCGGACAGAATTCAGAAGCGCCAGATGAGCGGTACGATGAAGACGGCCACCACGAAGAACCAGATCAGCAGCGGCAAGCCGAGCTTCCAGTAATCGCTGAAGGCATAGCCGCCCGGCCCCATCACCATCAGATTGGTCGGCGTCGCGATCGGGGTCAGGAAAGCTCCGGCGGCGGCAACCGCCGTGCTCATCAAGACCGGCCGCGGCGAAATCCCCATGCTGGCAGCCGCAGCCACCCCGATCGGGATAACGATGAGCGCGGTCGCGGTATTGCTGATCAACTGCCCCATGATGGCAGTCAGCACGAACAGACCCGCAAGCAGAGCGACCGGCCCGGCATCGCCAACCATGTAGACGAGCCGCTCGGCCATGAGCTTCGCCGCCCCGGTTTCGACCATCGCGGTCGAGAGCGGCATCATGGCGCCGACGAGGATCACGGTCGTCCAGCTGATCGAGCGGTAGGACTGCTCGACATTCATGATCCCCGACAGGATGATCGCGCCTGCGGCCAGCAAGCCAGCGACTGCGGGCGGGACGGCGCCCGTGGCAAGCAGCAGAACCATCGCGACGAGAATGACGACCGCCTGCTTCGCGCCGGGCCCCATCGGCACGGCCTGACGGCGCACCAGCTCGGGCGAGCTCACGACGAGGACATCGGGATCGTCGAGATGGACGTCGAGCGCCTTCCACGTGCCCTGCAGCAGCATGGTATCGCCGGCTTGCAGCACGATGCCGCCGGAATCCTTGGTTGCATTGGCCGCGGCGAGTTCCGCCCCCGCGCGTTGTACGGCCAGAACAATCAGGTCGCCGCTGTCGGTGACCATCCCAGGGAAGACGGTCTGGCCGATCAGGCCGGAGCGCGGCGGGATCACGACCTCGGCCAGACCGGAGCGCTGGTTGAACAGCGTCTCCGCGCCCTGCCCCTGCTTTGCCTCCTCACGGAAGGCGAGATGCATCTCCGCCGCCAGTGTCGCGGCCGCATCGGCTTCACCGCGAACCAAGAGATGATCGCCATCGGCAATGACCGAGCGGCGAATGGGGCGTGCGGTTTCGCCCTCCTGAATAGCGACCAGCTGCAGTCCCGGATAGGCCGACAGATCAATGCTGGCGGGGGCAGTGCCGAGATAGGGCGAACTGGCACGCACGCGCATCTGATAGATGCCGCTGGCAAGGCCGTATTGCTCGACCAGCGTCTTGGCATGCCGGCTGAAATCGGCAGGCATGGTCGCGCCATTGCGCTCAGGCAGCAGGCGCTGGCCGAAGAGGATGATGATCGCCATCGTGCCCGCCAGCAGCGGCACGCCGACCAAGGCGAATTCGAAGAAGCCGAAGCTGCCCATCCCTGCATCGCTGCTGGCCTCGGAGACCAGCACGTTCACGGGAGTTCCCGTCAGCGCCAGCATCGAGCCCGCATGCGCGGCGAAGACCAGCGGCATCAGCAACTGCGAGGAATTGCGCTTGAGCCGGACCGCGATGACGACAACAACCGGCAGCAAGGCGGCAACCGCGCCATTGAGGCTGATCACCGCGGTCAGCAACGACACGAGAATCATCGTGAGCAGCAGAAGGCGGGTTCGGCTCTCCTCGCCCGCTCCCTTGATCAGGAGCTGTCCAGCCCAGGCGGTGACGCCCGTAACCTCAAGCCCGGAGCTGACGACGAAGAGCGAGGCGATGAATATGACAGCAGGGTCGCCGAAACCACCCAGAGCCTGGGGCAGCGTCAGGACCCCGGTCGCCCAGAGGGCAAGCGCTACTCCCATCGCGACCAGAACGACGGGAATCTTGTTCCAGATGAACAAGACCACGGCAACGGCGATGATGGTGCCGGTATAGGCTATCGGGCTCAATCGCTCAGCTCCCTATTGGGCCCTGCCAGGCCGCAGAAATGCTCAGGGCGCAGTGTGCCGGCGCAGGCTGCGCTCCGGCACGCCGCGCCCAGCCAAGGCCTCAGTCTTCCAGGGTCGCCATCAGGATGCCGATGCGGCAACCCTTTTCGTACTCCGTGAGATTCACATATTCCTTGATGGTATGGATCTCGGCCTGCCCGGCGCCAATGGTGATGGTCGGAACGCCGTGCTTGTCAAACCAGTTGGCGTCGAGGCCGCCATTGGAGAACAGATAGGTCGGCTCGATGCCGAGCAGCTTGAGCGCCTTGGTGGCACGCTTCACGACCGGAGCGTCCTGGCCGAGTTCGAAGGGTGGATAAGCCGGCTTCTGGCTGAACTTCACTTCGGCCGTGTTGCCTTCGTGATCCTTCACCTCGCCCTGCGCCTTGGCAAAGGCCTCCTTGTAGCCGTTCGCGATCTTGGTCGCGAAGGCAGCCTCGGGACTGCGCGCCTCGCCGCGGATATAGACGTAGTCGGTGACGACGTTGGTCGCATCGCCAGCGGCGACCGTGCCGCCCTTGCCGCCGAAAATGCCGACATTGCTGGTGCCGCGGCCGTCGGATTTGACGACCTTGCCGAACCAGCCGTTACGCTGGGCCTCGGCGATCGCGATGGCGCCGACGAGCGTGGCCGAGATGCCCTTTTCCGGCGCGACGCCGGCATGCGAGGCCTTGCCCTTGATCTCGACTTCCCAGTTCTCCTGACCGACTGCGCCGACTAGCAGCTCCGAGGCGAGCTGGCCATCGACATTGATGCACATGGCGGCGCCGCCGAGATCAGCCGGGTTGAGCTCACGGGCACCGTGCAGTCCGCTCTCCTCGCGGACGGTGAACAGCAGGGTGATCGGCGGATGCGGCAGCTTGTGCTTGATCAGCGTCTCGGCAAGCACGACCAGGAGCGCGACGCCGGTGCGGGCATCGCCGCCGAGCGCCGTCGTGCCGTCGGAGACGATGCGATCGCCCTCACGCCGGGGCTTGGCGCCGGCGCAGAGCGGCACCGTGTCGAGATGGGTGGAGAACAGCAGGCGCGGCCCTGGCCGCGTGCCCGGCAGATCGACGAAGAGGTTGCCGGTCTCTGTCGGCACCGGGATGCGCTTGTTGGCATCGTCGAAGCGGATCGCGGAAGCAGGGACCCCGACCTTCTTCAGCGCCTCGCTGACGGCGGCCCCGATCTTGGCTTCCTGACCGGTCACGCCTTCGACCGAGAGGAAATTCATCAGGTGATCGATCGCGCTGGCGACGTCGAGAGGGATTGAGGGACTGCTCATGATGTTCATCCGATCAGGTCAGGGTTGCTTCGTTTCGGGCTGTGCGACCGGCTGTCACAGGCCCCAGGGCAGGCCGAGCATCTTCCAGACCGCGAAGAGTGCCGTCCACAGCACGAAGATCCAGACGACATAGGGCAGCATCAGGGAGACGATTGTGCCGACACCCGCGGTCTTGTCGTATTTCTGGGCGAAGCCCACGACGAGGGCGAAATAGGCGTTGAGCGGGGTGATCGCGTTCATCGGGGAATCGCCGACGCGATAGGCCGCCAGCACCGCTTCCGGCTCGACGCCGAGCTTCATCAGCAGCGGCACGAATACCGGCGCGAAGATCGCCCATTTTGCAATCGCCCCGGTCAGCAGCAGGTCGATGATCGCGACCACGACGATGAAGCCGAGCAGCAGGGGCAGCGCGCCTATATTGGCGGCCTGCAACACGCCGGACAGGCTCAGCGCCATGACCGTGCCCATGTTGGTATAGGTGAAATAAGCGACGAACTGGCTCAGCACGAAGAACAGGAAGATCGTGCCACCCATGCTCTTGATCGATTTCTCGATCGCCGCGATCACCTCCGCCAGTGTGCGCATGGTGCCGGCACCGATGCCGTAGGTCCAGCCGCTCACCAGGAACATCAGCATGATCAGGGCGATCAGCCCGTTCATGAAGGGCGAATTGCCGATCAGTTCGCCAGTTGTCGGGTTGCGCAGCGGCGCTCCCGACGGCAGCGTCAGCAGGCAGAACACCGCGATCAGCGCCAGCATGCCGAAGCCGGCATAGCGCAGGCCGCGCGATTCCTGTTCGGACAGCGAGGCGCCCTGCTCCGTCGCGGTGCCTTCGGCCGCCAGCTTCGGATCGTAGACGCCAAGGCGTGGCGCGATCATCCGGTCGGTGATGAAGGCGATGACGACGGTGAGGAACAGCACCGACGCGATTGAGAACCAGACGTTCGAGGCCAGGCCGATCGAGCGATTGGGGTCGACGAGACGGGCCGCGTCATTGGTGAATTCGACGAGAACCGCATCGAGCGGCTTGATCAGCATATTGACCGTGAAGGCTGCGGCGACGGCAGCGAAACCGAGCGCCAGGCCGGCAAGGGGATGCCGCCCGACCGCCAAATAGGCAACACCTGCGAGCGGGATCAGGACCAGATAGCCGGCGTCCGCTGCGACGCTTGAGATAATGCCGACGAAGGACAGGATATAGGTGAGGGCCCAACCCGGCGAGACGATGACGAGCTTGCGGATGAGCGCGGTGACCAGCCCGGACTCTTCAGCGACACCGGCGCCAATCATCGCGGCGATCATGAGCCCGACGGCCGTGAAGCTCATGAAGTTCGGGATCAGCGACGAATAGATGAAACGAATACCTTCAGCATTCAGCAGGCTGCGGATCGCCGTCGTCGCGGTTTCAACCTTGTGTGTGTCGGGATTGATGCGCTCGAAGGTGACCGCCGCTCCGAAGAGACTGAGCACGGCCGACAGGACCATGACGATCCCGATCAGGATCAGGAAGATGACGACGGGGTGGGGAACCATGTTCCCAACCTTCTCGACACCGTCGAGAAACCTCTGCATCGCGGTCTTTGGCGCGACGTCCCCACTGGACACGGACATGTCTTGCCTCCCCTAAGCCTTGGACTTCCGCCTCACGGGGGCGGTAAGCAGGTAGGCCGCCGGAATCGTTGCCGAGGCGGTCATACCGGCAACTTAATTCCCTGTGCGCCAAGGGCATCGGCACAGAATCCCAAAGCTTGCACCGCCTGTCCCAAAATTGACGGCCAGACGGCCGTGCGACGGCAAGGCATTTCGCAAGCTTGCTGCCGCCGGATCGGTTCTTTATCCTGGCACAGCCGTTCGAGATCCTCCGATCTCCTATTCGCAGATTGGGGACGTCGACGTGATGCCGACGCACGGTAAGGCATGCAAGAGCGATCCGGTAAGCCCGTTACTGCCTGCGATGCCTGGCACGCGCCCGAATCCTGGAGCCCTTTGACCATGGGCCGCCGCCTCGACAGGTTGCGGATGAGTCTGGCGGGACTTGCCGTCGCGTTCGGCCTCAGTGCCTGCGCTTCGGCGCCACGCGGATTGCTTCAACCCGTCGAGCCCGTTGCCGGTACCGACCGCGTGAACATGCTTGCCGCGACGACGCGCGCCCCCTCGGCGGAAGCAGGCGTCCTGTTCAGCGGCGAGCGCGGAGATACGGTCTCGTTCAGCAATATCGTCGTCTCGATCCCGAAGGGTCGGGAGGTCGGCACCATCCAGCTGCCGCGCACGGCTCCCGGGAATGCGGCAACGGATTTTGTGGTCACCTCGACGACACCGGTCGCCAAGGCGGATCTGCCCAAATGGTTCAAGTCGACGGGTGGGCGCAAGCGCCGGGTCTTCGTGTTCGTCCACGGCTTCAACACGCCGTTCGACCGCGCCGTCTTTCGTTTCGCGCAGTTGACCCATGACGCCGATGCCGACGCGTCCCCGGTGCTCTTTTCCTGGCCGTCGCGCGGCCATCTGCTCGACTACAGCCGGGATTTCGACAATGCGTCGTATTCGCGATCGGACCTCGCCTATCTGCTGAAGGCGGCTGCAAGCAGCCCCTCCGTCGGCGAAATCGTCATCCTCGCCCATTCCATGGGGAGTTGGCCGGCCGTCGAGGCCGTCAGGCAGATCGCTCTCGAGCAGGGCGGGGTCCCCCGGAAGATCAACAATCTCATTCTGGCCTCGCCCGATCTCGATGTCGGCGTGTTCCGCCGGCAAGTGGAGGACATGGGCTCCCAGCGTCCGCAGATCACGCTTTTCGTCTCGCAGAACGACAGGGCGCTCCAGCTCTCCCGCTTCATCTCCCGCGGCGCGACCCGCCTCGGCGGAATCGACCTGACGCGCGACGAATATCAGCAGCAGCTCGCGGGGCTATCGGGCATCACAGTGCTCGATCTCAGCGCCATCAATGCCGGAGATCGCATCAATCACGACCTCTTTGCCGCCAGCCCCGATGCGGTCCGCCTCATTGGTGGCCGGTTGCTCCAGGGCCAGGTCATTACCGATTCCGACATTTCTCCGCCGCTGATGGCTGCGGATGCCCTTGGTTCGGCTGCCAGCCTCATCGTTACCGCGCCAATTCGCGTCTTCGACGCAGCGTCCCCGCGCCAGTAGCGAGCCAACTGCCGCAACAGGATCATTCTCTCCGACCCGATAACGACAATTCTCAGCAGTTTATTGCTTGCCATTGCTAACTCAGAGCGTCACAGTTTCTTCACGCCACTGAGAAACATTGACGTCCCGTTGGTACGCGGGGCCAAGATTAACCTAACGCTATCGCGAGGAGAATGCCGTGTCGGCTCTCTCTAGTACCAATTCAGGGATCCCGGGCGGAGCGGTCTTCGTTCAGAATTTCTCGACCAAGGGACTGCCCCCGGAGGATCAGTTCGACGCGTGGCGTTCTCTGCTCTCCGAGACGATCGATCTCCTGCCTACGCCGGACGGACCCGAGCCATTCGAAGCCGAGTTTTCCTCGTGGAGCTTCGGCGACGTCGTCCTGACCAGGACACTCTACGCCGACGCCCCTGCCCGCCATTGGCGGCACAGGCCGCGGTCCTTCATGGATCATTGGTGCGTGGTGCTCGCGCACTCCTGTTCGCCCGAGTGCAACCAGCTTTCCCTGAGGCCGCCGGAGCGGCAAGGCAATCTCAGCTTCCGCTCGCTCGCCATGCCGTTCGAAGGCCAGGCCCAGGACACGGAAGTCCTGACGCTATTCCTGCCCCGGAACTTTTGCCGGGAGGAACTCGTCGATTTCGAGCGGGCGCACGATCTGGAAATCAACCCCGAGCTGGGCGCCCTGCTCACGGGCTACATGGAGAATCTGGCTCGGCAACTGCCACATATCTCGGCGGAGCACGCACAGGGCCTCGCCACCGCGACGCGTTCGCTGGTCGCGGCCTGCATCGCGCCGCGGGTCGAACGCTCCGAGGCTGCGGAGGTACCGCTGACCTCCCTTCTGATCGATCGTGCCCGTCGCGTCGTCCGGCAGAACATGGCCTCCCCCGAGTTTGGTCCCGAGCGGCTGGCACGCCTCATGGCGATGTCCCGCTCCAAGCTTTATCGGCTGTTCGAGAGCACGGGGGGCGTCGCTCATTTCATCAATCGCGAAAGGCTGCGCGAGGCGCATCGCCGGCTCGCGTCGACTCGCGATGTCCTGTCGATCCACGTCATCGGCAATGAAGTGGGCTTCATCGATCATTCGACCTTCAGCCGCGCATTCCGACGTGAGTTCGGCTACAGCCCCACGGAGGCGCGCGAAAGGCACCTGACCAAGATCTCCTCGCTCCCGTCTGACCTTGCCCAGCAGGATGCGGCGCCGGACGGTGCATTGGGAGGGAGTGGGAATGAACGCGCCGCACACAGCCTTGCGGGCTAGCCGAAGAGCATGAGCGTCTCGGCATGAAGGGGGCGACGGGGCGCCTCTCCTTTCTCTATGCGGCCCTTTTCTTCGAGCTCGGCGTCAATCTGCCGTTCTTTCCGCTCTGGCTGCGCGCGCAATCGCTTGGTGACGATGCGATCGGCATCGTGCTTGCCGCACCGCTGCTGACCCGCATCATCGCAAATCCGGTCGTTGGCGTCCTCGCGGACCGGAGCGTGCGCATGACCATCGCGCTGGTCGCCTGCTCCGCGGCTGTCGTCATCGGCACAGGTTTTCTCGCCTTTGCCGCAGGCTTCCTGCCAATCCTGCTGCTGGTGATTGCGATCGCGCTCGCCCAGGGTCCACTGATCGCCCTGACCGATGCCGTAACCCTGCGCAGCCTCGAGGGCTTGCGCTCGGCAGAGCTGCGCTACGGGCGGATTCGCCTGTGGGGCTCGGCGGGCTTTGCGCTCGCCAATCTCTCGGCGGGCTGGATGCTCGACTGGCTGCCGATCTCGTCCATCATCGGAATGTTGCTGCTATCGGCGCTTGCCACAGCGCTGGCCACGGCCGCCGTCGCAACCATTCGCCTGCCGGAGAGATCAGCCCCTTCCGATGAGAGGGACGGGGTGGTGGAAAAGCCGCGTTTGCTGATCCTGACGATTGCCGGCGCAGCACTCGTCCAGGCGAGCCATGCCGCCGTCTACGGCTTCAGCACGTTGCACTGGCAAAGCCTCGGCATTTCCGGGGGTACCATGGGAAGCCTCTGGGCGGCGGGCATCGCGTCCGAGATCACATTCTTCAGCCTGCTCGGATACATCATACGGGGCTCGGCCGGAGCAGGCGTGCTGCTGGCCGCCAGCGGCGCTGTCGCCACATTGCGCTGGGCCGGCATGGCTCTCGACCCGGATATCGCCTTCGTCGTCCTGTTGCAGTTGACCCATGGCCTGACCTTCGGCGCGACGCATCTGGCCAGCATCTTCCTGCTCGCGAAGTTCGCGCCGCGCAGCATGCTGGCCCAGGCTCAGTCCTGGCTTGCCGCCGGATGGGCCGGGGTGATGGCGGCTCTGACGACCCTTGCCGGCTATCTCTACGGCTCGTGGGGGAGCATGTTTATGGCCTGATGGCGATCGCTTCCGGCATCGGCTTCCTCTTGCTGATCCCCGTCGCAGCCAGCTTGAGACGGGAGGATACGGCTCCGCACCAGGGGCCTCCAGACGCCGAGTACCCTGTCCCAAAATTGGGATGACCAGCGCAGAGTTGGGATTCTGAGCTAATCCGCGCTTCCCGGACTGTTGGTAGCGTCCGTCCCTGCCGCCCGAAGAGATTGGCGACGGACCCTTGTCTTGCGCCCGAGGTTCCACGGCCTCTGCCTTGCGGTTGCCAGAGGAAGAACATGATGCTTTTGAATGACTTGCGAGAGAACCCGTTCCGCAGGAATGGCGGGATCGGCGCAAGAATTCCGCAGCGCGCGACGACGGCGGCGTGCCGGGGGCCGCAGGCATGAGCGTGCGTCGCAGCCCTGGTTCCGTCCGGTTTCTGCACGCAGCCGCGTTGACCGTGATTGCACTGACCTCCGCAGCCTGTCAGCGCGAGGCCGACGAAGCTCCGCCGCCCGTGCGGATCGTCCGCACGATCACGGTCGAGGAGCCCCGCCAGGCAGCGGACATCAATTTCACCGGCCATATCGAAGCGCAGGACCAGGCGTCGCTCTCCTTCCGCATCGGTGGCCGGCTGGCGGAGAGAAGCGTCGCGGTCGGCGCCACGGTACGCGAGGGAGAGGTCGTTGCCCGCCTCGACCCCGAGAACGAACTCAACGAACTGCGTTCAGCGCGGGCGGCACTCACCGCTGCTCAGGGCTTTCTGAGAAAGGCCGACAACCAGTTGCAGCGCCAGAGCCATCTGCTCCAGCGCAATGTCACGACGCAGGCTGATTTCGAGGCCGCGGAGCAGGGCCGCACGGCTGCCCGGGCTCAGGTCGACGCCGCACAAGCCCGCGTCAATTCCGCAGAAGATATCGTCGGCTTCACCACCCTGAAGGCCGATGCACCGGGCGTCGTGACCAGGATCGGCGCGGAGCCGGGTGAGGTCGTCGCGGCTGGCCGGATGATCGTGCAACTCGCGCGGCGCGAGGGGCGCGACGCTGTCTTCGAAGTGCCTGCCGCATTGATGCGCAGCCTGCCGACCGATGCGCGCGTGTATGTCGCGCTCGCCGGCGATCCCGGCACCACCGTCAGGGGCCGGGTGCGCGAGGTCTCGCCCCAGGCCGACCCGGTGACACGGACCTTCCGGGTCAGGGTCGGTCTCTCAGATCCTCCGCAGTCCTACCGGCTCGGGACCGCGGTCCTGGGCACGATCCGTGGCAGCGAAGCCTCCGCCATTGCCATTCCGTCGACAGCGCTGGTGCGGCGTGCGCAGGACACCGGAGCCTGGGTCGTCGATCCCAAGACTCTGACCGTGTCGCTGCGCAAGCTCGACATTCTCGGCGCCGACCCCGCGACGGCCCTGATCGGCAAGGGCCTGGCACTCGGCGATGTCATTGTCACGGCCGGCGCGAGCCTTTTGCAGGAAGGCCAGCATGTGCGGCTGACCGGGACGGAAACACGATGAGCTTCAACCTCTCGGAATGGGCCCTGAAGAACCGCTCGGTCGTGATCTATCTGATGATCGTCGCCGTCGCGGCCGGCGTGCTCGCCTTCGTGCGGCTCGGCCGCAATGAAGACCCCTCCTTCGTCATCAAGTCGATGGTCGTCTCGGCCGCCTGGCCGGGCGCGACCATGGAAGACACGCTGACGCAGATCACCGAGCGGCTCGAGCGCCAGCTCGAGGAAACGCCCGGCCTCGATTTTGTCCGGAGCTTCACGACTCCCGGCGTGACGACGATCTTCGTCAACCTGAAGCAGTCGGTTCCGGCGCGCCAGGTGCAGGACACCTGGTACCGGGTCCGCAATCTCGTCGGAGACATCCGCCACACCTTGCCCCAGGGAGCGGTTGGGCCGTTCTTCAACGATCGCTTCGGCGACACATTTGGCATCATCTATGGCTTCACGGCCGATGGCTTCACCAGCCGAGAGCTGCGCGACCATGTCGAAGCGGCCCGTTCGCGCCTGCTCCTCGTGCCAGATGTCTCCAAGATCGAGATCATCGGCGCCCAGGACGAGCGCATCTTCGTCGAATTCTCCGTCAGGGAACTCGCCAATCTCGGCATCGATCGCTCCACCCTACTCGGCGCCCTGCAGAGCCAGAACGTCGTGCGCCCCGCCGGCATCATCCAGACCGAGGACGAGAAGGTCTCGCTGCGCGTCTCGGGCGCCTTCCAGTCTGAAGCCGATCTGCTGAACGTCAACTTCCCCGTCGGCGATCGCATGGTTCGCCTCGCGGACATCGCCACCGTACGCCGCGGTCAGGCCGACCCGCCTCAGCCGATGTTCCGCGTCAATGGACAGGAAGCGATCGGGCTGGGCATCGCGATGCGCGATGGCGGTGACATCCTGGCGCTCGGCAAGAACATCCAGAAGGCGATGGCAACGATCACCGCCAATCTGCCGCTCGGCATCGAACCGCGGCTGGTCGCCGATCAAGCTGTGACGGTGGATCACGCGATCGACGATTTCATGACCTCACTCTGGCAGTCGATCGCGATCATCATGGCTGTGAGCTTCATCAGCCTGGGCGTGCGCCCCGGCCTTGTCGTTGCGCTGTCCATTCCGCTGACGCTCGCGGTGGTCTTCGCCGTGATGCTCGTCGCCGGCATCGACATGCAGCGGATTTCGCTCGGTGCGCTGATCATCGCGCTCGCCCTGCTCGTCGACGACGCCATGACGACGACCGATGCGATGGTGACGCGTCTTGCCGCGGGCGAGGAGAAGGCGAAGGCGGCGACCTACGCCTTCAAGAAATATGCGATGGCGATGCTTGCCGGAACCCTGGTGACAATCGCCGGCTTCGTGCCGATCGGCTTTGCGGCCAGTTCGGCCGGCGAGTACACCTTCACCCTCTTCGCCGTGGTCAGCATCGCCCTGGTGGTGTCCTGGTTCGTGGCGGTGATCTTCGCGCCCGTGCTTGGCGTCGCGATGCTGAAGGCGCCGGATCCGGCATCCAGCAATGCCGGCCCCGGCAAGGTCGAGCGGACATTCCGGCAGCTCCTGTCCGGGGCCATCAAGCTGCGCTGGGCGACCATCGCAGTGACGCTCGCATTGTTCGTCGCCTCCCTGCTCGCCCTGCCCCTCGTACCGCGCCAGTTCTTCCCTGCCTCCGACCGGCCCGAGCTTCTGGTCGATCTGACTTTGCCGCAGAACGCCTCGATCTACGCAAGCGAACAGCTCGCGACCCGGTTCGACGCGGCACTGAAGGGCAACCCGGATGTGGATCGCTGGAGCACCTATGTCGGGCGTGGCGCGATCCGCTTCTATCTGCCGCTCAATGCGCAACTGCCCAACGACTTCTTCAGCCAGGCCGTCATCGTCGCCAAGGACGTGCCGGCTCGCGAGCGCCTGCAGGCCAAGCTGGAAGGGCTCCTGGCCAAGGAGTTTCCGAACGTCGTCGCACGCGTCTATCCGCTCGAACTCGGCCCGCCGGTCGGCTGGCCCGTACAGTACCGCGTCAGCGGGCCGGACATTGCCGAAGTGCGCTCGATCGCGATGAAGCTGGCGCAGGTCGTCGCGACCAGCCCCAAGACCGAACAGATCAATTTCGACTGGATCGAGCCCTCCCGCGAGCTGCGCCTGCGCGTCGATCAGGATGAGGCGCGCCGCCTCGGCCTGAGTTCGCAAGCGCTTGCGGCGATCCTGAACACCGTCGTTTCCGGCACCGTCGTGACCCAGGTGCGCGACGATATCTATCTCGTCAACGTCGTTGTGCGGGCCCAGGATGCCGACCGCGTCTCGCTGGATACGTTGCGGACCATGCAGGTCGCGTTGCCCGGTGGACGCTCGGTGCCGGTGTCGCAGTTCGTCACGTTCAGCTACGGGTTGGATACGCCGCTGATCTGGCGGCGCGACCGGGTTCCGAACCTGACAGTCGCCGCGGACGTCAAGCCCGGAACGCTGCCGGAGACCGTCGTCTCCGCCTTGCAGCCCTCGATCGACGAGCTACGGAAGACGCTGTCGCCCGCCTACAGCATCGCCGTCGGAGGAACCGTCGAGGAAAGCGCCAAGTCGCAATCCTCGGTCATCGCCGTCGTGCCGGTCATGCTGCTGATCATGTTCACCGTGCTGATGGCCCAGCTGCGGAGCTTCAGGCTCTTCGCCATCGTGCTCAGCATCGCCCCTCTCGGCCTCATCGGCGTGGTCAGCGCGCTGCTCGTGTCGGGCAAGCCACTGGGTTTCGTCGCCCTGCTCGGCATCCTGGCGCTGATCGGCATCATCACCAAGAACGCGGTGATCCTGGTCGGTCAGATCGAGGCGGAGCGGGCCAGCGGCAAGAGTGTCGTCGAGGCGGCACTCGACGCCAGCAGCACGCGCTTCCGGCCGATCATGCTGACGGCCGTCTCGACCGTGCTCGGCATGATCCCGATCGCCCCAACCGTGTTCTGGGGCCCGATGGCCTTCGCCATCATGGGCGGCCTGCTGGTCGCGACCGTCCTGACCCTCATCCTGCTGCCCGTGCTCTATGTCACCGTCTTCGGCGCAAGCTCACCGACACCGAGCAAGACGAATGCCCGGGCGACGGCCGCTGCGGGAGTTTCTTCGCGATGAGACCGATCTCAGCCATCCGGTTCCAGCCCTCGGCCACGCGCATTCTCCGCGCCGCTGCCGTCTCGATGCTCGTCCTGGCGCTGGCTGCTTGCCAGAACCAGGGGGCCGCCCCTTCCGAAGGCCGTCCCGTCCGGGTGGTCAAGGTCGAGGCCGGCAAACTCGCCAACGACATCAAGCTGAGCGGCGAGATTCAGGCGGAGAAGAATGTCGGGCTTGGCTTCCGCATCGGCGGCCGAGTCGCCGAGCGGCCGGTCAATGTCGGAGATCGCGTGGCCGCCGGGCAGATCGTCGCCCGCCTTGACCCCTCGCTCGAACGCAACGCGCTGACGGCCGCCAAGGCAGCGCTCGAAGCGGCCCGCGGCGAAGTGAACACGGCGCGCAACACGTTCGAGCGTCAGGAACGGCTGATGGCGCAGGGCTTCACCACCCGGCCTCGTTTCGATCAGTCGCTCAAGGCGCAAGAGGCCGCACAGGCCCAGCTCGAGAACGCCGAAGCACAAGTCGAGCTGGCACAGGATCGGCTCGGCTTCACCGAATTGCGGGCAGGCGTCTCGGGCGTCGTGACAGCGCGCAGCATCGAGCCAGGCGAGGTCGTGCAGGCCGGGCAAGTCGTGCTGCAACTGGCGCGTGAAGACGGCCGTGACGCGGTCTTCAACGTTCCCGCCAGACTGCTGGAGACGCTGCACGGCGACATTCCGATCCGGGTCACTCTCGCCGAGGCTCCGACAGTCAGTGCATTCGGTCGTATCCGCGAAGTGGCGCCGCAGGCCGACCCCGTGACCCGTACTTTTGCGGTCAGGATCGGCCTGATCGACCCGCCGGAGGAGATGAGGCTGGGATCAACCGTGGTCGGGACCATGGAGCTCACCTCGGCCTCCATCGTCGCCGTTCCGGCCAGCGCCGTGACCCAGCAAGGCCTGTCGCCGGCGGTCTGGATCGTCGACCCCGTGAAATCGACGGTCTCGCTGCGCAATATCGATATCCTGCGCTTCGACCCAGGGCTCGTTATCGTCTCGCAGGGACTGGAGCCCGGCGAGGTGATTGTCTCCGGCGGCATTCAGACGTTGCACCCGGGCCAACGCGTGCAGCCGCTTCCCGCGACGGGTGAGGCCGGCCGCACCGCGGCCGCGGCTCCGCCGCCGGGAAGCCCGGTGCTTCCGCCTTCATGACGACCTTTCTCCGCCGCCGCAAGCGGGCCCCTGCAACCAGAGAACGTCCCGGCGGGATCACACCATTCACCAAGGCGATGCCATGATGTCCTCCTGGAGACATTCTATGGAGATCATCCCCGCGGTCGGCGAGGCCGAGAGACTCAGAACCGAACTCCTCGTCGTCGGCGTCTTCAGCGGCGGCGCATTGACCGGATCAGCGCGGCGTCTCGACGAACGGACCGCTGGCAAGCTTTCCGCGATCGTCGGGCGCGGTGAACTCGGCGAGGCGCCCGGCGCAACCTTGCTGATCCATCATCTGCCGGGCTCCGTCGCGGCCCGCATCCTGCTCGTCAGCCTCGGCAAGCCCGATGCCTTTTCCGACCGCGCTTATCTGCGGGCTCTTTCGGCGACGGCAAGGATCATCGCGGAAAGCGTCGCGTCCGAAGCGGTCATAGCCCTGGCAGAGCACGAGGTGCCCAAGCGCAGCTTGAACTGGCAGGTTCAACAGGCCGCGCAAATTCTGGCCGATGGCGGATACGTCTTCGTCCTGCCCGGAACCCATCCTCATGGCCAGAAGGCGCGTGTCGGCCCGGTACGCAGCATCATGCTGCTCGTTCCGCAAACCCTCACGTCGGAGATCGTCGGTGCCCTGCGTCAGGGCATCGCGGTCGCCGAAGGCGTCGCTCTGGCCAAGGATCTCGGCAATCTGCCGGGCAATATCTGCACCCCCGCCTACCTCGCCAGCACGGCGAAGGAGATGGGGAGGGAGTTCGGCTTCAATGTCGAAGTCCTGGAGCGCGAGGATCTCGAAGCGCTCGGCATGGGCGCCTTTCTCGTCGTCGGCAGGGGCTCAGCCAATCCCTGCAAGCTGATCGTGATGCAGTCCAACGGGCGCAAAGCCAGGAGCAGACCGATCGTTCTCCTCGGAAAGGGCATGACCTTCGATATCGGAGGCACGCCACTGACCCCGGGAGCCGACCCCGACGAAATGAAATTCAACATGAGCGGCGCCGGCAGCGTTCTGGGCGTGATGCGCACGGTCGCCCGACTGGAGTTGCCCATCAACGTCGTCGGACTGATCGCCGCGGCCGAGAACATGCCGGGCGGCAGCGCCAGCCGCCCCGGCGACATCGTCACCTCGATGTCGGGCCAGACCATCGAGATCCGGACTCACGAGGCCGAAGGGCGGCTGCTGCTTTGCGATGCCCTGACCTATGCCGAGCGCTTTTCGCCGGCCTGCGTCATCGATATCGCGACCCTGACCGAGGCTTGCGTCGTGGCGCTGGGCTCGCATGCGAGTGGCCTCTTCGCCAATGATGAGGCACTCGCGGCGGAGCTTCTGCGCTGCGGAGGCGTGTCGGGGGATCGCGTCTGGCAGCTCCCGATCTGGGACGATTATTTCGGCCAGCTCGGCAGCAACTTTGCCGATACCAGCAACTTCGGCGGGCGGGCGGCCAGCGCGATCACCGCCGCCTGCTTCCTGGCCCGCTTCGCCAGGGCCTATCCCTGGGCCCATCTCGACATTGCCGGCACCGCATCGATTTCGGGCACGACCAAGGCTTCGACCGGCCGGCCTGTGCCGCTGCTCGCCGAATTCCTCATCGGCCGCGCCGCGGAAGCGGCGTCGCCGAATGGCCTTTCCCTCCCCTCCCCCTCAGCAATGGAGTTGCACTCATGAGCGATCTGGTTTTCATCGCCTTCCCGACCGAACAACAGGCCGAAGAGGTTCGTCAGAAAGTCCTGTCCCTCCAGCGCGAATATTTGATCGAGCTCGGCGACGCGGTCGTCGTCGTCAAGGACGAGAAGGGGCATGTGAAACTCAACCAGATGATGAACTTGACGGCGGCCGGAGCCGCATCGGGCGCCTTGTGGGGCACCTTGATCGGATTCATCTTCCTGGCACCGCTGCTGGGGACGGCTCTCGGCGCCGCCTCAGGCGCATTGGGCGGAAAGCTCAGCGATGTCGGCATCAACGACAAGTTCATGAAGGACGCGGCCAGCGCGTTGCAGCCCAACACCGCGGGGCTTTTCCTGCTGATCCGCAAGATGACCACCGACAAGGTCCTCGCCGATCTGAAGGGCGTCGGCGGCACGCTGATAAGCACCTCCTTCGACGAGACGAAGGAGGCTGCGCTGCGTGAAGCGCTGGCCGCCAGCGCCAGCGCCGAAGTGGCTCCTCCGGCCGCCACATGACGCAGGACTGGGGCGCCGGAGCGGGAGCAGAATGGGCCCAGTGGGCTATCGCGACGGCGCGCCTCGACGATTTCCGTCCCCTGCTGCCGGCGGAAGAGGAGGTCGTCGCCAAGCTTCTCAGCGGTAACTTCGACCGCCTGGGAGACGGCTCGCGCCCGGAGAAACCCGACCCGGCGCGGGTCATCCGGGCGCCGTTCCTGCGCTTTCTCATGCTGGGCGGTGAGGAGGGCTGCCGCCCCCATGAAAAGGGCGTCAGGATCAGCGGCGCCTGGATCACCGATGTTCTCGATCTCGAAGCCTGTCGTGTCTTCCGCGACATCGGCCTGAACGATTGCCATTTCGAGGCCGCGCCGATCCTCCGGGCAGCAATCATCAACCGCCTGTTCCTCGACGGTTCCTCCCTTCCGGGCCTCCAGGCCGAGCGGCTCGAGGCCCGCGGCGGCGTCTATTTGCGCGGCGCCGAGGTCACTGGCGAGGTCGATCTCGTTCAGTCGCGTCTCGGCGGCAATCTTGAATGCGATGGCGCCACCATTCGCGCACCGAGCGGCTATGCGCTGCTCGCCCCGAGCCTGGAGGCACGCAACGTCCTGCTGCGGGGAGCGACGCTGCGCGGCGGGATCAACCTGTCCGGCGCGGTGCTGGCCGCCGATCTCGATTGCGCCGGCGCCGTCGTCACCCGCACCGACGGCATCGCAATCGATGCGAATGAAATCGAGAACCGCGGCAGCGTCGTGCTGCGTAGCGCGCGCATAGAGGGCGAGATCCGGCTGATCGCCTCCCAGATCGGCGGCGACATCGACTGCTCAGGCGCGGTTCTCGGCGCCCCCGGCCAGACTGCTCTGGAAATGAGCCGCAGTGCGATCAAGGGCGCGTTCTTCCTGCGCCGGGATGCGCAGGTGAACGGCGCGATGGTTCTCACAGGCGCTTCGATCGGGACCATCCATGACGAGGCGGCCTGCTGGCCCAAGCAGGGCGACCTTCTCCTGAATCGCTGCCGCTACGGCGCCTTCATCGACGGACCGGTCGATGCCGCGAGCCGGCTCGACTGGTTGGGGCGACAGGCGCCAGAGCGCTGGGGTGAGGATTTCTGGCCCCAACCCTATGAGCAACTGGCTTCCGTCTTCCGCGAGATGGGACATGGCGAGGATGCTCGCGCCGTGCTTGTCGTCAAGGAGCGACTGCAACGCCAGGCCCGGCGCAAGCGGGCAGCCAATCCCGTGCTGCGCGGGCTTCTGACCGCCGCCGACGGTGTGCTTGGAATCACCCTTGCTTATGGTCGTCAGCCACTGCTGGCCTTCGTCTGGCTCCTGTTCTTCTGGTTTCTGGGCGTTGCCATCTTCGGTTATGCCGAGCATCGGGGAGCCGTGATGCCAAATAGCGCCGTGGTGCTGCGTGCGCCGGAATGGACCCTGTGCGGCATCGAGAGATCCGAACAGCGCTCGCTGATCGCCACCCAGCAGACGAGCGGTCTGGCCGAGCCCGGGCAGACCCAGCTCGCCTGCTTCCGCCAGCGCTGGGAGGCCTCGAGCTACCCGGCCTTCAGCCCCTGGATGTACTCGCTCGATACGCTGCTGCCTGTGCTCGACATGGGGCAGAGAACCTTCTGGCGGCCCAACCCGTCCAAGCCGGGTGGTCGCATCGCCATCAACTATTTCTACTTCCAGTCGATCGTCGGCTGGGCCTTGAGCCTGCTGGCGGTTGCCGGCTTTTCGGGATTGGTGAAGTCGCCGTGACCCGGCCGGCTCGCCCCGCATTCAGGATGGGAAAGACGTGAGCAAAGCCCCGACAACGGCGCGCGCGCCCCGCAGCGGCGACGACAGCGCCAAGGACAATCGCACCAAGCGCGAGCCCCTCGCCATCGACCTGGCGCTTCAGGGTGGCGGAGCCCACGGCGCCTTCACCTGGGGCGTGCTGTGCCGGATCCTCGAGGAGGACTGGCTCGAGATCGAGGCGATCTCGGGAACCTCGGCCGGCGCGATGAATGCGGCCGTGCTGGCCTCCGGCTATGCCAAGGGCGGCCGCGCTGGCGCACGCGAGGCACTGGAGCTGTTCTGGCGAAAAGTCTCGGAAGCGGCGCGCTTCAGCCCGTTCCAGCGCAGCCCGCTGGACATCCTGCTCGGGCGCTGGACACTCGACAACTCGCCGCTCTTCGTCGCCATGGACATGATGTCGAGGGTGGTCTCTCCCTACAGCCTGAATCCGAGCGGCTCGAACCCGCTCAGCGATATCCTCGCCGAGGTTATCGATTTCGGCAGCCTGGCGACGAGCCCGATCAAGCTCTTCATCACCGCCACCAATGTGCGCACAGGCCGGGGGCGGGTGTTCCGCAATGCCGAGATCACGCCCGACGTGCTGCTGGCCTCCGCCTGCCTGCCGACCCTGTTCCAGGCCGTCGAGATCGACGGCGAGAGCTACTGGGACGGCGGCTATTCCGGCAATCCGACGATGACGCCGCTGATCAAGCACAGCGATGCGCTGGACACCATCCTGGTCCAGATCAATCCGGTCGAACGACCGGAGACACCGCGTACGGCGCGCGACATCCTCAACCGGCTAAATGAGGTGTCGTTCAACGCAGTGCTGCTGAAGGAATTGCGGATGATGGCCCTGCTGCGGCAGAAGGCCAATCCCGAGAGCGGCGAGGGCGCGCGCTGGGCCCGCATGCGCCTTCACCGCATCACCAGCGACGCCATGACCGAGCTTGGCTACTCCTCCAAGCTCAATGCCGAATGGGAGTTCCTGACCATGCTCCACAACGAGGGAAGGCGCTCGGCAGAGTCCTTCTATCGGGAGCATCGGGACGACATCGGCAAGACCTCGACGCTCGATCTCGACGAGTTGACCGAAGGCATCTGAGAATAGCGGCCGCATTTGCCGCGCGCCTCAGCACCGACCTCCCGACACCAGGCCTCACCAGGAATGCAGATGACCACCGGCAAGATCTATCAAGGCGCCCTGATTCTGATTGCGACGATCACGGCGGTCGCCGCGTTGTCGATCGCCAGCTCGGTCTTCGCGCCGGTCGCCTTCGCGCTCTTCATCATCGCGCTCGTCTGGCCGCTTCAGAAGAGCCTGCAGGTCTTCCTGCCCCGCTTGCTCGCGCTCGCGATCAGCGTCGTGGTCATGGTCGTCGCCTTCTTCGCCTTCGGGTCCCTGATCGTCTGGGCCTTCGGCCGCGTCGGCCGCTGGATCGTCAGCGACGCGGCACGCTTCCAGTCCTTCTACGACCAGATCACGGTCTGGCTGGAAGGGCATGGCGTAGCCGTGGCCGGCGTCTGGTCGGAGAACTTCAATGTCAGCTGGATGCTGCGCACCGCCCAGACCATCACCGGCCGCCTCAACAGCACAATGAGCTTCTGGCTCGTCGTCCTCGTCTACGTCATCCTCGGCCTGCTGGAAGTCGACGATTTCGGGCGCAAGGTGCGCACCATGCGCAACAGCGAGACCGGCCAGGTTCTGCTGCAGGGCAGCACAGAGACCGCCAGCAAGATCCGCCGCTACATGGTGGTCAGAACCCTGATGAGCCTCATCACCGGCCTGCTCGTCTGGGCTTTTGCCAAGGCTGTCGGACTTCAGCTTGCGGAGGAATGGGGCTTCATCGCCTTTTCCCTGAACTACATTCCTTTCCTGGGCCCGCTCGTCGCCACGGTTTTCCCGACCCTGTTTGCGATGACGCAGTTCGGATCCTGGCAGGCGGTGATCGCGGTCTTTGCCTGCCTCAACCTGATCCAGTTCATCGTCGGCAGCTATATCGAACCACGCGTCGCCGGCAGCGCGCTCTCGATCTCTCCCGCGACCGTACTGTTCTCCGTGTTCTTCTGGAGCTATCTCTGGGGCGTCTTCGGCGCCTTCATCGGCGTTCCGATCACGATCGCATTCCTGACCTTCTGCGCCCAGCATCCATCGAGCCTATGGCTCGCGGAGCTCTTCGGCTCGCCGGAAAAGGATGCGCCTGCGGTCCCGATCGACGCAGCCGTCAAGAGCTGAGGCCGGCGTCCGGCCTGGGCGCGACCTCGATCCGCTGCGGCGCGAGCAGGGCAAGTCCGCCATCCGCAGCGGCTGCCAGCGTGTGGATATAGAAGCCGGTTGCCTCGTCATCGGTCGCCTCCATCACGGGAGACGGCGCCGAGACGATCTTCAGCGGACCGCAGCGCCCGATCCAGTCGACATGGCGGTGGCCGTGCATCGCGACGAGCCGGTGCGACATCGGCTTGAGCTGGCGCACGAACCGGCTGCCATTGATCAACGCCGTGCCGATGCGCTCCGAGAAGGCCTTGGCCGGCTTCGGATATTCCACGGGATGGTGATGCAGCGCGATGACCCAGCGCGCCTTCGGATATTGGCGCAGGATCGCGAGCATCGCTCGGATGTCCTCTTCCGAGACGAGGCCCAGCGCATTGGTGAAGGAGAAATGCGTTTCGGCGTTCGAGTTCAGGAGCACGAGCCCTAGCCCGTCCTCTCCCGCCGGTGGCAGCACCATCGGGAAGATATCGTCCCAGATATTGGCCAGCCCGGCCGAGAGGCGCAGCGAGCCGGCATCGGCGAAGGCGGCGATCGTCTTTCGATGGGGCTCCAGCGCCGCCGACAAGGTGCTGCCCAGCCCTGTCCGGTCCTGGTCGACGACCCGGACCCGGTCTCCCTGGATGGCGGCCATGGCCGACAGAGTCCGCATCTGTCTCAGGCGTTTTCCGGGGCTCGTCGGCAATTCCAACCGCGCCGGATTCGCGCGATCCACGATGTTCACGTCGTGGTTGCCGGGAAGGATGAAGCTCCGTTCGGCCAGCGCGGGATGCCGCGCCATCGCGTCCAGGAATTCCGCCCATTCCGCCGATCTACCCGCATCCGTCATGTCACCGGTGATCAGAATGAAGTCGAGCGGTTCCTGGGCATGGATCTCGTCCAGTCTCTCGAGAACCTGGGCAAGCCGCTCATTGCCACGCGGGCCGGCGCGTCCGCTTTCGATCCGAAAACCATAGCGCTCCCCCACGACATGGATGTCGGAGAGATGCACGACCCGCCATTTGCGCGCTGACGGCGGCGCCTCATCATAGGCTCCAAGATCGCGCGGCTGATCCATCAACCCATCGGCAAGGCCCCAGGCCAGCGAAGCAACGGCGAGATATCCGCTCATGACGGTCACCGTATTGGCAAGCGCGGGAACGACCAGTCGCAAGGGATTGGCCAGATCGGCGATCTCGCCGGACCAACGTGTCGCTGGCCAGGCGAACGCGGCAATGCCGGCAGCGATGAAGAAGGCAGCAAGGCCAGCGCCAATGGCGGTCGCGGCCCGCAGGCCCGCGCGCTTGTCCTCGCTGGCCTGCGCCGTGAGGAAGCGTTCCGCCAGATGCCGGAGCCCCTCGCGGCACAGGGCATAGCCCGGCTGGACGGCAAGTGAGTTCAGCGACCAGAAACTGCGCTCGGCAGCACGAAACAACGGCCTGAAACCGAACCAGCCAAGAGCCGCGATCAGCACCAGGAGAATGAGCGGCCCAATTCCTGCCAGCGCGTAGATCCGGCCCGACATCGAGCTGAACCAGGCCGTGGCGACAAGCGGGGCAAGTCCGAGCAGGAAGCCTGGCAAGAGCGCGAGGATGACCCAGGCCAGCGCAAGCTTGGGCAGGTTGATTTCCCCCAGCATGCTTCCGGCAATGGCAATCAGGGAGCGCTTCTTGGTGCTGCTGGCGTCGTCCTCTGCGTCACCGGCTCGCGGTTCGATGATCATCGGCATGGTCAGTTACGATCCAGGGAAACTGTGCTCGCCGGGGCAGATCGGCGTCGAATGGTCATGCCTTGCCCCACGGCAACATCAGGATGCACACAACTCAGTTGCCTCGAAGGACATAGCGTTGATGCCCGCGTCATGCACGCGTTCAGGGCCAAACTTTCATGCCCAAACCGAGAATGGGACGCCGAGCACAGAAGTGAGACACGGGGCTGATGACCGGGGAAAGAGCAGATGCTACTTTAAAATCAGATACTTATGCAATGCGCATCGTGATTTGAATAGAATTGAACGCGTCATTTCAATGCACGAGAGACAAGATTGCATCGATATTTCAAACATCATTCGCCAACCGCAGCGTTGGTGGAATCTTTATTTCTATGCCATGATGGTCAATCAGCCACGCTCATGCCGAAACATGAGACAATCATCTTCGATATCCATTATTCGCAAGATTCAAATCAAACGAAATACTTTGGCGCTGGCATGGCTTCAAGGCTGCGACCAGTATGCGATCATCGAGCCGCCCGCCCCTGACCGGCGACGTCCGGCCAACAGGACATGGTCATGACCACCGAAACCGGCGGGACGCCGCTCCTTGCCAGACTCACGAGAGGTCTCGGCTTTCTCGCGCTATGGCTGATCCTGATGGGCCCCGCCCTGAAGGATCTGCCCATCGGCCTGATTGCGGCAGCCGCCGCGACCTGGACAAGCACGGCGCTTTGGCCGGAAGGCGGAAACCTATCCGCTTCTGGCCTCATGCGCTTCCTGATCCGCTTCGTGCCGCAATCGGCCGTCGCAGGCGTGGATGTCGCGCGCCGTGCCTTTGCCCCGCAGCCGGCCTTGTCGCCAGGCTTTGTCACCTATCGCACCGCGCTGCCTCCCGGCATGGCCCGCAGCGCCTCATGCGCGGTCATGAGCCTCCAGCCCGGCAAGTTGCCCGTCGCGGTGGATGCGGATGGCACGCTTCACATCCATTGCCTCGATCTGCGGGAACCCGTGGCGGAACAGATCGCCGCTGATGAAGCAGCCTTCTGCGGCACGCTGCAGAACGGGGGCGATCATGGCTGATCTCTTGACCGGAGCGGCGCTCTTCATCCTGGTGGTCACGGCGCTCGGGCTGTTCAAGGTCCTGCGCTCCGAGATCGCAGCCGAGCGCATGATGGCCGTTCAGTTGCTGGGCACGGGAGGCGCTGCCGCGGTGCTGCTGCTTGGCGCCGCGAGCAGTTCTCCGGCCATGACGGATGTCGCCCTGCTGCTGATGCTGCTGGCCGCCGTCTCCTGTGCGGCCTTCGCATTCGGGCAGCCCAGCCTCGGCCCCGACGCATCCGAGCAGGCGGAGGACGAGGCGTGACGTCGCTCGCCAATGCCTTCACGCTCATCGCCGTCGGCTGCGGCGCCCTTCTGTTTCTTGCCGGTACGCTCGGCCTGCTGCGTTTCCCCGATACGCTCAGCCGCCTTCATGCGCTGAGCAAGGCCGACAATCTGGGGCTCGGATTGATCGTGCTTGGGCTCCTGCCGCAGGCCGCGAGCTTCACCGGTGGACTGAAGCTGGTCTGTGTCTGGCTGCTGGCCCAGATCTCGGCCGCGACGGCGAGCCAGTTGATCGCCGGGGTGCTCTATCGGCGCAAACTCCGCCCATGACCCTGCTCCTCGATCTTGCCCTCATCGCCGGGCTTCTCGCGCTGGCCGTCCATGTCGCCAGGGCGAGCGACGACCAGAGCGCGATCATCGGCTTCATCGCTTTCGGGCTGCTGCTGGGAGTGGGCTGGACGCGGCTAGCGGCCATCGACGTTGCCATGACCGAAGCCGCGATCGGCGGCGGTGTCACCGGGATGCTGCTGCTTCGGGCCGAAGCCCGGCTGCGGGAGCGCTCGTCGCAGGCGCGATCAGCCGGCAGAATCACCAAGGCCGCCGCCGCCATCGGCTGCACGGTGGTGGCGGCTGGCCTTGCGCTCGCCGTGCTTTCCTTCCCCTCGCCCGCCCCGACACTCGCACCTGCCGCTGCCGCGGCGCTGGACGCGACCGGCCTCGGCAATCCCGTGACGGCCGTCCTGCTGGCCTATCGGGCGCTGGATACGCTGCTCGAAAAGGTCGTCCTGCTGCTTGCCCTCCTGGGGGTGTGGTCGCTGGCGCCCGATCAGTTCTGGGGTGGCGCGCCAGAACTGAGGAGGGCGGACGCGCCGCAACCCTTTATCTACCTCGCCCGCATTCTACCGCCCTTTGGCGTGCTGATCGCCGTCTATATGTGCTGGGTGGGGGCCGACGCGCCGGGCGGGACTTTCCAGGCTGGCACCGTGCTTGCCGCGATGTGGCTGCTCGTCATGCTGGCAGGCCTGCGCCCCGCCCCCGAGACGAGGCGGACGACGCTGCGGCTTCTGCTTGTCGGAGGCCCGGTCTTGTTCTTCACGGTCGGTTTCCTCGGCTTTGCGGTGGCCGACGGCTTCCTCTCCTATCCAGAGGGCGCAGCGAAACCCATCATCGTCGGCATCGAGGCCGCGTTGACAGCATCAATCGCCCTGACGCTTGGCCTGCTCGTGGCCGGCCCCTCCGGAAGGGCTCCCGTCCCATGAGCCTTGCGTCCCTCGACTCCGCCACCCTGTTTGGCCTGACCGGCGCAGCGCTGGCCGGTATCGGCCTGTTCATCGTGATCGCCCATGCCGGCCTCCTGCGCCGGATCGTCGGGTTCAATATTCTCGGTGCCGGCATCTTCCTGGTCTTTGGCGCGGCGGCGCGGCGCGGAGCAGCCGCCGGCTTTTCGGGCGACCCGGTTCCGCAGGCCATGGTGATCACGGGCATCGTCGTCGCGTTCTCGGCGACTGCCCTTGCCGTCGCGCTGCTGCAACGCCTGTTCGATCTCACCGGCCGGGAAAGCCTGGACGCGCCGGCGGCCGGCGACAAGCAGCAGGCCGAGCCATGACCCCTCTCGCGCCCGCCTCCGTTCACCTCGCCACCCCCGGCGGCTATCTGCTGGTCCTTGCCGTGACCTTGCCCGTCCTCGGCGTGCTGGCCATGATGGTCGTCGCTCCTCGCCATGCGAGGCAGGTTTCGCTTGTGACCATGGCCGCCGGCCTCGTCACCGCGCTCGCCATCGTGGTCGAGTTGATCCGGACCGGCAGCGCGCTCACCTATATCGTCGGCGGCTGGCTGCCACCGCTCGGAATCGCACTGCGCGCCGACGGGCTCTCCGCGACCATGATCGCGGTGACGGCGGTGGTGATCACGGCGACAGCCCTGTTTGCGCGGGACCTCTACGCGCTCGCCCCGAAGACGCAGGACGGCCGGGCCCCGACGACCTTCTGGGCATTGCTGCTGGCGATCTGGAGCGCACTGAACGCGGTCTTCGTCGGCGAAGACCTGTTCAACCTCTATGTCGCTCTCGAACTGCTGACATTCGCGGCGGTCCCGCTGGTCTGCCTGGACGGCCGTGCCGAGACCGTCGCAGCCGCGCTGCGCTATCTGATGTTCGCGCTGCTCGGATCCCTGCTCTACCTGCTCGGGACAGGGCTCATCTATGGCAGCTACGGAACGCTCGACATCCAGACGCTGTCTCACCTGAGCGAGGGCGGGCCGGCCCTCTGGGTGGCGCTTGCCCTGATGATCGTGGGGCTTCTCGCCAAGGCAGCCCTGTTTCCGCTGCATCTCTGGCTGCCGCCCGCCCATGCCGGCGCACCCGCAGCCGCGAGCGCGGTCCTCTCGGCTCTCGTCATCAAGGCGCCAGTCTTCCTGATCCTGCGTCTCGTGCTCGACATCGCGCCCCCGCAGGCTGCGATCCTGGCCGGGCAGATCCTGGCGGTTCTCGGCGCGTCCTCGATCCTGTTCTGCAGCGTGATGGCGCTTCGCCAGGCGCGGCTGAAGCTGATGATCGCCTATTCGACCGTGGCGCAGATCGGCTATCTCTTCATCGTCTTCCCGCTCGCAGCCGGAAACGAGGCGCAGCCTCCCTGGGAAACCATCGCCTGGACCGGAGGCGCCCTTCAGCTGGTTTCTCACGCACTCGCCAAGGCCGCGATGTTCCTTGCGGCCGGCGTCATCGCCGAGGCCTTTGGCCATGACCGGATTGCCGATCTCGGCGGATTCGGCCGCGTTCTCCCGATCAGCGCGGCGGCCTTCGGCCTCGCCGGCCTGTCCCTGATGGGGATACCCCCGAGCGGTGGTTTCATTGCGAAATGCCTGTTGCTGACGGCCGCGGTGCTGAACGGCCACCCATGGCTCGCGGCCACCATTCTGGCTGGTGGCCTGCTCGCAGCGGGCTATGTCTTTCGCGTCGTCGACCGCGCCCTGGCGACACCGGCAATCGCGCTCGTCGCACAGAAGCCGATCCCGCGCCGCCTCGAACTCGTGGCCCTTGTTCTGGCGCTGGCGGCCGTGCTGCTTGGTTTCGTACCGCTCGAGCCCTTCGGCTTCCTGCAACTGGGGCGCTCGGGTGCCATGACGGCGGTGACGCCATGAACGCTTCCGGCCTGCTTCTTGCCGCTTCGGTGCTCCTGCCGCTCGCCATGGCGGCCTGCTGCATCGTCGGACGCCTCCGGGCCCGCGCGCTGTCGCTGCTCGTTGTGGCGCCCCTGCCAGCCTTGCTCGCGGCGCTTCTGGTGCCGGACGGAACCTCGGCCTTCTTCCCGCCGCCATTCCGGATGTCGCTCGTGCTCGACCGGCCGGGTGCAATCCTGCTCGGCGGCGCCGCCCTGCTCTGGAGCGCAGCGGGCGCCTTCGCGTCGTCCTATATGGGCCGCGAGCCGGCGGCTGCCCGCTTCGCCGTCTGGTGGCTGCTGACGCTGACAGGCAGCCTCGGCCTCTTCATCGTCGGCGATATCGCGAATTTCTACCTGCTCTTCACGCTGGCGAGCCTCGCCGCCTATGGGCTGATCGTGCATGAGCAGAGCGCGCGGGCTCACAGAGCCGGCGTCGTCTATGTCGTGCTGGCACTGCTCGCAGAGGCGTTCCTCCTGCTGGGCTTCGTGATGCTCGCAGCCGGCCACCCGGACGCCAATCCTGCGATCCGGGACGTGGTCGCGTCCCTGCCGTCATCCCCGATGCGCGACAGCATCACCCTCCTGCTCATCCTCGGCTTTGCCTTGAAGATGGGCCTCGTGCCGCTGCATGTCTGGTTGCCGCTCGCCCATCCCGCCGCTCCGATGCCCGCTTCCGCCGTGCTCAGCGGCGTGGTCGTCAAGGCGGGCGTGATCGGCTTGATCCGCTTTCTGCCCTTCGAAACCGGCCTGCCGTTCTGGGGCAACGTGCTGATCGCGGCCGGCATCGTCACCGCGTATTTCGGCGTCATCGTCGGTGTGACCCAGACGCGCGCCAAGACCATCCTGGCCTACTCGACGGTCAGCCAGATGGGCCTGCTCGCCGTGCTCCTCGGTGTCGGGCTCGACAATGCCGATACCGGGGCGACGAGCCTCGTTGCCTATTATGCCGTGCATCACACGCTGGTGAAGGGTGCCCTCTTCCTGGCGGTCGGCATTCTGGCTGCGACCGGCGGGGCGTGGTTGCGGCCTGTCCTGCTACTCACCGGTCTTCTGGCGCTCAGCCTCGGCGGCATGCCCCTGACCAGCGGCGCGCTGGCCAAACTCGCGACCAAGCCGATGCTGGGTTATGGCTATGTCAGCCTCGCCATGGCGCTGGCCGGCGCCGGCAGTACGCTGCTGATGCTACATTTCCTCTCGATCGTGGCACGCGACGCGCGGGAGAATTCCCCGTCCTCCGCGCCTCCCGGACAGCTCCTCCCCTGGCTGACGGTCGCCGCCGCATCGCTGGTGATCCCGTGGATGCTCTATCCCGCGATTGCGGGCGAGAGCATCGCCAGCCTGCTGCAGCCCGCCGCGCTCTGGAAGGTCGTCTGGCCCATGCTGCTGGGGGCGCTTGCCATGCTGCTGGTTCGCCGCATCACGAAGCTGCCTGGCTCCATCCCCGAAGGCGATATTGTCGTGCTGGCAGAAGCCGGCACCTCCGTCGTTCACCGCCTCGCTGCCGGGGTCGAGCAGGCAGACGCCCTGCTGCGCCGCTGGTCGGTGGCGGGTCTGTCGCTCATCGCCGTGGCCGTATTGCTGGGTGCGCTGATGTTCCGAGCCTGAGCCAAAGCGGGTCTGTGCGCTCTGGCGCCCCGGCCATGGTCGGATACAGTGCCCGGCACCCCTCTTTCTGCTGCGGAGCACATGACCCGGCTTCGATGAACGACAGGACAGCGGAGGCCTCGTGCCATGGCCGCTTTGACACACATCATCTCAAGACTGGACCAGACTTGACCCCGATCGAGAGCACCGCCGTCGTCACCGTGATCACGATTGCCCTGTTCGCCTGGAACAGGCTGCCGGTCATTGTCGTGGCTATTGGAGCCGCGCTTTCGCTCTGGGCGACCGGCGCCGTCACGCTGGAGCAGGCTCTTGCCGGATTTGGCGATCGCGCGGTGCTGTTCATCGCCAGTCTCTTCATCGTCAGTGCCGCGCTCGAGAAGACGGGCGTGACCGCCTGGGCAGGACAGCTCTTGATCGCCAAGGCGGGCGAGAACAGGCGAACCCGCCTGCTGATCATCATCATGACGGCCGTTGGCTGCCTGAGCGCCCTGATCAGCGGCGGCGGCGCGGTGGCAGCCCTGATGCCGGTCGTGGTGATGGCCGCGATCCGGCTGCGCCAATCCCCGTCGCAGCTCCTGATGCCACTGGCCTTTGCGGCCCATGCCGGCTCGAACCTGCTGCTCACCGGTGCCCCGAAGAACATCCTGGTCTCGGAAGCGCTGGAAGATGCCGGGTTGCAGGGCTTCGCCTTCGCCGAGTTCGCCCTCGTCGGCATTCCCCTGCTCGCCGGCACGATGGCGATCATCCTGCTCTTGGGAAAGCGCTTGCTGCCCGAGCAGAGCAGAGCGCGCTTGCCCGCCGACTTCAGCCGCCACGCCCAGACGCTGGTCGAGCACTACGGACTGAGCGACGGCGTCTTCCGGCTGCGCGTACGCGCCACCTCGTCCTATATCGGGAGTGCACCCGCTGCCCTGGACTTCGCCGGCGATCAGCGTCTCACCTTGATGGCCGTTCAGGCCGGAGATTCCGGCACGCCATTGCGCGCGCCGGCGATCTCGGAAGGCGACTACCTGCTCGTGAAGGGCGATGCGGCAGCCGTCGCCGATCTCGCTGCGGAGAAGCACCTCGCCTTGCGCGAGGACGGAGGCGACGACGAGGCCGGGCCGAGCCTGTTCAACCGCCGCTCCGGCCTTGCAGAAGTCGTCATCCCGCCGCGCTCGGCCCTCATCGGACGCGCGATGTTCCCCGGCATGATCACCGATAGCGGCGATCTCGTGGTGCTGGCGGTGCAGCGGGCCGGCGTCGATCTCGAACCCGACGATGTTCTTCAGGCTGGCGACACGATCCTGCTGGAAGGCAGCTGGAAAGCACTCGACCTGCAGCTCACGGACCCCGACATCCTGGTCGTCAACTCGCCCGATCTCGTCAGGCGCCAGGCGGTGCCGATGGGCGCCGGAGCCGGCGTCGCCGTCGCAGTGCTGGCCTGCCTCGTCGTGCTGCTTGCCACGGGCATCGTCCCGCCTGCCGTGGCCGGGCTCGTCTCGGCCTGCCTGCTGATCCTCACGGGCATCGTCACGGTCGAGCAATCCTACCGGGCCATCAACTGGACGACGGTGATCCTGGTCGGGGCGATGATGCCGCTCTCCACCGCCATGGTGCAATCGGGCGCCGCACAGCTCGTCGCCAATTACCTCGTTGCGCTCACCGGCGATGCCGGGCCGGTCGTGTTTCTCGCGGGCCTTTTCGTGCTGACCGCAAGCCTCGGCCAGATCATGAGCAACACGGCCACCACGATGCTGGTCATTCCCATTGCCATGGCGGCGGCCACTGGCATGGGGGTCTCGCCCCGCCCGATCCTGATGAGCCTGTGTATCGCAGGGGCGGCGTCCTTCATGACGCCGATCGCGACCGCGACGAACATGATGGTGATGGGCCCCGGCGGCTACAGCTTCAACAGCTACTGGAAGCTCGGGACGCCGCTGATGATCTGGTTCTTCATCATGGCGGTGTTCTACGTGCCGCTGATCTGGCGGTTCTGAACTCCCGGGCGGTCCGAACGCGGACCGCCGGCCATGATCCAATCGGCGTGGAACTGGCGCCGGCGTCGCCTATCGCGTGACGGGCACGGGAGGAGATGCGGACGCCGCGCCGCGCAGCGGTTCGTCGATCCGGTCGATCAGATAGGGAAAGAACGGGTTTGAGGACATCCGCAGCAGCGAATCGAGATTGACGATCAGGGTGCCGCGCTCTCCGCGGGCGGCCACCGCCCCAAGCTTGATGCCGAAATCCTCCGCCGGATCGGGTTTGAGGCCGTAGAGGCCATCGGTCACGGGGAATGGCAGGGCGACATGCGACAGTGAAAACACGTCGAAAGGATAGGACAATCCGAGGTCCCGCACGGTCTCGGCCGAGGCGCCGGCCTCGGTCACCCGTTCGACGACATCGCTCGAATCCTCGCTGGCATTGGTGATGATCGACACCCGGAAATTCCGCGGCGGTGCCGGCAGCATGCGGCTCAACAGCGTGTCTGAAGCCGAGCTCAGCAGCGGCCCGAACTTGGTCGAACGGTTCAGGTCGAACAGGACGAGCTCGCTGCCATTCGCCGGCAGATGGGCATAGAGCGAGGTGATGATCGCCCGCGTGCTCACGGTGAAATCCATCACCGACTGGAAGCTGATGAGCGGCGCCAGGTCCTTCAACCGGTTTTCCCGCGCCAGCCGCAGGATCTTCTGCTGCAGGGCGTTGGTCAGCAGATGCGACTGCCGTGCGCCGTTGACCGGAAAGGAATTGTACTTGAACGGGTTGAACTCGGGCAGAACGCTGAGCCAGGCCGCCTTGGCGAAAGCCGGCAGGATGGCTGGCAGGCCGGCAAGCCCGGCGAAGCGTGCGAAAGCCGTGATCCCGATCATCGGCGAGATCAGGACGAGACGGTCCGGCCGCGCCAGTTCCTTGTTCTCGAGCGCTTCGAGCGCATACATCAGCGCAAGCGCGCCGCCATTCGAAAAGCCGACGAGATGCAGCGGCGCGGCAGGCCCCACTCGCTTTCTCGCCTCCCTGACGGCGAGACGTGTCGCAGCCAGCCAATCCTCCCACTCGATCTCGGTCAGTCCGGCCGGCACCGTGCCATGCCCGGGCAGCCGGATCGCGATAGCGACGAAACCACGGTCACGATATTGCCGCGCGACGTGGCGCAGGCTGTAGGGCGAATCCGTCAGCCCGTGCAGGAACACGGCCACGCCAACCGGCTTGCCCTCCGGCTCCATGACATAGGAGCGGTTCCAATCTTGCTTGAAATGCTCGGGATGGATCGCGCTGCCGTCGAAATAGCGATTAACCGGAACACGCTCCTCGGGGGCGAGCTTTTGCGTGACCTCCGCCCGCACGCCCGCGAAGGCTGCCGCCTCCGCCTTGAGATAGTCGTCCCAGCTGCCGCGATCGAGTTCCTTGATCGAGAGTTCATGCGGCACATAGGTGTGCCAGGGCTCAAGCGGCGCGCCGCGCTGAGTGTCGTAGATGCGCAGCCCGAGCAGGGACAGGGCGACGATCGCGAGGACAATACCCCCGCGCTTCAGCGTCTTGCCGATGAAACCGCGCATGCCTGAAACCTTCGAGAACCTGTTCCGCCGATGATACGCCGAACCGGGAGGTCAGGCAGCGGCCTTCCGGGCGGCGAGCGCGATCGCGATATAGGCCCAGCCGGCGAAGAGCAGCGAGACCCCCACCAGCGTGCCCGGCGCATAGATGCCGCCATAGGGCAGCCGCATCGCCAAGGCGACACCAACGACGATCGTGATGATGCTGGACAGGAACATCCAGCCTACGCCGCTCTGCGAGCGCATCTTGATGGCGAGCCCGAGCTGGGCGAGGCCTTCTGCGATCAGCACGAGTGCGATCACCAGGGTGATGGCGATCGCCCCCTTCATCGGGTTGAAATACACCAGAATGCCGCCCAGCAGTTCGATCATCCCGACCAGCAGCTGCCAGACGAAGCCGCTCCACTCCTTGACCATGAAGGACTGGACCACCTTGAATGCGCCGGCGACAGCCAGGATCAGACCAAGGAACAGGGTCACGGCCATGGTCGAGATGGCGGGGCTCGCGATCGCGATGATCCCGCAAATCACGAGTGCGATCCCGAGCGCGATGATCTTGCCCGACATCAACCGAACGAGGCTGTGGTCGGACCTGCTTGAATTCTGGGCCATGAGTTGCGCAATCCATCGCTGTAGCTGCAAGCGACGGCATTGCCGCCGAGACCGCCAGCCGAGCCGGCAGACAGTCGCAACCGGGCCATGCCGTCAGGTGCAGTTATGCCGCGCAAGGTCCCGGCACGGATCAGCAGGGAATCCCAAAGCTAGTCAGGGAATCCCGTTTTCATGGATTTTGGTAGGCGGCGGCCCGGGTGTGCTGACGCAATGCCGCGACAGACGCCCTGGACCGCGATCAGGCACATACTGGTGGCCTCACGCACCGACCTTCGCCAGGACGTCGGCGCGCAGGAAGCGCTCGATGAACAGCATGAACAACACGGACGGAACGAGCAGGATCAGCGCCGTAATCGACGCGACCTGGTAATTCCCGCCCATCGCCGCGTTGTAGAGCAGCAGCGGCAATGTCGTGACCTGCGGTACGCCGACGAAGAAGGTGCCGGTGAATTCATCGAGCGATTCCAGGAACACGAAGATGCCGCTGGCGATGATGCCAGGTGCAGCCAGCGGCAACGTCACCGTGGCGAAGGTGCGCAATGGCGAGGCGCCGATATTGCGGGCCGCCAGTTCCAGGTCCTTGTCGACGGCCGCGAAGGCCGCCGCTGCGATCCAGACGGAATAGACGAGGCCGTGAGCGGCGTGGACGAGGACCACGGCAAAGACCGTGCCGTTGATGCCGATCTGGTAGAAAACGCGCGCGACGTTGATGTAGATCGCGACTGACGGGAAGGCCTGCGGCAGCAGGAACATCACCATGAACAGGGCTCGCACCGGCAGCTTCAGCCGCGCCAGCGCATAGCCAGCCGGGATCGAGAGCGCGAGCGCGACGATGACCGTCAGCACCGCGATCCATACGCTGGTGCCGAGCGAGGCCATGGCATCGCCGGTCGGACGGAAGACCTGCTCCCAATAGCGGGTGCCATAGGTCACCGGCAGCTTGTAGGGCGTGTACCAGCGTTCGGCGACCGACCACAGGGCAAGGTTCGCGAGCGGGCCGCTGAGCACGAAGGCGAAAGCGGTGAGAACAGCAGCCGCCAGCGCCGCCCTCGCTGTGGAGACGAGCCGGATCATGGCGCGGCCTCCTTCGACATGCCGCGTTTCAGGTAAAGGATCGCGGCCCCCGCACTGATGAGATAGGTGATGACGCCCAGCGCATTGGCGGTGGCGTAGTCGCCATAGGCGTTGATGCGAAAAGCCATGTCGACGGTCAGCATGGTCGGCTGTGAACCGGACACCATCATCGGCACGGACAGCACCGAGAGCATCGTCACGAAGGACAGGACCAGCGCGACGAGGAGGGTCGGCATCACCTGCGGCAGCGCCAGCTCCACCAGCACCCGAAGGCGCGAAGCGCCGAGATTGCGGCCGGCTTCGAGCGTCGCCCGATCGATCGACGCCAATGCGCCGGCCAGCAGCAGGGCCACGAACGGCGTCTGCTTCCACACGAAGGTCGCGATGATGCCGCGCCAGTCGAGAAAGCTCGTCGCGCTCAGCGGGTCCATCAGGCCAAGCGAGACGAAGGTGTTGTTCATCAACCCGTTCTTGGCGAGGAAGGTCCGCATGCACTGCGCAGCGACGATGAAGGGGATGAAGAGCGGCCAGCGATAGAGCGCCTTCAGTGTGCCCACGACCCATCTGTTTTCGCCGAGAGTCAGCGTTCCCGCGATGGCGATCGCCGCCAGCGCGGTCAGCAGGCAGGAGGTCAGCACGATGATCACCGTGAAGACGATATCGCCGGAGTAGAGCTCGAAGGCCTTGGCGAACCATTCCAGCGTCAGGGAGCCGTCCGGCCGCGTGAAGGCCGAAATCAGCGAGAAACCGAGCGGGTACAGGAACAGAGCCGCGACGAGGAGCAGGCCCGGCGTGATCAGGATCAGCGCCAGCTGGCGTTGGGACATGGGCAGGTGCGCCGACCGAGAGGAAAGGTGGCCCGACTTGCGTCGGGCCAGGAGATGGCTTGAACGCCTCAGTTCGCGACCTTCTTCTCGTAACCTTCGAGAATGTCGTTGAAATAGGGCGCGATCGGGAACGCCTTGGCGTTCTTGGACAGGTCGGTCGGGGTGATGTCGGTGAACAGCTTGTTCCAGGCCGCCTGATCGAGCTTGCCTTCAAGGTTCTTGGCGTCGATGCCCGGATACCAGTTGAACTTCTTCACGATGCCGTCCGCCTGCACCTGCGGGCTGGTGGCGAGCGCGATGAACTCCTCGGCGAGCTTCCGGTGCGCGGTCTTCTCCGGCACGGCGTAGTACATCGGCTGGCCCGGCATGCCGGGGGCCGCGAGCTTCAGCTTCATGTTCGGCGGCAGCTTGCCGTCCGCCTGCCAGGAATAGAACATGTCGACCCAGACCGGCCCGATGGCGATCTCGCCGCGGTTCAGCATGTCGAGCGTGCCGGCATTGCCGGGCGTGATCACGACGCTCTTGTTGAAGTCCTTCAGGTCGGCAAGCGCGCCATCCCAGGTCGCCTTCACTGCAGGATCATACGGTCCCTTGATCAGCTTGTCGGCGTCGCCGCCGAAAGCGTAGACCCAGCCCGCCACGAAGGCGACGCCGGACATGCCGCCCTTGATGCCGTTATAGCCGAACTGCTTGGGGTTCTTCTTGGCCCAGTCCTTCAGCTCGGCATAGGTCGCAGGAGGCGATTTCAGCATGTCGGCATTGTAGGCAAGCGCGGTCTGCGACTGGAACATCGGGATCACGAAGCCGGAAACGTCGGCGCCGAGCGAGTTCTTCGCGGTCTCGCTGGAGACGAGCTTCGCAGTGTCGACCTTGTCGGTATACTTGGCGAGGAGACCTTCCTTCACCATCGTGCCGGCCGCTTTCTGGTGGATGACGACAACATCGAAATCCGAAGCAGCAGCGCTCTTCTGGGCGTCGAGCTTCTCGAAGATCTTCTGCGATCCGGAATCGCCGGCGCCGGTTCCGACGGAGACGACCTTCACGCCGGGATGCGACTTCTCGAACATCGGCCCGAGATAGTCCTTCACGTAGTCGACCATGTTCTGGTCGCCGGCGGTGGCGACGTTCAGGGTCTGAGCGGACAGCGGCGTCGCCACCATCAGCGCTGCAATCGAGCAGGCAACTGTAAGAATGCGCATGAGCTGACTCCCTGTCAGGCGGCGATCCCGGCCTCGGATGCCGGGAAGATGTGGAGGCGCTGCAGCGGAATGCGCAGGCCGACTTTCGTTCCGAGTTCGTGACGGGCAGCGTCGTCGACCGTGATCTGGCGGCCGGCGGCTTCGACCCGGTAGCGGTAGACTCCGCCGGGATAGGCACGAGCGGCGATGCGTCCTGGCACCAGCAGGTCGTCGGAGGCTGGGGCGTCGGCCGCATCGAGGCGCGCGACATCATCCCGGAAATAGGCGACGGCATCTCCAGCAGGCAAAGTATCGAATGCCTCGGCCGCGATCTGGGCCGTGGCATCACCCGCCCTAAGCGAGGCGCCGCTCTCGGAGCGCTCGACATGCAGAGGAAGGACATTCTCCGCCCCCATGAAATTCGCGACGAAGGCCGTAGCCGGGCGATCATAGACCTCTTCGGGCGTGCCGACCTGCGCAATCCGCCCTGCCTGCATGATGACGAGCCGGTCGGCCATGGTCATGGCCTCCTCGCGATCATGCGTGACATGGACGGCGGTCAGGCCAAGACGCTGCTGGATCGCGCGGATCTCGTGGCGCATCGTCATGCGGATCTTGGCGTCGAGATTGGAAAGTGGCTCGTCGAGCAGCAGGATGCCCGGATCGATCGCCAGCGCCCTGCCAAGCGCCACACGCTGACGCTGCCCACCCGAGAGCGCCGTGACCTTGCGGCTTTCGTACCCCGTGAGACCGAGGAACTCGAGCATGGATGCGACCTTGGCGGCGATCTCGGACTTGGACGCACCACGCAGCTTCAGCCCATAGCCGATATTCTGCAGCACCGTCATATGCGGCCAAAGCGCATAGGACTGGAAGACCATCGCCATCCCGCGCTTCTCCGGCGGCAGTGACGCGACATCAGTGCCGCCGACGATGATCGAACCGGACTGCACCGGCACGAATCCGCTGAGCGAGCGCAGCAACGTGGTCTTGCCGCAGCCGGACGAACCGAGAAGCGCCGTGAAGCTGCCGGGCGTGAAATCGAGGCTGACGCCGTGCAGCACCCGCGTGCCGCCATAGGCGACATGCAGGTCACGCACGCTGATGGCCGCGCCGCTGCGCGCCCTGTCCGGCACTCCCACTTGCAAAACGCCTTCTCCCTTGCGCGACCTTTTTCCAGCTCAATGGAATATCTCTTCCATTTTCTGAACCGCTTGGAATAAACATAACGAACACTCGCGCCGATGTGCAACAGGTTTATGAAGGCTTGATGTCACCCCAAATCCATTCGATCTGGCTTATGCCGAGCGCCGAGGACGGCGCGTTCCTCGCCGGCCTGGTTGCGGATCTCGCCGGCCGCTTCGGCGCGCCGCTGTTCACGCCACATCTGACGGTCAAGGGAGACACGGATCTGCCCATCGCCGCGCTCGCAGGCGGGATCACGGAGGCCGCTGCCACGGTCCCGGCCTTCCGGGAAGCTGTCGCCGCGATCGAAACCAGCGACGCCTATTTCCGGTCCTTCTATGCGCGCTTTCACACCAGCCCGCCGCTGGCGCTGCTCAAGCAGCGACTGGACAGCGACATGGCTGGCAGTTTCATGCCGCATGTCTCGTTGCTCTATGGCCCCGTCGCGCCCGCCCCGAAGGTTTCTGCCGCGGCCGAATTCCAGCGCATGCTGACGGGGAGGACGATCATCTTCGACCGGCTCTGCGTGGTTCGGTCGGGCCAGGATATCCCCATCTCCGAATGGGCCGTGATCGAGACAGCGGAGCTTGGGAAGACGGGTCTCTAAAGCGGAGCCTCGGTACGCCGATCGGCTCCCGCCGTCACATCATCGATCATCCCTCGGGGCGGCACCGCGAGCAAAAAAGTTCGGCCGGCGGATATCGTAAGCAGATCGTCGGATGGAGCGCCTCGGGCGGCGGCGTCACCTGGGATGGCCTGGAGCTTCCGCGATGAAGCGGCTCAATCCGAGCGGGCAAACGACATGCGAACGAGCGTCAAGCCAGCGTTCCTCGCAAAACTGAGTTCACCGTCATGGGCGCGTGCGACTTCTGCGGCGATCGATAGGCCGAGCCCGGACCCCCTGGAGTGTCCGCCCTTCTCGAAGGGTTTGGTCAGTGTTTCCGCCAGCTCGACCGGGAAGCCGTCGCCATCGTCGCCAACCTCGATCCAGGCGCTCCTCGTGTCCGCCGAGACCGTCAGGGACAGCCTCGTACGCGCGCCATGGACGAGTGCGTTGTCGATGAGGTTGGCAAGCGCCTCGCGCAGGCTCACCGCGTCGCCGTCGATGACCGGAGCCGAGGGCGCCGGCGTGAAGGAAATGTCGACCTCGCGCGGCAGCGAAAGTGGAACGGCCTTGGCGAGAACCGCTTTTGCCAGTTCGTTAAGATCGACCGGCGCGGCGCGTGCCGCGTCGGCGCGGTGGATGACCATCGCATGGTCGAGCAACTGACTGGTGAGACGCGCCAACTCGGTGGTGCGCTCGCGAACGCGGGCGATATGTTCCGCGCGGCGCT
Source organism: Bosea sp. BIWAKO-01 (assembly GCF_001748145.1). NCBI lineage: Bacteria > Pseudomonadati > Pseudomonadota > Alphaproteobacteria > Hyphomicrobiales > Alloboseaceae > Allobosea > Allobosea sp. BIWAKO-01. The sequence continues at coordinate 1,764,668 of NZ_BCQA01000001.1, forward strand.
TCAAGGGGCTCGCGCTCGACAGGATCTCGACCTGTGCGTCGAGTGCGGCGAGCGGCGTGCGAATCTGATGGGCTGCATCGGCGATGAAGCGTTGCATCACGGCCATGCGATCGGAAAGTCGGCGCATGAAATCGTCGATGGCATGGACGAGGTTGCGGATCTCGATCGGCGGCTCTGTCTGGATCGGGCGCAGATCGTCTGGGCGGCGGCGTGCGATCTCCAGTTCGATCCGAGTCAACGGCTTCAGGGCGAGGCGCACCGCGAAGCCCGTCGCCAGCAAAGCGAGCACGCTCATCGCGGCAATGACACCAAGCGCCTTGAGAGTGAGATCGCGCGCAAGCGCGGCTCGGGCATCGATCGTCTGCGCCACCACGATGGTCGCCCAGCCACCGAGCCTCGCATCATCGATTTGGCGGGCGACCGTCGCGATGCGCACGGGCTGCCCCTGAAAGGAGCCATCCTCGAGCACGACACCACTGCGCGCGGCCGCCGGCTCGGCTCCTGAGGCAAGATCCTCATAGCCGGCAACCACCACTCCGCGCGGATCGACCACCTTGTAGAAAACCAGATCATAGGCGGAGAGTGTCGCAATCGCGGCAACAGGCGGATCAAGCGCGACGACGCCACCCTGGACATAGACATTTTCCGCGATCTGGATCGTGCCGCCGCTGAGCAGCCGATCATAGGCCTGCTCTGCCGCGATCGTCGCCGAGTGCCATGCGGCGACGCCAAGCACGACCGCGCCGAGCCCCAGCACCGCCGACAGAACGACGATGATACGGACCCGCAGCGAGAGGAGAAGGTCACGTCGCAGCAAGCTGATAGCCCAGACCGCGCAAGGTTCTGATCTCGATGGGGGCATCCGCGAGCTTGCGCCGCAGGCGTGCCACGAATTGCTCGACGGCGTTCGGACTCGGTTCCTGATCGAAGTTGAAGAGTTGCTCGACCAGTTCCTCCTTCGGCACGATCCTGTCCGGCCGCGCCGCCAGGATCTCGAGAACCGTCAGTTCGCGGCGCGTCAGGTTGAGCGGCCGGTCGCCGATGCTCGCGACCCGGCCCGCGCGATCGATGGTGAGAGGACCGACACGCAGCATATTGTCGGAAAGTCCTGCGCTGCGTCGCAGCAAGGCGCGGGAGCGCGCCTCGAGTTCGCGGAAGTCGAAGGGCTTGGTCAGGTAGTCATCTGCGCCGAGATCAAGCGCGCTGACCCGTTCGTCGACGGCCGAACGCGCGGTGATGACCAGCACCGGTGTCTTCTGACGCCGCGCACGCAGATTCCTGAGCAACGCGAGCCCGTCCTCGCCCGGCAAGGTCAGGTCGAGAATCACGAGATCATAGGCCTGCACCTGGAGCAGCTCGGCAGCGGTACGCCCATTGGCTTCCCAGTCGACGGCGTGACCGATCTTTTCGAACCGCATCACGATGGCCTCGGCAATATCGGCGGTGTCTTCGACGACAAGAACGCGCACGGCCGGAACATCCTTCGTCGGAGTCAGGTCAGAGTCAGTTTCGAACGCTACTAACACGGCAAGCGCCACAAGTGCGCAGGGAAACGAAAGCAAGGGAGGGCCGATGCACGCCCCATTTGATATCAGCGCCGCCACGCCACTTCTCTCCGTCGAAGGCGTCACGCTGCAGTACAAGACCCCTGACGTCGTCGTCACCGCGACGCGGCGCGTCTCCTTCGATGTCTACCCGTCCGATCGCTTCGTCCTGCTCGGACCGTCCGGCTGCGGCAAGTCGACCCTGCTGAAGGCGATCGGCGGCTATCTGAAGCCGGTCGAGGGCCGCATCAGCCTCAAGGGGCGCGAGGTCACCGAACCCGGTCCGGACCGGATGATGGTGTTCCAGGAATTCGATCAGCTTCTGCCCTGGAAGACCGTTCTGGAGAATGTCGTGTTCGCGCTGACCGCGAGCGGACGGGCGTCCGCGGCGGAGGCCGAAGAGCGTGCGAAATCCTATATAGACAAGGTCGGGCTGACGAAGTTCATCGACAGCTATCCGCACATGCTCTCGGGCGGCATGAAGCAGCGCGTCGCGATTGCGCGCGGCATGGCCATGGAGCCGGATGTGCTGCTGATGGACGAGCCCTTCGCCGCCCTGGACGCGCTGACCCGCCGCAAGATGCAGGACGAGCTGCTGCGGCTGTGGGACGACACCCGCTTCACCGTGCTCTTCGTGACGCATTCGATCGAGGAGGCGATCCGCGTTGGCACCCGCATCCTGCTGTTGTCGCCCCATCCGGGCGAGGTCAAGGCCGAGCTCAACAGCGTGCCGCCGGAGGAGATGGGCACCGGCACGCAGGCCGCGCTGGAGACCCGCATCAACGACATGCTCTTCGCAGCGCATTGAGAGGAACGACCGACATGACCGATCTTCTCACCTTCCGCCCCGAGATCATTCGCGAAGTCCATTCGAGCGATGCCCCGGTCATCGCCAAGACGCTCGGCCTCGTCGAGCGCGTCTATCGGCTCGGGTTCGTGCGCAAGGCGCTGATCCTCGCCGTGCTCGCCATTGCCTGGGAGGCCTATGGCCGCTGGCTCGGCAATCCGTTGCTGTTTCCGACCTTTGGCCAAACGGTCGAGGCCTTTATCGACAACATCGCAAGCGGCGTCATCCCGCAGCGCATGCTGGTTTCGCTACAGACCCTGGTCATCGGCTACGGCATCGGCATCGCGCTGGCCGCCTTGCTGACGACAGTGGCGATCGGCTCGCGCATCGGGGCCGACCTGCTTGAGACATTGACTTCGATGTTCAATCCCCTGCCGGCAATCGCACTCTTGCCATTGGCATTGATCTGGTTCGGGCTCGGCTCGGGCAGCATCATCTTCGTGCTCGTGCATTCCGTGCTCTGGGCGATCGCGCTGAACACACATGCAGGCTTCCGCTCGGTGTCCAACACGTTGCGCATGGTCGGCCAGAACTACGGCCTGCGCGGACTGAAGCTCGTTCGCCTCATCCTCATCCCCGCGGCCTTCCCGGCGATCCTGACCGGCCTCAAGGTCGGCTGGGCCTTTGCCTGGCGCACGCTGATCGCGGCAGAGCTCGTCTTCGGGGTGTCGTCGGGCTCGGGCGGCCTCGGCTGGTTCATCTATGAGAACCGCAACCAGCTCGAAACGGCGAATGTCTTCGCCGGGCTCTTCACGGTGATCCTGATCGGCCTCTTCGTCGAGAACATCATCTTCGCGACGATCGAGCGCAAGACGATCCGGCGCTGGGGCATGCAGCACTGACGACCGCTTTCAAGAGACCGAACGGCCACCACTCAGAGGGAGAACATCCAATGGCATTGAAGACTGTCCTGCGCGCCGCCTTCACGGTTGCCGCGCTCAGCCTCCCGCTCGCCGGCCCGGCCCGCGCCGAGGTCAGCGAAGTCCGGATCTCGAAGGGCTTTGGCATCCTCTATCTGCCGCTGATCGTGATGCAGGACCAGCAGCTCCTCGAGAAGCGCGCCAAGGCCGCTGGCCTCGGCGACGTCAAGGTCAACTGGCTGATGCTCGACGGCGGCAATGTCATCAACGACGCGATGATGGCGGGCACGCTCGACTTTGCCGGCACCGGCGCGCCGGGCTTCGTCACGCTCTGGGCCAAGGCCAAGGGCATTCCCAATGTCGAGGTGGTCGGCGTCTCCGGCATGAGCTCGACCGCGCTCTGGATGATGGCCAACAAGCCTGAGCTCAAGACACTCAAGGATTTCACGCCAAGCGACAAGATCGCGTTGCCCGGCATCAAGACATCGCTTGCCGCCGTCGTGCTGCAGATGATCGCGGCCAAGGAATTCGGCGCCGAGAATTATGCCAAGATGGACCCGCTGACGGTCAGCCTGCCGCATCCGGAGGCGCTGGGGGCGCTGATCGGCGGCAAGACCGAGATCAAGGCGCATTTCACCTCACCGCCCTTCCAGTACATCGAGGCCAAGGCGCCTGGCGTCCACCGTGTGCTCAACTCGGTCGACTATCTCGGCAACATCACACTCGACGTCACCTTCGCCCCGAAGAGGTTCGTCGACGCCAATCCGAAGATGACGCAGGCCTTTATCGACGCGATGGACGATGCCACGGCGCTGATCGCCAAGGACAAGAAACTGGCCGCCGAGATCTTCGTCAGGAGTTCCAAGGTCAAGGTCGAGGTCGCCGAAGTCCAACAGATGATCGAGGATCCCGACGCGCGCTTCTCGGCGACACCGACCGGCGTCCTGCAGTTCGCCGAGTTCATGCACAAGGCGGGTTCGATCAAGGTCAAGCCCGCCAAGTGGAGCGACATGTTCGTCCCACAGCTGACGGCCCGCTCGGGCAGCTAGCCCCCGCAATGGCTCATCGCCGGCCGCATGATGCCCGGCGATGAGCCTCGATATCGCCGCCGGGGGCTGAAAGATGCCGCCACAGACGGCGGAAAGCTGCCCCCAGGCAGCGGCATCGGTTTCGCGCCGCGACTGAAACCGTGAGCGGAGCTCCCGCAATCTCCGCCGCCCGCGCGACGATGACAGCGGTTGTCACACGCCCGGCGACCTGATCACCTTGAAGTCGCGGAACGCGCCAGCCCTATGACGGCCTCATGGTCTCCGACATGGTACGGCGCATCATGTCGCGTAACGCATTGGCGCTGCGGTAGCCGGCGGTTCGGGCGGCCTGTCGCAATGGAACCCCATCGGCCTGGAGCGTCAGCGTGTGAAGCATGCGCAGGCGACGCCGCCATTCGGCAAAGCTGAGCCCCGTCTCGCTTCGGAACTGGCGCGTAAAGGTGCTGCGGCTCACTCCGACATGTTGGGCCCAACCGTCCAGATCGAGATCCAGCGACGGCTTCTGGATCATGTCGCGACAGAGTTTCCGCAACCGCATGGCGTGCGGCATGGGCAGGGCGATGTGGATTTCCGGCGCCTTGGCGATCTCATCGACGACGAGCGCCGCGAGATGCCCGCCGCGCCCCGCGACATCATAGAGCAGCGGGCCGGTCGCAAGCGACTTCATCGCGACATCGAGCAGATCGGAGACCGCGATGACGCGGCACTCGGCCGGGAGGGCCGGGCCAAGAGCCTCATCTGTGAAGAACGCGGCTCGCATCTCGCAGCAGCCGAAGCCGGCGAGCTCATGGGGGATGTCGGCGGGCACGAGCAGCGCATAGCCCGATGGCACCGTCCAGGTACCGGTTTCGGTGCTCAGGACCAGCAATCCGCCCGACGCATGGAGCAGTTCGGTGCGGCGGTGGCTATGCCAGCGCGTCCTTGCGCCACTTGCGAAGGATTGATGAAGCACGGTGACGGGGCGCGCGGCGTTTCCTCGTCGAGCGGCAAGCGATCGATGGTCGGGAGCGCATTGTGACCCGAAATCGCCTCTTTCATTCAAACCGTTCCTCAAGAGATCAAATTTGACCCGATCACTGTCAATTATGATCCGTGCTCGCAAAAGGGGCAATGATATAATAATGGAGATCGATTCCAGTTTAAAATCAATCTAAATTGACTTCAACTGAACGATTATAAGTAGATATCGAATACATCTCTATCAATCGGCAGATATTACATGATCGATACGGTCGAAATTCTGAGAAAATTATTGGAAGTCACTCGTTTTCGTCACACCTGTCGCATCGGTATTTCTGTCACGCTATCGCTCGTCGCATTTGCAACATCTGGTATGGCGCAAGGTGTGCCGCCCACGAGTTCTCCTTCCATCCAACTCGATACCATCGACGTTCACGGCCAGGGCGAGAACGCGGCCGGCCCGGTCAGCGGCTATGTCGCGACCCGCTCGGCCACGGGGAGCAAGACCGATACGCCCATCCTGGAAATCCCTCAGACCATCAACGTCGTGACGGCGGACCAGATCAGGGCGCAGGGCGCTCAAACTGTCAGCGAGGCGCTCCGCTATACCGCCGGTGTCAGAGGCGAAACCTATGGTGCCGCCTCGAAATTCGACAGCTACACGCTCATCCGGGGCTTCAAGGCGGATCTCTTTCTGGACGGGATGCGCCTTCCGGACGGCAGCGCCACCACGGATTGGACCACATCGGTCATCGAGCCCTACGGGCTCGAACGCATCGAGGTCCTGCGAGGGCCCTCCTCGACGCTCTACGGCCAGAGCGGCCCCGGTGGACTGATCAACATGATCAGCAAGCGACCGCTGGCAGCGCCGTTGCGTGAAGTCCAGATTCAGACTGGCAGCTTCGGCCGGCTCCAGGGCGCGTTCGATCTCAGCGGCCCTGTCGATCCGCAAGGCAAGCTCCTCTATCGCCTGACCGGGCTGGGGCGCCTCTCTGAAACGCAGACCGACTTCATCGACGACGATCGGCTGTTCATTGCACTGGCTTTGACGTGGAAGCCGACTGACGCCACGACGCTGACCGTTCTCGGCCAGTATCTGCGTGAGCGCGACGGCAAGACGGGCTTCAACTATCTGCCGACCTCCGGCACGCTCTCTCCCAATCCGGTCAATCGCCGCCTGCCATTCAGCCGCTATGCCGGGGAGCCAGGCTTCGACCGGTTCGATCGCGATCAGACCTCGGTTGGCTATGCCTTCGAGCACCGGTTCAGCGGCAATCTGAGTTTCAGCCAGAACCTGCGCTACACCGATAACAGCATCTATCTGCGCGGACTGAACCGTAATGGTGAGCTGCTTGCCGACAACCGCACCCTGAACCGCGCCGCCTTCCGCATCGACGCAGCCACGCGGGCCCTGACCCTCGACAACCGCCTGGAAGGCCGCTTCCAGACCGGCGCCTTGTCGCACACGGCGCTGCTCGGCCTCGATTACCGCAGCGAAAACAGCCAGTACGATGTCGGACGCGGCCCGGCCAGTTCGATCCAGATCTTCAATCCGATCTATGGCTCGCCCGTCGTCGACCCGGGCATCAATTTCCAGCGCAAGGATGCGGAACTTCGCCAACTCGGGATCTATGCACAGGACCAGATCAGGTTCGATCGCTGGATCGCCACGTTCTCGGGTCGGCACGACTGGGCCGATACCAAGACCAGGACCTATAATGTCGGACCGGGCACGACGGTGCGAAGCTCGACCGATGATCGCGCCTTCAGCGGTCGCGCCGGCCTGAGCTACGTCTTCGACAGCGGATTTGCGCCCTATGTCAGCTACGCGACCTCGTTCCAGCCGACGGCGGAGACCGATTTCGCCGGGGCGGCCTTCAGGCCACTGACCGCGCGTCAGTATGAAGCGGGGATCAAATACCAGCCCAACGGCATCAATGCCTCGCTGACCGCGGCAGTCTTTGACATCCGTCAGCAGAACACGCTGACGCCCGATCCCAATCCCGCGCGTTCGTTCGCCCGTGTCCAGCTTGGCGAGGTCTCGGTGCGCGGCTTCGATGTCGAACTGCGCGCGCAGCCGGTGGAGGGGCTCGGCCTGATCGCTTCCTATGCCTATCTCGACACTGAAATCACCCAGAGCACCGTCGTCACCGATATCGGCAAGCACCTGCCGAGCGCACCGGGCCATCAAGGCTCAATCTGGGCGGATTACACCGTCCAGGCTGGCATGTTCGAGGGATGGGGGATCGGCGGCGGCGTCCGCTATGTCGGCAGCACCTATGACGCCGCAAACACCGTCAGGATTCCGCCCTACACGCTGGTGGACGCAAGCCTGCAATACGATCTCGGAAAACTCGCTCCGTCGTTCAGCGGCGCCAAGCTCTCCGTCATCGCCAAGAATCTCTTCGAAACCTACTACGTCACGCAATGCGGCAACGTACCGGGCTGCTCGCTCGGCGCGCGGCGCACCGTTCTGGCAACGCTCAGCTACCGGTGGTGAGGCGCATGCGCAGGAATGGATGCCGGCCCGGCTCGATGACGCCCCGCGAATTGTCCCGCTCCCTGGCGTCCATGATGCTGGCGGCCGTGCTGCTGGTGCTGACAGCCCTTGTCGTGCCCGCCCAGGGGCAGATCAGCGTGATCGATATCGCCGGGCGCGAGGTCGTGCTGTCGCAGCCGGCGCGGCGGATCGTGCTGGGAGCCTGGGTCAGCCTTGATGCCTTGTCCCTGCTCCATCCTGACCCGGTCAGCCTGCTCGCCGGCTGGGCCAACGGAGGGGCAAACGGAATCCAGCCGAAGATCCTGCGCAGCAGGTTCCCCGCGATCGACACGGTGCCCGTGATCGGCCGCGACGCGTTCGAGACGATCTCCGCCGAAGCGATCATCGCCCGACAGCCCGACCTGCTTGTCCTGAGCAAGTTCGATGCCTTCCGGTTTGGCGCAAGCAGCGCCGAAACGCCGGCGCTGAACCAGATCGAGGCCGCCGGCATTCCCGTGGTGATCGTCGATTTCTTCCTCGAGCCATTGCGAAACACCGAGCCGAGCCTGCGAGCACTCGGGCGCCTGATCGGGCGTGAGGCTCAGGCTGATGCCTATCTGACCTTCTATCGTGAGCATCTGAAGGCGATTGAGGCACAGCTTCAAAGTGCGGGAAAGACCACGCCCTCGGTCTTTCTGCATGCCTTTGCCGCCCGCCCCGACTGTTGCTTTTCGGCGGGGCCGGGAACCATCGATGGCTTCATCCGGTTGGCCGGCGGGCACAATATCGCGGCCGAGACGCTCACCACTCCCGTTGGCCAGCTCAGCATCGAGCACGTTCTCACGCGCAATCCCGATGTCTACATCGCGACTGGTATCTCCGACCAAGCCGATGCGGCAGGGTTTGCCCTCGGCCCAGGTGTTTCACCGCAAACGGCCGCAGCCGGATTTGCGCGGCTGCTGGAACGGCGCAATCTCGCCCCGATGGCGGCGATCACGCGGAAACGAGCCTTCGGCCTGTGGCATCTCTTCGTCCATACACCAGTTCACCTCGTCGCGATCGAGGCCATGGCGAAGTGGCTGAGGCCCGATGTCTTTAATGCCCTGAATCCCGGCAAGACTCTGGAAGAGATCAACGCCCGCTTCCTGGCTGCGCCGCTGGTCGGCACGTTCTGGGTGGAATCCAGGGATATTCCGGAGCACCGGTCCGGCAGACCTTAGATCGCCGTGCGTTCTACCGGACACAAAGTGGCCATCTATCTCTTTGTGTAGCATCGGATCGGATATCGTATCCGGCCCGATGATCTTACCTCCTGTGTTTGCATCGACTTTCCCCGAAAGCCGCAATCCACTTTTCGGGCCGATGCTCCAGACACGCGGGGCGAGATTTTTTTGCCGTTGGCCCGCTCGTGCCGAGTAGGGGCTCCTCAGGGCGCCTCGATGAGCCTTCCTGTTGCGCGAAGGAGAAGGACGGCGCCGCCTGACCAGCGGCACCGTCAGGCAGTGCCCTTCAGACGAAGATAAAGTCGCTCGCATGAAGCGCGGCGATCGTCATGTTCTTCAGCAGGATCGAATCGTCCGGCGTTGCGTCGATCACCACATCATTCCCGCTTTGGTGCATCGCCGCCTGCACGGCAGCGAAATTGGCATAGATGGATTTGGAGATCTGGAGCGTGTCGTCATTGCCGGCGTCGTTGCGGAAATCCGTAATGGTGTCCCGACCGAACCCGGGCCTGAACACGAAGGTATCGTTGCCCTTGCCGCCGGTGAGGCTGTCAGCTCCCGCACCGCCCTCGAGCAGATCGTCACCGTTGCCGCCATCGAGCGTGTCGTTACCGGTGCCGCCATAGAGCTTGTCATTGCCGTCCCCGCCCTGCAGCTGGTCCGTGCCGGCGCCGCCGATCAGGCCATCGTTGCCCTCGAGGCCCTGCAACTGATCGTTGCCGCCGCGGCCGACGAGCACGTTGTCGAGATTGTTGCCCACGCCCTTGAAGGCCGTCGTCGCCCCACCGGAGAAGCTCAGATTCTCGAGATTGTTGCCGAGCGTGTAGGAGGCAAGGGTGGTGTAGACGGTGTCTGTGCCCTCGCCGGCATTCTCGGTGATCTTGTCCCCGCCATCGTCGACGAAATAGGTATCGTTACCGGCGCCGCCGCGCATCGTGTCGCGTCCGCCAAGCCCGTCGATGATGTCGTTCCCGGAGCCGCCTGTCAGCGTGTTGTCGGCGGCGGTTCCCGTCACGCGGGTCTCCGCGCTGTCGGTGATGTTGATCGTCAGGCTCTCGACGCGGCTCAGCCCCCCGGCATCGGTGGCCTCCACCTGCAGCGTATAGCTGTGCAGGGGATTGGTCGGGTCCTCGAAATCGATCAGGGCCGCATTTGTGGCGACGATCTGGTTGCCGGAGAGGGCGAAGCGACCGTCGGCCGAGTCGAGCAGCGCAAGGGTCGGCAATGCTCCCCCGTCCGGATCGGCTGCGAGGATGGTCATGACCACGCCACCCGGCGTCGTGACGGTTCCGCCATTTTCCGAAATGTTGCCTGAGGCAAGGGTCGGATTCCCGCCGAAGACGATATCGCTCGGCGCCTCGTTGACATTGGTCACGCCGACCGTGACCTGCTCGGAATAAGTGCCGCCGTGACCGTCATTCACCGTCACGGCAAGCGCGTAGTTGTTGCTGCCGCCCACGCCGTTCGGGTGCTCGAAATCGAGCAGTGCACCGTTCTGGACCAGGATCTGATTGCCGACGATCTTGAATGCGCCGCCGTAATCATTGGCGAGCGTATAGGAGAAGGTGTCGACCGCGCCGTTGAGGTTATCGGGATCGGTCGTCGCCAGCGTTGCAATGACCGTTCCCGTCGCAGCCCCCTCCGCAACGGCGAGGGAGGTTGGAGCGGTGACGCCGCTGAAGAGGATATCGGTCGGCGCATCGTTCACATTGACGACGGTGACACCGACATTGGCCGTCGAGAACCGGCCGAGCGTGTCGCTCACCGTATAGGAAAAGGCTGCCGGACCGAAATAATCATGCGTTGGCGTGAAAGTCAGATTGCCGTCGCCCCCCAACCCGACGATGCCATGCGCGAGCTGCACGGATGCACCGGCCGTGATCTGCGTGTTGTTGATGGCCGTCACGACGGCGCCATTGCCGTTCACGACGTTCGCGCGTGCATTCACGAAGACGAAGCTGTCCTCGTTCGCAGTGACGGCGATATCCTGGGCCACCGGACCCGTCACGAGATCCGTCGCCGCCTTGACGCCGTCGTCGAACAGGAAGCTCTCGACATTCGTGACCGTATTGGTCTGCGCCGGGGTGCCGCCGGCGGCTGGCCGAACGAAGGTGAAGGCCTGCGTCGCGCCGTTAAAGCTGATCAGGAAATCGGCGAAGTTGCCGTGGAGGACGAGAGTGTCGCTGCCGCCGCGGCCGTCGATCACGTTGTTGCCGGCACCGCCATCGAAGACGTTGGCCTGACCGTCGCCCTTCAGGATGTCATCTCCGATCCCACCGGTGATGTTCTCGATGTCGTGCGTATAGACAAAGCTGGTGGTGCCGGCCGCGTCGGTCGTCAGCGTACCGATGAGGTCCTCCGCCGCCCAGGCCGTACCGCTGCGCATGCTGAGCGCCACGCCGGACGCCAGGTCGACATGGAAGCGCCCGAACTCGCCCTGATAGGAGATCGTATCGTTGCCATTTCCACCCGAAATCAGGTCAACCCCTCGCCCCGCGAGGCTGATGGGATTGCCATTTATGTCGACGATCGCGGCACCGTTCGCGTCCCTCGTCGGCAGGACCCGTTCGATCTTGGGATCGAACGTTCCGCCGAACCCGCCAACGAGCAGGTCGTCGCCGTTACCGCCGAGCAGCTGGTCCTGCCCGGTACCGCCGATGATGGTGTCGTTGCCCTCACCGCCATCGCCGATGTCGTTGCCGGAACCGAGGGTGACGAGGTCGTTGCCCAGCCCGGCATAGAGCTGGTCGTCGAGCGCGCGACCATCCATGGCGTCGTCGCCGACCGTACCGACCGCGACGTCCCGCGGAGCCCCCGTCCGTGGGCCGATGATCGCTACGCCGGGTTCGCGGTTGTCGAGGAACTGGGCATGGACATCGCCGGTCGCGTCCTGATAGCCGATCAGCATGCGCCCGTCGTCGATCCCCGTGGCGGAATGAAGCGTGTGCTGCCCCGTCGCCGGATCATCGATTTGGATTTTCTGACCGACGATGGTGCCGATCATGTCGAAGCGCTGGCCAAAGACATGTCCGCCGCTTTCCCAGGAGACGAAGTAGCCATCCTCAAGGGCGCCGCTCGGATCGGTTCCGGTCGAGGAGACCTGGAAGGGCGTGCCAGCAGCCAGGCCCGTCTCCAGCGTGAGCAGCGGGCTCGGGCTCCAGTTATTGCCGAAGCCGTGATAGATGATCGCGTGGACGGACACCGTCCCGGCGACGTCAGGGGTTTCCCAGAAGACGGCGAAGCTGCCGTTCAGTTGCGCGACGACCTGCTGCTGCGAGCCGGAGGCGACAGCCCCGAGATCGGTCGGGAATGGCAGCGTAAGCTCGCGATAGGTGGTCACGCCGCGTGCGACGATATCCACGCCCTGATTGCCCAGCGTCTGGTCGCGATCCGCCGTCTCGTCGATGACTGGCACATAGACCCTGAGCCGGACATGTTCACTCGTGTCGATGTAGGACACCACGAGCTGGCCGTCATGCAAGGTTGCGATGGACGGATCGCGGCCGCGCACCTCCGTCGCATCGAGGCCGAGATTGAAGGCGCTGGCGTCATCGATCGTGCCGCGCAGTCCGTCCTGCCCAATCGAGATCGGGGCGCTTTCCGCCCCCCTGTTGAGGTCGGTCGAGGGCACGAGATTGCCGAAAGCATCGCGCGCGAGCTGCCCCTGGCCCGCAGCATCGAGGATCGGCAAGCCCGCCGCATCGACGCGGAGGTCATAGACCGGCACCTCGTAGCGGGCGAGCTTGATGACCCCATAGGGATCGGCGGGGCTCGCCGCCGGATCCTTGAGCACGAAGCCGACATGGAACCCGAATTCGAGGGTGTCATTGTTGACGTCGACGATCTCATAGCCTTGCACGACCGGATCGACAGCGATCTGCGCGCCTGCTTCCGAGCCGACGACGGTGATCTCGCCACCAGCAAGTCCCGAGCCCGGAACACCGGCAGCCGGATCCAGCACGACGTTGGTGTTGGTGCTGCCCGTCCGCAGGTGGATCGAGCTATCGCCCAAAACCGTCGATTCCCAGACGGCGGTAAAGCCGAGGCCACCGGTCATGCCGATGTCGATGTCCGAGACGGTTGCGCCCGCGGCGGAACCGTCGCTGAGCCGGAACGGCACGCCCGAGAAGAGCGGGTCGGGATCGCCCTGCACCTCGTAACGGATGCCCCAGACCTCGTTCCCGCCGGAAATCCAGGCCATCGCGGTTTCAGTCTGGAGATTGGTGACCGCAATTCCGCTCTGGGCACCAGCCTGGGGCGTTCCGGAGCCACCCGGGTCGGTGCCGACCAGAATCTCCTTGAAGACCGACGTATCGGTGAGGCTCCAGGCGACCGGAGTGCCATCGTAGTTCGCAGGCAGTGCGGGTGGCTTTCCCGGGAATTCGAGCGTGATTTCCGTCGGCGCCCCCTCCCCACGGTTCAGGAAGCGCAGCTTCTCGATGCCGAAGAGATTGTCGATGCCGTCATGCTGCAAGGGATTGCCGGTTGCATCGGCGGTCGGGCGCAGATCGATGATCTCGTAGCTGCCGTCGCCATTGACGGTGATCGAGTAGTCTTCCGGCCTGCCGCTATAGACCGAGATATCGATGCCTTCCCCCCCGTCGATGATCTCGGGGACCCCGGCCGCGCCGCGCAGGCCCGGGCCGCCGATGATCACATCGTTGCCGAGGCCGGCATAGATCGTGTCGGTCAGGCCGTTTGCATCGGAAATGTCTCCGCGGATGGTGTCGTCGCCATTGGTGCCGATCAGCACGTCGCGGCGCGCCTGGACGTCGCCGTTGCGGATCAGGTCACCGGTGATGACCTGCCCCGGCGCGCGGGTGTCGATGATCCGGCCGATGATGTCGTTGCCGTCGGTGTAGGCGCCGGAGGTGTCGTGATAGACCGAGACGAAGCGGTCGCCGAGCAATCCGGCGATGCTGCCCTGGTCCTGGTCGCCGGCCGTGGCGGCGTTCACGGTGATGACCTCGCCTTCCGGCCTCATGGCGATCACGAAGCCGGTCGCGGGATCGAGCGCGACGTTGACATGCAGCGCCATGACGTCGGCATTGCCAGCCGCGCTGCTCTTCCAGCTGACCACAATGTCCGAACTGTCCTCGCCGCTGATGCCCGTGGCCTGGAACTGCAGGTCATTGGGATCGACGCCGACGGGCAATTGCTCGAGAACGAAGGGGGCCGGTGCGCTGAAGCCGAAGCCCGTGCCATTATTGCCGGCGCCCGTCGGGGCGTACATCGTGCCCATCAGGGTCAGGCCGCTTGGGCTGCTGCTGTCCTGCGTCAGCCAGACGATGCCAAGATTGACCGCCCCGGCCTGGACGATATGCGCGACTGTGCCGGGCGCGACCGCATAGGCGCCGGAGATATTGTCGAACCCGGCGACCGGCACGATCTGGCCGAGGTCGTCATAGATGCGACCCGCCACTCGCTCGCCGCCGGTGGGGTTCCCCTCGATCCAGATGACCGCCGTCTCGAAGCCATGCGTCCCGGCAACGGAAGGATTTCTGCCGAGGACGCCGGTGGAGGTTCCCGTTTCCGTACCGACCCAGAACGGTTTGTCGTCATCCGGATTCGGCTCGGAGGGATTGGTGAAGCCGACATCCCGCAATCCGTTGAGTCCGGCGCCGACCGGGGCGCCCGGATTGCCAAGCGCGTCGAGCGGCACTTCGAAGCGCTGCACCATGATGTGGCCGTAACGCCCGTCCCCGGCGACATCCGTCGGTGCGTTGCTCGCATCGAGATGGGTCGAGACCCAGGCAACCGTGTAGCCGTCTGAAACCGTCTTCGGGTCGACCCCGTTCGGGGATGGTGGCACGCGCGTGTCGATGGTTCGATCGAGGAACGAGCCTGCCATGGCCGCGTCATGCTGATCGACGCCATCCTCATGGAGGATCGATGCTTCCGCGCCGGTCAGCGCGCCCGGCCCGACAAAATTGGTGCGCAGTTCCCGCGTGGCGTCACTCGCGTCGGTTCTCTCCTCCCAGACCGCTCCCCAACCGGAGTTGGCGCCGCCCGACACCAGCGTCGGATTGGTCTCGATGCCGACGCCATCGCTGATGTCGATGGCATTGGGAATGAAGGCGTCGGGCTGGCCGACGACGTCGTAGAACTGGCCGCGAATATGCGTGCTGCCCGGCGCCCCTGCCTCCCAGAGCACCCCGAAGAACTCGCCGACACTGTCAGCCACGAAGGGATGGGCCTGGACCCCGGCTTGGCTCGTCGACCGGTTGACGATGAAGCCGTCGACATCTGGGGCGCCGGCCGGGTCAGGAGCGGTGTTGCTGTCGGCGTCGGTCAGGCCCCAGGCTGTGGGCGTCACGCCCGGGCCGCTCGGAACGAGGGAGCGCGTCTCGACCAACCCGTCCCTGAACTGGAAGAACTCGACATTGGTGATAGTATCGGCACCGTCGGGTGAACCGGCCCGGTTGTCGCTGACCGTGAAGATCGAGCCGCCGAGATAGGTCACGGTGTAGTCGGATTCGTTTCCGGAGAACTCGACCGTGTCGCCGCCAATGCCATTGCCGCCACCATCGATGATGTCGTTGCCGGAACCTGCGACGATATGATCGTTTCCGAGTGCGCCGTAGAGATTGTCGTCTCCGGGCCCGCCATCGATCCTGTCGTTCCCGACCCCGCCGACCAGCAGGTCCGCACGCGGCTTGTTCGGTCGGTCCGTGCCGAGCAGCGTCAGCCCGACGGGATTGTCGATGACACCGTCGGTCCTGGTGTCGACGATCGTGGCCGAGAGGTTGCCGCCATCGGCCGCAGGGTCGTGATAGACGGCCACGATCCGATCTCCGGCAAGGCCTGCCAGCGAAACTTGCGCCTGGTCGCCCGCCGCGGTCACGATCGCCGTGATGATCCCGTCCGTGCCGCCGCCAGCGTTGAAGGATTGCCCGAAATAATCAGTCTCACCGCTGGCCGTCTGTCCGTTGACGGTGATCACGAAGCCGCCCGTGTCAAGCCGCGCCCCCAGCGCGAACTCGCCGGTGAAGGCAGCCCCGCCTGGCAGGGCGGCGAGCCCCGCTGCGCTCATGAGGGAAATGACGCCGCCGCTTGCAAAGGTGCTCGGCCCGGCGGCACCGGCTCCCAGCGCGGTGAAAACCTCGCCCATGATCGCATGGGTCGTCTTGTCGACCCAGGCGACCGCGAAGCCGCTGCCGGTGCTGATCAGCTTGACATCCTGCCCGCTCGTCACCGTGCCGAGATTGTCCAGATTGGGGATACCGGTAATCGCGCCGGAAGCCGTCGTGATCTCATGCCCGCTATTGTCGTAGAAGCGGGCGTGGATGACATTGTCCACGCCGATCCAGGCGATCATCGACGAGTTGTCACCGTGGTCATTGGCGATCACCGGATCACGGCCAAGAACATTTGCCGCGGTCAGCCGAACGGCGGCATCGCCGTCCACTCCACCGATCTGGCCGTCGATGCCGGCGGCTTGCGGCGGGCCAAGCGGATCCTTCTTGCTGTTGAGCGGCACGGCGAAACGCTGGAACATGATCTCGCCATAGCCGGACGGCCAGTTCTGGCTCGGATCCGTCGAGACCCAAACGACGTTCAGACCGTCAACGATGGGCCTGCCCTTGGCATCGTCGATCCCATAACCGGATATGGCCGCATCGTGCTGATTGCGGCCGACCTCCGTGGCAATCGTCAACACGCCGCCCACCGGGGCGCTCGGGCCGATGTAACGCATCTGCAAGACGGAGAGGGCGGCAGCATCGACGGCCGAGGTCTCTTCCCAGACGACCCCATAGCCGATGCCACCGCCTCCCGCCGCCATGGCCGTCCCCGCATAGACGGCCGGACTGGTGGACCCGAGATAGAAGCCGTCGCTCACCGTGCCGGACGAGATGGCGGGATCGATCGCGCCGATGACATCGTAGAACTGAGCCATCACCCCGGTCGCGGAGCTCCATGCGACCCCGAATGAACCACCGCCGCTATCTGCGACCACCGGATCGAACTGATCACCTGGCGCGTTGCTGACCGAGAGCGGCTGGACGGTGGTTGAGCCCCAAAGCGTCGTGGCCATGGCAGGTTCCCTCCGGATGAGACGCAACCGCAGCATTCTTGCGGTTGATGCATCTGGTTCGCCGAGCGCCTGAGTCTCCGGCGATTGCGCGAGACGCGCTAGGGCACCAAGTCTGAGGGAGACTTGGCCTCATGGCCTCACCTCGGGGCGGACCTTTCTCTCGAAGGGAAACTAAACTAAAGTTTGGCTCTCGTGCGATGCGACCACGAGGCCCTTCCTTGCCCGCTCTATTGGGGACAAACCGACGAGCCATGGTCGCACCGAAGGCCATGCTGGCCGTCGTGATGAGACAGTGCGCCCAGTCGTGCTGCCGGCCCGCACCGGTCGCGTGAGGATCAGTATCGACAAAGCAACCTGGCTCGGATCATGCCGGCCGAGGCGCTCGCCGCCGGCAGAGCGGGGGGGCATTGTGCCGCGAATCTATCAACGCGCAGCTGATCTGTTCACGGTGATCACACGATCGCGCCCCATGTTCCCATCCCCGCGGACACGGCCATCAGATCCCTCGGATCAGACCGCCATCAACCCGAAACTTGGCGCCCGTGACATAGGATGCCCGCTCGCTGGCAAGGAACGCGACGACATCGGCGAACTCCTGAGGCTTGCCGTAGCGGCCGGCCGGAATCGTCGCGATCGAGGCCTTCGTGATCGCGTCTTTCGTCGCGCCGGCCCGCGTCGCAGCTGCGTCGTCGAGTTGATCGACGCGCTCGGTGTGGATGCGACCGGGCAGCACGACATTCACCGTCACGCCCTGCCCCGCAACCTCGGAGGCCAGCGTCTTCGACCAGCCGACGACAGCGGCACGCACGCCATTGGAGAGCGCGAGACGCGGAATCGGCTGCTCGACGCCGGAGGAGACGATGGTGACGATCCGACCCCAACCCCGCTCGGTCATGCCAGGGAGCAGGCGTTGCGCGACGTGAAACAGGTTGGCCGCCATGGCCTCGAAATGCGCCAGCCAGTCCAGGCGCTTCGCGTCGCGGGCCTCGCCCGGCGGAGGTCCGCCGGAATTGCCGATCAGGATATCGACGCCGCCCTCGGCAATCAGCTTGTCGGCCAGCGCATCGATCGAGGCGATATCCGCAAGGTCGAGCGTGGCGGCAACCACGCGGCCACGCTGCTCAGCCGGCAGCTCGCCGATCCAGGCAGCGAGCGCATCTTGATTGCGCGCCGCCGCGATCACCGTCGCACCTTCGGCCGCGAGCGTGCGTGCGATCGTCGCGCCGAGGCCGCGGCTGGCACCGAGCACCAATGCGCGCTTTCCGTTGAGGCCCAGATCCATCAGTTGATCTCCTTGAGGCGCCGCGCCTGACGGGCGACGAGACGTTCGATGTCAGCGATGTCGGCCGCCGAAAGGGTCGACCCGGGGCTGCGTACCATGCCCGATGCGATCGCGCCGCGCTTGGCGAGCAGATATTTCCGAATGGCGAGCCCGTGACCGGGCTGCTGCTCATAGCGCGCCAGCGGCAGATAGGCGTCGAACAGGTCATGGGCGCGTTCGACCTCTCCGGCGGCATGGGCCTTCCAGACATCGACCATCATCTCCGGATAGGCAAATCC
Organism: Bosea sp. BIWAKO-01; assembly: GCF_001748145.1. Lineage (NCBI taxonomy): Bacteria > Pseudomonadati > Pseudomonadota > Alphaproteobacteria > Hyphomicrobiales > Alloboseaceae > Allobosea > Allobosea sp. BIWAKO-01. The sequence continues at coordinate 1,783,225 of NZ_BCQA01000001.1, forward strand.
GGTCATGGCGCCATCGGCCCCGCGCGACAGTTCCTCGGGCAGGAACATCGCGCCGTTCCCGACCAGGATCGAGATGCGCCGGCCGCCGTTCTTGTCGCTGGCCGCACGCAGGGCCGAGATCTTGGCAAGCCCCGGCCAGTCCTCATGCTTCAGCATCACGCAGCTCGGCTGCGCCGCGACGATGCGCAGGATCACCGAGGAGGCGATCTGGACATTGGTGACCAGCGGGAAATCCTGCAGCACGAAGGGGTTCTTCGGCCCGAGCGTCCTTGAGACCATGTCGTAATAGGAGACGATCTGGTCATCGGTCCGCAAGCTTGCGGGCGGCGCCACCATCACGCCCGCGGCTCCGTCGGCCATGACGCTGTCGCTCAGCTCCCGCATCGCGGCAAAGCCCGGGGCCGAGACGCCGACCACGACCGGAACACGCCCTTGCACCCGCGCCAGGACCCGCCGCACGAAGATCCGCGATTCCTCTGCCGTCAGTTTCGGCGCCTCGCCCATCATGCCGAGCACGGTCAGGCCGGTGGCGCCCTTCTCGAGGTAGAAATCGACCATGCGGTCGGTGCTCGGCAGGTCGAGCGCGCCATCCTCCGTGAACGGAGTGACCGCGATGACATAGACGCCCTTCGCGCCTTCATCCAACAACGCCATGATGATCCTCAGTTCTCGACGGGGGCGGGCAGCAACTTGCCCGGATTGAGCAGACCGTGTGGGTCGAACAGGGTCTTGAGCGAGCGCATCAGGTCCAGCTCGATCGGCGCCTTGCAGCGCGGCATCTCCGAGACCCGAAGCTGACCGATGCCATGCTCGGCACTGATCGATCCGCGGCGTTTGCACGTCTCGTCATGGACGATGCGGGTGAGTTCCGGTGCGAGGGCGGCAAAATCCGCATCGCTCTGTCCCATCCGCGGCAGAAGATTGTAGTGCAGGTTGCCGTCGCCGAGATGGCCGAACACGATGGGGCGCACGCCGGGAGCGGCAGCGATGACAGCCGCATCGGCGGCTGCGACGAAATCGGCCATGGCCGCGACCGGCACCGAGACATCGTGCTTGGCAGCCTTGCCTTCGCGCACCAGGGCTTCCGAGACGCCCTCGCGGATACGCCAGAACGCCTTGGCCTGCACACCATCCTGGGCGATGGCGGCGTCGAGAACGATCTCCGTCTCGACGGCTTCTGCCAGCGCGCCTTCGAGCCGCTCGGTCAGCGCCAACTCGTCATCCGTATCGGACAATTCGATCAGCACCGCCGCGGGCGGAACGGCGCCAAGCGGCAACCGCGCCTCGGCGCTGTGCTTCAGGATCAGCGACAGGCAAGCGCCGGTCATGAATTCGAAGGCGGTCAGGCGATCGCCACAGCGCGCACGCACCGAAGACAGCAAGGACAGGGCGGCGTTCGCGTCGCGCAAGGCGACGAAAGCCGTCGCGCGCGCCAAGGGTTGAGGAAACAGTTTCAGGACCGCGCCAGTGATGACGCAGAGCGTCCCTTCCGATCCGATGAACAGATCCCGCAAGGCGTAGCCGGTATTATCCTTGCGCAGCGCAGTGAGGCCGTCCCAGATCCGCCCGTCCGGCAGGACGACCTCGAGCCCCAGCGTCAGCTCGCGCATGGTGCCGTAGCGCAGGACGGCGCCCCCGCCGGCATTGGCCGCAAGATTCCCGCCGATCGTGCAGCTCCCTTCGGCTCCAAGGCTGAGCGGAAAGAAGCGTCCAGCCGCTTTCGCGGCCTCCTGGACCTTGGCAAGCACGGCGCCGGCATCGACCGTCATCGCGTTGCCGATCGGATCGACCGCGCGGATGCGGTTCATGCGCGTCAGCGACAGGACGATGGCGCGCCCCGACATATCCGGCGTCGCGCCGCCCGACATGCTGGTGTTACCGCCCTGTGGAACGACCGGAATCCTCCGCGCCGTGCAAAGCGTCATCACGCCCGCGACCTCCTCGGTCGAGCCGGGCCGGACGATGGCGGCAGCAGCCCCCCTGTATTTTCCGAGCCAATCCGTCAGGAACGGCGCCTGCGCTTCGGCATCGACAAGCACATGCCTCTCACCGACAATGTCGGCGAGGCGCGCAACAAGATCCATCACGCGGCATGCCCTCGAAGCGGGCGGCCGCCCCAGCCGAGCCGGGCGCGGCCGATCGCCATGGTCACCGCAGCCTGCGTCGGCTCGACCACAGGTACACCGAGTTCCTGCTCGAGCGGCTCGCGGAAACGCGCCATGCCGGCACAGCCCATCACCAGCACATCGGCGTGATGGGAATTGCGCAAGGTGCGCCCGACATCGGTCATCCGTCCCATGGTCCGCGCGTCATCGGCGAGCTCGGCGACCGTCAGGCCGATCGACAGGTCACCGGCCAGGCGATCCGTCACGCCCATCGCGCCGAAATAGCGCAAGTGACGCGGGATCGAGGCCGGCAGAATGGCGATCACGCCGAAGCGCTGGCCCAGCGTCAAGGCGGTCAGGACCCCGCACTCGGCAATGCCCAGCACCGGCTTCTCGCTCTGCTCGCGCAGCGCGTACATGCCCGGATCGGAAAAGCAGGCGATGACGAAGGCCGAAGCCTCGTTCTCCAGCGCGGCCGCCCGCCTGAGCATGGGCTGGATCAGGCCGTCGATATCGCGCTGGGACTGGATGCCGGCGGGGCCCTCGGCCAGGGTCAGGCACGCGATCGGCGGACCATCGACCGAGCGGAGCGGCGCCACGGCCGTATCGATACCGGCGGTCACTGCTTCGTTCGAATTGGGATTGATGACAAAGATCGTGCCGCTCACGGGGCCTCTCCTTCGGGCTTCGCGCGCAGAGCGCCCTGTTGCGCGCGCCAGGTGTCGAGCGTCTGGCGCGGCGCCTGGAAGCGGTCGCGCATCGTGACATACCAGTCGGCGCCATGCAGGCGGCCGACCAGGTCGAGCTTGTCGATATCGACATGCAGCCGTTCATCGACCGCGCCATCCCGAATATGGATGTACTGGATTTCGCCGACGACGAGGTTGCGATGGCGTGTGCCCAGCGACAGCGACACCGTCTCGCGGCATTCGAGCTGGACCGGTGACGCTGCGAGGCGTGGCGCGGCGACCTTGCGGCCGGGCGCTGTTTCAAGCCCGGCGGCCGCGATCTCGTCGACATCGCCGGGAAAATCGATCGCGCAGACCTGCATCGCATCGACCAGCGCCCGGTCGACGAGGTTGACGACGAAGCTCCCCGTCGCGCGGATGTTGCGCATCGTATCCTTCAGCGGGGCATCCCCCAGATCGCGGCCTTCGATGCCGAGCACGACGAGCGGCGGTGCGTGGCTGAAGACGTTGAAGAAGCTGAAGGGCGCAGCATTGGCGTGCCCCTGAGCATTCACCGTGGTGACGAGGGCGATCGGCCGCGGCAACACGGTGTTGACGAGCAGCTTGTAGAGATCGCGCTCGGCCAGATCGGTGACGGACCACTCCATCGCGTCACCCAAGCGTCGCGTCGAGCAGGCGCACCGTTTCGCCGAGGACGCGTGCGCCATCCGCGGCCTGTTGTGGCTCGATCGACTCTTCCGGGGCGTGGCTGCGGCCATCGAGACAGGGCACGAAGATCATGCCGATCGGACCGGTGCGGGCGACGAACACGCCATCATGCCCGGCACCGCTCGGCAGGTCCCGCATCGACAGGCCGAGTGAGCCCGCGGCGGCCGCGATCGCCGAGCGCACGGCCGGCGCGCAGGCCGTCGGTGGCACATGGCTGATCGGTTCCGACCGCACGGTGAGACGCAGCGCCGCCAGTGCCGGCTTCAAATCACCCACCAGCTCCTCGCCGAACGCCTTGACCGCCGCCTCATCGCCCGAGCGCACCTCGAGCGTCAGGATCGCCTCACCAGGCACAGCATTGGCGGCATTGGGGCTGACCTCGATGCGACCAAAGGTGGCGACCAGAGGTTGGGGATCGTTCGATCGCGCGCCGGCACGCTCGTACGCGGCCTCGATCAGCTTGGCCGCGCCGACGAGCGCATCGGCGCGCAAGGGCATCGGCGTCGCACCCGCATGGTCGGCCCGCCCGGACACGATGATGCGCTCGCGCCGGATGCCGACGATGTCTGTAACGACACCGATCGCCGTGCCCTCGCTTTCCAGCACGCGTCCCTGCTCGATATGGACCTCGACATAGGCCGCGACGCTGTCAACGGCGCGTCGCACCGAGGCGAGTTCGTCGGGCCGGCCGCCGACGAAACCGATACCTTCGCGCAGTGTCATGCCGTCGGGGCGCGTCATCGCCAGCATCTCGTCGGAGAGCGCACCGGCAAGCGCACGGCTGCCGATGCAGGAGAGGCCGAACTCGCTCGGCTCCTCGGCCAGGAAATCGTAGACCTCGAGCGAATGCCGCAGCCGGTCGCCACGCTCGATGAAGCTCTGCGCGACTTCCAGTCCCGCCAGCACGCCGAGAATCCCGTCATAGCGTCCGCCCGAGGGAACCGTGTCGGAATGCGAGCCGATGATGATCGGCTTCAACGAGGGATCGGCGCCGGCAAGGTGGCCAACGAGATTGCCGCCTGCGTCGATCCTCGTCTCCAGACCGGCAGCGCGGAACTCGGCCGCCAGCCAATTGCGTCCTTCTAGGAAGCGCGGCGTAAAGGAGCGCCGCGTCCAGGGGCGATCGGGGTCGGTGATCTTGGACAGCGCCTCGATACGCCGCCACAAGCGCTCTGCGTCGATCGACATCGCTCGCCGCTTTACGCCGCAGGCCGCAGGAAGCGGCCATCGCCCGCTTCGTTGCAGATCTTCGCGCCATCCCAGGCAAGAGCACCACGGACATAGGTCGCCGCCACCCGCACGCGGAATTCGCGGCCTTCGAAGGAACTCCACTTCACCGCCGCGAGGCTCCTGCTCGGATCATGGATGAAGCGACCGGGCTCGAGCACGACGATGTCGGCATCGGAGCCAGGCGCGAGACGGCCCTTGTCGGCGAGCAGGAAGGCCTTAGCCGGGCCTTCGCAAAGCTGCTTCACCGCCATGGTCGGGGAGATGCCGCGCTCCTCGCAGCCGGTCCAGAGCGCCGGCAGCAGGGTCTCGATGCCGGGGCCGCCGGAGGTGTTCTTGAAGATATTGGGATCGCCCTTCTTCTCCAGCCCCCAGGAGACGTGGTCGGAGGAGATGAAATCGCAATGACCGGCGGCGAGGTGGCTCCAGAGCAGCTCGCTCTCCGCCTTCGGCCGGATCGGCGGGTAGTGCTTGATCTTGGCTCCGAAGCGCGGCCCGTGCTCTTCGGCGTTGAGCATGAAATACTGCACGCAGCTCTCGACCGTCGCCTTGTAGCCGGCGCGCTTGTAGAGATTGCAGATCTCGAAGCCGCGCGAGGTCGAGACATGGACGGCATGGGCGCGGGCGCCGGTCTCGGCGCCGATCTCGTAGATGCGCGCCGTGGCGAGGTTCTCGACCAATGGGGTATGGGCGCGCAGGAAGGCGTCGGAGCCAGTATCGCCGGCCTCGATCAGGCGCGCGATGTTCCGGCGCGTCATCTCCTGATCCTGGTTATGGACACCGCAGAGGAGCCCCGTCGGCTCGATCAGCTTGAACGCCTCGTAGAGCGTGTCGTCGCCGATACGCGGGAAGCGCGTCGGATTCGCCTCGAAGGTCGAGAACTTGAAGGCGCAGGCGCCGGCATCGACGAGGCCCGGAATGGCGTGCAGGCCGTTTTCGATGGTGATCGTGGCATAGAGCGCGACATCGACATGCGCGTCGCGTTGGACGATCGCGACCTTCTCGTTGAAGAGCCTGGCGTTGGTGACCGGCTCGGGCTCGTCATAGGGCATGTCGACCATGACGGTGACGCCACCGGCGGCCGCGGCGCGCGAGCACATGCCGATGCCCTCGTGGTTGGCCTGGCTCCCGGAATGGACCTGGCCGTCGATCACGCCCGGGATGATCCACTGGCCGCGGAAATCCTGCGTCTCGCGCGCCGAAGGTGGTGTACCGGCGCCGACAGCGCCGACCTTGCCACCGGTGACGGCGACATAACCATCCTCGATGATCTGGTCGGAGAGAACGACATTGCCGCGAAGAACGAGATCGAAATCACTCATGGTCAGATGCCCGGTTGATGCTGTCGGGCCCGCAGGCCACGCGTGTCACGATAGCTGCTCGGCCTCAGAGCCAAACATACCAATTTCGTCGTCGCCCATAATCGGTCGTTATTGCGACGGCGGAAGCAGTGCATGTGCGGTTCGTGCTGTTCATCCAAGCGCATAGTCCGTGAAATCCATCCCGAGCGCCTTCTCGACGATCGGGTAGACACTCGGATCGGTCACGCTGGAGCTCAGCGGGATACGATCCTTGGCGATGCGCAGGATCGAGAGCTCCATGCCCTCGGTGACATGGCCGACGCTGACGGGCCGGCCATCCGGACCGAGCGTGGTGATGACATCGGGATAGCTCGCAAGGCGCGCGCCATCGAGATCGGTCACCGCCATGTATTCGTTCATGACATGGAGAATGCGCGCTGCGGTGCCGGAGCCGACCTGGATAGTCCCGATATCAAAGGCCTCGCTGGTGTACTGCACCGCCTTGCGGACGACGGTCCCGCGCCCGATGATCGATCCGCCGGCCTGATCGCAGATTGCATCGATGATCGCGGAACCACCCTTGGGCGTCGCAGCCAGGATCCGCTCCCCGAGCGCCAGCGCCATGGAGATACCGCCGAGCGCCGCGTGCTTGCGCACATAAGCCGCCGGAACCGGATTCCGGCAGGACGCGATGAACCCCCCCGACATGTCCGAGGCCGTGCGCAGAATCGGCGAGACCTTCGCAGTCGCGCCGCGCGTCACAAGCTCGATATAGGAATTCTTGGCGCGATTGCCGCCGACGGCCGTCTGGATCGTCGCCTCGGGGCTGTTGGCAAGGCCGATCGACCCCATGTCGCCGGTGGGATGGGCGCGGATATCACCCACGGCGTCGATCACCTTCACGCCGAGGAGAGCACTCGGAAGCCAGGCATTGAGCGTGCTCGACATGCCGTTCTGCCCGATGATCAGGCCATAGACAGGCTTGCCCAGCGCGTCCTGCAGCAGTTGCACGGCCCGGACATAGTCCACGCCCTGCATCTCCCAGTCCGTCGTGCCGGCAGGAGCGCCGATGGCAGCTGCCGTCGCGATGATAGCGTCGTCCGGCGCCTCTTCGATCGAAACCAGTTCCGGCCGGCCGGCCATCACCGCGGCAGTCCCCAGCATGCGCCCGTGCTCGGACCAGCCACCGCCGCCAGCGGCAAAGATCGAGCCGCCAGCAATAGCCGCCTCGACATCCCCAATCGTCAGAAAACGTCCCATCGGTCAGCCTCGAATCAACCTGGCATGCCGGCATCCCGCCGCGCCCGGACGAGCTTAGATGGCGGCACGTCCAAGCAAACATGCTAATTCGGCTGGGGGTCATAACTGAATGTTATTCGCATGCGACTGAACCCTGCGGCAGCTGGACGTTTTCCGCACGATCATGATCAGCGGATCGATCAGCGGCGCAGCGCGCCTGCTCTCGGTCTCGCAGCCAGCCATCAGCCGGCTCCTGGCCTATACGCAGGACCGGCTGGAGTTGCGCCTGTTCGAGCGTGTGCACGGTGGGACCCAGCCGACGCCGGAAGCCCAGCGCCTCTTCACCGAGGTCGACCAGGTCCTTCAGGGCGTGCTGCGCGTCAACGAACTCACCGAGGAACTGCGCGAGCACTTTGCCGATCTGCGTGTCGAATTCGAGATCCTGACGCAGCTCGACGTGATCGCCAAGATCACCAGCGCGCGGGCCGATCTCGGCGTTTCCGTGCTGCCGGTGGATGCGCCGGCCATCCAGTCGGAGGTGGTCACCGAGGGGCACCTGATGGCGCATGCCGCGTGACCACCCGCTGACCCGATTGCGCGTCGTCCGGCCAGCCGATATCGCGCCCGATCCGCTGATCGGCTCCGGGCCGCAAACGCGCTATGGAGACATTGTCCAAAGGGCGCTGGCTTCCGGCCCCGAGCCCATTCGCGTCAGCACCGTCGTTCGTTTCACGCCCGTCGCCTGCGCGATGGTCAGAGCCGGGGCCGGGGTTGCCGTCGTCGACGAATTCGTCCTGACGGCCGGACCTGACCCGAGCTAGTTTCGCGTGTGCGGCACACGCTAACCGTTCGCTACGAACCCTTGTCACGCACGGCACGTGCCTTCGTCGGCATCCTGCGCGATCTTATGCCGCCTCCGCCTGGCGGAGACGGCCAGGGGGCCGATGCCGAAGACTTAACACAAGGTTATGGCAACCCGACAACAAGTGATTGGTAAGGCATGAATTTGCACTGTTAGAGTTTTGCCTCTGGGTGGCCGGATCGTTGCAAGCGACAGGCGCGGCGATCGCAGCCCCCCGGCGACAGCATCTAACGGGAGCAGGATGATGAGGTTTTTGTCGGTCAAAGCGGCGCGCACGGCCGTTCAGGGATTCGCCGTGGCGGCGCTCCTTGTCACCCCTGTGCTGGCCCAGGACGCCGATCATCCAGCCAATGAGAAGCTGAAGGTGGCTTGCGACCTCGGCTTTGCTCCGTTCTGCTTCAAGACAGCAGCCGGCGAGACCACCGGCTTCACCTACGACATGTCGCTGGCGCTGGCGCAGAAGCTGGGTCGCCCGGGTGTCGATGTCACGGACTCGAACTTCTCGGCGATCTTCGCCGGCCTCTTCTCCAAGCGCTATGAGATGATTCCGGCGCCGACCAACATCACGCCGGAGCGCGCCCAGCAGATGCTGTTCAGCGAGCCCTATATGCCGACCGGCCTCGGCTTCCTCGTCAAGAAGGGCGGCAAGATCGCCAATCTCGAGGACCTGAAGGGCAAGGCGCTGACCGTGAACAATGGCAGCATTTCCGACAAGTGGCTGACCGATAACGAAGCCAAGTACGGCTATACGATCCAGCGCTACAACAAGAATGCCGACGCGGTGCAGGCCGTGATGATCGGCCGCGCCTTCGCCAACGTCGCCGATGCGCCGGTCTCGCGCTATGTCTCGACCCAGACGCCTGCTGCCGAGGTCGCGTTCGTGCTCGACAGCGGTCGCAATTTCGGCATCGCCTTCCGCAAGGAGGACGCCGCGTTTCGCGCCAAGGTCGAGGAAGCCCTCGAATGCATCAAGACGGACGGCACACTCGCCAAGATCCATGAGAAATGGTTCGGGGTGAAGCCTGACGCTTCGTCCTCCTCGGCGAAGATCTATCCGGGCGTCGGTGCTCCGGACTTCGAGGGCTACGACGCGACCGAACACAAGGCCGTCTGTAAGTGACGTCAGCGACCGCAATCACGCCTGCATCCGCAGACCCGATCGTCGCCATCGACGGTCTGCGGAAGAGCTTCGGCAATGTCGAGGTCCTGCGCGGCGTCGATCTCAGGGTCGGCAAGGGCGAGGCCGTCGTGATCGTCGGCTCGTCCGGCTCGGGCAAGAGCACCTGCCTGCGCTGCATCAACCGGCTCGAAGAGCCGACGGCGGGGACTATCCGCGTCGGCGGTGAGGAAGTGACCGGCGCCAAGGTCGATCTCAACCTGCTGCGCCGGCGTATCGGCATGGTGTTCCAGGGCATCAATCTCTACCCGCACAAGACCGCCCTGGGAAACGTGACCCTGGCGCTGCGCAAGGTGGCCGGCCTCGGAAAGGCCGAGGCCGAGCAGAAGGCGCGCCATCATCTCGAACTGGTCGGGCTCGCGCACAAGGCCGACTCCTATCCGGCACAGTTATCCGGCGGCCAGCAGCAGCGCGTCGGCATTGCGCGCGCCATGGCGCTGGAGCCGCAGGTGATGCTCTTCGACGAGCCGACCTCGGCGCTGGACCCTGAGCTCGTAGGCGAGGTCCTGAACGTCATGGTCCGCACCAAGGAGATGGGCATGACCATGATCGTCGTGACGCATGAGATGCATTTCGCGCGCGATGTAGCCGACCGCGTCGTGTTCATGGATCATGGCGCCGTGCTGGCGGAAGGCTCCCCGGAAGACATTCTGGTCTCGCCGCAACATCAGCGCATCCGCGACTTCGTCACGCGCTCCAGGGCCTGACAACCGTCATGGACCAGATCGTCCGCTATTTCTTCGACTTCTCGCTGATGTCCGCCTATTGGCCGGATATCCTGCGCGGCTTCCTCATCACCATCGAAATGTCGATCCTGACGGTGCTGATCGGCGTACCGCTCGGCCTCGCCATCGCGATCCTGCGGCTTTACGGCTTCAGGCCGCTGAACGCGCCGATCATCCTCTATATCGATTTCTTCCGCTCGATCCCGCAGCTCGTTCTGATCATGCTGGCCTATTTCGCGCTGCCCTCTTTCGGCCTGATGCTGAGTCCGTTCACCGCCACCGTCCTGGCGCTGGCAATCGTGCTCTCGGCCTTCTCCGAAGAGATCTTCTGGGCCGGCATCAATGCAGTCGCCAAGGGCCAATGGGAAGCCGGGCGCTCAACCGGCCTCGGCTTCAACCAGACGCTGGTCCATATCATCCTGCCGCAGGTCGTGCGCATCTCGATCCCGCCCCTGACCAACCGCGCGATCGGCATCAGCAAGGGCACGACGCTCGGCTCGGTCGTCGCAGTCCCCGAACTGCTCAATGTGACATCGAGCATTCAGTCGAACGTCGCCAATCCGACAGCCCTCACCGTCGGTGCGCTGCTGTTCCTCGCCCTGTTCCTGCCATTCGTGCGCTTCACGCGCTGGCTCGAACGCGCTTACGCTCATCCGAGGTCGTGATGGACGAACTCGTCACGACATTCCTCAATATCGACGTCCTCCGGGAAGTCTGGCCACTGCTCCTGCAGGGCTTCTGGATGACGCTGGCGCTCGCGGCAGTCGCCGTGCCGCTATCGGTCGCCTGCGGGGTCGCCATCGCGATGGCGCAGGATTCGCCCAACAGGCTGCTGCGGATGCTGCTGGTCGCCTATGTCGACGTCATGCGGGCGATCCCGCCGCTGGTGCTGCTGATCTTCATTTTCTTCGGCCTGCCCTTCCTCGGGCTGAAGCTCAACGAGTTCACCGCCGCCGTGCTCGCACTGACCCTCAACGGGTCCAGCTATTTCGCCGAGATCTTTCGTGCCGGCATCGAGTCCGTGCCGAAGGGTCAGCGCGAAGCGGCGCGCTCCACCGGGCTGACCTGGCGCCAGAGCATGACCTATGTCGTGGTGCCGCAAGGCGCGCGCAATGTCCTGCCCGACCTGATCAGCAACACGGTCGAGCTGGTCAAACAGACCTCGATCGCCTCGGCCGTCGCCCTGCAGGAACTGCTGCGCTCCGCTCAGCTCGCGCAGGGTCTTCTCTACAACCCGACGCCTCTGGTTGCGGTCGCGATCGTCTATTTTCTGATGTTCTGGCCGTTCGTCCGGATGGTGTCGCGCCTGCAGCACAGGGCCGTCGCGCAGGCCGGATGATCGCCGCCCCCAATCTGGACCACCGGCCAGGTCATCTGCCTTTGCATCGACTCTCCCGAAAACCGCATTCCGCTTTTCGGGCCGATGCCTTAGATCACGCTGCGCTTGGACGAAATCGTCCAAACGCGGGAAACGTGATCGACTCTAATAACTTAGAGCATGCTTAGTGCGAAGAGCCGTTGCCACTTTTTCGCAGCATGCTCTAGACCGGAAACAGCCGTGTCAGGCGGTTGGGGCTGGTCTCCGCAAGGAGGATGTCGCCGTTCGGCGCGAGCCACATGCCATGCGCACCGTTCAGCACCGGACGACAGCGGCCGAGCAGGCTTCCATCAGGCGCCAACAGGCTGAGCGTGGGAATCGAGTCGCAGATATGGATGCGATCGGCCGCATCGGCGACGACATCCTGCGGCCGCAGAAACCCGTCCCAGATTGCGAGCAGATCGCCGGTGGCCGTGAAGGCCTGCACGCGGCTGTTCTCGCGATCGGCGACGATCACGCGGCCATCGCTGAGAACGCAGATGCCATGTGGCGTCAGGAATGCGCCCGGCGCCGTGCCGACGGAGCCCCAGCTCGACACATGCCGCCCAGCGCGGTCGAAACGATGCACGAGCGCGTGGCCATAGCCATCGGCCACATAGAATCCTCCGTCGGGGGCAAAGGCGATATCGCTGGGATGATTGAACGGCGCGCCGGGCTGATGCGTCTCGCCGATCTGGCTCCGCACCGCGCCATCCCGGTCGCAGAACAGGATGCGGTGAGCATCACGATCGACAATGGCGATCACACCATTGGGGCCTGCCGCAATCTTGTGCGCATCGACGCAGAGACCTTCGCCCCAGCTCGCGATCCGGCATCCGTCACCGGTGAGAACCACGACGCAGGGGCCCGGAGCATCGACCGCGACGTCAGAGCGCAGCAGCACATAGGCGCGACCGTCCGCATCGATCGTGACGTCGGTGATCTTTCCCGGCGTTTGGGACAGATCCCCCCAAGGTCGCTCGACGCCAAAGCTCCGCTCGCCCAACCGGACGCGCAATTCCGTCTTCATCATCCCCTCGAGACTGCGGCGCAGCCGCGCCGGCTTGTGAATGGCGAGCCAGCCGCCAGAACCGGAGAACTGCAGTGAGCGATTTCGATCTTGTCATTCGTGGCGGAACGACGGTGACCACGTCCGACATCTCTGTTTGCGATGTCGGCGTCAAGGATGGGTTGATTGCAGCGATCGGCGCCGGTCTGCCTCGAGGCGACACCGATATCGATGCGACGGGATTGCTGGTCCTTCCAGGCGGGGTCGACACGCATGTGCATCTCGACCAGCCCTTCTCGTCCGGCGCCGACATCGCCGACGATTTTGCGAGCGGGACGGCGTCGGCTACGGCGGGCGGCACGACGACGATCGTCTGCCACGCGCCTCAGACGCGCGGCGGGTCGCTGACTGAGGCCGTCGCGGCCTATGCCGTGAAGGCAAGGCAGGCGCGGATCGACCACGGCTTCCATCTGCTGATCAACGACCCGACCCCTGACGTGCTCGAGCGGGAATTGCCGGCGCTGGTGGCGGCGGGGCATCGCTCCGTGAAGGTCTTCATGACCTATGAGAGCAACCGCCTCGCCGATGCGCAGATCCTGCAGACGCTCGCGGCGGCGCGCCGTGCCGGCGCGCTCGTCTGCGTGCACGCCGAACATCATGAGCTGATCGGCTGGCTGACCCAGGCGCTGCTGGCGGCAGGGCTGACCGCACCGCGGCATCTCGCCTGGGCGAAGCCCATGGTGGTCGAGCGCGAAGCGACCCACCGCATTCTGGCGCTGGCAGAGGCGCTGGACACCCCGGTCCAGGTCTTCCATGTCTCGGGCGCGCAGTCCGGGGAGGAGGTGGCGCGCGCGCAGGCCCGCGGCCAGAAGGCCTGGGCAGAGACCTGCACGCAATATCTCGTGCTCGGTGAATCCGACATGGACCGGCCCGGCTTCGAAGGCGCCAAGTTCATGATCTCGCCGGCGCTGCGCCCGCCATCCGATCGCGAGGCGCTGTGGCAGCTCATCCGAGACGGCGTCATCGATATCGTCTCATCGGATCACTCGCCACTGCGTTTCGACGATCCGCGCGGCAAGAAGCAACACGGCGAAGCGGCCCCCTTCAACAAGATCCCGAACGGCGTTCCCGGCCTCGCAGCGCGCTTGCCCATTCTCTATTCCGAGGGGGTCGCCAAGGGGCGCATCGATCTGCGCACCTTCGTCTCGCTCGTTGCGACCAACCCGGCGCGCCGTTTCGGGCTTGCCCCGCGCAAGGGCTCCATCGCGATCGGCGCCGATGCCGATATCGTCGTCTTCGATCCGACCAGGCGCATGCGCCTGACTAATGCGCTGCAGCACCATGGCAGCGACTACACGCCCTATGAGGGGCTCGAGGTGCTCGGCTACCCCACCGCGACCTACCAGCGCGGCCAGTTGATTTTCGACGGCGCCAATGTGCTGGCGCAGCCCGGAGCCGGACAGCTGATTGCGCGATCGGCCTATGCGGAAATCGCTCCCACCGGACGTTTCCCGACGCCGTTCAATCCGTTCGAATAGGCTTGGATCTGCCCCCCGCAACACCCCTGGCCGCTCCAATCAGGACATCACTGCGAACATGTATGCGCGTGAAGTTCCGATATGATTCCTGGGCTGGGCCAGGATGGGATTGATCCCGAGTGACATCGCCCCTTGGCCTCAGCGCCTCCAATGCGCCAATGATGAATTCACCGCCGGATAAGATTTGGGCACAATGTCAACGCTGTCCGAACGCAGAACGGTGCCTGCGCTCGGACAGACGTTTCGCTATGAACGGGATCTGGCGATTGCACAGGCCGAGATACGATCCGTCATCCGGCTACTCCACTTACATCGTCCATTCAGGACCTGCGCTCCGACAACTTTCGCGCATTTGCACATCATCCCCTTCTTAATATACGGGTTTGTTTGAGCATTTGCAGAATCTACAGTTAGGACGATGGCAAGCAAGGCAAAGGCAGCAGCTAATCTCATCTAAGGCATCCCCCCTGGTGGTATTGCGGAACATTCTGCAACACACGCTCTTTGACCCTGTCCAGGCAATCTGCCTGTCATGGTTTCTTCGCGCATCGATCCCCGAATGCTGGACGAGGGCAGCAGCCTGCATGGGGGCTGACGTGGTGGGATCGCCAAGCGGCCGAGCTCACGGACGGCGTCGAAGACCGCCCGGCCCGCTGGTCGCGTTGGCCGAGATCGTGCGCCGTAGCTCCGCTTTACCAGGTGAGCCGCGAGCCACCCCGGGTGATCGCATGGCGATCATCTGAGCATGCGTTGCAACGGGACGCCCCATTTCCCGAACTGCAAGGGCTTGATCCGGTCATTCTCTCCCGGTGACGCCGGCAACGCGGCGGACATCGTCGACCACCTGTTTGACCGCTGCACTCCGGTGAACAACCGTCTTGCCGGCCTCGATGAGCAGTTCCACCTGCTCGCGCGGCAGCGAGAGCCGCGTTTCGACGCGGTTCAGGCTGGACGCGACGTTTGGTTCCAGATCCGCGAATTCGAGGTGTTCGACCCTGAAATCAACTTTGCGGCAGTCCCAGCCGTCGGCGCTGCCCCGGATCCGGCGCACGGTTTCCAACGGCAACCCGCACCGGTAGGCGACCACCCGCTCCTTCCACCTTTCGACTGCAAAGTTCAAAGCGTCGAGAGCATGACGAGACGATGAGGTCATGCCCGTGTCGATTGCCGCTTCGACCAGCGGCGCCAGCCAGGGGCCCCTGATCGAAGCTCCCCAATCCTCCGTCTGACCCCGGCCCGCATCGGCAACAATGAACAGGAAATGGCGCAGCTTGACGGCCTGCTCCGCCGATAATGGTCCGTGCGGGGTCTTGGACGCGCTTCTTTCCAGCACGAACCCCGTTATGCCCAGATTGTCTGTCAGGCCGCCATCCATCAGCCGCACAAACTTGATGCCGTCTTCGGCATGGTAGGAGTCCAATGCGTTGGCGTAAGCCGTCAGCCGCAAGGATGGGTTGGAGCCGCTCAGCGCGCCCTTCAACCACGCAGGGTGGCGGTAGCCGCAATCCTGCTTGGAGGCAGCCAGCACGACGGGCGCAAAGACGACCGGCACGGCGGCGGAGGCTGCCACCGCATCCGAAATCTTCAGCTTGTCGAGATCGCTGCAGAGTGCCGCAAAGGTATCGTAGCTAAAGAGAAAAGGCGTCCGATTGTAGATATCCGAAGCGCTGATCCAGAGGGATGGTGCGTTCGTCCATTTGAAGCGGGTAAAATCTGCCCCATCGAACAGGTTATCGTTCAACCAGCGCGCAAAGGTATTTCGGTCATTCACGCCGCCCGCCACTGCTCGGGACAGGCTGAACGGTGACGCCAGCGAAGTTTCCATGCTCGCTTCTGCATGTTGAAACAAGAAGCGCTCATCGAAATCACGATAATCGTCGCGGCCACGATAGCCGAAATAGGCCGCAGTGATAGCTCCTCCGGAGACCCCGGAAATCATGCGGACATTGTCGATCATCGTCCGCTCATAGGGCTTCTGATCGACGATGATCTCGTCAAGCGCACGCAAGACACCATAGGAGAAGGCCGAAGCGCGAACGCCGCCTCCCGAGAAGGCGAGGCCAACGACCATCGAGCCGTCATCCCCGCGATCGGTGACGAATTCCGGCGACGGTGGCGGCGCCTTCTCCGCGTGACTGTTGACGGGCCCGACATCCGCTGCCGAGCAGGCGCAGAGGATGAGCGAGGCCATCAGCCAGATGGCCTTCACGCCCTTCGCAGCAAGCAGCCTCATTCGCTCTCCGGCACCGTCGCACGATGACTGGTTACGTAACTGACATCCCGGCAGATAGCCGATTCGGCCCAACCGCTCGATTCAAATTGCAACCAGCAATCACGTCCTGGCTCGGGCCCCCGCGCATTGACTGTGCCGGCATTCGAGGCAGTCTCGTTCACTCAAGAAGGCCGGACCGTCGCCGGCGCGACGGGCCGCCCCGACAGGGTTGCGATGTTGGCCCTCACGCATGACGGCCACCCCATCGGAGCGGCCGCGAACGAGACCAGATGCTGCCGGGCGGTTCGCCCTTTGGCCCGGCAGCTGCGCTCAGGCGCTTTATGGGCAGGGGCCCGTAAAGCGGCGGCCGCTCGTGTCCTGGAAGATGCAGTTGTTCGGAGTTGTCGCCCGGCCGACAACCGCACCGGTCACGCCACCAGCGAGGGCACCGATCGCGGCACCGCGTCCGCCACCCGCGATCCCGCCGATGAGCGCGCCACCGCCAGCACCAATTGCGGCGCCGCCAAGCGTGCGCTGTGACTGAGATTCGGGATTGCAGCCTGCGAGTAAGAGGCCGAGGCCGATAAAGCCGGCGAACGTGATCGAACGGATCATTATGGGGCTCCTTGTTCAAGAGTGCGCGCGAATGCGAACGCGTCAATCTAGGCCAAGCAGCCGAACCCGCCATCGCCCTGCGTCCCAATCTATGTGCATGGCGTTTCTTGCAGCTCCGAACCGGAGGCGAAAAACCGCCGCTTGGCACGCGCCCTACGCGACCCCGCTGCCCGCATCGGGGGTCGCAACCGATTGGTCATGGATAATCGAACGGATCAATCGATCGGCGGCGCGTCAGGTCGCGGCCGGCCGGTGGGCGGATGCGTCCGTCGTGGAGTGGGCATGGCCCCAGGCGGCAAGCTGCTTCCTGACGATCACAACGAGACGCCGCTCCGCGACGGCTGCCAGTCCCGGAATATTCGTGGCAAGCCTGTATGTCGCGAAGCGGATTCCGGTCAGAGCAGCTGCAATGCCATAGCAGATCCTCTCGAGCGTACCGGAAGCCAAACATCCCGGCAGCCCTGACGGCATCGCCGCCAGCGAAATGTTCCACGAAGAAGACAGCAGGGGCTTTCTAACTTCGACTTAATCGACGCGCCGACACGATTTGAACCTGTGCCCATCCAGTTCGGCCCTCGTTCAAACGCCTGTTGCCGAGCGTCCGGCAATCAGCTATCCACCATCCACGGATTGCGCCCGTAGCTCAGCTGGATAGAGCGTTGCCCTCCGAAGGCAAAGGTCACACGTTCGAATCGTGTCGGGCGCGCCATATTTTTCAATGACTTAAATCCCAGTTGACTTGCAGGCGTCTCGTCTGGGGAAGATTGGGGGAAGAAAAGCGCTCGCGGACCCACTGTTGGGGCGCGGCGCGGAGAATGTTGAGCGACGTCAACCAGGCGCTCGACCTCCCCAAATCCCTAGAGGCTTGGCCCCGTCCCTCGCCCCAAGAGAGACTACCAGGGGACCACCCCCTGGGCGGGGGCGGGGTGGAATTTGGGGCCCCATGCTCAGACAGGGCCGGAAAAATTGGCTGACAGTTCGTCAACATCGGAAAGCGCTCGAATTGGTCCGGACACGCCACGAGCGGCAGCGGCATACTTTTCTGTTTAGCGATCGGCTCGACCACGTTGAGCCGTGTCCGATGTCGGACCTCGACGTCCCGAGGGAGGGCAGACGGTCTGCCTCGCTTTTCTTTCGAGCCGCCGACAGACTGAGCCGGCGTTCTACGCCGCCCACACGCGCCGCCACGGGTCAGTCTCTTCGCGCTTGGCGAGGCGAATTGAACTAACGTCGAACGATATATTTCATCGCTAGTTCTTCAATTTTTCATCAGTATGCTGATTTGGCTCTCTTTCCAGTGCATCGATTCTCATGGATCCGCTTAGCGTTCAATATCCTTCTCAAGCTGCGGCACCTTTGCAGTTTGCAGTGACTGGCCTGCTTGTGGAATTGCCGCGCAACCAAGGGATTGGAAGGCTTGCAGCAGTTGAGGGGCGTACCTGCCGCGTGGAGATCTTCTATGGCGTCTCTCGGATCGAGACAGCGTTATTTAAGATCGAGGAGGTGTCCCGCGCATATCTCAGTCCTCAAACGCGGGTCTATGTTCGCTCGGGCCAAGGATTTCGCATTGGCCGCGTCGTCGGCTTTCACGTCCTTCCCGACAAGCTGGTCGAATACGACCTCAAATTTCCAAACGGCTTGAGGGACAGCGCTGATGAGCGGACGCTCTACGTTCGGCCGTGGTCAGTGCCAGAAGTACCTGCAAATGTTCTGCTCGGCGGGAGCGCTGAAAGCCAGTTCCTGCACGATCGTCGTTTGTCCGCCACCCAATCTCTTGTATCCATGCGGGCCGCTGCGCAGGGGATGACAGCGCTGTTGTCGGCGAGCGTGGAGTTGGTCCCCCACCAAGTCGTTGCTGCCCGTCGAATTTTGAAGGATCCCATCCAACGCTACCTTCTTGCTGACGAGGTTGGCCTTGGGAAAACTATTGAGGCGGGTCTGGTGATCCGTCAGCGGCTGATCGATGATCCGTCGTGCAATGTGGTTGTCTGCGTCCCCGCCGTGTTGCTCTCGCAGTGGAGGGATGAACTGGTTGCAAAACTCAGGCTCGATCAGTTTCCCGGCAGTTGGTCGCTCGTCTCACATGAGGCGATCGGCGAGATCGCGGGATCGTGCGACCTCCTCGTGGTCGATGAGGCACACCACCTAGTTGGCATTGAGACTGGCACATTATCGGCGCAAGCGCAGGCGCTGCGCAATTTGGCGCATCGCACCGCCTCACTGCTGCTTCTGTCTGCGACGCCGGTTCTTGGACGAGAGCAACAGTTCCTAGCTCTCCTGAACCTGCTCGACCCGGACAGTCATCCTCTCGATGACATTGCTGGGTTCCGGACCAAATTGGAACAAAGGCGTCAGTACGGGCGCCTGCTACTGGGCCTCGATCCAGAGGCACCCACGTTCGTGCTCAAACAACGCGGCCTTGAGGCAACCCGGCTTTTTGCAGATGATCCAACTGTCTTGGACCTAGCGCCACGCATGATTGCCGCCGCGCAATCAGGAAGCGCCGATCTCGTTCAACTCTGCTCGGCCCTGCGCTACCACATCGCAGACACGTACCGGATCCACCAACGCCTTATTCGATCACGGCGGGTCGATGCACAAGGGTGGGAATTCCGAAACCGAGGCCCGCAGCCGAAAGATGGCGAACCCCCTAGTCTATCGCATGTGCGTGAAGAGCCTGACGGCGATCCACGCATTGATGAGTGCCTCACGGAGCTTGAGAGTTGGCGGCTTGCGGCTTGTGCTTTCCGGGCTCGCGACACCTCCATCTCGGCGATGGTGCTTGCCCGTCGCCACGTCGACCTCCTCGAAGCGCTTGGCATCGGCTGTGACCACCTGGCCGAGACGACCAAGCGCTTATCTCCCCTGTTCGATGACGAACGGGACATCTTCGACGCCATTCAGTCAATTTCAGATCGCGGTGTGCATGACAACGAGCCCTTCAACATCGCATTCGACAGCCTCAATCGGCTACTGAAAGCGATTGGGGGATCATCGCGCAAAGTCGTAGTCTTTTCCTCCTCTACCGAGCAAGCGCGGGCCTTTGCTGCCAGATTGGGCGAGCAGCAGCCCGATCTGAAGATCTTTCTGCTCGATCGCGAAAACCGCTTTGCCGACCAGGCGCCCATCTCTCTTGGCTTTCGCCATCACAAGGGAGCGGCAGTGTGCGTCTTCGACGCGGCTTGCGAAGAAGGTCTCAACTTCAGTTGTGCGGATGCGATTGTGCATCTCGATCTCCCATTTTCTGCGACCCGCCTCGAACAGCGACTGGGAAGACTGGACCGCTTTGGGCGCAAGCAGGACCAGATCCGGCACCGGATCATGATGCCGTCAGATGACGAACACTATCCTTGGGCCGCTTGGCAAAAGCTGCTCGCAGAAGGCTTCCTTATATACAACCGCTCCATCAGCGACGTGCAGTTCCTTTTGGAAGATATCGAAGAGGAAATCGTTCTAGCGCTGTTCGAGCGTGGCGCTCGCGCGCTCGAAGCGATGATCCCGTCAATCCGTGCTCGTATATCCGACGAGCGTGGTGCTCAGACGGAGCAGGCCGTCCTTGATCAAATTGCACTCGATGAGGAGGCTAATGCCGACGTTATCGAGGCGATTGAACGCGCTGAGGAACGGGAGGATAGCCTGGATGAAAGCGTCGATTTTTGGTGGGGCGGCGCTCTACATCTCAGGCGCCGACGCTCATCGGCAACGACCGAGGATCCTTTTTTCATAACCGCATCTCCGCAGACGTTGATCCCGCGGCTGCCGTGGCTTTCCAGTATCGGCATCGATGAGACCTGTTTGACTTGGCGCCGCCGAGTCGCGTCCCAAGGCGCTCGTATCACCCTTCTTCGACCGGGCACGCCCCTCGTCGATGCCATCGAACGCTTTACATTCTGGGACGACCGGGGGACCGCGTTCCTGACGTGGCGAGCGGATCCCGCGTGGACGTTGGAACCATGGATTGGCTTTCGGCTCTGTTTTGCCGTCGAGCCCCAAATTGATCGCGCAAATCCGTTGTTTCCGACGGTGCAGGAACGGGCCCTGTCGCGGCGGGCCCAGCAATACTTCCCGCAGCAATACGTGGTCCTCCATGTTGATATTGAGGGCAATGAGGTCCGGGATCCTGATCTCCTCGCGGTTTTGACGCGGCCCTATCAGCGCGACGAAACAGCAAACTGCGATCTCAACCTTGGCAGCCGGATCTCGATCCTTGACACCGTTATTGACCGAGCATCTCTGACAAGGGCCATTGAACATGTCCACGTCCAGGGCCGTAGCGCGATGATGGCTGCATTGGATATCGACGGGCAAGTAGCGAAGGCATTGGAGTTCGCTCAACGAGACCTTGCGCGCCATCGGCAGCGCTTCGCCGTGCGTGCCAAAGATGGTGATGCTTGTGCTGCCGCCGCCCTGAAAGCTGCTGAGGAGATGGTTGCAGGCATTGCAAATCCGACCATCAGGCTCGACGCAATGGGATGTTTCGTGGTCGCGGCCGCCTTACCCGCGCGAGGTCGGCATGCGTGATCGCGTCGACGGTGCTGAGTTTGCAGCGTTGACGCAATTGCTGGCTGGACATCGGATCGATGGCGCCCGTTTTCAGGAGCCAGCCTTTGCGCGATGCCAGGCTGCACTAACCGCGTCACCGGTCCAGGCAAGCTCTCTTGATCTCGCCGTCCTGTTACGGCAGGCCCTTCGCCATGAAGAGGCGAAGCGCGGTTGGACCAGTGTCCCTGGTGCTCAGATCTCGCACATCGCTTTCGCCGCCTTCGATGCGTGGGAGACCGTCGGGCTCGAGAAGCGCGTCACCGGCGGAAAACTGTATGTGTCGGCCAAACGGTGGAAACCCGATTGGCTGAGCGTTGATGACGATCGCGGTGTCGATGCGCTCGCCCAGGCCGAAGTGGTCCGCCGGTTTGAAGACGATATCGTCGTCTCCGGCGATCCGTTTTTAAAGGCTGTTCATCGCCCAGGCTATCGCAGCATTGGGCAGCGCGCAGCGGTACGGGCCGCGCTGAGCACGCCGCCGGGTGCCACACTGGCGATCGCGTTGGCGACAGGTGAAGGCAAAAGTCTCATCTTCCAGATCGTACAGGCCGTTGGGTTTACCGGCATGCCGGAGGCGCAGGCGCGGCGCGGCGTCACGCTTGTCATCGTGCCAACGGTCGCACTGGGCATCAATCATGAGAAGGCCGCGATTGAAACATGCGGATTGGACGCACCGCTGAGTTATTCAAGTGGTGACCAGGATCGCAATTCGGTCCTGGTCGAACGGATCTCAGACGGTCGTCAGGCCTTGTGCTTCGCGTCACCGGAGGCTGCTTGCGGCCCGCTTCGCAGCGCTCTGGGCAAGGCGGCGGAGGGAGGGCATCTGAAGGCCCTTGTCGTTGATGAAGCGCATTTGGTCGATCAGTGGGGCTCGGGCTTTCGTACTGAATTTCAGGAACTCGGCGCGCTGCGCCAGGAGTTACTCCGAAAGGCCCAACCTGAGGCCCGCCTCCGGACCTTGCTTTTGTCCGCAACGTTGACGGACAGCTCGACCGAAACGCTGCGCATCTTCTTTGGAGAAGGCGAAGGCTTCGAGATGATCAGTGCCGTTCAACTGCGCCCGGAGCCGGACTACTGGATCGCGCGCCCCAC
Organism: Bosea sp. BIWAKO-01; assembly: GCF_001748145.1. Classification (NCBI taxonomy): domain Bacteria; kingdom Pseudomonadati; phylum Pseudomonadota; class Alphaproteobacteria; order Hyphomicrobiales; family Alloboseaceae; genus Allobosea; species Allobosea sp. BIWAKO-01. The sequence goes on from NZ_BCQA01000001.1 coordinate 1,805,623, forward strand.
CAACGATGAAATCCAAACCACGCGCGTCCTTGAAGCACTGTATCATTTGCCTCGCCCTCTGGCTCTTTATGTCACCGAGGTCGAGCAAGCCATTCTGTGGCACCAGCGGTTGAAAGAGACAGGTTTCCGACGGCTTGGGCTCGTGCATGGCGACAGCAGCCAGGACATGCGGGAAAAGGTTGTCAATCAATGGCGCCACGGCGCGATCGATATTGTAGTTGGAACATCGGCATTTGGATTGGGCATCGATTACGCCCATGCTCGTTCGGTCGTACATGCTTGCGTTCCGGAAACTCTTGACCGGTTCTATCAAGAGGTCGGCCGGGCAGGACGCGATGGCCGCACCGCGATTTCTTTGATTGTGCCCGCGGCCAGCGATTTCGCAAAGGCCGAGAGGATCAGCAGAAAATGGCTGATCGGAAAAGATCGTGGTCGCGAACGATGGGAGACCATGTTTTCTCGGAAGATCACGCTCCCGAACGGCGGCGGGTTTGCGGTACGTCTTGATGATCGGCCGGGAACGAGCGAGCGCGACATCGATATGATCGGCGATCGCAATACAGACTGGAATCTTCGCGTCCTGATGCTGATGTCGCGCGCCGGACTGATCCGGCTGCTTGGCAAACCACGTGGTTCGCTGCCTCCTGGGATGTGGATGGGGATTGAGATCCTCGATCACGGCCATCTGGAAGCCGATCGGTGGCTCGTCGCCGTTGAACCGGTTCGTCGCCTCGCGGTCGACGCTGCCGCGCGCAATTTCGAACTGATGCAGTCCTATCTGCGAGATGATTGCTGCGCAGCTGACACCTTCGAAGAGCTTTACGGGAAGGATCGGATCGGTCGCGTGTGCAGTCGCTGCAAAACCTGCCGCAGCGATCCCACCAAACGCAAGCCTAGCAAGCCAGTGGGAGAGCCGCGTTCACCCTGGCCAGCGGTAGCACTCGATCCCCGCCTCGCAGCGCTGCTTGGCTCAGATGGACGCTTGCTCGTGACGTATGACCGGGAACCGTTCTCAAGATCCGACGCCCGTCGCTTTGGCGAAACAATGCGCCGGCTCCATGGCTTCGATGTTCACAATTTCATTGTCCTTGGGTCTCCACCACTCGACATCGAACGAGGCCTCGCCTTTGCGGGACAGGCCGCTCTCTTCCTGACCACGGTCGACAGCCTGGCACAGGTCCGGCTGCCGGTTGGGCCGGAGGTGGTCCTTGTTGGTGCGGATGCCGTATTGATGACGTCAAGCTTGGAGCCAAGAGTTGGTCGCCAGCGGATCTTTATAGCTAACAAGAAGCTGCCATCGCCCGAGACGCCGAGCCGTCGATTGGTCGATGTCTTTGGCGGAAAAACTCTGGACCTGGATGAATTTTTTGGACGCGTCGCTGCATGAGCATCATTACCGTGGCACCGGCCGTGCCCAATCGCATTCTGCTTCTCTTCGCATCGCTTCTCGAAAGTGAGTCTGGCGAGGACAAGGTTCGTTTTGAAGCGGCAATCACACCGCCCCCGCTTCGCAAGCGCGGCAAGGATGAGGAGGATCGGCGGACAAGCCTGTTTTCGTCTCCGATGAGGGAGGCCCGCAACCTCGGTCTCATCGAAGAGCGCGGCGAGAAGTACTTTGCACGCGCCGGCATCGTGTCGGCAGGGAAAAAATCTGCGCCGTTAGAGGACCAGTTTCGCCAGTACCTTAGGCAGGTTCTATTCGATGCGGCCCGCGCAAAGGAGGCAGATCAAAGCGATTTCGCTCCTGCGCTCACATGGTTGCTCATGCAAAATCCTTTGTCGCCGATGCCGTTTGGCGATGCCCCTCAGATCCGGATGAAAAGTCAGATCGGGGATCTAACTGAAGCGATGAGCGTCACGAACATCAACACGTTCCAAAACCTCGTATATTGGGCTCGATACCTGGGTTTTGCCACGTTGGTCGGGTCAACGCGTGGCCGGTTTGTCGTAGCCGATCCGATCGAGGCGATCCTAGCGGTCCTGCCTCAGATCTTTGCGGATCAAAATGAACTGAGATTGCACGCGTTCATGGCGGGACTCGTTGCCCATTATCCCGTCTTCGAGGGGGGCAGCTTTCGGCAGTTTGTCGAAGAGGCTGCCCTTCCCGGGTTTGGGCGAGACAGTGATCAACGGCTCTCGATTAGCACCAGTCTGGCCCTCGTGCGCCTAGAGCACAGTGGCGTTATCGCGCTGACGACAAAGTCGGATGCCGATGTGATGATCCTAGATCTTGGCGGCGAAGCCCCGCGCCGTATCAGTCATATATCGCTGGTGAGGGCGTCCTGATGCGCAACGTCGTTTGCTGGGACCCCGCAAAGGTCCGTGACATCGTCAATCCGTTTGCGGAACACATTCCTGATTCCGTTTTCCGCGCTGTACACACGGAGTGGGAGATCCCAGTGGGGCCACCCGCTGGTACCTCCTTTCAAGCGCTTAATTTAAACGCGCTCTCTAGCGTCACCCCGCGGGCATTTCTCGAAGACTTTCTATCCTCAACACGACCCCACGCTTTGGCAGTTGTCTTAGGAACGACAGGCTCCGGAAAGTCACATCTCATCCATTGGATGCGCCTGAACATACCGAAAAACAGCCATCGTGTTGTGCTGGTCGTCCGCAAATCAGGGACTAGTCTACGCGCGATCGTCGAGATGATCATCGCCGAATTACCCGTCTCAGAGCGCCAGGGCTTCTTGGATACCCTAAACCGCGCTGGAGACGCGACCACAACGACCGCCGGTCAACGTCAGCGCCTCCTCAATGAACTCGCCCAGTCGATCCGAGAAGATGTCCCACGCGACAGCGGATCAGAGATTGAGCAAGAACTTATCCAGCATCTGCCCAACATATTCCAAGACCCATATATGCGCGATGCCCACTTTATGAAGGAAGGTACCATCGTTGCTGAGATCGTTGACCACGTGTTTGCGGTTTCGCAAGCAAGTGACCGCCCCGAAGGACGACGCGACTTCGCGGTGGACGACTTGCCTCTGGGTAATACTGACTACAGAGAAGCTTCTCGCCAGGCGCGAAACGCGCTGTTGGCTATCGATACTGAGCGCAGCGTATCGCTGCCTCTCTGTGTCGATATTATTAATCGCAACTTGGACAAGGCGATCGCACGCACGCTCAGCTTTTCTGGTGATCGGATCGAAGAACTCATGGGGCGGTTGCGAGCCCATCTGAAAACGAAAAACCTCGAACTAGTCTTGTTAATCGAGGAGTTTGCGCGCCTCCAAGGCATCGATCGGGCTCTGCTTCAAGCTATCACGCATTCTGAAGATGAGCGCTTTTGCAAAATGCGGTCTGCGCTCGCGGTGACAACGGGCTTCTTCGAAACTGTCGCGGACACCGCCTACATGCGAACGACCCATATCGTTGATATGGATCGTTCTGCGGGGCGACCTGGCGGAAAAACAGCGACGCCCGAATCCGTCGCCAAGTTTGCCGCTCGCTATCTGAATGCTGTCCGAATTGGGCGATCGGCGGTTGATGCGTGGCACGATGAACGTCCCACGGAACCGCCACCAAGCCGATGCGAGCGGTGTGACTTTCGAGAAACCTGCCATCCCGCCTTCGGAGAAATCGATGGCTATGGGCTATATCCCTTTACGAAAACGGCCCTGTTCAAAGCAGCGAGCCTGGCTGATCAAGGCCTTCCAGATAAGCTCAATCCTCGCATCTTGCAGAACAACGTCCTTGTGCCGTTTTTCGATAACAGCGCCGATTCACTTGCCGCCGGCACCTTTCCGCCTGCGAGACTGTTGGAACAACTCGGCGGCAGATCCAGCCTCGACCTCGGCAGTGCCGATAAACTAAAGCGGCAGTTTCCAGAAGCAGCCGGGCGTTTGACAACCTTTCTCGAACTCTATGATGGCAGCGGCCGCTTGCGGAACATGCCCGAAGAGGTGCGGTCGGCCTTCTCTATTCCGGAGATCAGTGACGCGCAGGTGGTCGTTTCGCCGGTTGATGCCGTCTATGAGAGTCCACCGCAACCGGTGTCTGAGCGGCTCATCGAGGATCCTCAAATCACGCGGCTCAAAGATTGGGCTCGTGGTGGTGACCTCGACCAAACGCTCGCCCAGACGCTCAGAACCTCGCTGTTCTCAGCTATTTCAGAGGGAATTGATTGGGATCGCCTTGGCTTGGAGCGAACGCGATTTGCAGGCAACACCCGACCGCTCCGAACGCAAAGTATTACGTTCGAGCGCCAAACCACCGCGCGCCCGGCGGCCGTTTTGATCAAATTGGAACTGCCGGGAACTGCGGTCAGCATTGAGAGAACCGGATACGCGCTCGAAGGACTTCTGCGGGCAGGATCCGACTTTCGCTGGGATTTCCCCGATGGCATAAATATGCTCGCGGCATTTCTGGATTGCCTCGCCATCTGGACCGCAGACGTCGAAATGCAGTTGCGTGCGTTGAACAATCCTGCGCCCGACTGGTCGCCGGTGGCGGCCGCAACTGAACTTCTCGCGCTTGGCGCTGCCCTTGGAGGTCGTTTTAAGTCCGATGCCACGTACAGCGATATGGTCACGGCTTTGTTTGAAAAATGGCCGGATCCGTTGGTCGAATCAACTGATCTTCGGCGGCTCTATCTGAGCCTCTCGACCGATCATGAAACATTCGCCGACTTTCTTCACGCTCACATCTCGGCGACAAAGGGCGGTCAGGCAGGGGCGATGATCGATGCGCGACCTGTCGTGACGGCACTCAAGCGGCTGCGCGCAGCGAAGTGGGTTCTCACCCAAAAGCCCCCTACAGATCCGGTCGGCGACTACGCAGTGATAGCAACGGCCTACGGAAAGATCAGCAAGCAATTGGAAGAGGCTTGCCGATCAGAGCACACGCTTCGCGCAACCTGGTTGGTCGACATGGAACGCGCATTCGGTGCGGCATCCGGTAGAGCCGCGATCGTCGTAGCTCTGTCTGAGTTGAATGATCTCGTGGTCGCGAATGGCGTGAATGCGCGCTCCCTTCAGAGTTGGCAGGAGGCGTTGGAAACGTTTCGGCGGGTTACGTTTGACGATGCGATTCAAGCATCGAAAGCGATCGTGGAAAACCCCGAGATCGTTGCCAGCTTGCCGCTTTTTGCCCGACCGCGTGTCGCAGCGATCGAGGCCGCGCGCATGTTGAGCACGCGCACAGAGGCGGTGCTCGACGAACTCGATGTGAATATAAAGACACGGCAATCCGAATTCGAGGCGAAACACGGGACGCTCGCTGATAGTCTCGAGATGATCGATCACGCGCTCGGTACGATTGCCGAAACCATCATTGCGATCGAAGACAATTGCGCCGCCGAGAACGATCATGCTGCTTGAGAAAGCTCAGTCACTGCGCGACTCGCTGCAAAACTTTCAGCGTCTGCGCGAAAACGCGGATGAGGCGAAATCGTTTGAAACCCGCGCCACGCAATTCAACACAGTGTCTGCTTCGTTGGCGTCGCAGTGCGCCCGGCTAAAGGCACTTACCGCCGCTGGTGTCAGGGTCCCGTTCACGCCCAAGAATGCCGCCGATTTGCGCAAGAAAGCCATTGCGCTGCGGTCTGGATTCAACGCGGATCCAAAAGCACTGGACGAGGTAGATTATAACCTTAAGTACGACTTCTTGGATCGGCTTTCTGGGATCACCAAGGCCATTGGAGAAAGCCTTTTGGTGTCTTGGCAGCAGCATGTTGCAGAGAACAGCCCCGTCTTTGCCGATGATTTGATTGCAGCCCTAGCAACGATCCCAGACTACCAAGCCCCTGTCGCGCGCATTCGAGAGTGCCGCAATACCTTGGCGGGGCTCGCCCGCACTCTGCCCGCCGACTTCACTGTCGCTCTCGCTCAATTGAACGCTGCCCGTGAGGCCTACACCGTTGCGTGGGACACTATGACGGCGGGCGGTCTTCCAGAGGCAGTCATCCGTTTCCTGAAGGCCTGCGGCCAAGACGGAGCGTCGCTAGAGTTGTTGGATGACACAGTGCTCAAGTGGTTGAGTGATCGCAAACTCAGCCATGTTTTCCGCATCCGCGTGAAGGGCAGCCGGTGACCGTTTCTTCCCGCGAGCTTACCCTTCTCGATCAAATCGAAACCTTGGAGATGCGGTCCCTGAGTTGGGGCTATGTCGATGGTAGCTTGGCCGAAGATGAGCTGCTCGACCTTGCTCTCGATCTCGCAGGATCGGAGGACGCCGCCGATGAGTTGATCGACCGGTTGATCAAATTGCGGCTGATCAACGAATTGCCCACCGACGGTGGCGGGCACCGCTATCGCTCCCGTTTCGCAGAAATGATGCGACTGCTCTATCGGCTGCGCCAACTGTTTGATGGCCGGCCGTGGCGGAATGCGCCGCGGTTGGTCGCTGACTTCCGCGTTGATCGGCGGCGCCGGCGTTTCCCGCGACGGGATCTATTGCCTGCAGTGCTGATTCGCCAACACGCCAATACGATCGGTGCCAGTTCCCTGCGCACTTCTCTGTGGGACGCGCTCAGTGGCGAGCCTGGTTTAGCGCTCGCAGCCTTTCAGGAGCGCTCAATCGTGCGGCTGCTGGACTCGACCGGCGACACCGGAACGATTGTAACGGCCGGGACAGGCAGCGGCAAAACGCTGGCGTTTTATCTGCCTGCGTTCATGCGGGTGGCTGAGAGGGTCGATAGCGATCATTGGGTCAAAGCGATAGCGATCTATCCCCGGATTGAGTTGCTCAAGGATCAAATTGCAGAGGCCTATCGGCTGGCGCGGCGCACAGACACCGTGCTGCGGGCAACGGGCCGGCGCATTGTTAAAATTGGTGCCTTGTTTGGGGCAACGCCGCGACGGGCGACGCAGGACGAGGTTCGACGCCGAAGGTGGACGTTCAAACAGAATGGTTTTGTATGCCCATGGCTGCGTTGCCCTACCTGCCGCGGCAAGGGGGAACTGATCTGGCCGGCGGCCGATCTCGATGCGGCACGAGAACGCCTCGTCTGCACGGAGACAGATTGCGGGGCCGTCATCGGTGATGACGCGCTTATTCTCACTCGCCAGAGGATTCAGAGCCAACCGCCTGATATCTTATTCACGACGACAGAGACCCTGAACCAGCGTCTTTCCGATCAGTGGATGCGACCTGTCTTTGGCATCGGGAAAGTCGCCGCCAAGCGGCCGTTCCTGGCGCTTCTCGACGAGGTTCATACCTATGTCGGACCTAGTGGTGCCCACGCAGGTTTGGTCCTTCGGCGCTGGCGCCACCTGCTGGGCTCACCCGTCACTTTCGCCGGCTTGTCGGCGACGCTGGAGGGCGCGCAAGAGTTCTTTGCCTCGCTTACAGGGGTTCGGGTTGAGCACGTCGTCGAAGTGACTCCTTTGTCCGGCGAGATGATAGAAGAGGGCACAGAATATCAGGTTCTCCTGCGGGGAGACCCAGCATCGCGGGCCTCCCTTCTATCAACCACGATCCAGACAGCGATGCTGGTTGCGCGCTCACTTGATCCGCCGCGCATTGGCGATCCTCATCGCCCTACCATTTCCGAGGGCACCTTTGGGCGTCGCGCGTTCCTGTTTACGGACGATCTCGATGTCACGAACAGGCTGTTTCATGATCTTCGTGATGCCGAAGCATATGACATCTATGGAAAGCCCAATCCGGGCAGGGATACGCTCGCCAGTCTCAGACGTCAGTTGCCGGGTCAAATTGACCGTGATCTTGAGGGTCAGCGGTGGCGGATGTGCGAAGACATCGGCCATCCGCTCGAGCAACGACTGCTGATTGGCCGAACGACTTCGCAAGATGCCGGTGTGAACAACGATGCAAATGTGGTCGTTGCGACGGCCGCCCTGGAGGTGGGGTACAACGATCCCTTCGTGGGCGCGGTCATTCAACACAAGGCGCCGTTCGGGATGGCGTCGTTCGTGCAGCGCAAAGGGCGCGCCGGCCGTGATCGGATCATGCGCCCCATGACGCTGACTGTGCTCTCGGACTACGGAAGAGATCGCATCGCGTTTCAAAGCTACGAGCACCTTTTCGAACCTACGGTGCCGCAGCAATCTTTGCCAATCCACAATCTGGCGATCCTGCGCATGCAGGCGGTTTACGCGCTGTATGATTGGCTTGCTGATCGGACGAGCGGCTCGGACAAAGTGTGGATGTGGGACATTCTGAGCCATCCGCAACCGAAACCGTCCGATCCGATCCAACGCGTGCGCAAGCATGTGCAGGGGTCGCTCAGCGCCCTGGCAAAAGGCGAAGCGGACGCGGTCAGAGATCTGAAGACCCATCTTGTTGGCGCTTTGAAAATCTCTGCCGACACAGCGGATGCGATCCTCTGGGAGGCGCCGCGCTCTCTCATCTTGGAGGCAGTACCAACGATGCTGCGGCGACTGTTTCGAGATTGGCGGTTGGCGTTTCCGACGGATGGCCGCATCCATGACCATTATGTCGATTATCATCCATTGCCGGACTTTGCCCCGCGCAGTCTGTTCAGCGATCTCAGTCTGCCTGAGGTCAAAATCGACATCCCGCCGGCCGACGTAAACTCAGAGCCCAAACGCGAAGAATTGCCGATCGGTCAGGCACTGTCTCACCTTGCGCCGGGGCGCGTCACACGCCGCTTCGGCCCGGAACGGGGAAAGTTGAGCCATTGGTTTCCAATTGACCCCGCAGCGCCCGTGCAAGCGATTCCGATCGCCACTTACGCGCTCGAATTTGATGCTTTCGGCGCATTTAGCGCGACGCTCAATGGCGGGACCGGCGAAGAGGTCCAGGTTTTTCGGCCTTGGCGGATTGCCCTGGCAAAGGTGACGCGTGCGGAGGCGCTGCCGAGCACAAATGCGCGGTTTGTCTGGTGCGGCGATATGGAGCCGACTGGCGAAGCGCTGACGGTGCCTTTGCCCTCGCGATCGACCTGGCACGGGACGGTGCAGGAGATCGCCTTCCATATTCACCGCTTCAATAGCAGCGTCCGCGTTCGCCGCTTTGCCTCGACGGCTCATGGCACGTTGCGGACTCTATCGACAGAGATGCCGTTTTCAACAACGTTCCGGGCGGAGGATGGCGCCGCCGCCGCCGTTGGTTTTGAGATCGACGTCGATGGCCTTCACGTGGATATTACTCTTCCCGATGCCGCAACGCTTGCCGCCGACTTACCGGTGGAGATCGCCAGCAATCTGCGGCTTGCCTATCTGCGCCAGCGCTTTGCCGGCGATCGCCAATTACCAGACGACCTAAACATCTTTCAACGGGAGTGGTTGTTCCAAATTCTGCTCGTGACCGCCCTGTCGGCGGCCGTGAACACGGACCAAACGCTGATGGTGGCTGCATTGGCCATCCTGGATGCGCCTAGCCAGCACGATCCCTTGGCAGCGTCGGTGGCGGATTTTTTTGCGTCGACGCCGCCGCCTGCCGAGGAGGCCGATGCTGAAGATGATGAGGACGATGATGACGACGACCGTGGTCCGCATCGGGGCGGCGCCATTCCGCGCTTGGCCAGATCGCTCGGATCACATTTCGAGCGGCCGATCATTCGCGAGCGTTTGCGGGCGCTGGCAGAAGAGTTTGAAACGCCTGATCCCACTGCCTTCGGCGCCTTTTTGCGCCATACCCTGCTGGAAACGCTCGGCGAGGCCTTCTTGCACGCCTGCATCGCGGCGGCGCCACGGCATATTACGGCCGACGCTCTCTTGCTCGACTTCGCAGAAACGGATGACGGGTCGGCACGGATTTGGATTACCGAGTCCACCCTTGGCGGGGCTGGCGTTCTGCAAGCGTTTGCCGAACGGTTCGCCGCTGAACCGCGCGTGTTTCTTGATGCTTTGGAAGCGGCTCTTGCACCCAGCGACCTCGAGTTGGCAGCAGAGGGCCTGCGCCGCTTTGTCGATTTTTCGGTGCAGGATCCTGAGATCGGTTCGGGCATTGCGCGCTTGCGAGGGACAAACAGTCACCGGGAGCGCGCCGAACTCTGGAAGGCGTTTTCGAGACAGCTCACTCGGCGTGGTGGTTTTTATCTCGGACACGCCTTTGTTGTCTCCCTCAACGGTCGTCTGCTGCGTCCGGGTGCCGGGCCGCTGCTAGACGACTTGCTGGCGCGATTGCTGGCGTTCTGGGACAGTCTGGAGGCGCGCTTCGGGGTTGCCGTCGGCGTGCGGGAATTCTCCGTGATTGCGAGCCGTTGCGAGCCTATTGCGGAGGTCGTTCGTACATTTGCCCGCCACACTATTCCGCATGCGATCGCAACAGGCGTTGATGTTGTCGGTCTTGTCAGCGACATCCTTTGGCCCCGCGCTGCTGAAATCCGACAGCGATCTTTGCAGTCATACAACCCGTTCCGCAATCGTCGGACGAGTGACGCCGCCTTGGTTCGGCATCTAATCCTGGCCGATGCTGGCCCACGAGTGATCTTTGGTCCGGAGGGGTGGCGAGACGCCATGATCGCTGCGCTCGAAGCCCGTGGCACTGTTACCATCGTCGCCGCACCGTCTGAGGGCGCAGCTCTACGAACGATGCTTGTTGTGCTGACTGCAACTCCCATCGACGTCGGCTACCTTCAGTTCTACGCCGCCATTGATCGGATCGAGAACGACGGCGCGGACATCGCGGTCAGGCTGATTTTAAGGGAACAGGTTTAGTGCCCATTGCGCGCGACCTTCACGGCCCCTCGCAATCACGGGCTGTCCGCGATTTGCTGCAAAGTCTATTTGCGGCGGAACTCTTGGCGCCGAGCCCGAAAGTCTGGCTATTCTTCGCGTGGATCAGCGATCTCGAAATTCTCGACAACAGCGCCCGGCAATTCTCGGCGATCCAGCCCGATTGGCCCGCGCGGCCGATGCGTTTGTCAGCGGTGCTGGCCGCATTGTTAGCGCGCGGGACAACCGTCCGCGTCATCGTGCGCCAACACGAGCATAACGAGACCTTCCTCCAGCGATTGGTGGATCTGAAACGCGAGTATGGCGACCAGCTTAAATGGGCGATTGAGCGGGAGTTTCACGCCAAAGGGCTGTTGGGATCTGATTACTTTCTCAGTGGGTCGATGAACCTGACATTCAATGGGGTGACCGTGAACGATGAACACGTGCTGCTGCGTTGTGATCCAGCGATCGTGGCTGAGCAGGCGATCGAGCTTGAAACCGTCTGGGAAAGCCGGATGTCATGATTGGGAGTGACAGCGCAGACGCGGCAGCCATTCGCGCAAGATTTGATGCGTTGCCCGAGCGTGGCGCCTTGCCGCCGGCCCTTGCCGTGGCGGTCAACACCATCCTCTCGACACTTACGGATGAGCATTTTCCAGGGGCGCTGTTTCCCGGGTCACTGGACGGCGATCAAGCGCATGTGGTGGTAATTGCCAACAGCCGTTCGCAGTGGCGCGCTCTCCGGCCGTTGCTGATATCATTTGCCGGTCCAACGGTGACCTCGTTCGATGGGCGATCTACGGCGCTCTCTACGGGCACACCAACCGAACGATTTGTCCGTGATCTTGATCCGGCCGTTACCGCCATCATCCGATTGCCTGCTAATCCGCGTCTCAAAGAGACAGCCCTGCGGGCTCTGGCCCGCCTACCGGAGACACTGCGAAAAGCGCCACGACCGCAGGCGGCATTCACTGTGGCAACCAGCACCCTGCTCGCGCGCTTTCAGGATCGGCTCAATGTTCTGGCACGCGCTGACGCGATCGCCATTTTGGAGCAGATGCGCGCCGAACTGCGACTTGATGCCCTCAATCTCCAGTTCCTCGAGATCCAATTGCATGCCGCGTTCGAGGATTGGCGAGCGATCGGGGCGATGCAGGGCTTCATCCCTCTGTGCGCCGCACGAAAGCCGCCCGGCATTGCCGCGGCCTTACTCGAAACTCTTTTTCATACGCGGTTGCGCGGCGCGTTCGAGGCGGGTGATCTTGCGGCACTGCGCTCTTCTTACCGGGACAGCGCCCGGCCTATTGCTCGGCCCATGCTTGGCGTGCCGCAGCCTCCGCCCCTCGGAGCAGGCTGCGGCATCATCTATGGCCTCGAGGCGTTGGAGAGTGAAGATCCAGCGCTTACAGCCCTTGCCCGTGACGATCCGCATCAGTCCCCGCTTTTGGCCAATGCGCTGTTTGCGTCGGGGAGCCAGACTGCTCCGGTTGCCGACAAGGCTCCGTCCGATCTAGCTGCGGCTCAGATCTCGCTCGCCTCGACCGAAGCGAACGAGACCCTCGACAACTTGCGCCTTGCTCGTGAAATGTTGGCGCGCCTCGGGCCAGAGGCACGCCGGGCGTTGCTAAGCCAAGCTCCTTTCGAGGATATTTGGGACGAGACCGCAGAGATCGCAGATGCTCCGATCGTTCCGCGCGATTGGGCTGAGTGGTTTGAGGCCATCAAAGACCCCGCCTTCACCCAGGCCCTGGAAATCGCGCGGCGTGGTAAGGACGAATGGCCAATCGACGATCAGGCGTTGGATCCTACGGCGGTCGCCCGTTTGGCGCAGAGCCTTCAATATGCCTCTGAGACTGCGATCGGGTCCGAACGAATTGCCGCGGCTCTTCCCCTTCTAGTGGCGTGGTTCCTCAGAGATCCGCATTTCCCCCGCACCTCGTTGTCGAGATTTTATAGCGATATCCTGACGCTCTTTGCGCTGGATAGTCGCCGTGGGAACGGTGTGTATGAGTCCGCCGGGCTCCTCGCCTGTGCACTCATCGAAAGCGGCCTGCGGGCGCCCGACTATCGCGCCGTCCTTGATGATATCGATGAAATCATCGGGCAGGCCCTTGGCACGGACGTCGTGTACTGGGTTCTAGAGATTGTCGACTGCACGGTTCGATTCTCTACTCCCGATGAAGGGGCGAGGCTGCATTTCTGGCACAAATGTCTGCGGCGATTTGAAGGCGTAGAGGCCCATCTTCGAGAACTGCAGCGTCTCAGCCTGCGGCGCCTGGCGGGGGCTTTGGGTTGGCCAACCACCGCGTTTGCGACGCCGCCCGCTGCTCAGGCCGGCCACGTCTCGCTTTCCGCGGCCCTCGAGAATCAGCGCATTGGTCTTTACTCGCTAACGGGGTCTGCCACCCGGCAGGCGCAAATTGTCCTCCAGGAGCTTTGCCCGAGCGTGATAGTCGATATCTCGCACGATCATGGGGGCACAACGCCCTTACGGGCGCTCTCCGAGAATGCCGACTTGATGGTGATCACCGCCCTATCGGCGAAACACGCGGCGACGGACTTTATTCGACAACATCGCGGCGACAAACCGCTCGCCTACGCGCAGGGGCGAGGGTTCACCAGCATCGTGCGGGCAGTGGAAGAATTTTACTTGCCGAAAAATTGATACGGGCCAGTGAACGGGTCCGGCCGGTTGGTGCCCTAGTGGGGCGCCAGAAACCGCGCGACAATTCTTGGAGATCCTCGAATTAACTGCATTGAATTGCGACGTTGACAGTTCACACTCCCGCTATAAGCTAATCACTGCAACTGTGGAAATATCCCGCATCTAGCACTGGCGTGCCATCTAGGCGCTAGATGTGGACCGCAGTTGATGCAACGAATCACGACAATGGTCGTTTAAAAACTGTAAGACCCTGGAAGAAATGCATCAGAAACCGGCTATCATCACGATTTGCTCGGCTGGAAAGCGCGTCCGACAGACCGCTTTGATCGCCGATGCGATTGGCAAAGGGCCGCAGGCGACCGTTGCTGCGCAATGGCGGACGACCCTAGAGAACGCCGCGACGGCCAAGCGCGCAGATCACCTGTATCGAGGTCGAGCATTCAGCGTGGCGCGCGAACTGGCAAAGGCCACGGGGGCCGATTTTCGGGTGCTCTCCGCGGGCCTCGGCTACGTGACTGCGCCGACGATCATCCCCACATATGATCTCACCGTCAGGCCTTCTGGCCCTGGATCTGTTGTTGCGCGGATCGAGGGATCGTTTGATCCGGTCGGCTGGTGGCAAGACATCCAGAAGGGGCCGTTCGCCACAAACTTTGTCGACGATGCCAAAGGCAGGAAGCTGATCCTCCTGTGTTTGTCACGCGCTTATGCCGAAATGGTCGTCTCCGATCTCCTTCAGATTGCGAAGGCCAATCCGACTGCCTTACGGATCTTCGGGCTCTCGATTGCAAGCGCCTTGCCACAGGCGCTGCAGCCGTTCGTAATGCCATACGATGAGCGTCTGGAGACGGTCGGCCCAGCAGGGACTCGGGTTGATTTTCCGCAACGCGCGCTTTCAGACTTCGTCAACCACGTGCTGCCAACATCCCTCGACCTTGCGGCCCAACGGCGGGGGGTGGAGCAGCGCTTGGTGGGCGCGCGGCCAAAGCCCTCGCGCCCACCGCAGCGGCGGGTCGACGATGCGGCTGTCAAGGATTTGATCTTGGCGCTTGCCCCGGCCGTCGGCTGGCGGAACTCCGACATGTTGGCACATCTGCGGCACGTCGCCGGTGTTTCGTGCGAACAGAGGCGGTTTGCAACGCTGTTCCGCGCGGTCAAGGCGGAGGTCTGCCCGTGACCTCACCTTTCCATCTTGATCTCCATGCTGTCCGTACACGGCAAGCTGGCACAGAAGTGTTCGCCATGTTTCTTCCCGGATCAAAAATCCTGGAGATCGCCGAAATCGCCCGCATTGGACCGGGCCCGAATGGTGATATCGAAGGCTTTCAGCGGCCGGAAATCAAAGCGCATGTGCGCGGCATCGCAGAGTACCTCAACCGCGGTGATGTGCTGTTTCCCAATGCGGTGATCCTCGCGCTGGTCCCTGGCGTCAAATTCACGGCAAAGCGCGGGACCAAAAACCAGTATGTAGAACAGGGCAGCGATAGCGGCGTGCTGTCCATTCCCGTCCGCCCCAATCGCAAATCGGCCTGGATCGTCGATGGCCAACAACGGGCGCTTGCACTTTCCCAATCGGAGTGCGGCAGCTTCCCGGTGCCGGTGATCGCGTTTGTATCGGGCGATCTCAGTATCAACCGCGAACAGTTCATTCTGGTGAACAAGGCTAAGCCGCTTGATCGCCGTTTGATCGATGAACTCTTACCGAAAGTCGGCTCGGTTCTGCCGCGCGATCTCTCGGCGCGCCGCGTGCCCAGCATGCTGTGCACTATCTTGAATGAAACACCAGGGTCGCCATTCTACCAATTAATCAAGCGACCGTCGGCGGTCTCCGCTACAGCGGTGATCACCGACACCAGCCTGACAAACTTGATCCGACGGAGCTTGCAAGATCCGCGCGGTGCGCTTGCTGTGCACATCGGACCGGACGGCCCTGCCGATCTTGATGCGATGTACCATGTCATGGCTTCGTTCTGGGGCGCTGTTCGCGACGTTTTCTCACAGGCTTGGGGGCTGCCGCCCGATCGCAGCCGATTGATGCATGCGGCCGGCATGGCAGCGATGGGTGTCTTGATGGACCAGGTGATGACCCGACCCAGCGATGCCTCCAACGACTACAATATGGCCTATACGGTTTTGAAGCGGATTGCCCCGCACTGTCACTGGACGGAAGGGCGCTGGGACCATCTGGGTCGCGACTGGAACGATATTCAGTGCGTTCCGAAGGATGTGCGCTCGCTGTCAAATCTGTTGGTCGCTTTGGAGCGGGATATCTCCCGCCAGGTGGCCGCATGAAGTTTCTCTATTCCGACAGTCTCGATTTCGTCGATCCGCTTTTCGATTTTGTCAAAGATCAGCGGAGCAGCACACGCCGGGTCCATCATGACGACCTGTTTCCGCACGAATTTCTGGACACGCCACCTTATGACGGACTGCTGGTCTCGCGGGCGATCGTCGGCGACGTCAAGCGCGTCGGAAAATACAATGACTCGCAGGCGATGCGCTTCCGCCGCGAGGGTGCGCGCTCTTTCTTGCGTTTTCCCGAGAGCCAATATCCTGGCAGCATGCTCATGGGCGATAACGGCGCGTTCACCTACCGCAACGAAGCTGTGCCCCCGCATACCGTTGAGAACACACTCGAGTTTTACCATGATGCTGGCTTTACCCATGGCTGCTCGATCGATCACTTGATCTTCGATTTCCAGGCCGATGGTTTGCCGCCTTCGGACGAAGCGCAGCGGCGGTATGACATCACTCTATCGTACGCTGAAAAGTTCTTGCCAGCCTCGCGACCACTAGGGCCTAACTTCACACCAGTTGGGGTTATTCAAGGGTGGTCGGCTGCCAGTATGGCTACGTCCGCGGCCGCTCTCGTGAAGATCGGATTCTCTTACCTAGCAGTTGGTGGCATGGTCCCGCTGCAGATCGATCAGATCAGGCAAGCGCTGCAGGCGATCCGAGAGGCCATCCCAAGTTCTGTCCAATTGCATCTTCTTGGATTTGGTAAGACGGAAGAGTTGCAGTCCGTACGGGCCTTCGGCGTGTCGAGTTTCGACACAACTTCACCGCTGTTGCGGGCCTTCAAAGACGGCAAGCGAAACTACTACAGTCTCAACTCTGACGGATCGCTCGACTATTACACGGCGGTTCGGATCCCACAGGCTCTCGACAACGACAAGCTGATGCGGCGGGCCAAGCGCGGTCACCTTGACCAGGAAAGCTTGCTGCGCCTGGAGCGGGATGCGTTGGAGACGGTGCGGGCGTCGGCTGCACGCAAAGACACGGTCGAAGCCGCTGTCCAAGCGGTTTTGACCTATGGTCGCTATGCCCTGTGGGACGATAAGGCGAGCGATGCGCGCAACGAAGCGAAGCTTGCAACACTTGAGACTGCTTACACACGAACGCTCGGCGATCGACCTTGGGAGCGTTGCGATTGCCGTGTCTGCCGGGAGGCCGGCGTCGATGCTCTGATCTTCCGTTCCTCGAACAGAAACAAGCGTCGCGGCATGCACAACCTGCACGTGTTTCACCGCCATTTAAAGACATCCGAGCCGGTTGCTCTGGAGGAGACAGTATGACGATCTTGCGTTTTGGCCCGACCATTTCTCCGCGCCAGGGCAGTGGTCCGCGTGTCGTTTGCTTTACAGCGACTCCGCGTCAGGTTGACACGATTGCCCGAATCGACCGGATCAGCCGAGATCTCGACGGCAAGCTCAAAGGCTTTCAGCGCCAACAGATTTCGACCCACGTCAGTGAGATCGAAGCTTATCTGCGCCGGCCGGATGCAATGTTACCGAATGCGATCGTGTTGGCCTTCTCCGAAAAGGCCTATGTAGATGACCAAGGGTGTTTGTGCGTCGACGTTACCGACGGGCCTCCGGGATGGGTGGTTGACGGCCAGCAGCGCTTCAGCGCGTCGAAGCGTTTGGGCGATGATAACCCATTTGAGTTCGTTGTGTCGGCGTTCCTTTGCGAGGATCGCGCGGAACTCAATCGCCAGTTCATCTTGATCAACAATACCAAGCCGTTGGCCAAGCCTCTGATTTATGAACTGCTGCCAGGAGTTGCGGGACTGCCGTTCCGGCTTTCGAACCGGTCAGAAGCCGCATGGATGATTGAGGCTCTGAATTATCGGCGAGTTTCATCGCTGTTCGGCCAGATCCATCAGCAGACCAATCCGGACGGGATCCTCAAGGACACCCTGATCCAGAAGATGCTGATCAATTCGCTACAGAATGGCGCACTCCGTCACGCGGCCCGGAACGATCGGTTGATGACTGAAGGCTTTGAACTGGTCAGCAATTTCTTCGCCGCCGTGCAGCAGGTCTTTGCCAGCGATTGGGTCGATCACAAGCCAAAATCGTCGCGCCTCCTGCATGGCGTAGGTCTGATCGCAATGGGCTACGTGCTCGATCAGCTGGACCACAAGGGCTGCCGTACGTTGGAAGACTTCGTGCTCGGCCTGCGGCCACTCGTGGGCCGCACGCACTGGTCGAGTGGCGAATGGGTCTTCCCCGATCAGAGCCGACGCTGGGACACGCTACAAAACACGAGCGCCGACTATCGTTTGGTGAGCGATCATCTCATGCGTTTGTTGCGTCATGCACCACCCATTCGCGCGGTGGCGGTCGCATGAGCACGTACGCTGTCAAAGAGATCTTTCTGACGCTGCAGGGAGAGGGCGCCCATCAGGGACGTGCCGCCGTGTTCTGCCGCTTTTCAGGATGCAATCTCTGGTCAGGCCGGGAAGAGGATCGGGCCAAGGCGATTTGCACGTTTTGCGATACTGATTTTGTGGGGATCAATGGGATGCGTGGCGGCCGATACCGCTCGGCCGCCGACTTGGCAGATGCGATTTCTGGCGAATGGCGAGGCGGTCGTGAAGGCCGTCTGTGCGTCCTGACGGGCGGCGAACCGATGCTGCAAATTGATGCCGACTTGATCGCGGCGCTGCACGATCATGGTTTTGAGATTGCCGTGGAGACCAACGGCACACTGTTGCCGCCAGAAGGCTTAGATTGGATCTGCGTGAGTCCCAAAGCCGGAGCTGACTTGAAACTGAGGTCAGGGCATGAGTTGAAATTGGTTTACCCCCAGAAGGGCGCTTTGCCGGACATCTTCGAAGATCTGGCCTTCGACCGCTTCTCTTTGCAGCCGATGGATGGTCCGAATGTCGCTGAAAACATCGCCCTGGCCATCAGGTACTGCCTTCATCACCCAAGGTGGCGCCTGAGCGTCCAGACCCACAAACACCTAGGAATTCGCTGATGATCGAGTTGTCGAAATCCTTCAACTTCGATACTGGCCCCACACTTCAGCGGTCCATCAAGGCGGAACCCAGTCGTCGCTTCCACGGCCATTCGCACCGGGCCGAGGTTGCGATGTGGATCTGGCACCGCTTTGAGCCCAAGCTTCCCGGACTGTCCTGCGTGACTGTTCGGAGCGAAATCGCAGGTGAAACCTGCCGGTACCTTGAGCCGAAGGCAATGGCATGACACAGCCCGACAAAGCGCTGGTTCTGTTTTCGGGCGGCCAAGATTCGATGACATGTTTGGCCTGGGCGCTCGATCGCTTCGAGAACGTCGAGACGATCGGTTTCGACTACGGGCAACGCCATCGCATTGAGTTAAAGGTTCGACAGACTGCCATCACGCGCTTGCGCCGTGATTTTCCGCGGTGGGCAGAAAAGCTCTGCCAGGATCACATGATCGACATGACGATCCTCGGACAGGTCAGCGAGACGGCACTGACGCGCGGTGTTGCCCTCGAGATGACCGAACGGGGGCTTCCCAATACATTCGTACCTGGTCGGAATCTGGCGTTTTTGACCTTTGCTGCTGCGGTTGCGTATCGGCGCGGCTTGAAGCATATCGTGACCGGTGTTTGTGAGACGGACTATTCGGGCTATCCCGACTGCCGCGATGACACGATCAAGGCGATGCAACTGGCCCTCAATCTCGGCATGGAAAGCCGATTTGTCATCCACACGCCTTTGATGTGGATCGATAAGGCGCAGACTTGGGCATTGGCCCATGACCTTGGTGGAGATGCCCTCGTTGATCTGATCCGGGATGATACGCACACGTGCTACTATGGCGACCGGACGCATGACCACCTCTGGGGGAAGGGATGCGGCGCGTGTCCTGCCTGCGATCTGCGCCGTGCAGGATGGGAAAAATTTGTGGCCGCTTGATTCAGCATTGAATTTTTGAGGCTGTACCGCTTTAGCGCGCGCATAATACGCCATCTCGAAACCGACGTTTCGCCTGGAGCCACTGCTCTAGCCAGACTGCCTTCCCCTCCCAAGGTGCATTGACTCGCGGACGTCATATTTGCCTTGACGGCAACACTGTGGATTCCTCGTAGCGGCCGCCATTGCATAGATCTTCAAGCTGCTGAAACCGATCCGGCGTCCGCGTCTCGAATGCGCGCGTACCCCCGCACTCGGTCCAAGTAGGATCCGGGCGTCAACCCGCGCGCACGGATGCGGGTCCAGCCCAACTGCTGCATTATTCGGGATAGCCTAATCGTCTGTGCAGGTCGCTTGCGGAGCGGCACGTCGAGCCAGTCGAACACCTCGCGTGTGAGAATACGCTCGACGCCGTCCGAGCCTACCGTGCCGTGAAGACGCGCCAGAGCCTCATGCCAGTCGTCGCGTGCGGCCCTCTGTCGGACTTCATCTCGCGCACGCTGAAGCACGGTCATGAAGGCATCACTCTTCGACGAAGGCTCCTGAGCGCATGCGCTTGCCGCGGGCGCGTTGTCGTCTGTCCAGTTGTCGACTTGAATTGCCATTCAGCTACTGAACCTTATCTGGGACAGCATCTCGCCCGCAGTCCTGCGGCCTCCAGCGGAAGTGCCGATCCAGGTTAAGCGCAACCCTGGGCCTAAAGCTCGCATTCACAACGGCGCCTCGCACGAATTCGGGTGCGCCAGGCGACGCCAAGACGCCAGAAACGTACTCACCGAACGTCGGATGCCGACCGATATCGAAGTCGTTTGCGCTCAAAGAGTCCCTGAACATCGCCATGAGATGTCCGAGGGGGGTCGTGTACTTCAGTTGGTCACGCTGTTCCCTGCTAACGGGGAACGGTGGCGAATTCGGAAAACTGTGGCCATTGTGCCAAGCCTCGGCGATCAAGACGCGCTTCGCCTGATCCATCTGGTCCCTGACCGGATCGTCTGGAAACATGAACTTATCTCCGGTCACCGGATTAGTGCGAAGGCCCGGGGGGCCCTGAACTACGCTCTGAAACAGCTCCGCAACATGATTGGAGATGGCAGCATACATGTTTGGCCTCAGAGTTGGCGGTTCACGTTCTGCGCCGCGCCAGTGCGCCAGCCCCTATAGGGGCTGGCGCACTGGCGCCCTGGCGCAACGAGGTTTGCGTCAATGATTGCGCCACGCACTGGCGCACTGACGCAAATGGCTTGGTGGGCTAGGGGGGCACCTCCTTGGCAGACGCTACCACCTCGAACATCTTCCGCAGTTTGCGATGCCGATCTACGCGCTCAACCTTCTTCAGCCGACCGTGATTCTTCAATCCGAACGATCAGTGTGACGGCGTTCACCTATTACCGTTGGCGCAAGGAGTTTGGCGGCCTGAAGTCCGACCAGGTGAAACGGCTCAAGGATCTGGAGAAGGAAAACGAGCGGCTACGGAAGGCTGTCTCGGATCTGACGCTTGAGAAGCTCATTCTCAAGGAGGCTGCCTCGGGAAACTTCTGAGCCCCTCCCGCCGCCGACGCTGCATCGACCACGCCATCATGAAGTTTGGCGTGTCGGAGCGGCTGGCGTGCCGGGTCCTGGGGCAGCATCGGTCTACGCAACGCAGGGTGCCGGTGGGACGGAGCGACGAGGCAGCGCTGACAGCCGACATCGTCGAGCTTGCGACCCAGTATGGCCGCTATGGCTATCGCCGGATCGCAGCGATGCTGCGTTCGTCAGGCTGGGCCGTGAACGTCAAACGTGTCGAGAGGATCTGGCGGCGCGAAGGGCTCAAGGTCCCTGCAAAGCAACCGAAGAAGGGCCGCTTATGGTTGAACGATGGATCCTGCGTTCGGCTACGACCGGAGTGTCCCAACCATGTCTGGTCCTACGACTTTGTGGAGGATCGCACCCACGATGGCCGCAAGTTCCGCATGTTGAACGTGATCGACGAGTTTACCCGGGAATGCATCGCGATCCGGATAGACCGGAAGCTCAAGTCCACCGATGTCATTGACGTCTTGTCGGACCTCTTCGTCCTGCGCGGCGTGCCGGGGAATGTTCGTTCGGACAATGGTCCCGAGTTCGCCGCCAAAGCGGTGCGGGAGTGGATCACAGCGGTCGGCGCGAAGACGGCCTTCATCGAGCCAGGCTCGCCTTGGGAGAACGGCTATTGCGAGAGCTTCAACTCCAAGCTTCGCGACGAGCTCCTCAACGGCGAGATCTTCTACAGCCTCGCCGAGGCAAAAGCCGTCATCGAAAGCTGGCGAAAGCACTACAACACCGTGCGGCCCCACTCATCGCTCGGATACAGGGCTCCGGTACCGGCCGCCATTATGCCTCCGCCAAATCCATCTCAGACATGGCCGCAAAGCCGACCATGCATTAGACTGAAACCGGGCCACCCAATGGGGGCAGACCAATGACACGCCGTTGTCCAGGCGTCGGGCGCTTCTATTTTGGTCCTGCGCGTCGCAAGCAGGCGATAGAGCGGCTGCGCGTATAGCCAATGTGGCTTACCATCGATAAGTATCCGCTCAGGTATTTGCGAGGTCATGCTTCTTCTCGCAGAAGAGTAAAGCGCCGACGCCGGGCAGCCGGAAATGTTTAAAAATCATACCAAAAATGCATGCTGAGCGCAAATCGATACGCCTATAAGATATTGATATAAAATATAAAAATCTGCTTTTCGCCTGCTTCCCGCACCAGCGCCTGGCGGCTTCGCCCTTAACGGAAGGGGCCTCGACGATGGAAGGAGCGTGTGAGGTGCGGCGAAGTACCGACAGCCGACTAGAAACGAGAACGGCCCAACAATCACCTCGATGAGGCAGAGTATTTGCCGCCAAATTTGCGAAGAGGGAGGGCCGTAGAGGGCTATAGCGTAGATATATTTCTCATCTTCGCTCGCGACGGCGCGCCATTTCTTTCAATAACGTAATGACCATCTAGCTGCGCCCACTTTCGAGCGGGTCAGCAAGCAGTGCGCGCAGTTTCGATGAAGCGATCATAGCCATAATCGGCCCGCGACTTTCGCGCCCTCGATCACGCGCAGGAACTGGCATCTGAAGGCTCGTTCCAAGCCAGAGTTTGACTGACCTGCAGGCTTTGACGTCCAGTTACAGCAAGGCGTACGGTGACGATCGATGGCCGAGACATGATCGCGGCACCATACCGTGCCTACATCCGCCGCGCGAACCAGGCTTGCCGGTCACGGTCCGGCTTGATGCGGTGCCGTCCTATGGCCCCACAGGAGGCGCAGCACAGCGGAGAACCTGAATAGGGTGCCATGACAATTTGAGGGCTTAGCTATGAAAGATGCGATCGGAGGCGACGATGCGTGCTTCGCTTCTTCCGGAGAACGGCCCTCCGCGGAGACGTTCCAAGGTCCTGGAATTGTCGGCCCCGGCCATCTCGAGTCGATTTGAATGTCGGCGGCCATCAATACATTCCTGGTCGTGCTCGCAGCGATCTTTCCCGTGGTCAATCCGCCGGGATCAGCACTCGTCTTCCTGGGATTGACGCGCGGCGCGGTGCCCGACACAAGGCGCATTCTCGCGCGGCGTATCGCGGTGAACTCGCTCTTCGTCCTGATGGGTTCATTCCTTCTGGGCGCGCTCATCCTGCAGTTCTACGGGATCTCGATCCCCATCCTCCGCGTGGCGGGTGGGCTGATCGTAGCGGTATCCGGATGGAAGCTGCTCAACCAAGGCAGCCAGAAGGATTTCGAGGCGTCTGCGGACGATGTGTCACGCGCCAACCTCCTGACCCAGGCCTTCTATCCGCTGACCCTGCCACTGACCACCGGGCCCGGCACGATCGCCGTCACGATCAGTATCGGGCTTTCGCGAGCAACCTTCACCGCGTCGTCCGGCGAGCTCGTCTTCGTTCTCGCCAGTCTCCTGGCAATCGCCGTGATCGCGCTCAGCATCTGGTTCTGCTTTGCCTATGCCGTTCGCGTGCAAAAACTTCTCGGGCGAGGCGGCACGGAAATCGCGGTTCGCCTTTCGGCGTTCATTCTATTCTGCCTGGGCGTACAGATCCTGTGGTCGGGTGCGAGCGAATTGCTGAGCTCGCTGCTGCATGGACCGGTCAGCGCAGCTTCACCCACGGCGACCTGATTCCAGGAGATGCCTGAGGCGAACGAACGGCATCTCCTGGCGCGCCGGCAGCAAACCGTACCCGCGATGAATGGCACGTCCGCCAGCCGAGGGTCTGAAAGCCGTCGCCGAAAGCAGGGTGTGAGCGCAATGTGCGCCCTCGCGATCCCGGCGCTCAAGCTCCGCGACCGCCGTTCCGACGGGGTTGATCCATCGGGTCGGTGGAGATCGCCAACTTGCCGGCCCCATGTTTTTCTCGGATACTGTTATCCGCATGAAATGAGTTGAAAGATCGCGCGATGAGAGCTGCTCTGGTTGTTTCCAGTCTTATTCTGTTGACCAGCATTGCAGGCTGCACGCCGCGCGAGGAATTCGCCGCACCGTCAGTTGCCTCCACTGCCGCGCCCCGCACCACGGCCGAGCGCAGCTATCTCGACGTCGGTCCCGCTCCCGGCCGAGGCGGCCCAGCCTATATCCAGGCGAACACGACAAGCGCGCCGCGGCAAACCGATTTCTTCGGCAATGACGTGCTGCCCCGAGCCCCGTAGGACCTTCGAAATCTGAAGCGAAGGCGCCCTTCGCCGACCGCAAGCATCCTCATAAAATTCGCCTCCCCGTTTCCTCGCAGACCCGGAATCAGCCGCTCGAACATCAAGCTGTTCGAGCGAGAAAAGGGAGCGGGTGGGTGGACCTCACCCGAGGGCCGATGAGCGTCCTCTGCGCGATCCTGCTGGCCGTTATTGCACGGCTGCAGCAGTGGCGCCCTCTCCGCGAAACACGGCCTCGATGACATCGCCCGGCTCCACCTCGGTGTCTTCGGTGGAGGGCAGGCGTTGCCATTGCTGGCCAGCTTTCCGGACGATGACGACCTCGGAGCGAAGGTCGTTGCCTGCAGCTGGCGTCGAACTCACATTGCCGAGGGGACGGAGCTTTTCGCTGATCGCCTGAATTCTCACGCTGAGATCCGCCAAGCGTAGATTTGAGTCCCTCAGCTCGCGCAACAGAGTGATCCGCCGCTGATTGGCGACGCGCTCGAGTTGGCGACCATATTCTTCGACCTGCAGCCGCGTCCGCATCAACTGGGCAGTGGTTTCCAGGCGGCGCGATGACGACAGGAGCAGCGCGCGTCGGCTCTCGCTGATACGCTGACTGACCAGGGCGCCGCTTCCAAACAGCTTATTGACCCGCTCAAGCTCCTGGGAATCAGCCTGCACGCCCTTTTCCTCTTCCTGCTCGCGCTGGATCAGCACCGTGACCTGCTCGCCTGCCTCCCTTACAGCGCGCTCCAGGAAACTCCGCTCCTCGCGGAAATCGGCCAGCGAGATCTTGAGCGATTCCGCCTCGCTCTGGGCAACGCCCGAGGCCACGATCGTGGGCAGGGGCGAACTCCTCGGCGGGCGCTGATCAAAGGTCTCCTGATCATCCAATTCAGCGCGCACGCGCAGAGCGTGGAAATATTCCTTCAGATACTCGGTCCAGAGCGAGTCATGATCGCGCCGCATGTCAACAGGGTCCGGGCCGAGCTGGCCGGCACGAGAGCGAAGCAGGCTGTATCCGCCAGCAACGGTAATGGCCTGCCGGACCGTCATGGTCGGCCGATAGGCCTGCTGGCCGGGGGTGAGCACGTCGCCGGCGACATAGATCGGCCGGTATTCGGCGACCCAGGTGGTCACGTCGCCCGGCCTGACGACCTGGACCTGTTCGCGGCCATCTGGAGCGCGAAATCGGAAGACCTTGGTCGGCATCAGGGCCTCCATCCGGCTCTGGAACTCCGCCGGGGTGAGGCCTGCGACGACTACCGAGCCGACGGCCGGCAATGCAATCGTGCCGTCGAGCTGGACCGTCGCCCGCTGACGCTGATCCGGCAATCCGGCCAGGGCCATCTCGATGGTATCGCCGGGGGCAAGCCGGTACGGCGCTCCGGCATGGGCTCCGCCGCTCAGGCAGGCGGCCAGCAGGACGCCGGATGCGAGCCTGCCGAGGCTGGGACGCTTGACTGCAAACAGGGTCATTTCACTGGCCTCTCGCGTGCTGCCCGGCAGGGGCGACCTCGTCGGGCCAATCCAGGCGCGAGACGAAATCGAAGACGGGGCCGCCTGCCTGCCCCCAGTTGCTCGACCAGATGATCTGCGACCCATCGGGCGACGGCGAAGCGTGGGTCTCACTCCAGTAGTCATGGGGCGCATTTCTGGTCTGGGCGATCCGCCGGAACTCGCCGCTGCCGTCGATCTTGAGTGCCAGGATTTCCTGCGCGAACGGCGCCCACGCCGCGTGGCGACCGACCTCGTCCGGCACCCCGGAATAGCTCAGGAAGACCCAGCCGGGCCGTCGCATCGCCAGGGAAGCGTGCTGAGCCTCGCCGTAGCGGGTCAAGGCGGTGACGACACCGTCATCGAGACGCCGCTTGATGACCTGGAACCTATCGGGAGGCGCCTTGCTGATGCCGACATAGACCTCGCGCCCGTCCGCATCGACCGTCATGTCACCATGACCGGGCCGGTGGTTCTCGGTCCAGCTCTGCACCAGAGCCCCTTCGAGCGTGAAAATGAAGGTCTGGTTGGTCTCGTCCGGCAAGCTCTGGAGACAATAGACATGCACGCCCAAGGGAGAGATGGAGCACGCATTGCTCTGGCCTGGGAGCTTGGCGAGCGCAATGTCGGGAAACTTCGTGCGGGTCGTCAGGTCGTAGGCGAAGGCAACGAGTGCCCCACTCTCCGAAAGTGCCCGCACGACGATCCGGCGACCGTCCCAGGATGGGTTTCCCTTGTAGGGGCCGAATTGAAGGTTGCGATGATGGTCCGCGGTGTAGACCACGCGCTCGAGATTGGTTCGCGGCGCCCAGAACGAAACGGTTTGCCCCCCGACGCAGATCATCAGCTCCGGATTGCGCGGGTGCCATTCGCATTCGCCGCTCCGGGTGCGCCGGAAAAGCGGCGCATAGCTGCGGCCATCGAGAAAGCACAGCCCGTTGCAGCCATTGACGATGACGAGGAGGCTCTGATCCGCGTTCCAGGCCTGGGCGCTCGAATAGCGATGGCTGCAGTGGCCGGGGCCGCACACGATGCCCGAGCCCAGTGGCCCCGGCCGGGTCACCCGCGTGAATGCCACGCCGAAGGCCGGGTCCGATGCGGGCTGCAGATATCCGGGCAGTGGCATGTCCACTGGCGCGACCAGCTGCGCGGCGGAGAGGTTGTCGGCTGCAGCCGCGGGCCAGAATGCCGGCATGAGCGCGGCGGCCAGGAGTGCGCCAAGCCATGATCTCGGAAGAACCGGCTTCATGTGATGAAGTCCTTCTGGCGTCGAACCTGCCCCGCCGCCACGCGGGTGAGCCACCACGCGATCGTCCGTTCCAGGCCCTCGCGCAGACTCGTGCGCGGTCGCCAGCCGGTTTCGCGCTCGAAGCGGGAGCAGTCGGCCAGCAGTGCCCGCACCTCGGAATTGACCGGCCGCATCCGCGTCTCGTCGCGCAGAACCGGCTTCTGGCACGCGCTCAGCTCTCGGATCAGTTCGATCAGGTCCGCAACGGTCACCGCCCGCTGACTGCCCGCGTTATAGGCGTGTCCGTAATCGACCGCGACCGCGCTGCCCGCGGCCATGAACGCTGCGGCGGTGTCCTCGACGAAGGTCAGGTCCCTGATCGGCGTGGTGTCGCCCACCATGATGGCCGTGCAGGCCGGGTCGAGCGCCTGGCGAATGATGGTAGGGATGATTGCCCGCTCGCTTTGACGCGGCCCAAACGTGTTGAAAGGCCTGAGCGTCACGACCGGAAGCCCGAAGGACCGCGCAAAGGCCTCCGCCATCATATCGGCGCCGATCTTGGACGCCGAATAGGGCGACTGGCCCTGGAGCGGATGGGTTTCGCTGATCGGCATGGTCAGCGCAGTGCCATAGACCTCGCTGGTCGAGGTGTGCACGATCCTCTCCGTGCCATGCTGGCGTGCCGCTTCGAGCACGTTCAGCGTCCCCAGCACGTTGGTCTCCACGTAGGACTGGGCGGCCAAGTAGGAATGGGGAATGGCGATCAGAGCGGCGAGGTGGAAAACGATCTCCTGGCCCTGCACGATTCGCCCGATGAACGCGGCGTCGCGAACGTCCCCCCGCACGAGATTCAGCTGATTGCGAGTGGCCTCGGGAACATCGTCGAGCCAGCCATGGCTGTCGAAGGAGTTGTAGAGGGCAAGGGCCGTGACCTTGGCGCCGTCGCGCACCAGCGCCTCGGTCAGATGGGACCCGATGAAGCCGTCGGCTCCGGTCACCAGCACGCGCATGCCGCTGTAGCTCATTGAGCTGCTCCCTCGGACTTGGTTGCTTCGCGGGTTTCGGCAACACTTGGCCGGCCTGTCCGCTGAGCGGGCACGGCCTGCGACGGGACCCAGCCGAAGACGGCCAGCACGCCCCGCATGAGCCAACCAATGTCGCCGACGACGCTGTGATGGGGGAAATAGGCGAGATCCAGCCGTGCCTTGGTCGGAAACAGCACATCCCGATAGAAGCGCGTCGGGTCCATGTCCGGCGGGTAGAGACTGCCTTCGTTGCGGAACAGAATCTGACTAGGCCCCAACAGACCTGGCTTGTGCTCCAGAACCTGTTCGAAACCATTCTGGAAGCAATCGGCAAAGGCCAGCGACTCGGGGCGCGGTCCGATAATGGCCATGTCGCCCCTCAGGACGTTCCAAAGCTGCGGCAGCTCATCGAGCTTGGTCGCGGCCAGAACGCGGCCGACGGGCGTCATCCGCCCGTCCTTGGCCATGGTCAGGGGACATCCCTCGGTGCCGCAGGTGGCTGCGAACTTACGGAACTTGTACATGCGAAAGGGCTGCCCGCCCTTTCCCAGGCGCGCCTGGGAGAAGAGGATTGGCCGACCGCCCTCCAGCCAGATGGCGCAGGCGATGACCAGCATGGGCAAGGCCAGGACCAGGGCGGCGGCAGATGCGACGAAGACGTCGAAGGCGCGACTCGCGACCGCGTTCATATCGACGCCCGCCGCAGAATGCCCGACACGGATCTGGCGGGGCATCATGCGACGGCCTTGACGACTGTTTCGGCCTGCACGGCACGCGCCAATGTGGCCACGACCAGTTCGACGGTTTCGGCTCCCATCCGCGGGTGGAGGGGCAAGGTCAGCTCACGCTGCGCGAAGTCTTCGGTCCGCGGCAGCTGCACGCCGGGGCAGAGCTCACGGTAAAGCGTCATGAGATGGACCGGAGGGTAGTGTATCGTCGTCTGAATGCCGTTCTCGCGCAGGTGATCGATGACCTCCTGCCGCACCACACCGGCCGGCAAGACAACCGGCATGATGTGGAACGTGGATAGCCGCGGCTGCTGGAAAGGTACCGTGACGGACGGGCAGCGTTCGGCAATGAGCTGCCGGTAATCGGCCACCAGGCGGCTCCTGACCTCGTTCCAGCCTGGCAGCTTCCGCAGCTGGACAAGACCGATGGCGGCCCGCATCTCGTCCATGCGGTAGTTGAAGCCAAGCATGGTGACATCATAGGTCGGCGTGCGCGCATTCAGGCGCTGGCGCGTTCCGCTGGTCATGCCGTGCCCCCGCGCCTGCCGGATCGTCTCGAGCAGGGCGGAATCGCGGGCGATGATCGCGCCGCCCTCGGCAGTGGTCATGTTCTTGTTGCCGTAGAAGCTGAACGCAGCCGCTTCGCCGAAGGTCCCGACCTGCTTTAACCCGGGCGCATGTGCAGCGTCCTCGAGCAGCAGCAGCCCTTTCCGGCGAGCGAAGTTCTGCCAGGCCTCACGATCGGCGAGATAGCCGGCGAAATGAACGAGAATGACGGCCTTGGTCCGCGCGGTGCAGCGGGCCTCGGCGTCGGCCAACGACATCAGCGGGACGTCGGCCGACTCGATATCGACGAAGACGGGCGTCGCGCCGACATAGACCACGCAATTGGCGGTGGCGACGAAGGTCAGGGCGGGAACCAGGACCTCGTCGCCTGGCCCCAGCCCCAAGGCATGCAGAATGAGGTGGAGGGCCGCTGTACAGGAATTGACCGCGACGGAATCCTCGACGCCATGGACTTCGGCAAAGGCCCGCTCGAAAGCTCTGACCCGGTCCCCCATGGTCAGCCAGCCACTGTCGATGACCTCTGCAAGGGCAGTCTTCTCTTCGGGACCCAGGATGGGCTCGGCAACCAGCAACATGGAAGGCTCCATCACGCGTGGCGGACAAGTCGCCGGCGCCGAGCGGCGCCGGCCGGACGGGCGTCGTCAGGCCGCGACAGGGTGCTCGATCACTACCGACTGCTCGTCCCAGGCGACGTCCTGCGCCTTGTGGAAGTCGTCGACGCGGCCGATGTCGAGCCACACACCCTCGTGCTTGAAGACGTGCACGGGCGTGCCAGTTTCCAGCATCTGGAACATCAAGTCGTCGAACCCGAAGGGTACTCCCGACGGAATGAACTCGAATACCGACGGATCCATGCAGTACAGGCCCATGCTCACCAGATGCGGTAGCGCCGGCTTTTCGCGGAAGGTCTTGACCTCGCCATCAACCTCGTCGATCACGCCGAAATCCATCTTGATCGTCCGTGTGGTCGTAGCAATGGTGACCGGCCCCGGATGGCGCCGATGGAAGCTGGCAAACTGGCTGAGGCTGATATCGGTGAGCACATCGCCGTTGAGCACGAGGAATGTGCTGTCGAGCTGGTCCCGCAGCAGCGAAAGCGGGCCGATCGTACCGAGCGGCTCGACTTCCTGGGTGTAGGTGATCTTCATGTTCCACTGCGCGCCGTCTCCGCAGAAACTGCGAATGAGATGGCCGAGATATCCGGTCGTGACGAAAACCTCCTGGATGCCATTCCGGCGGAGCCACTTGAGCAGCAGCTCCAGGACCGGCCTCGATCCGATAGGCATCAGCGGCTTCGGCAGGACCGAAGTGTAGGGGCGCAGACGGGTGCCCTTGCCGCCGCATTGGATCACAGCCTTCATCCGAGCCTCCTATAAGTGGTCTGCGGCTGCGTGCCGCTCCGGCTTGCTACGTGTGGCGCCGGGCATGACAGCGGTGGAGCGGTGTCGGAGTGCCCGAAACGTCACGGCACAAGGCACCGGTTGGATCACCACGCACAGAGTTCACCCGGTCATCTGGGAGAGGATGCTATGAGCGCCGTAACCCACTGTCTTCGTTCGTTTGCATGATGGAGGCGGGGCATGCCGCCATCGGCTCTTCTGCCTCAGGGCCCGGCGCCGCGTATTTCCCGCGATAGCCTTCACTCCCGGCCCGCGCGCCTCCTGATCCCGCCTCTCCTGAGAAGCCGGCTGGCCGGGTCCGATACAGTTCCAGACGGCCCCTTCGACGGGAGGACGACCGATGCTGCGTGTCTCTGGAGGTTGTGCGATACGGGCTACGGACGCACGCTGATCGCAACCTGCGCAGCGGCTGCCCTCGTCCTGCACAGTCCACCTGGCGCTGGGAGATACCAGGCTCTCACGGGCGACAGCCCGGGTTGCAGCCGATGATCGCGGTCGCCTTCCGCCCCTGCCGGCAACTTGAGTCACTCCACCCAATGCCTGTCCCCGCCTCGACGCCGGATCGTGAGCATCAGCCCGTGAAATGGATTGCAGTTCTCGGAAAAGCTGTCGCAATCGCAGCAAGTTGAGTCATCGGGCCAGAAACGGGATCCGGTCGGATGCTCTAATCGAGAGCGCCGCATAGCCGCCTGCGGGCTCCTCCGCAACGGCTCGCGATGGGCGCATCCTGGCGAGAACTGCGGCGGCGATCCGATCGATCGACAGATTCCGGCTTGGGGCATCGATGCTGCTGACCCGGATCATCGGGAGCCCCCGCGCGCCGACCAGGCCCGAGATCAGATCAACATGGTCCACGTGGTCCAGGCTGCCTTGCAAGCCGATCTCGAGGTAGCGCTGAAGCGGGCCGATCTTCTGCCGACGATCCCGAAGGCGCGCCCCCAGAACGGGTCGTGGCGACTCGAAGCGGATGAGCAGGTCCGGCTTCGGCAGGCAGTCGAGCGCGCGTCCGATGAGGTCGCGCTCAAGTATACCGCTGAGCAGAACGAGCGAGGCCACCGCCTGGACCATGCCCTGATCGAAGATCGTGATCGCATCCGAGGAATGCGCCGCAGTCCATTCGCGACGGAGCAGCGCCGGGTGCCAATGCAGGCGAACGCCCCAGAGCCGATCCTTCGGTGGCAGGATCCTGAAGAGATCCGCGACGCCGTTGGCCGGACCAGCGGAGTTGAGCAATCGGGCGCTGGCGAGGCATTTGAGGACAACGCGCCTCAGCGGGTGAGCCCGCACACCGATCCGGGGGGCACGACATAGCCAGACCTCGTAGATGGGCTGTCAGGGCCGACGCCATCGTCGTCTTTCCCGCCCCGGACGGCCGAACATCTCGAGGATCATTACAAGCCTCTTCCTCTTGCCTTGACGCCCGGAGCCGCGACCTGACTTCGGAAAATTAGGCCGAACAGAGGGATGTTGATCTCCATGCCTAGAAAACCGCCAGGAGCCCAATCTATTCAAATCGAAGAGGATCTATATCCACTCCCTAAACAATATCCCATCGCTCTCTATCGTCTTTCGGATATTAGATTCCGCCATTACTTTGATTTCTCGCTCGAGGCGCTTCATGTAAAAGGAATGGAACTCTATATATGTCGCGTATAATTCTCTATGAGCTCCTGTATTTATCATATCAAACAGTATTTGATATTCCGAACCATCGACATCAAGCTTTAGAATGACGACATCATACAGAGCTTTCTTTGCCATGATGAGATTCGACAGCGAGAATGTCTCTACGACGTCAGAATCCGCATCCCGTGCATCATACAGGCTGCTGTTGTGCTCGGGAACGATCGATCGCCTTTCATAGGTAGGTTGGCGTCGATCCGACGGAGGCCCAAACAACGTGGTAAAGCCCTCCCGGACGCTCGCCGCCTTACCGATGATCTCGATATTCGCGCTCGAACTCGCCTGCAGGGCCTGAAGATATGGCAGACAACTCTTGTTGGGCTCTATCATGATGAAATCGAAATACTCTTCGGTATAGTACCGACTGAATACGCTATATCCCTGCCCGACATTTGATCCGCAATCGATGAAAAGCCCTCGCCCACAGGAGCCGCTCTTTATCTTGGCGATAGCGCGCTTGGCGTCAGCGGACACGGCAATCCGCACGCGCGTTGATCGAACCGGCGAGCTCAGCGATAGCGCGGGCAATTCCAGAAGCCGGAGCGTACCCTCGTCCTGCAAGACGTCGGCTGACTGCTGAAGCCTCGCCGAGTGTCTGGCACTGAGACGTCCGGCTGTCCCCATTGCGGCGTTAGTCATTCCTACCTCCATGACTGCAATACGCCTTGAGCGATGTGCGGCCTTACCCGCCACGCGCCGACCCATTCCTATCCAAGTATCCATCCACCCAGATCGACGAAGCTTCGCTCCAAGCGTCTCGTCGAGCTCCGGCGCCAATCGACTTCTGCCTGTGGCCCCGAGCACATCATGGCTGCGCAGTCTCGCGAAGCAGCGGGTCAGGCTGTTACGGGACACTATGGAGACGCCTTGTGAGCATCATCGTCCATTCGAAGGATACTGCGGATGCCCGGCGTGCCGAAAGGCCATCGGGAATGCCAGCCGATCGCTGGAAAGATCACGCCTTCGCCTGCAATCCGCCTGGAATGCCATTGGCCCCATCAGACCACTCTCGCGTCGGAGCAGGGCAGGCAACAGGCTGGCGCACCCGCAAGGGAGTAGCGGCCGTCTCCTCACCTGTCTTTACGATGTGAGGAGACGCGATGCAGAGCTTCCGCTCGCTGAACGGCCCACATCGCCGCGATGTCTTGGCTCCGCACCGCAACCGATGTCCCCGTTCGGAGTCAAAAGCACCAATCCGCCTCGCCGAACGTGCTACTCCGAAACCCGAGATCGCTTCGACCACGCTTGGCGCAAAACAAGACCAGCCGCCAGGCCGATCATGCTGCCGGCGATACTGCAGGCCGCATCAACAACCCGTGGCGTGCGGCCCGGAATCCAAAATTGGGCCAGTTCGAACCCGACGGCGCCAACGATCAGCAAGGCGGCAGACAAAGGGGCGCCCTTGCGCCCGTAGACAACCGCGAAAATTCCGCCCGTGACCGCATAGGCAAACACGTGCTCGAGCTCGGGTGGCGCCCGGGTTCTGAACTCGATGCTTCCGGGCAGGATCGAGGCAATGCCGATGAGGCAGAAGGCGCACCAGGCGACCGCCCGCCAGTGCCTCCAGCGGACGAGCCTGTCGATACCGGCGCTGCGTTGCTCCGGGTCGAGGCGGCGCGCCGAAGCGAGTTCGCCCCTCACGGCAGGACCGCGACACGGGCAAGCAACGTGACCAACTCCGCCTGGCGCCTGGTCTGCGTCTTGGCGAAGACCGAGGCCAGCTGGGAGCGAATGGTGGTTCGGCTGAGACGCCGACTGCGGGCGACATCCGCCGGCACATCGCCGCGCGCCATTTGAATCGCCAGGCGCGTCTCCGCCATGGTCAGGCCAAACATGCGCTGAAGCATGAAGGGATTAGGCTCCAGATGAGCATCAAGATCGAGAAGCATGACTACGCTGGTGCCGTCCGGCATGTCGTCCGCGACCTGATTGAGAACGAGAGGCGCATCGTCCTTGTCCGAAATGACGATCCAGGTCAGCGGGCCGAGTGACGGGCGGTTCGGCGCGCGCGCGATCAATCGCTTGAAGGCGCTCGTCAGTTGGTCGAGGCCTTGAACCGAGCCCGCTTCACGGCCGAGGATCAGTCGGGCCGTGGCGTTGGCTTCGACGATCTTCCGGCGGTCCTCAAGGACAAGATAGCCACAACCGATGCGGTCGAGCATGCTCAGGGCCACGGTGCCGCGATAATTGCTCGGGGGCGCTACGCTCGCCCCGCCCTCCTCCTGGTCGAGAACTGGGGTCGCGCAAAGTGGCCCGACGAGGCCGGCATTCAAGGGCATCGCATGACGGACGGGCGCACCCCGTGGCACCGGCGCTTCGACAGATCCGCTGACCAATGACATATCGGCACTCTCCTCGATGTTCGGCATTCCGGATCAGAGACCATCCGCCCGACCTCACTCCACAAACCATGTTGGTTGAGATGACGCGGCCACTCACAGCTCTGCTAAACTCAATTGCTGCAAGACATCGCGCACAAGGAGAGAGGATTTACTATGTATTGTACTAAAATTACCTTTGATTATGTCGTAAATCTGGAAAACAATCTTATATATCATCGCACTCAGATTATATTACTATAGAACAATATCGGAACCATGAGGGACAATATCAGAAAACCCCCGAGCGAAAACGCATTCAAAGGAGCCGGTCAGCCTACACCCAAAGGTTAAGTTCCCGCCCCCCGAAAGGTCATGCCAGCGGGTCTGCGTACACCGGCCGCTGTCCCCGGCAAGAAAGGGCTACCCAAATTGGACTAGCGGGCTGCGTCGGGGCAGCAGGCGGGCTATGCCAGCGTAACACGGAATGCTGACGGTCGACGTGCGGCACGCGATTCGTGTGGCCAAGGTAGAGCGGTCGCTCCAGGGCCGTTTCGAAATCAACCCTGGCGGCTGCACGCACAAATTCGTGACGA
The DNA here is from genome assembly GCF_001748145.1 of Bosea sp. BIWAKO-01. NCBI lineage: Bacteria > Pseudomonadati > Pseudomonadota > Alphaproteobacteria > Hyphomicrobiales > Alloboseaceae > Allobosea > Allobosea sp. BIWAKO-01. The sequence goes on from NZ_BCQA01000001.1 coordinate 1,840,751, forward strand.
CCCGGAAATGCGCCGGGAGACAACACGCTCTCGCCGGTCCCTGCACAGTTGGCCGGCTGTCCGGTTTTCGCGCCCCCGGATGCTTCCGCGACGCCTCGTCCGGCGGCCCCGCCGAATGCTGGCATCCTACGCGTGCCGGCATGTGAACCGGCTGGCAGACGGGGCCGCGTCTGCCTCTTCTATGCAAACCATAGGATGAGGCAGACGCTGTCGGCTTCACGGCGAACACCCTGCCGCCTCAGAAGCGACGAGGCCCGCGATCGCCGGATTGTTGCCCCGACTACGCGGAACCGCACCGATGCCGTTGCCTTACGCCATTCACGTCCGGTTCCGATCCGTCATCCAAATGAATGAGGACAGTGCAGAGCCTGCTCCATACCGTGATTTCCTACCGGATACGGTCCTGTGGGGCAGGAACGCGCCGGAAAGGTCATCAGGCCGAGCGCTTGCACTCGGGGGTCAGGCCCCCGCAGTCCCAGTTCCTGGCAGGAGGAGTCAAAATGGTTCCGCATGTGCTTTGCGTGGGAGGGGAGGACCATTCGCTGCGCATCCCGTTCCTCGCAGCCTTGCAGGACCGCGGCTTTCGGATAACGGCAGCCTCGACCACAGATGGGGCTGCCTTCTTGCAAGCCGGCTTGGCTCATCGGCGCTATCAGTTCGACCGGTTCGACAGTCGCGGCGCGGATCTCGCGGCCATCCGCCAGCTCGCGAAGATGATCGCGGATATCGGCCCAGACATTGTCCAAACCTTCGATACCAAGCCCAATCTGCTGGCCCCCCTTGCGGTCCGGGGCAAGGTCGCCGTGGTGCGAACCATCAATGGGATGGGCTGGGTGTTCTCGTCCGAGACGGCCCGCGCGCTCGCCCTCCGGCCGGTCTACTGCGCCTTGCAATGGCTCGCCTCCCGCTGGACCGCGGCTACGGTTTTCCAGAACCGCGACGACAAAGCCTATTTCGAGAGTCACAGGCTGGTTCGGAGGGATCGCGCTCATTTGATCCGCGGATCGGGTATCGACATTGCCGCCTTCGATCGTTCGCACGCCCGTGGCTCCGCCACTGCGGCGCTAAGGGAACAGCTCGGCCTCGGGACGGACGAGATCGTCATCACGGTCAGCAGGCTGACGCAGCAGAAGGGAATTCCGACGCTGCTGGAGGCTGCTTCGCTGGTCAGGAAAGCGCGCCCGGGTGTGCGCTTCCTGCTCGTCGGTCCACGAGAAAGTGAAGGGCCCTTCGCGGTCGCTCAGGACGAGATAGACCGGCAGGCTCCGCATGTGATGGCGCTGGGCGCGCGGAAAGACGTGCCGGCCCTGCTCGGCCTTGCAGACCTGTTCGTCCTGCCGACGGAATATCGGGAGGGGATCCCGCGCGTTCTGCTGGAGGCCGGCCTTGCGGGCTTGCCGATCGTCACGACCGACATGCCCGGCTGCAGCGATGTGGTTACGCATCACTGGAACGGCCTCCTCGTGCCGCCGCGCAACCCGGGTGCTCTTGCCAGCCGCATCCTCGAACTCCTGGAAGACCGGCGCGGCGCGCTTGAAATGGGTGGTCGATCCGTGGCGCTGGTTCGGCGCGAATTCGGGCTCTCGACAATCGTTGGACATTACACAGAGCTTTATCGGCAGGTTCTGTCGGAACAGGGTCGTACGGACAAGGCTGCGGGCAGGTCGCGATCACCGGTTCTGGAGGGGGCCAGCGCGCTCCGCGGTGTCGGAGAAGGGGAATGATCCGAAATGCGCTCCTCGGAGCGGGGCTCGTGCTCTCTTCCGCATCGCAGCTCCGCCTTCCCGGCCTGCCGATCGGCTTAGGCGAGCTCTGCCTCGCGCTCTGGATCGGCCTGTCGGCGACCCGATTTCTGGCCGGGTACCCGATGGCGGCCAGTTCCGCCTTGACCCGTCTGAGCGGATTCTGGGCCGTGTTCGCGCTCACCTTGGGCATAGGCGCGTGCATTGGACTTCTCTTCGATCCGCTGATCGACGTCGGCGCCATGGTGCATGACTCCACGGCCTATCTGCTCATGGCCTGCATGACGATATTGTCCATGGCCGAACCAGACAGTGACAACCGCCTGCGGCAGACGGCCTGGTTCGTCATCGTCTTCGGCAATATCGGCCTCGCGCTGCAGATTGCCCTCGGCTGGGGACTGCTTCCTCAGGGCTCGCTCGATCCATGGTACTGGGACCGCTTTCGCGGCTGGTCCGAGAACCCCAACCAGGCTGCGCTCTATTGCGCCGTGTTTGGCCCGCTCGCGCTCCATCTGGCGATGAGCGCGGAGACGGGTTTCGGCCGCGTCTCCGGCTTCGCTTTGGCGGTCCTGCCCGTGGTCTTCGGGCGATTGACGAAGAGCGACGCCTTCCTGGGTGCGACGGTCGTCTCGAGCACGTTCCTGATCGGGTTGCGGCTGCGGACCTGGCTGGCCATGCCTGGATACAGCATGCGTTACATCGCAGCTGTCCTCTTCATCCTGGCAGCCCCGCCCACCGCGATCGCACTGTTGCCCTACGGCGTCGCCGCGGCCGATGAGGCTGAGGATTTCGCCAAAAGCCTGGCCAAGGACAAGGGCGGGGACGGTACCGTAGCCACAGCCAATCTGCGGTTTCTGCTTTGGCAGCAAGCACTGCTGAAAGGGTTGGGGTCGGCCTCCCTGGGCCTCGGTCCGGGGCCTCATTCCGAACGCCCCACAGGTCCCAACCCGCAGAACCTGCCCGGCCCGTTCGAGGCCCACAGCACGCCCCTGGACCTGTACACCCAAGGAGGCGTACTCGGCCTCGCCACTCTGGCGTGGCTCGTCGGCAGTACCCTCTTGCTGACGCTGCGCGCCCGGTTCGATGCCCTCTCGGCACTGATCTGCTCTGTGGCCGTGTTCAGCATCAGCCACTTCATTCTTCGCCATCCGATCTTCTGGTTCGCCCTCGCCCTGTGTTTGGCCGAGGGCAGCACACGAAGGCGGACGGCGTCCGCTCACTACGGGAGATGACAGGATGTGCGGGATTGCGGGTATCTTTCTGCCCCCCGACGCTGCGGACCCCGGGTTGCTGAGTGCGATCAGGCCGATGACGGCTTCCATTCGCCATCGCGGGCCCGACAGCGACGGGTTTTGGAGTGACCGCGAGGCCGGCGTCGCGCTGGGTCATCGACGCCTCGCAATCGTCGACCTGACCGAGGGCGGGCACCAGCCGATGCTTTCCCATAGCGGACGGCTGGTCATGACCTTCAACGGCGAGGTCTACAATTTCCAAGCCCTGCGCCGCGAACTCGAAGATCTGGGGCATAGCTTCCGTGGAGGCAGCGACACCGAGGTGATGCTCGGCGCGATCGAAAGCTGGGGTCTGGAAAGGGCGCTCCAGCGCTTCACAGGTATGTTCGCACTCGGCCTCTGGGACAGAAGGGCGCGTGTTCTCCATCTGGTCCGAGATCGGATGGGGAAGAAGCCGCTCTACATCGCGCGCATCGGACGTGCCCTGGTGTTTGCTTCCGAGTTGAAGGCAATTCGTATGTTTCCGGGCTTTCAAGCCCGGATCGATCGGGAGGCTGTGGCCGCCATGCTGGCGCGCGGCACGATGCCGGATCGGTGCTGCATCTGGCACGATGTGTTCAAGCTGCCCCCTGGAGCCATGCTGTCAGTGAGCGCCGACGAGATCGCCGACGCTCCCGACACAGCAACTCTCAAGTCGAGGATCCACCAGTGGTGGTCCCTGGCTGCCGTAGCCGAAGAGGGGCGGAAGAATCCGTTCGTTTCCGACGATGTCGCACTGGTCGCGGAGCTTGACGAACTGCTTCGTCTCACCGTGCGCGAGCGGATGGTCGCCGACGTTCCGCTCGGCGCATTCCTCTCCGGAGGAATCGACAGCTCGACCGTCGTCGCGCTGATGCAGGCCCAGTCCAACAGGCCGGTGCGCACGTTCACGATTGCATTTCGCGAACGAGGCTATGACGAGTCGGCCGAGGCCGGTCGTATCGCTCGGCACATCGGGACAGATCATACGGAGCTGCACCTGACGCCGGCGGAGGCGCGCGAGGTCATCCCAGAATTGCCACGCATCTGGGACGAGCCATTCGCCGACTCGTCGCAAATCCCGACCCTGCTCGTCTCCCGCCTCGCTCGCAGCGACGTGACCGTGGCTCTGTCGGGCGATGGTGGCGACGAATGCTTTGCCGGCTACTCCAGGCATTTTCTTGCGGTGCGGCTGGCTTCTCTGCTTGGCATGCCCCCAATTCTCCGCCGCACCGCTGCAGATTTCCTCGTTCACCTGGCGAATGGCGCAAGCGAGGAGATCGTCAATCGGCTGCCGGTGCCGGACGGGCTGAGGCGCTCGCTGCGCGGCGACCGCCTGAGGCGTCTTTCCGATCTTTTCGCCGCAAACGGAGACCGGGAAATCTACCGGCGGCTGACGCGTGTCTCGGAGCTGACCCTGGCGCGCGACGCCGAAGCGGCCGAGCCCGATGCTCCCGTCCTCGACGACCTGGTGTCGCAACTGATCTTTCGGGACATGACCGGATATCTGACGAGCGACATTCTGGTGAAGCTCGACCGGGCAAGCATGGCGACGAGCCTGGAAGCCCGCTGTCCGCTTTTGGATCATCGCGTCGTCGAATTCGCCTGGCGCCTGCCGACAGCGGTCAAGGTGCGCCACGGCCAGGGCAAGTGGATCCTGCGACAGGTTCTTGCGCGCTACTTGCCCCGGCACCTGTTCGAGCGCCCCAAGCAGGGCTTCGACGTGCCTGTCGGTGCCTGGCTGAAGGGCCCGCTACGGGCCTGGGCAGCCGACTTGCTGACCGAATCGCGGCTGCGGCGCCATGATCTTCTCGACGCGGGGGCGGTCCAGGCGTGCTGGGCGGAGCACCTGAGCGGCCGTCGCGACCATTCGCAGGCGCTTTGGGCCGTGCTGATGCTCGAGGCCTGGCTCGACGAAGTCGCAGGTCCGCCAGCCACCACACCGGTCGGTGAATTCGACCTCGCATTGCAGGGGAGCTGACGATGGAAGCGTTGACCGGCAAGGGCCAGCGGTTCATCGCGACGGCACGACCTTCGGATCTGCCGCCACTCGAACCGACGACGCGGATAACCAGGCCGATCATTGGATCGGCGCCAGGCCCGCTGCCATTCCAGCGGATCGTCCACGCGCTGTCGAGGCGGCGGGGTTTGATCCTCGCAATGATGCTACTCGGCGGCGGAGGGGTCGCAATCGTTGGCCTGATCATGTCGCCCGCCTATACGGCAACGACGCAAATCGTCGTCGATCGCGCCTCGGAAGGGTCGAGTGGCACATCCCAGGCCTCTCAAGCCATCGACGATGCGGCGATCGACACGCACTTGGCCGTGCTTTCCTCCGATGCGCATCTGCGACGGGTCGCTTCGGCGCTCCTTCTCGCCCATGAGGAAGGGGTGGCGGCAGGCAACCAACCGGATTCCTGGCTGCACCGTGTCCAGGATGGGCTCGGTGCCGCCTGGTCGTTTATCACGCAGCCGTTCAAGCGTAGCTCCGACAGCCAATCCCCCGACAGTAACGAAAGCGCGCTGGCCCAGCAGCTGAAGCGCTCCGTCAAGATCGGCCAAGAGCGGCGTTCGAGAGTCTTGTCTGTTGTTGCAACCGATTCCGATCCGCGACGTGCAGCCGAGATCGCGAACACCGTCGCGCATGTCTACATCGAGGATACTGCGCAACGAAAGCGCACCGATGCGGAGCAGCTTGTGGTTTGGCTCGCCAAGCGCGTTCCCGAAATGAGGTTGGAGGTGGCGCGTGCCGAAGAGGAGCTGCAGGCCTACCGCTTGCTCCATGGCGCAACGGTCGATGGCACCCCTGATGTAACCGGCCAGCAAATCGCACAGCTGGCCCGGCAGTTGGCCCTGGCCAAGTCCGATTTCGCCGCGACGCAACAACGGCTGAACCGGTTCAACGACTTGCGCCAGCGCGGCGCACCCACCGCCGCCCTTGCGGATGCATTGGGATCAGCGAGTCTGGCCGAGTTCGCCCACAGCGAAGCAACCCCAGCGACCGTCGGTCAGGAGCCTCAGCCGGAGGCGCGCCGGGAAGCGGACCGTGTAACGGAGCAGGCGATCGATCAGGCGCTCAGCCAAGTCGAGACCGACGGTCGCATTCTCCAGGCTCAGGCCAGATCAATCGAGGAGCGGCTGCAGTCCCTGAAGGCGGCGGCGACCGAAACCGCGGCCAGCATGTCCGGATTGCGGGCTCTCGAGCGTCAGGCGGCCGCGGTAGCCCAGCTTTACGATGCCCTTCTGAGCCGTCAGCAGCAGGCGAACGAACAGGTCCAACTCATTCAGCCGGACGTCCGGGTAATGGCCTCGGCGTGGCCGCCGGAAAGGCCAAGTTCGATTCACCCGGCCTTCCTCATTCCGCCCGGCGTGATGGTCTTCGGCATTATGGGCGTCCTGCTTGCGCTCGGCATCGACAGACTTGATCATACCCTTCGCAGCACGGATGAAGCCGCCGAGGCGCTGGGCGTTCCTTGCCTCGGGCAGGTCCCGCAGGTCACGCTCCGGCACGCAAAGCGGATCGAGGATCTGCTGCGGCAGAAGCCTCAATCAATCTATGCGCGGTCAATCCGCTCATTGCTGATCTCCGTGTTGCCCAGGGGCTCCGGCAGCTTCGCGTCGAAGATCATCCTTGTCAGCTCCGCCCTTCCGGGCGAAGGCAAGACCACGGTCGCGCGGAGCCTTGTCCTCTCGGCGGCGCGCCTTCGACTGCGCGTACTCCTGATCGACCTCGGCGAACCAAGCGGACTCCCTGAACGGGACATCGTGACGATGGCGCGCGCCGCCGCCCCCGGCGTCGATCTCGTCGACGTCCTGAGCCGCGGCCGACCGATCGCCGAAGCGGTGGAGCACCTTCCTGAGCTTGGGGTCGACTACATTCCGCCGCCTCGACTCGATGGCAACCTGCTTCATTTCCTCGCAAACCCGCAGGTTCCGCACTGGCTTGATCAGTTCCGCGAGACCTACGACTTCATCGTGATCGATGGACCTGCAGCGGTCGATCGGCTGGAAGCGAGTTTTCTCGCGGGCTGGGCCGATCAGGTACTGCTCGTGGTGCGCTGGGCACAGACCGGCCGGGAAATGGCGCAAAGTGCGCTGCGGCTCGTCGGCGGCGCTCCGGGGGCCGACGCCGATGGCGCTCCCCGCGTGGCGTCGGTGCTGACCTGGGTCGATACCGAGCGCGATGCCGGTTTCCATTTCAAGGACATCCGCGGCTTCAAGAGCTGGCGTCGGTCATGATCGATTACAGCCACAACGCTGGGTATTGATCTGATGTTGACAGGTTACGCCAACGACACCGTCACCCGGCCGCCCCGCAGCGACAATCCGCCGACGACGGCCGCTCTATCCAAGCCTGCGGCCGCACCGACAAGCGGCGAAACCAGCTCGAAGGGCAGCAGTGACCTGGCTCACCGGCTCTCGTCCGGGAGCGTTTGGGCTCTCGTCGTCTATGTCGGCGGCGCAGGGCTTACCAGTGTTGCTCAATTCGAGATTGCCCGGTTGGTCGGCCTTTCCAGCTATGGCACTTATTCCTATGCGTTTGCCTGGGTCAGCCTCCTGGCCTACAGCGCGACCCTCGGCTTCAATGTCGCCCTGCTTCGGTTCGTGCCGGCCTATGGTGCGAAGGGGGAGTGGTCTCTGGCGCGCGGGGTGATTCAGTTTGCCGTGGGCTGGACCCTCGTGGCAGCCATCGTTCTCGCCGGAATTGGTGCCGGGATCGTGGCCGTTTCCTCCGCTCGCCCGCACTCGGAGCTTTCCACCAGCCTGCTGATCGGGATGGCCACAATCCCGCTGGTCACGATGTATCTGATTGGAGCAACGCTGCTACGCGCCTTCGGCGGTATCGTTTCGGCTCTTCTGCCGGAACGCATCGTCCGCGACGGTCTTTTGCTGGTGCTTGTCGTCGCGGCCGGCACTGCGGTTTCATGGCGGCTGGACGCAGCGCTCGTCATGGCTGCGCTGTTGATCAGTTCGGCGGTCACGGTGGGCGTGGTCTGCGTGACCATGCGCCAGCTCTGGCCCCTTGCTCTGCGGGGCGTCAGCTCGACCTACGCTCCTCGCTATTGGTTGACCGCCGTCTTTCCCATCATGATCATGACGGCCGTCGACACCCTGATGAACCGCACCGGGGTGATGCTGCTCGGCTGGACCGGAAACATCCGGGATGCCGGCACGTTTGCGGTCGGCTTCAATGTGGCGATGCTGCTCCTGCTGCCGCGCGTCGCCGTAAGCACCGTATTTGCCCCCACGATCGCGGACCTTCACGCGCGTGGGGACCGGCTAGGCCTGCAGACGCTGTTCGCGCGCGCCAGCGTGTTGTCCTTCGTCGGGGCGATGATGCTCGCCGTGCCGCTTCTGGTGGTGCTCGAGCCGCTGCTGCGATGGTTTGGCGAGGATTTCGTCGCCGCAGTTCATGTTGCTGAGATCCTGATGATCGGTCAGGTCTTTGCTGCGGCAGCCGGCCCGCATCAGAACGTCCTGACCATGACCGGACATGAGCGCGCCGCCGCCGTCATAATGGTCGTGAGCGCCGTCGCGAATGTTGCAGCCTGCGCCATAGGAATCGCGCTTTTCGGAGCAATCGGCGCAGCAGTGGCCAGCACGGCGACCATGGTGCTCTGGAATGTCGCGACCGCCATTTGCGTCTACAACCGTCTCGATCTCATTCCAGGGCTCGCCGTCGCGATTGGCGTGAGGCGCAACAAGCCACAACCCAGCTGAACCTGGCCCATACTTACCGGGCACACCGGCGTAACGCGTGAGAGGCAGTGCCGAAAATCTCCGAGATGGCGCGCAATTCTCCTCCCGAATGATGCGGCCGGATCTTCTTCGCGACCGCCCCCTCCAAAGGGGCCGCGCCGTGTCGATCATCAGAAATCCATGCCACCCGGCATCGCCGGAGCCGATTCCCTCTTCGGCAGCTCGGCAATGATCGCTTCTGTGGTGATCAGCAGCGAGGCGATCGACGCAGCATCCTGAAGGGCGGTCCGCACCACCTTGGCTGGATCGATCACTCCGTTCGCCACAAGATCCTGATATTCACCTGTCGCTGCGTTGTAGCCCCGGTTGTAATCATCCTTCTCAATCAGCTTGCCGACGATGACCGCACCGTCGGCGCCGGCGTTGTCGACGATCTGGCGGGCCGGAGCCTGCAGGGCGCGGTACACGATTTCGACGCCGGTCTTCTGGTCGGCATTGGCGGGCTTGACGGCGGCAAGGGCCTTCATCGCCCTCAGCAGAGCCACGCCGCCCCCCGGCAGGATACCTTCCTCGACCGCCGCGCGGGTCGCGTGCATGGCATCGTCGACACGATCCTTCTTCTCCTTGACCTCGACCTCAGTCGCGCCGCCGACGCGGATGACCGCAACGCCACCGGCGAGCTTGGCCAGACGCTCCTGGAGCTTCTCGCGATCGTAGTCCGAGTTGGTCTCCTCGATCTGCGCCTTGATCTGTGCCACGCGAGCTCCGATCTCCTTCTTCTTGCCGGCACCGTCGACGATGGTGGTGCTTTCCTTCTCGATCATGATTTTCTTGGCACCGCCGAGCATTTGGAGCGTGACGGTCTCGAGCTTGATGCCGAGATCGTCGGAAATGGCGGTTCCGCCAGTGAGGATCGCAATATCCTCCAGCATGGCCTTGCGGCGATCGCCGAAGCCCGGGGCCTTGACGGCCGCGACCTTGAGGCCACCCCGCAGCTTGTTGACCACGAGCGTGGCGAGAGCCTCCCCTTCCACGTCCTCGGCGATGATCAGCAGCGGCCTGCCGGTTTGCACCACGGCCTCGAGCAGCGGCAACATCGGCTGGAGCGAGGAGAGTTTCTTCTCGTGGATCAGGATATAGGCGTCTTCCAATTCGGCCCGCATCCGTTCCGCATCTGTGATGAAATAGGGTGAAATATAGCCACGATCGAACCGCATGCCCTCGACCACGTCGAGTTCGATCTCGAGCGATTTTGCCTCCTCGACCGTGATGACACCCTCGTTGCCGACCTTCTTCATCGCCGCCGCGATCATCGCCCCGATCTTGGTGTCGCCATTGGCCGAGATGGTTCCGATCTGAGCGATCTCGCTATTGGCCGTGACCATCTTGGCGTTCTTCTTGAAATCTGCCACCGCAGCCTCGACCGCCAAGTCGATGCCGCGCTTCAGATCCATCGGGTTCATGCCGGCGGCGACGGCCTTGGCCCCCTCCCGGACGATGGCGTGGGCCAGCACCGTTGCGGTCGTGGTGCCATCGCCGGCAGCATCATGCTGTTTTGAGGCGACCTCGCGCACCATCTGAGCGCCCATGTTCTCGAACTTGTCGGCAAGTTCGATCTCCCTGGCGACGGCGACACCGTCCTTGGTGATGCGGGGCGCACCGAACGACTTCTCGATCACGACGTTGCGCCCCTTGGGACCAAGCGTGACCCTGACGGCGTTGGCCAGGATTTCGACGCCGCGCAGCATCCTCTCGCGGGCGTCGGACGAGAACTTCAACTCCTTGGCGGCCATGATCCGGGTCCTCCTCCAGGGGATTTCAACGGTTCAGCAGCAGGATTGGTCAGGCGGATTCCTCTCGATCGAGGTGATTATATCGCTCTCCGCGGGGATCAGCAGCACTTCTCGATCGAACGCGATGCAGGGCGCATCGTGCGGGCAAGTTCGCGAAGCAGAACCGGGTTACGCCGCCCTGCGAGCGGCCGCCTACGGTGCAATGATCCATGCGCCGCTGATTAATTCGCTGGGTCGCGCTCGGCGATGGTTCGTGGGCCGGGGTCTGGCTCGAACTTGCGACCGCCCGCCGCCGCCTCGACCCTCTGCTGGGTGGACCTGGATACGAGGCGAGACTGCCCAAGGGCAGTAAAATCGCTGGCACTGTGGTTTTGACTGGCACGCCCCTCAAAGACCAGAACGTCCGAACGTGTCACGACGATATCGCCGCGGCGCAGGGTCGGGTCGTCCAGGTACCAATAGTGATCGGTAGCCGGATCGAGTTTTACGATGGGGGGCACCGGCCTGGATACGACGGCTTTCCGCTGAGGCGAACGACGCGTCGGCCGAACGGTCACATCGAGCGGTTCAGGCGCAGTCGGGTAAACCTGCGGAGGTGGCCTCCCGAACACGGCGCGGGCCAGTTCATCGAAGAACCCGGCAGAGTGAGCGGGTGTCACAAGAACAAGTGTGCTCAGGCCAATGCTGAGCAGCCCGCCAATTCGAGTGCTGTTCATGGGGCAAATCCTCGCGACCCGTCTTGCTGGCTAACGCCGCCGACGGCCGGCGGTTCCCAACGCTGTGTCGTCCGAAGTCGTCCAAAGCGCAGGCGGGCCGACGGCCACAGCGGCCCGCAGCGACATGATGAGCGGTATCCGAGGGCCCAAGGTTCGCGCGGCCGGCGCGATTCTCCTACATCCCTGATGACAGAGAAAAGTGGATTTGCGCGGATAGGATGTAAAACGACGAATGCCCCCATCGCCGTCGTCAGTGGCCATTGACCTCAGCTCCGGGATTGCGAGCCTCACAAAGCGGGTTTTCTTGCTGCGACGCAGCTTGACAGGCGCATTGCTCACGTCGGAGCTTGCCTCCGCACGAAACGGGAAGGCTCTGATTATGCGTCTGTTCGCCGCGTCGCTTGCTACCGAGACGAATACGTTTTCGCCTATCCCGACATCCCGCGCGAACTTCGAGGCATCGGCCTATTTTCCCGCAGGTCAGCATCCCGACCGGGCGACGCATTGCACCGCGCCACTTTATGTGGCGCGCCAGCGGGCAGAGCGAGACGGTTTCACGCTGATCGAAGGTTCCTGCTTCTGGGCCGAGCCCTCGGGAACCTGTGCCCAGGCCGATTACGAGGAGATGCGGGACGAGATCCTCGGTCAACTCAAAGCCGCAATGCCGGTCGACGGCGTCCTGCTCGGGCTGCACGGGGCCATGGTCGCGCATGGCTGTGACGATTGCGAGGGCGACATCCTGGAACATGTCCGCGCCATCGTCGGCCCGAAGGTGCCGATCGGGGTCGAGCTCGATCCGCATTGCCACCTGACCGAAAAGCGCGTGCGGCTGGCGGATGCCATCATTCTCTACAAGGAGTACCCGCATATCGACTTCGTCGAGCGGGCCGAGGAATTGGTCGACATCATCCTTGCGACGATCCGCGGCACGATCAAGCCGATGATGTCGCTCTATGACTGCCGGATGATCGAGCTGGTGCCGACCACGCGCGAGCCCGGGCGCTCCTTCGTCGACCGGATGAGCGCACTCGAGGGCAAGGACGGCGTGCTTTCGGTCTCGCTGGCTCACGGTTTCCAGCAAGGCGACGTGCCCGAGATCGGCACGCGGGTCCTGGTCGTCACCGACAATGCCAAGGCCGCCGGAGATGCGCTCGCCGCGCGGCTCGGCGAGGAGTTCCGCTCGCTGAAGGGGCAATTCGCTCCGCCGGTGGTTCCGCTAGACGAAGCGCTCGACCGGGCTCTCGGCAGTTCTGCCAACGGCCCGAGCGTCATTGCAGATTCGACCGACAATGCCGGAGGAGGGGCGGCGTCCGACAATACCAACATCATCCACCGCCTGCGCGAACGGGGTATTCGCGATGCGGCGATCGGTCCGGTCTGGGACCCTGTCGCCGTCGAATTCTGCCTGACCGCCGGTGTCGGCGCCACCATCCCGCTGCGCTTCGGCGGCAAGGCCGCCTCGACCTCGGGCAAGCCGGTCGATGGCGACGTCACCGTGCTCGGAGCGATCCGCAATGGCACCCAGAGCTTCGGCACAGCCAAAGTCCCGATCGGCAATGCCGTAGGCATCCGCATCGACGGCATCGACGTCGCGCTGTTATCGCACCGCACGCAGGCGCTGGGGCTCGAGATCTTTACCAGCGTCGGCATCGACCCGACGCAGAAGCGTATCGTCAGCGTCAAGTCGACCAACCATTTCCATGCCGCTTACGGGCCGATCGCCAGCGCGGTGATCTACACCGACGGCGGCGGGCCATCGCATCTCGACGTGCGCAAATACCCCTATCGCAAGATCGCCCGGCCGCTTTGGCCTCACGACCCGCTGCCACCCGGCCGCATCGTCGTCTGAGCCTGGCCGCGTCGAAGGAGACTTGACCGTGATTTGATCATCGAGGGTGGCCAGACGAAGCGAATGCTCGCGGTCATTCAGCATCTCTTGGAGGGAGAGAGACATGACGACCACACGCCGCAGATTCGTCCAGGGCAGTCTCGCCGCTGGAGCACTGACCGCCGCCCCTGCCCGCCTTAGGGCCCAGACCACCCCACCCGTCTCACGCACCATCCGCGCCGTGCTGCATGGCGATCTTCGCGTATTCGATCCAGTCTGGACCACCGCGAACATGACCTCGTATCATGCTGCGATGGTCTACGACACGCTGTTCGGGGTCGACGACAAGTTCGAGCCGAAGCCACAGATGGTGTCGAAATACTCGCTCTCGGACGACCGCAAGACCTACAGCTTCGAGCTCCGCGACGGCCTGCGCTTCACCGACGGCACGCCGGTGACAGCGCGCGATTGCGTCGCCTCGATCCGGCGCTGGGGTGCGCGCGACGGCGGCGGCCAGCACATGATGACCCGCCTCGCCGACACTCCCGTGAAGGACGACAAATCCTTCCAGCTCGTGATGAAGGAGCCCTACAGCCTGGCCGTCGAGTGGCTCGCCAAGGCGGCGACCAATGCCTGCTACATCATGCGCGAGAAGGAAGCGCAGACCGACCCGATGCAGCAGATCCAGACGATCATCGGCTCCGGCCCGTTCGTCATGAACCAGGACGCCGTCGTCCAGGGCCAGCGCTACGTCTACGACAAGAACCCGAACTATGTGCCGCGTTCGGAGCCGGCCGTCTTCACCTCCGGCGGCAAGGTCGTGAATGTCGACCGCGTCGTCTACGAGAACATCGCCGACGAGGCGACGGCGATCGCCGCCATCCGCGCCGGCGAGATCGACATGATCGAGTATCCGAATGTCGATCTGCTCTCCTCCCTGGAGGGCGAGAAGGAGATCAAGCTCGAGGTCCTGAACAAGCAGGGCCAGCTCGGCTGGGCCCGCGTCAACTGGCTCCACCCGCCATTCAACAACGTCAAGGCCCGCCAGGCGATGCTCTACCTCATTCACCCGACCGAGGTGATGAAGGCGACCTTCGGCGACGAGAAATACTTCAAGGGCTGCTCTTCGCTATTCGGCATGGGCACGCCGATGGAGAACGACGCCAATATCGACTGGTTCAAGGGCGGCCAGAACATCGAGAAGGCCAGGCAGCTCGTCAAGGAATCCGGCTATGACGGCCGCCCCGTCGTCGTGCTGCACGCCACCAACATAGCCTACATGAACAATGCCGCGAACCTGATCGCGCAGTGGATGCGCCAGGCCGGCTTCAACGTCTCGCTGCAGGCCTCGGACTGGGGCGCGGTCATCACGCGGCGTGCCGTTAAGAGCCCCCCGGACCAGGGCGGCTGGAACGTCTTCTTCACCTCGGGCTCGGTCAACGCCTTCGGCAATCCCGTGGCGCTCAGCGGCCATGCCGCCAATGGCGAGAAAGGCTGGTTCGGCTGGCCTTCCGACGAGAAGCACGAAGCCTTCCGTGACAAGTGGGCGGCAGCTTCGAATGATGCAGAACGCCGCCAGATCGCGCGCGACATGCAACAGAACGCCTGGGATTTCGTGCCGCACATGTATTACGGGCAATGGTTCCAGCCCGCGGCCCTGCGCAATCTCACCGGGTTGATCGGCATGCCGGAGCTGATCCCGTTCTGGAACGTCAAGAAGGGGTAGCCGCCTCCACCGGCCGGGCTCCGTCCCGGCCGGCATCGAACCATTCCGGCGGGCTGGTCGACGGTGCAGCCGGCGCGCGGCGCGACCGGCCTGCCGCTTCCAGCCTGCTTAGGTTGAAGGAGGACGATCGACCCCATGCTCAGTTACATCGCCCAACGGCTGGCCCAGACCCTGCTGGTGATGACGCTCGTCGGCATCTTCGTCTTCCTGCTGCTGCATTTCTCGGCCGGCGATCCTGCCGCAATCATCGCCGGCGATTACGCGACGCCTCAGCAGATCGTTGCCATCCGTCAGCGGCTCGGGCTCGACGATCCGCTGCTGATACAATTCTGGCGCTGGGCCGCACGCGTGCTGAGCGGAGATCTCGGGGTTTCGATCTTTTCGAACACACCGGTCAGCAGGCTGATCATCCAACGCTTGGAGCCGACGCTTTCGCTCGCGCTGCTGACCATGCTCTTCGCCGTGAGCATCGCGGTCAGTCTCGGTGTGATCGCGGCCTGGAGGGTCGGGAGCCTGGTCGACCGTGCCCTGATGGGATTTTCCGTTCTAGGCTTCTCAATGCCGGCCTTCGTCGTCGGCTACGGCCTGATCTACATCTTCGCGATCGAGCTGCGCTGGCTTCCCGTCCAGGGCTACAAGCCGCTCGCCGATGGCGTGGGGCCGTGGCTGCTCCACCTGATCCTGCCAACGGTCACGCTCGGTCTCGCCTATATCGCGCTGATCGCACGCATGACGCGCGCTTCGATGCTGGAGGTGCTTGAGGAAGACTATATCCGGACTGCCAAGGCCAAAGGTGTCACGACGAAGAAGATGCTGATGAAGCATGCGCTCAAGAACGCGGGCGTGCCGATCATCACAGTGATCGGGATAGGCGTCGCGCTTCTCATCGGCGGCGTCGTCATCACTGAGACGGTGTTCAACATTCCCGGCATCGGACGGCTCGTGGTCGATGCCATTTCGAAGCGCGACTACCCGATCATCCAGGGCGTGATCCTGCTGTTCTCCGGCATCTATGTCCTGGTCAATCTGCTCGTCGATCTTTCCTATTCGCTGATCGATCCCCGGATCCGGTACTGAGGGAGCGAAGCGATGAGCGTGATCACGGCCCATACCGCCCCTTCAGCCCTCAGCCCTGCGCCGCGCAGTCTCGGCGCCCGGTTCAGGCGCTTCGCCCGGCGCAACCCTACGATGCTGCTGGGCGGCGCCATCCTGATCTTCTTCGTCGCGATCGCGATCTTCGCGCCACTGCTCGCCGGCGACCCGATGCTTAAGGCGCCAACACGCCGGCTGCTGCCGCCATCCGCGCAGTTCTGGTTCGGCACCGACCATCTCGGCCAGGACGTCTTCGCCCGCACCGTCTACGGTGCACGCGTCTCACTGATTGTCGGTCTCAGCGTCGCGACGATCTCGATCAGCGCCGGGCTGCTGATCGGACTGATGGCCGGCTATTACCGCTGGATCGAGACCCCGGTCATGCGTCTGATGGACGGGCTAATGGCGATCCCGGCGATCTTGCTGGCTATCGCCCTGGTCGCTCTCAACCAGGGCAGTATCGGCATCGTCGTCGCCGCGATTGCCATTCCGGAACTGCCGCGCGTGGTCAGGCTGGTCCGCTCGATCGTCCTCAGCGTCCGCGAGCTCCCTTTTGTCGAGGCCGTCATTGCCTGCGGCGCACGCACGCCGCGGATTCTGGTGCTTCACATCATGCCGAGCACCATCGCGCCCCTGATCGTGCAGGCGACCTATATCTGCGCATCGGCAATCCTGGTCGAAGCGTCGCTGTCATTCCTCGGCGCCGGCGTGCCGCCGGAAACGCCGAGCTGGGGCAACATGATCGCGTCGAGCAGGCTCTATCTGGCGCGCGCGCCCTGGACGATCTTTTGTCCGGCGATCGCGCTGGCGTTGGTGGTGCTCGCGGTCAACCTGCTGGGCGACGGGCTGCGCGACAAGCTCGATCCGCGGATCTCGCGGAGGATGTGACTCCTCCCACCCGTCGGCCAGCCCGACGGGCAAGGGACGATTTCACAGCGGGACAGTCCAGCCATGGCGAGTGCGGCATGACGCTGGGCTCGGGAGCAAATTCGCATGGCGGTCCAGCAACGGCGCTGCTGCCTTTTCCGGCACGACCGCTATGGTGGGCTGCGGCGCCTCTGCGCCAGGCTCGGTGAGGAAGAAGCGACATGAACAAGCCCTGGTCACTGGCTGAACGGAGCCGGGCTCCCCTTGCGATCGTGCCGACGCCCCTCGAGGATCTGCCCCGCCTGACGCAGGAACTCCGACGTCATGGCCCCGGACCGACGATCCTGATCAAGCGCGACGATTGCACAGGTCTCGCAGGCGGCGGCAACAAGGCCCGCAAGCTCGAATATCTCGTCGGCGACGCGCTTCTCCAGGGGGCCGACACGCTGGTCACGCTCGGGGCCGTCCAATCCAATCACGCGCGGCAGACGGCCGCTGCCGCCGCCAGGAACGGCCTCGGCTGCGTTCTGCTCCTGACCGACAAGATCAGCGGCCGCGGCGCGAGCTACCGGACCAACGGCAACATCCTGCTCGACCGATTGCTCGGCGCCGATATCCACCTCCTAACCGCCGAGCAGGACGCCATGGAGGCGCTCGAACAGACGCTTGCTGCGCTGCGCGCGCAGGGCCGGCGGCCCTATTTCATCCCGATCGGCGGCTCCAATGCACTGGGCGGACTCGCCTATCATGACGCGCTCGTCGAACTCGCCGGGCAGGCCAAGGCCGCAGGCCGACAGATCGACCATATCGTGCTCGCGACCGGCAGCGGCGGCACCCATGCCGGCATCGTTGCAGGTGTGCAGACGCAGGGCCTCGCTTGCGCGGTCCACGGCATCAGCGTCTCGCGGCAGGCCGAAGAAGCCCGCGGTATCGTCGCTGGCCTTGCGCGCGACACGCTCGCGCTCGCCGGACCCCAGAATGTCGCCGATGTCCCGATCACGATCGACGCATCGCAGATCGGACCTGGATACGGCCAGCCGACGGCGGCGATGCTCGAGGCCGTGACAAGCGTTGCACGGCTGGAGGGCATCCTTCTCGATCCGGTCTATACCGGCAAGGCCATGGCCGGGCTGTTTTCGCTGGTTCGGCATGGTGCGTTCAGGCCCGACGAAACAGTGGTGTTCTGGCACACCGGCGGCCATCAGGGGCTGTTCGCCTACGAAGAGCTGTTCCAGGACGACTGACGGAACGCATGGCCCGAGGCGTGCCCTGTCATGCCTCCTGGTGTTTCCCCACCGTGGGAGCGCTGGCTGGCACAGCCTGCTGAGCGCGCTGGCTCAGCCAGACGCTGCCGAGGACGATCGCCATGCCGGCGATCTGGGCGGGGCTGAGCGATTGGCCCAGGACCGACCAGCCGAGGATGACCGCCGTCATCGGGCTGAGAAAGCCGAGTGGCGAAACCGTCGAGGGACCCAGTCGGGCAATGCCACGAAACCAGAGGATATAGGTCAGGGCAGCGCCGACCAACCCGAGATAGGCAAGGCCGAGGATGTTCGTGCCGGTCAGCGTCGGCGGCGCGGGTTCGAGCCAGAAGACCACCGGCAGCAACAGGGTTCCCCCAGCGGTCAGCTGCCAGGCGGTGAAGGTCAGTGGCGAGACCGGCGGCTGCCAGCGCCGGCTCAGGACCGTGCCCGCCGCCATCGACAGCGCACTGGCGAGACCAGCGGCGATGCCGAGCGGATCGAGCGCCGCCTGCGGCGTCAGAATCAGCAGCGCGACACCTGCCATGCCGGCGATGGCCGCGACGATGGCGAGCGGGCGGATGGCGGAACCGAGCAGCAGACGCGCGAGGAGCAGGACGACGAGCGGCTGGATCGCCCCTACGGTCGCCGCGACCCCGCCGGGCAGCCGATAGGCCGCGATGAACAGCATCCACCAGAACAGCGAGAAATTGAGCGCGCCGAGGAGGAGAACCCGTCCCCACCAGATTCCCTGCGGCAATTGCCGGACGGCGAGCAGCAGCAGGAGGCCGGCCGGGAGCGCACGCAGCATCGACACGGTCAGGGGGTAGCCCTGCGGCAGGAACTCCGTCGTCACCAGATAGGTGCTGCCCCAGATAGCTGGGGCGATCGCGGTCAGCAGCAAGTCGGCATTGCGGGCCATGATGGCGGTCTCACTCATTATCTCGACGTCAAGATAATGACAAATATCTTGACGTCAAGATATTCTGTCGCAACGATGGGGGCATGGACCATGTCGACGGAATTCTCGCGCAGTGGAACCGGGAAAGACCGGACCTCGACGTCACCCCGATGGGGTTGTTCGGCCGTCTGAAGCGGCTCTCGCAGCATCTCGGCCGTGAGATGGAGAAGACCTTCGCCGAGCATGGCCTCAACAGCGCTAGTTTCGACGTGCTGGCGACACTGCGACGGTCCGGCCCTCCCTATAGCCTGTCGCCGGGAGATCTGCTGGCGACGATGATGATCACCTCGGGCACGCTGACGAACCGCATCGACCAGCTGGAGAAGGCGGGCCTCGTCGAGCGCACCCATAACCCCGAGGATCGCCGCAGTTTCATCATTTCACTGACCGAGCGTGGATTTGCGATAATCGAGGCTGCTGTCACGGCACATGTCGCAACCCAGGCGCAGCTGAGTTCCATACTCTCCGCGGATGAGAACGCGGCCCTCAACGCACTGCTGGGCAAGTATCTGGCGGGTTTCGAAGGCAGCCGGTGAGGGCTTGCTTCGGGAGGCTGCCTCCGCAGTAAACTCATCGGTTTGGGGGCGTGGAATGAGCACAGCGCGCCCCCCGCAGGCAAGAATGGCGCTTGCCGCTCCACGCAAGCTGATAATTCTCTGGCCATACGAAGCCGGCATCAGCTCTGGTTCAGCCGGCGCTCAGGGGATAACGGAATGTTTCTCACCAACTCCGACATGGTCGAGCTTGTCGCTTGGCGGCAGCAGCTGCACCGCTCTCCCGAGATATCGGGCGAGGAACAGGAGACGGCGAAGGCAGTGGTTGCCTTCCTTGCCCCGAGCGAGCCGGACCGTATCGTGACCGGGCTCGGCGGCCACGGCGTCGCTGCGATTTATGAAGGGCGCGAGCCGGGGCCGACAGTGATGGTTCGCTGCGAACTGGACGCCCTGCCGATCGAGGAAATCTCGGAGAGCCCCCATCGCTCGCAGGTGCCCGGCAAATCCCATGCCTGCGGCCATGACGGGCACATGACCATGGTCGCCGCGCTCTCGCGCGGGCTCGGCCGCCAACGGCCGCAGCGCGGTCGTGCGGTGCTGCTGTTCCAGCCGGCAGAGGAGAACGGCGCAGGTGCCGCCGCCGTCATCGCCGATCCGAAATTCGCGGAAATCGCACCGGACTACGCCTTCTCGCTCCACAATAAACCCGGCCTGCCATTGGGCTACATCACGCTCTCCGAAGGCCCCGCAAACTGTGCCTCGCGCGGACTGCAGATCGTGCTGACCGGCAAGACCTCGCATGCCTCCATGCCGGAACACGGCATCTCGCCGGTTGCGGCGGTGGCCCGGCTGATGCCGGCATTGACGGCGCTCGGCCCCGGCGGTCCGCTCGATGCCGCCTATGCGCTCGTCACCGTGACCCACGCTGCGATCGGCGAAGCTGCCTTTGGGATCGCACCCGGCCGGGCCGAAATCTGGGCGACGCTGCGCACGCTGAACGATGCGCAAATGGGCGCGCTTTGCACACGGGCCGAAGCGCTGGTGCGCGAAACGGCTGAAGCATCGGGTCTTGGCGTCGAGCTGAGCTATCACGACGTCTTCCATCATTGCGAAAACGATGCCGAGGCGGTGGCGCTCCTGCGCAAGGCCTTCGATGACGAGAAGCTCCGGCACGGCGAGGGCTCGCCATCGCGCGGCTCCGAGGATTTCGGCCTGTTCGGCCGCCAGGCGAAATCGGCGATGTTCATCCTCGGCTCGGGCGAAACCTCGCCGCAGCTGCACAACCCGGATTTCGATTTTCCCGATGCCCTGATCGAGCCCGGTTCGCGCGCCTTCATGCGAACGCTGCGCAATTTGCTCGGCTAGCCCATTGCACCGGACCAAGCGGGCGATGTTCTTGTTGCCAAACCGCAAAGACGCCCTGATCGGCTGCATGATGCCGATCAGGGATTTGCCAAGCATGAGAGGCCGCATTCCATGACCACGCATCAGCCGAATATCCTGGCATCGATCGATCCGGCCAAGCTCGACAAGCTCGCCGAAGTCGCCGTCAAGGTCGGCCTGAATCTCCAGGCCGGGCAGGATCTGTTCCTGACCGCACCAGTCGCCGCCCTGCCGCTGGTGCGGCGGATCGCCGAGCATGCCTACAAGGCCGGCGCCGGGCTCGTGACGCCGATGCTGGCGGATGAGGAGGTAACGCTCTCACGCTATCGCCACGCCCCGGATGCAAGTTTCGACCGGGCGCCGGGCTGGCTCTATGAAGGCGTCGGCAAAGCCTTCGCCGCCAACACCGCGCGCCTCGCCATCGTGGGCGACAACCCGATGCTGCTCTCAGGGCAGGATCCGGCCAAGGTCGCGCGCGCCAACAAGGCCAATTCGATCGCCTATCAGCCCGCTCTCGAGAAGATCGCCGGCTTCGATATCAACTGGAACATCCTGGCCTATCCGACCGCGCCCTGGGCCCGCCAGGTCTTCCCGGACGAGGCAGAGGACATCGCAGTCGCCAAGTTGGCCGAGGCGATTTTCGCCGCCTCACGGGTTGACCGTGCCGACCCCATTTCGGCCTGGGCTGCGCATAATGCGACGCTCCGTAGCCGGACGCAGTGGCTGAACGGGCAGAACTTCCAGTCGCTGCACTTTTCCGGGCCCGGCACGGACCTGACGATCGGACTTGCCGAAGGCCATGAATGGCAGGGCGGCGCCTCCACGGCCAAAAACGGCGTGACCTGCAATGCCAACATCCCGACCGAAGAGGTCTTCACCACGCCGCATGCAAGGCGGGTTTCCGGCCATGTCGTCAGCACCAAGCCGCTCTCGCATCAGGGCACACTGATCGATGGCATCTCGGTGCGCTTTGAAGAAGGGCGCATCGTCGAGGCCAAGGCCACGCGTGGCGAGGAGGTGCTGAACAAGGTTCTCGACACCGACGAGGGTGCGCGTCGCCTCGGCGAAGTGGCGCTGGTGCCGCATTCCTCGCCGATCTCGCAGAGCGGCATCCTGTTCTACAATACGCTCTTCGACGAGAATGCCTCCTGCCATGTCGCGCTCGGACAGTGCTATTCGAAATGTTTCGTCGATGGCGCCCGGCTCACGCCCGAGCAGATTGCTGCGCAAGGTGGCAACAAGAGCTTCATCCATATCGACTGGATGATCGGCTCGAACCAAGTCGATATCGACGGTGTGCATGCCGATGGCAGCCGCGTCGCAGTCTTCCGCCAGGGCGAATGGGCCTGAGCGGCCTCGCACAGGCAACGTCTGTCCGCTGATACGAAAGGGCCACCGGGCAAACCCGGTGGCCCTTTCATTTGATGTGCGTCGTGCCCTTGAGCGACCGCTCAGAACTCTTCCCAGCCCGCATCAGACGCGCGGCCGTTGACGACCTTCTTGGCCGGCATGACGGGGCGCTTCGGCGCAGCCTTGGTCTGGGCGAAGGCAGCCTCGGCAAGCTGGCGCAGGCGCTCGGGCTCGGGACCTCCTGCATCGATCGCCTCGATGTCGGAAGCGCGCAACGCGGGCGGCGCGTAAGACGCCGCCCTGGTCGCAAGGCGCGCGGGGCGGGGTGCCATCTGGGTGACGGCCGCAGTCGCGATCGGGGCAGCCATCTGCCGTCCCTGCTCCGGTCCAGTCCGGAAGGCCGCAACGAGGTCGTTGAGCTGGCCGATCCGCGACGTCAGCGACGCGGCGGAGGCAGCACTCTGCTCGGCCAAAGCCGCGTTCTGCTGGGTCATTTCGTCCAGATGCGCGACAGCCTGGCTCATCTCGTCAATGCCATTGGCCTGTTCGCCCGACGCGGTCGAGATCTCGGCGATGGTGGCCGCAACCTTCTGCGACGCATCGAGGATTTCGGTCAGGGCCGCACCGGCCTGGCGCACGAGTTCGACGCCCTCGGTGACCTCTGCATTCGAGGAGGAGATCAGCCCGGAGATATCCTTGGCGGCGGCGCCTGAGCGCTGCGCCAGGGTACGCACTTCCGACGCAACGACCGCAAACCCCTTGCCGGCATCGCCCGCGCGCGCCGCCTCGACCGCCGCGTTGAGCGCGAGCAGATTGGTCTGGAAAGCGATATCGTCGATCACGCGGATAATGTCGGAGATCTTCTTCGAAGCGCTTTCGATGCGCGCCATGGCCTCGACGGCCCTGCCGGCAATCTCGCCGCCCGACTGTGCAGCGCGCATCGCGTCCTCGGCGATCGTCGCGGCCTGTTTCGAAGACTGGGCCGAAGCCTTGACCGAAGCAGCAAGTTCCTCCGTCGTCGCGGCGGTCTCCTCGAGCGAGGAAGCCTGCTCCTCGGTGCGCTTCGACAGGTCGTCGGCGCCCGTGTTGATCTCGCGGGACGCCAGACCGACATCGCCGGCGGTCACCTGGATCGTGCGCACGGTCGAGGACAGCCGATCGACTGTCTCGTTGATCGCACCCTTCAGATCGGCGAAGCGACCGCGATAGGTGGTATCGACCCGGTTCGTCAGGTCACCTGAGGCAACAGCCTGCAACACCTTCGCGAACTCGGTCGTGGCAGAATCAACCACCGCGTTGATCTCGTTGATGCCGCTGATCAGCTTCTGCATCTGTTCGTCAGCGCCATCGATGGCGAGCCGCGCCGAGAAGTCACCGGACGCAGCGGCCGCAACGACCTCGCCGACATCCGACACCACCGAGGCCATCGACTCGGCCTGACGCAGGCGACGCTCCGCACTTGCGCGTTCCTCCGCCTGCAGTGCGGCGACTTGCTCGGTGCTCTCACGCAGCACCGAGACGGCGCGGGCCATGGTGCCGATCTCGTCCTGACGGGCGACATGCGGCACATCGATCTTGGTATCGCCGGCGGTCAGGCGCTCCATGACAGCACTGAGGGCGAGGATCGGCGAGGTGATCGAGCGCTGCGCGAAGATCAATGCTGCACCGAGCGCACCCACCAGGGTCACGAGCAGCACCAGCGGCAGAACCAGCCTGGCCTGCTGGGTGAAGGCGGCCGCCTCGTCGCCGAGCGCGTTGCCAACATCCTCGTTGCGCTTGCTGAATGCGACCAGAAGATCGTTCACGGCCTTCCGGTTCGCCCGGTTCACATCGGTATTGCCCTGCGCATTGGCCGCAGCGGCCGATACCTGCCGCCCGATACGAACGGTTTCAGTCCGATAGGTAATAAAATCCGCGACCGCCTTCTCGATCTGAGAAACACGTTCCCGTTCGCTCGCCGGGGAGAGCACCTTCAGCCGTTCGACGAGCTGCCGCATCTGGGGGAAGCGATCTTCCATCCCCTTGCCGTATTGCTCGATCTCCTGCGCGTTCTTGGCCATGTAGATGCCGCGCGACTCCATCACGACACCCGTTACGTGCCCGTTGAGCCGCTCCGTCAGCAAGGCGATGTCGCCTTGGTTGCTCGCGCGTTCGTTCAGACTATCCGCCTTTGAGAGTGCATAGAAACTCAGCACTGCCGAAATGACCGCGGCCGCTGCAACAATGACCAGCATGGTCAGAATCTTGATACGGATGGACTTCATCGAACTGCGCCCCGACGCATTATCTTTTTTGTTATCAACGCGACACGCTCGCGCGTGTTTGCGGCCAAGAAGAAGGAGCCCTTGCACGCAAGGGCTGGCGGACAGGCTGCACGGCAGGGCCGTGCATTTCCCATCAAATCACCAAAATCTGTAAAGAACGCTTTAAGCAGAGTGCGCGGGATCATTTCCCGGGGAGCATTTCGGCGCGACTGCGGACTCTTGGACTAATCCCGAGCACGGCCTGGATACTTCAGCATCCTTGCAAATAGTTCAACGATGATTGAACTGTGTAGAGCGAGCGCGGCCACGGATTTCGGGCCGGAAGCTGTTCCCGCCACATTCCGCTTCGGCGTTAACGTCTTACTGACCCTGCGGAAC
This sequence comes from Bosea sp. BIWAKO-01, assembly GCF_001748145.1. Lineage (NCBI taxonomy): Bacteria > Pseudomonadati > Pseudomonadota > Alphaproteobacteria > Hyphomicrobiales > Alloboseaceae > Allobosea > Allobosea sp. BIWAKO-01. Next base: position 1,865,536 of record NZ_BCQA01000001.1, read on the forward strand.
GAAACTGACGGCACGATTCGCCGTCAGTTAGAGTTCCCAATGGGCCAGATCCTCCAGTTCCGCTTACCCGTACAGCCGCTCACCATGCCGGAACCGCTGGACATCGACCTTCTGACGGCTGTTGACGTCGCGCTACGCGACCTTGCCGAGATCACCCAGCACATCACCCTCCCCTCGGCACGGGACCAGGCGGAAGCCTGCCGCTTGATGCTGCAGGATGCCTATGACGCGGCAACGGCCACCGGCTGAACTCCGGCAGGGGCACCTTCAGGCCCGAACCTCGAAGACCATGTTGAACGGGGTCTCGGTCGCACGGCGGAAATGCGAGAATCCGGCATCGAGCACAACCTTGCGAAGGCGCATCTCGCCGGCCTGGGCGCCAAGCCCGAGGCCCACCTCCTGAGACAGGGAGGCCGGTGTGCAGATCAAAGTCGAGGCGCCATAATAGATCCGGCCTACCGGGTTGAGATTGTCCTTCAAGCTATCATGCGCAAAGGGTTCGACGATCATCCAGGTGCCGTTCGGGCCCAAGGTCTCCTTGACGTGCCTGCCCGCGCCGACGGGATCGCCCATGTCGTGCAGGCAGTCGAACATGGCGACGAGATCCCAGGACCGACCTGGAAAGTCCTTCGCGCTGGCCTGTGCAAAGGACACCCGCTCGGCGACACCGGCTTCCTCTGCCGCGGCGCGCGCGCGCTCTATCGAGGGCCCGTGATAGTCGAAGCCCGTAAAGGTGGACTTGGGATAGGCCAAGGCCATCAGAATGGTCGAAGCGCCATGGCCGCAGCCGACATCGGCAACGACGGCCCCCTCCTCCAGGCGCTCCTGCACACCGTCCAGTGCCGGAAGCCAGTCCGCCACAAGGTGGCTGTTGTACCCGGGCCGGAAGAATCGCTCGGTGCCGCGAAACAGGCAGTTGCTGTGCTCATGCCAGCCTAAGCCCTTGCCGGTCCGGAACGCTTCCGCGACCTTCGGTTCATCGATCCACATCGACTGGACGATTTCGAAGGCACCCGCGAAAAAGGCGGGACTGTCGTCCTCCGCGAAGACCATCGCCTGTTCCGCGGTCAGGCTGAAGCGGTCTTCGCCCTCGTCATAGGTCACGTAGCCGGCGGCCGCCTGCGCAGACAGCCACTCCCGCAAATAGCGCTCCTTCAAGCCGGTCCTTTGCGCGAGCATCTGCGGGCTGACGGGCTCTCCATCCGCCATCGCCTTGAAGAGCCCAAGTCTGTCCCCGAGCACAACAAGGGCGCCCGAAACGGAGGCGCCAACATCGCCCACGAGATTCCCGATCAGGGCGTCGAGCTTTTGCATATCGGGTTCACGCATCACGTCCTCCCGGTCGAGCGAACTCATCCGGCATCGACAGACGAGTCCCGTTCCAAGCTGGGTTGAGCAGAAGAAGAACCGAGAGCGCAGATTCCGCCCTATCCGTGGCAATTTCAGGACTGGCCCAGCCTTCGGGCTGCGCCGGCGCCCGGCTCGAACCCGATCTGGAACAGTGCGTTGCCCCACCGAAAATCCTTCAAAAGGATGGAGCCATGCCGCACGGCAACAAATCCGCCGACGCCGACAAGCAAAGGCGCGAGGCCGGGCGCACTCATGAGAGCGGCGGCGGCAACAAGACATGTTCGGGCCGGGGCACACCAACTGCGAGCGCTGCACCAAAGGCCGGCCGCCGAATACTTGGCCCCGGGCAGGAAGACCGCCGAGACCCGCAGGAAGAAGGCGTCCTGAACACCTGCCGTCATCGCCAAGAGGCGGCGACGCAATCCAGCACCGGAGAGGCGCTGGATTGCCGTGATACCGTCGCAATGACGGCCAGCGCGCTCAGCCGCCGATATTGAAGGCGGCGAGCGCCGCCATGTTGACGATGTCGGAATCCTTGGCGCCGAGCGGCACGATCTGCACCGGCTTGTCGAGACCGACGATCAGCGGACCGATCACGGTCGAGCCTCCGAGTTCCTGCAGCATCTTGGTCGAGATCGACGCCGAGTGGAACGCCGGCATGACAAGCACATTGGCCGGTGCGGTCAGGCGACAGAACGGGTACTGGCTCATCACGTCGCGATTGAGCGCGACATCGGCCGCCATCTCGCCGTCATATTCGAAATCGACGCGCTGCCCATCGAGGATCTTGACGGCCTCGCGCACCTTCTCGGAGCGCTCGCCCGCCGGATGGCCGAAGGTCGAAAAAGCGAGCATTGCAACCTTCGGCTCATAGCCGAGACGGCGCGCCACGCCTGCTGCCTCGATGGCGATTTCGGACAGTTCCTGCGCCGAAGGCATCTCCGTGATCGCCGTGTCGGCGACAAGCACCGTGCGGCCGCGAGAGATCACGACGGAGACGCCGATCAGCCGGTGCCCCGGCTTGTCGTCGATGACACGCCGGACCTCCTCCAGGGCGATCGAGTAGTTGCGGGTGACGCCCGTCACCATCGCGTCGGCATCACCGAGCGCCACCATCGCAGCGGCGAAATGGTTGCGGTCCTGGTTGATCAGGCGCTGGCAGTCGCGGAACAGGTAGCCGTGCCGCTGCAGGCGCTCATAGACATACTGGGCATAGGCGGTGTTTCGATGCGAGAGCCGCGCGTTCTGGATTTCGATGCCCTTGGCTTCAAGATCGACGCCGAGGAAGGTCGCGGTTTCGCTGATCCGGTCCTCGCGGCCGACGAGAATGGCGTGGCCCAGTCCTTGATTGACGAAGGAGGTCGCGGCGCGAATGACCTGCTCCTCCTCGCCCTCGGCGAAGACGACGCGCTTGGGGTAGCGGCGAACCCGCTCGAAGATGCGGTTCAGCGTGCCCGCGACCGGATCGCGCCGCGCCGAGAGCTGCGCCTTGTAGGCGCCGGTATCGACAATCGGTTTGCCGGCAACGCCTGTTTCCATCGCGGCCTTGGCGACAGCCATCGGCACGACATGGATCAGACGCGGGTCGAACGGGACCGGGATGATATAGTCCTTGCCGTAGCGCGGGCGCGCACCCTGATAGGCGGCGGCCACCTCGTCCGGCACATCCTCGCGTGCGAGCGAGGCGAGAGCCTCGGCAGCAGCGATTTTCATCTCCATGTTGATCGTGGTGGCGCGGACATCGAGCGCGCCACGGAAGATGAAGGGGAAGCCGAGGACGTTGTTGACCTGGTTCGGATAATCCGAGCGCCCCGTCGCCATGATGGCGTCGTCACGCACCGCCGCGACCTCCTCCGGCGTGATCTCCGGGTCGGGATTGGCCATCGCGAAGATGATCGGGTTCGGAGCCATGGAGCGAACCATGTCCGGCGTCACTGCACCCTTCTGGCTGAGGCCGAAGAAGGCGTCGGCGCCCTCCATCGCCTGGGCGAGCGTGCGCCGGTCGGTGATGGCGGCATGGGCCGACTTCCACTGGTTCATGCCTTCGGTGCGGCCCTGATAGATCACGCCCTTGGTATCGCAGAGGATGACATTGTCGGGCTTGAAGCCCATTGCCTTGAGCAACTCGGTGCAGGCGATGGCGGCAGCGCCCGCGCCGTTGACGACGAGCCTGGTTGTCTTGACGTCGCGGCCCGTCAGATCGAGCGCGTTGATCAGGCCGGCGGCCGCGATGATCGCAGTCCCGTGCTGATCGTCATGAAAGACCGGAATATCCATCAATTCGCGCAGGCGCTCTTCAATGATGAAGCATTCCGGCGCCTTGATATCCTCGAGATTGATGCCGCCGAAAGACGGCCCGAGATAGCGCACCGCATTGATGAAGGCGTCGGCGTCTTCAGTGTCGACCTCGAGATCGATCGAGTCGACGTCAGCGAAGCGCTTGAACAGCACCGACTTGCCTTCCATCACCGGCTTGGAGGCGAGCGCGCCGAGATTGCCGAGACCGAGGATCGCCGTTCCGTTGGTGATCACCGCCACGAGATTCGAACGGGTGGTGTAGTCATAGGCTCGCGACGGATCTTCTGCGATCGCCAGCACCGGCACCGCAACGCCCGGCGAATAGGCCAGCGAGAGGTCTCGCTGGGTCGCCATCGGCTTGGTCGGCACGATCTCGAGCTTGCCCGGCCGCCCCTGCGAGTGGAACAGCAACGCCTCCTGATCGGTGAAGGTCGGGCGGGCGCGTTTGGTCGGCGGGCTATCGTTCATGCGACTGTTCTTTTTGTGAGCGTTTCCTGAAGGGTATCGACATTAGGTCAGCCGGCAGCCGCTCCACAAGGCGCGATTGCGGATCAGGGCTGATGACGATGACGCACGAATGACGGACGGTCGCCGGCTTCAGAGCCTGCCGCGGACGCTGCGGACGAAATCACCGACATAGCGATCGAGCGCAACCGTCTGTTCGCTGACCTGGCGCGCAGCCTCCACCACCTGAATGGCACTCTCGCCGGTCATCCGGGCCTCGCCGCCGACGCTGCCGACGCTTTCGCTGACGGCGTTGGTGCTGCCGGCGACAAGCACCGCGTCCGAGGCGATGCCGGAGACAATCCCGGCCTGCCGGCCGACGACCTCGGCAATGGCGCTGGAGGTCTGCTCGATCGCGCTCATCGTGCCTTCGATCCGCGCGATCGCGTCCGAAGCGGTGGAGGCAGCGGAGCGGATATCCTGCAGCGTATCGGCAATGTCGCGTGTCGCCTTCTGCGTTTGTTCCGCCAGGTTCTTCACCTCCCCGGCAACGACGGCAAACCCGCGCCCTGCCGCCCCGGCACGCGCTGCCTCGATCGTGGCATTGAGCGCGAGCAGATTGGTGCGGGAGGCGATGTCCTCGATGAAGGCGAGCACGGAGCTGACCTTGTCGGCAGCCTCGGTGAGACCGGCAACATCGCGGCGCGTGGAGCGGACATAGCTTGCCGCCTCGCGCGCGGTGTCGTCGGCGTGCAAGGTCTGGCGCGTCAGCTCGCGGATCGAGGCATCGATCTCCTCGGCGGCGACCGCGACGCTGCCGACGCGCTGGGAGGCGTTCTCGGCCTGGCGCGTCACATCGACAGCGCGCAGTGCCGTGCTATTGGCGTTCTCGGCCATCTGGCTCGCAGCCTGGTGCATATCGCGCACCGAAGCGCCAACCTGTCGCAAGGCCTGCCCCACGGTGACCTCGAGGTCACCGGCAAGTTCGGTCAAGGCTGCCTTGCGCTGTTCCTCCAGGGTCTGCTGGCGCGCTTCGAGGGTCTTCTCGTCGGTGATGTCGAGCAAGATGCCGTCCCAGACGACAGATCCGTCCGCCATCTTGCGTCGCGTCGATTCGCTGCGCAGCCAGACGATTGATCCGCCAGCGCCGCGGTAGCGAGCCTCGAAACGCCAGAGCGTGGCGGCCCCTTCCGGCGCCGCCCGCAGCTGCTCGAAGCGCTCCCGATCCTCGGGCAGCATCCTGCCGAGCCAGATCTCGGGGTCGCGCTCGACCTCTTCCCTGGCAATGCCAAGCGACTTGTCGATGGAGAAGGAGGCAAACCGATAGGTCGTCCCCCCCTCGGGATGGAGGATACGTTGATAGAGCGTCCCCGGCGCCCGCTGGATCAATGTCCGTAGCCTGTAGGAATTCTCGCGCCGCTCACGATCATTATTGATGACCAGACCAACGAGCATCGTGCCCGCAGCGCTGACAGCAATCATGGCCGGCACGGCCTCGCGGAGAAACCGCTCGGCGACAACCCAGCTCGGCATGAAGGCCACCGAGGCGAGCAGACAGCCGGCCCCGACAAGGCTCAGCGCCGCAAGATCGCGGAACGTCAGCGGTCGCCTGCGCCGACCCAGCCAGGTGGCGTAGGCGACACCGGCAAGGGCGTGCAGGACGATTCCCGCTACCCCGGTCGGCATGCCGGCCCCGCCATTGGCGTAGCGAATGGCCGAAAGCGAAACAGCCGTCACAGCGGCGGCCAAGGGCCCTCCAACCGGGCCGGCCAGAATGGCGAAGACATTGCGGGAATCAATGGCGATGCCGGGCTGGAGAATAAAGGGATGCGCCATGCTGAGCAGACCGCCGAGCGAAAACAGGGCTCCGACGCAGCATTGGCGCAGCCAGGGCCGCCCCTCGATCAACGGGGCCGCAATGGTCAGGATCAACGCCGCAAGCAGCAGGAACGAAAGGCTTTCGACGAGACTGACCAGAAGCAGCATGAACGGGCCTTGGGGCGGAATGATGAAATGACCGTGCTTTCAATTGTTGAAAGTCTCGCTAACAGATGGCGGCGCGCGTGGTTTTTGATAGCGTCCGCCGGCCATGCGCCGCGACATTCCAGAATCCCCGAGCCTTCCCGAAGCAGCGAGTTCCGTCCCGAAGGCTGCGGCCGCGGTCGACGCCGGCCGCGTCACGCCGATGATGGCGCAATATGTCGAGATCAAAGCCGCCAATCCCGATTGCCTGCTGTTTTACCGGATGGGCGATTTCTACGAGCTGTTCTTCCGGGACGCCGAGATCGCCTCGCGCACACTCGGCATCGTGCTGACCAAGCGCGGCAAGCATCTCGGCGAGGACATCCCGATGTGCGGTGTGCCGGTCGACCGCGCCGATGACTATCTCCAGCGCCTGATCGCCGCCGGACACCGCGTCGCCGTCTGCGAGCAGACCGAAGACCCCGCTGAAGCCAAGAAGCGCGGCGGCAAATCCGTGGTCCAGCGTGACGTCGTGCGACTGGTGACGCCCGGCACCATCACCGAAGAGCGATTGCTGGAACCCGGCCGCGCCAGCCTTCTGGTCGCGGTTGCACGCCGCAAGCTCAGCGATTCGAGCGCTCTCTACGGCCTCGCGTCGGTCGACATCTCGACAGGACGTTTCTCGGTCATGGAGGCCCCTCCGGAGCGGCTTGCCGTCGAGTTCGCCCGGCTTGAGCCCCGCGAGATCGTTTGCCCGGAGGCGATCCACGACGACCCCGAGCTGAAGGAATTCTGGCGCGAACTCACGGTGCCGGTGACCCCACTGGCTCGCGAGGGCCTCGATGCGGCTTCGGCCGAGCGCCGACTCAAGGAATTCTTCGGCGTAGCCACTCTGGATGCATTCGGTGCCTTCAGCCGCGCCGAGATTGCAGCCGCAGGCGCAGCGCTGGCCTATGTCGAGCGGACTCAGTTCGGCGCGCGCCCACCCCTGTCGCCACCCGTACGCGATTCCGGCAGCGCGACCATGCTGATCGACGCTGCGACACGCGCCAATCTCGAGCTGACACGCACGCTTTCGGGCGAACGAACCGGCAGCCTTCTCTCCAGCATCGACCGGACGGTGACCCCCGGCGGAGCGCGGCTGCTGGCGGAGCGGCTTGCCGGACCGTTGACCGAGCCGGCAGCGATCGCCACGCGGCACGACGCCGTCGAGGCGCTGCTGAACGATGCGCCCCTGCGCGAGAGCCTGCGCCGAGAGCTCGACCACGTGCCGGACATCGCCCGCGCCCTCGCCCGGCTCTCGCTCGATCGCGGCGGTCCGCGCGACCTGGCGGCGCTGGGCGCAGGCCTGAGTGCGGCACGGGCGATCGCGCAGTCGCTCGCCGACCATGATACTCTGCCGGAAGCCCTGACGCAGGCCGCCCGAACGCTGGCCGCGACCGACCCGACCCTGCCCGCCCGGTTGACCGAGGCGCTGGCCGACGATCTGCCGCTCAACCGCCGCGACGGACGCTTCGTGCGCGACGGCTATGACCCGGCACTCGACGAACTCAGGCTGCTCCAGGTCGATTCGCGAAAGGTCATTGCCCAACTCCAGGCGCGCTATGCGGCCGAGACCGGCTGCCGCACCCTGCGGATCAAGCATAATTCGATGCTCGGCTATTTCGTCGAGGTGCCGCAGGCCGCCGGCGAGGACTTCCTGAGGGAGCCCTGGCGCGCCACCTTCGTCCACCGTCAGACCATGTCGGACGCGATGCGCTTCTCCTCGGTCGAGCTCGGCGAGCTCGAATCGAAGATCGCCTCCGCCGCCGACCGCGCACTGAAGCTCGAACTCTCGGTCTTCGCCTCGCTCAATGCCGCCGTTCTCGACGAAGCCGAGCCTGTGAAGGCGGGAGCGCTCGCGCTCGCCGAGATCGATGTTGCCGCTGCCCTTGCGGCACTCGCGGCCAACGAAAACTGGACGAGGCCGCTCGTCGATGACGGCGCCGACTTCACCATCAAGGGCGGGCGCCACCCGGTTGTCGAAGCCGCACTGAAGCGCGACGGAAAACCCTTCGTCGCCAATGACAGCGAGCTCTCGGCGCTTGGCGCAGCCGACACCGGCGGACGCATCTGCCTCATCACCGGCCCGAACATGGCGGGTAAATCGACTTTCCTGCGGCAAAACGCACTGATCGCCGTACTGGCGCAGATGGGCTCCTATGTGCCCGCCGCCAGCGCCCATATCGGCATTGTCGACCGGCTGTTCTCACGCGTCGGCGCCGCCGACGATCTCGCCAGGGGTCGCTCGACCTTCATGGTCGAAATGGTCGAGACCGCCGCGATCCTGAATCAGGCCGGGCCGCGCGCGCTCGTCATTCTCGACGAGATCGGCCGCGGCACGGCGACCTTCGACGGCCTGTCGATCGCCTGGGCGGCCATCGAAAACCTGCACGAGATCAATCGCTGCCGGTCGTTGTTCGCGACGCATTATCACGAGCTGACAGCGCTTGGAGACCGGCTGGCCCGCGTCACCAACGCCACTGTGCGCGTGACAGAGTGGAATGGCGAGGTCGTCTTTCTACACGAGGTCGTGCCCGGTGCCGCCGACCGCTCCTATGGCATCCAGGTCGCCAAGCTTGCCGGCCTGCCGCCGGCCGTGGTCGAGCGGGCCCGCGCCATTCTCGGAGAGCTGGAGAAGACGGAGCGCGAGAAGCCTGTCGCCTCGCTGGTCGATGATCTGCCGCTCTTTGCGGCGCCGGCCCGGCGACCTGCACCAGTTGCGGCGGCCGAACCTGGCCCGGATGTATTGCGCGAAGCGCTCGCCGCGCTCGATCTCGACGAGATGACGCCACGCGCTGCGCTTGACGCCCTCTATCGGCTGAAAGCGCTGGATTAGGCGCCAGCAATCCGCCGGATGCTGGTGATGGCGCCGAAGCTTTTGTCCAGGATCCGGTCGCGAGCGGTGCGCAACGGCTCGCGATGGACCGTCATCGTATAGCCGTTGGCGTGCAGCAGCGTCTCGGCATCGGTCATGATGCCGACATGCCCCTTCCAGAAAACGAGGTCCCCGCGCTTCAGGCCGAGGAGGCTCTCGTCGAAAGCGATTGGCTCGCCTATCGCCGCTTCCAGCATGTCGGAATCACGCGGCGAAGCGATCCTGGCCGCGGCCAGAGCCAACTGAGTGAGGCCGGAGCAATCGAGACCGAGGCTTGTCTTACCGCCCCAGAGATAGGGGACATGCTCGAAGCGCTCGGCAACGGCGACGAAATCGGCTTCGCCCTCGCTGAGTTCCGCGAGATGCGTGCGCCAGACATGGCCGCCATCGGCGAGTACAAGAAAATTGCCGCTCTCGCCGGCAATGGTCAGGCCGGCGCCCAGCGATAGCGCGGCAAGCGGCGGCAGTTTGATCGAGGCTCCGGGATAGACGAAGGTCCGCAGCGCACGAACACGGTGCGTCGGCGCGGGCATATCGGCGCGCAGCGCATCGTCCGGCAAATAGCCGACATAGCCGTCGGCGCCGAGCTGGCCCCAGGCCCAGCCCTCATGCTGCTCATAGACCTGTACGACCTCGCCCGCGAGTGCCTCGGTATCGAGAGGGGCATCGGGGCGCGGCTCGCGCCGAACCGGTGCGGAAGGGGCAACGACGCGCATGGTGACGGGATCGGCGAAGGCGCGGGCCTCGACCTGGCCCATCAGGTGCCGGGCGGCGAGGTCGGAACGGGCTGGGGTCAGGCGGCGGTCGAGAATCGTGTTCATGGGGGCACCATAGCCGGAGCCTGCTATAGCGCGAAGATGCCTTTGCTCAGCCCGGCCCGAGATCGCGCGCCCGTTGCACCACCAGATCGGCAAGCCGTTCGACAGCCAGCGCCCCGGCCACGGTCCGCTGGATCACGACATTGCGCCGGTCGAACTCGTCGCGCCTGCGCGTGACGAGGCCGAGCTTGCCCATCGTGTCGAGTGCGCGGGTGATCACGGGCTTGGTGACGCCGAGCTGCTGAGCAAGCCCGCGCACGGTATGCGGCGGCAGCTCGAGATAGATCGTCAACAGGATCGCGGTCTGGCGGGCCGAGAGGTCCGCCTGACCGTCATGCACCAGATCGAGATGCACCTGCCGCCAGAGCCTGAGCGCCTGCGAAGGCCTGATCTCCAACGCCATGACTGATACGAACCCCGATCGTTACGGGTCCGTATCATTATCGCGCCAACCTGCGGCTGCAATCGCTCTCGTCGAACAGACTTAACCGCCGACTATCAAGGGCATGCCGCGCGGAGATCGCCGGGCTTCATCCCTGGACCTTCGGATAGAGCTGCTTGACCAATGCATAGGTCAGACGCGCGGCCTGGCATTCGCCGCCCTCGGGGCGGCCGGGCTTCGACGACGGGTTCCAGGCATAGATATCGAAATGCGCGTAGGACTGTGTCTTCTCGACGAAACGATGGAGGAAGAGCGCAGCCGTGACGGAGCCGGCAAACGAGCCCCCGGAGACGTGGTTGACGTCGGCGATCTTGGAGTCGAGCAGCCCGTCATAGGGCGGCCAGAGCGGCATGCGCCAGACCGGGTCGTTTACCACCTGCCCCAGCCGGGAGATTTCGACCGCGAGCCCTTCGTCATGGGTGTAGAAGGGTGGCAACTCGGGACCGAGCGCAACGCGGGCGGCACCGGTCAGCGTCGCATAGTCGATCAACAGCTCCGGGACTTCCTCATCCGCCAAGGCCAATGCATCGGCCAGGATGAGCCGGCCCTCGGCGTCGGTATTGCCGATTTCGACCGTCAGCCCCTTGCGGCTCCGGAGCACATCGCCCGGGCGGAACGATGCCCCGGAAACGGCATTCTCGACGGCAGGCACAAGGAGGCGCAGCCGTACCGGAAGTTTCGCCTGCATGATCATGCGCGCAGCGGCAGCCGCGGCCGCGGCGCCGCCCATGTCCTTCTTCATCAGCAGCATGCCGGCATCTGTCTTGAGGTTGAGCCCGCCCGTATCGAACGCCACACCCTTGCCGACGAGTGTCACCTTGGGATCGGCCGGATTGCCCCAGACAAGGTCGATCAGGCGCGGAGCGCGCGGCGACGCCCGGCCAACCGCATGGATCATCGGGAAGTTGCGCTCGAGCAGATCGTCCCCGACCTGGCTGGTGACGCTCGCACCAAAATCCTGCCCGAGCTGACGGATCGCAGCCTCGATCTCAGCGGGCCCCATGTCGCTTGCCGGCGTATTGACGAGATCGCGGGCAAAGGCGACCGCCTCGGCGAGCGCGCTCAGCTCCACACCATCCACACCCTTGGGCAATACCAACCGGGCGCGGACCGGCTGCGGCTTGCGGTAGCGCTCGAAACGATAGGACTGGAGCAGCCAACCGAGCGCCGCAAGGCCGAAATCATCGATCTCGCCCTCCAGACGATAATCGCCCTCCGGCAGTACCGCGGCGAGCCGGCCGGGAGCAAATGGATCGCGGCGGCGCGCCGATGCTCCCTCGACACCAAGGAGCACAGCGCTGACAGCGCCCAGCCCATCCGGCAGCACGACATGCTGTCCGGGACGCGCGGCGAAGCCATGGGCCTTCGCAAAGCGCGCGGCCTCGGGCGCGAGGTGCTCGATGAGTGCCGGCCAGCCCGCCTTCGAGACGAGATGAACCGGGACGGCGGACGGCGCAGAGGCAAGGAGCAGGCTGTGCACGGCTGAAGGAACCTGTTCGAAGGAGTGAGCGGCGAAGCCAGTTAAGGAAGCATTAGGGTTAACGTTTTACCACCAGAACGACCAGTTCTCTCTCGTGGCAAGGCACTCTGGCCCATGTCCCGCTGCTTCTCCGCAGTTTTGTATCCTTCGTCTGCGGCCTCCCGCGGCCGGCTGTTGGCAGCCGTCTGCCTCGCCTCGCTCGCCCTGGCCGGCTGCCAAAGCCGCGGCGGGATCGGCGACATCACCGGCTCCATCGGGCGATCCGCCCCGACCCAGCCACGCGGACCCGCCGAATGGCGCGCCGAGGCCGACCAATGGGGCAAGCGCTACGACGCGAACCAGAAGGACCGGAACTCCGCCTTCTACTATGCCCGCGCGCTGCGGGCGCTCGACCAGAATGCCCAGGCCCTCGCCGTCCTGCAGAACGCGGTGCTCGTGCACAGCGAGGATCGCGAGATGCTCGGTGCCTATGGTCGTTCGCTGGCCGATAATGGCCGCTACAAGGAAGCGGACGAGGTGCTCTCGCGTGCCCATTCGCCGGAACGACCTGACTGGCGTGTCCTGTCGGCACAAGGCACCGTCGCCGACCAGCTCGGCGAGCATGCCCGCGCCCAGCAGATCTACGAAACCGCCCTCAAGCTCGCTCCCGGCGAGCCCACGGTGATGTCCAATCTCGGCCTGTCGCTCGCGCTGTCGAAGCGCCTGCCCGAGGCCGAGCGCGTGCTGCGCGAGGCTTCGAACTCCAACCGGGCCGACGCCCGCATCCGACAGAATCTCGTGTTGGTGCTCGGCCTGCAGGGCAGGTTTGGCGAAGCGGAAACGCTGGCACAGCAGGACCAGAGCCCGGCCGAAGCAGCCGCAACCATCGCCTATCTCAAGCGCAGCGTCAGCCAGCCCAATAGCTGGAACATGCTCAAGGGCAGCAACAAGGCAAAAACAGCAGCATCTGCCCAGCCTGAGCAAGCGGATCGATCAACCCCACAGGGTTAGGCACGCCGGCCGCTTCGGTGGGGCCTCCAACCACGAGCATATGAGCCGCCGGAGGCATCCGCAGCATCATCCGCGCGCGCCCTTTGCCCTTGCTCGGCGCCAATATGCGCGTGGCGGCTCGCCGGCCGAGCGGACGAAGCTATTTCAGCCTCATCACCTGAATGATCGCCGGCGTCATGATCACGACGAAGAGCACCGGCAGAAAGAACAGGATCATCGGCACCGTCAGCTTCGGCGGCAATGCCGCGGCCTTCTTCTCCGCCGCCATCATGCGTTGGTCGCGACTTTCCTGCGCCAATGTGCGCAGCGCAGTACCGAGCGGCGTGCCGTAGCGCTCGGCCTGAACCAGTGCAGTCGAGACCGACTTCACTCCCTCGAGCCCGGTGCGAGCGGCCAGGTTCTCATAGGCCTGGCGTCTTTCGGCGAGGTAGGAGAGTTCGGCCGTGCAGAGCGCGAACTCCTCGGCGAGGGGGACCGACTGACCGCCAATCTCGGTCGAGACCTTGCGGAAACCATGTTCGATCGACATGCCCGCCTCGACACAGATCAGCAACAAGTCGAGCGCATCGGGAAAGGCCTGCCGCATAGACGCCTGGCGCTTCGAGATCTGGTTCGACAGGAATATCTCCGGCGCCTTGATGCCCAGATAGGCGCCGCCGATCGCCATGCCGAACCGGATCAAGGGCGGCTGACCGAAATCCTTGATGAAGAAGACATAGAAGAGCGTGAACAGGAAGAGGCCGATCGGCGTCACCAGGCGGAAGAACAGGAAGCCGATCTCGGCCTGTGGCCCGCGATAACCCGCCATGGCGAGCTGCTTCTTCGCCGTTTCGGTGCCGAGCCAGTCACCCAGCTTGAACTGATCGACAATGCGCCGCATGAACGCCTTTGGTTCCTGGCGCAGCGAGACCTTGTCCTTCTGCCGGTTCAGGCGATCCCGCTCGCGCGCACGGATCTTGTCGCGCTCGATCGCAACATTCTTCATGCGCTTGTTGAGGTCGTTGCCCTCGACCAAGGGCATCGCCAGGGTCAGAACTGTCGCAGCGGCAGCGACGGCAGCAAGCAACGCAACCAGGAACTGGCTGTCGGCGAGCTTGTCGGCGATGAGGGCAATCATTCCCGCAGCCTCAAATGTCGAAATTGATCATCTTGCGCATCGTCATGATGCCGATCAGCATCCAGACTCCGCTGGCGACGAGCGCGACCTTGCCAATCTGCGTGAGCCAGAGAAGCTCGATATATCTCGGGCTGGTCACGTAGACGAGGGTCGCAACCACCGGGGGCAAGGCCCCGATGATCGCTGCCGAGGCCTTCGCTTCCATCGAAACCGCCTGGATCTTGTCGCGCATCTTGCGACGTTCGCGAATGACTTTCGACAAATTGCCGAGGGTCTCCGCGAGATTGCCGCCCGTCTTCTGCTGGATCGCCAGCACGATGCCGAAGAAATTGGCCTCGGCGCAGGGCATGCGCTCGAAGAGCTTGGCGGCAGCCTCGGTCAGCGGCAGCCCCAAGGTCTGGCTCTCGATGATCAGTCGAAATTCCGTCCGGACGGGCTCGACGGCTTCGGCAGCGATGATGCGCAGGCAGTCGTTGAGCGGCAGGCCAGACTTGACGCCGCGCACGATGATGTCGAGCGCGTTCGGAAATTCGTTGCCGAACTTCTTCAGCCGCTTCGCCCGGGTCCGCGACAGAAGCCAACGCGGCAGGCCGAAGCCGCCAATGAACAGACCGACCAGAAGGAGCAGGAGATTGGCTGTTGCCAGGAAGAACAGGAAGCCGACAATCACGCCAGAAATGGCGCTGATGATGTAAAACTTGCGGCGGTCCCAGCTCAGCCCCGCCTGGAGCAACAGGAGTTCGAGCGTGACCTTGTTGCGAGCGTTTTCCCGGGTTTCGATGTCTTTCAGGCTCTGGGCGATCTGGCCGCGCTTCTGCCGCGCCTGGACTTCGCGATCGACCGTCCGTACGGCGACCGGGGCTGCGAACTCCTTGCGGCGCTTCTCCACCCGGGTCTGCCCGCTCAGCGCCGGATAGAACAGCGCGTAGACCACACCGCCTGCCGCAAAGGTCGCCAATACGACAACCGCGATGACACTCAGGTCCATGGCTCAAGTCCGCCCATAGCCGCGCTCAAGCAGCATTGGCTTCATCCTGGACGGCGAGTTGATCGATCGCCGTGGCCAGCCGCTGCTCCTCACCGAAATAGCGGGCGCGCTCCCAGAAGCGCGGCCGGCCGATACCGGTCGAGCGGTGCCGCCCGATCAGCTTGCCCGCCGCATCCTCGCCGAGCACCTCATAGTTCATCAGGTCCTGGGTGATGATGACGTCGCCCTCCATCCCCATCACCTCGGTGATATGGGTGATCCGGCGCGAGCCGTCGCGCATGCGCTGGGCCTGAATGACGACATCGACGGAGGAGCAGATCATTTCCCGCAATGTCTTCGAAGGCAGGCTGAACCCACCCATGGTGATCATGGATTCGATGCGGCTCAGGCATTCGCGCGGCGTATTGGCATGGAGCGTCCCCATCGATCCGTCGTGGCCGGTGTTCATCGCCTGCAGCAGGTCGAACGCTTCCGGGCCGCGCACCTCACCGACGATGATCCGCTCGGGCCGCATGCGCAGGCAGTTCTTGACGAGGTCGCGCATGGTGACCGCGCCCGTACCCTCGAGATTGGGCGGGCGCGTCTCGAGGCGCACGACATGGGGCTGCTGGAGCTGCAGTTCGGCAGCGTCCTCGCAGGTGATGACCCGCTCGTCATGCTCGATATAGTTGGTCAGGCAGTTCAGCAGGGTCGTCTTGCCCGAGCCCGTACCGCCGGAAATAACGATATTGCAGCGGACCTTACCGATGATCTTGAGGATTTCGGCACCGGGTGGCGAGATCGCACCAAAACGGACGAGCTGATCCAGCGTCAGCTTGTCCTTCTTGAATTTGCGGATGGTGAGAGCCGGCCCGTCGATCGCCAGCGGCGGCGCGATGACATTGACGCGTGAACCGTCGGCAAGACGAGCGTCGCAGATCGGCGAGGATTCGTCGACGCGCCGGCCAACCTGGCTGACGATGCGCTGACAGATGTTCATCAGCTGCGCGTTGTCGCGAAAGCGAACATTGGTCAGCTGGATCTTGCCGCCGGTCTCGATGAAGGTGCGCGAGGCTCCGTTGACCATGATGTCGGCGATATCGTCCCGCGCCAGCAGCGGCTCCAGGGGCCCGTAGCCGAGCACGTCGTTGCAGATATCGTCGAGCAGTTCCTCCTGCTCGGCGATGGAAAGCACGACGTTCTTGAGCGAAATGATCTCGTTGATGATGTCGCGGATTTCCTCCCGCGCCGATTCACCATCGAGCTTCGCGAGCTGAGAGAGGTCGATCGCCTCGATCAGCGCCCCGAAGATCATGCTCTTCATCTGGTAGTAATCGTCGGACTTCGGCGTTTCGACCGGAGCGACGGGCGCTGCCGACACCTGACGACGCATGTCGGGAGGCGGCGCAGACGATTCAAGCGGGCGCGCAGCCGAAGCCGGGCCCGAGACCTTCGCATTCAGCGGCTGCGTCGTCGCAGCGTTCGAGGATCGCTTTCCGAACATGTCACCCCTCCTTCACGCTACGGCACGGCCGGCGGGCCGATCGGAGCGAGCAGGCAACAGCGCACAAAACCGTCACGGCTCAGGCCTTGCGACGCTTGAGCTTGGCGACCAGCGGTTCCAGCAGGCTGCGCTTTCCGCGCCTGGCCTCACCGCGGCCGGTCAGGGTGCTTGCAACATGAATGAAGGCCTCGTTGATCTTGCCGCCCGCCTGGACTTCCGCAACCATCTGCCCGTTATTCGCAGCCGTGCCGAAGACCTGCGCGTCGAAGGGAATCGCGACGAGCACCTCGACGCCCAAGGCCTTGGCAAATTCTCCCGCGTCGATCTCGGGCCGCTTGGGCAAGCCGACCTGATTGAGCACCAGACGTGGCGGCGAATCATTCGGTCGGCTGGCCCGCGCCAGATCGATCAGGTTCTTGGCGTTCCGCAGCGAGGCAAGTTCGGGGCCGGCAACAATCACGACCTCGTCTGCACCGATCAGACAGCGCCTGACCCAGCCGCTCCAGAGATGCGGCACATCGAGAACCACGCAGGGCACGCTGGCGCGCAAGAGATCGAAGAGTTGCTCGAACGCTTCCTCCTGCAGGTCGAGTGTCCGATCCAGCATCGCCGGCGCCGCCAGCAAGGCGAGATTGTCGCTGCAACGCGAGAGCAGGCGATCCAGCATATTGGCATCAAGCCGCTCCGGTGCGAACACCGCCTCCGCGATGCCCTGCGGCGGATCCTGATTGAAGTCGAGCCCCGCCGTGCCGAAGGCGATGTCGAGATCGACGATCACGGTCGATAAATCGAGATTGCGCGCCATCGCCCAGGCGACGTTATGGGCCACCGTCGAAGCGCCGACCCCGCCCTTGGCGCCCATGACGGCGACGATGCGCCCGAGATTGCGAGCGCCCGGCGCGACATAGAGCTCAGACAGGGTGCGCAGGATGTCGAGCGGCTCAAGGGGGGCAATCAGGTAATCGCTGACGCCTCGGCGGATCAGATCGCGGTAGAGCTGGACGTCATTGACATGCCCGATGACGACGACCTTTGTGCCGGCGTCACAGCTCTGCGCCAACGCATCGAGATGGCCGACAAGCGTGGCACCGTCGGACACCGTTTCGAGCACGATGACATTGGGCGTGGGTGCGCTGCGGAACGCCTCGACTGCGGCCGCGGGTCCCCCCATCTGGACGCGCGAATGGGTCTTCTCCATGCGCCGGTCAGTGGTTGCCGTCTGCATGGCAGCAGCGATGGCGGGCGTTTCGCAAAAGGCCTGCAGCGTGATGCGCGGCAGCGGCGCGATGACCTCGTCGCCGGCACTGCTCGCCGCGTGGGCTTCGAAATTCTGCGCCGGATCCATCAGTGGCCTCCGACCGACTGGTTGATCTGCGGCGTTTCCTGCCGGTACAGGGTCGAGGGGTCCTTGCCCTCACGCAGCTTGCCGATCGCGTTCATGCGCTTGACGATATCGGCGCGGCCCTCGGTCCGGCCACGGACGAGGTCGATCGGATCGGCCACCTGCGCGGCCAATGTCGCCTGGCTGGAACAGCCGAAATTCCAGAGCGGTTCGTTGGCCATGTCCAGTTTCCAGTCGGAGACGCCCGCGTCCTGCGTCCATTGTCCGCAGGAATGCGGCAGGCCCGCCTGCAGCGAGGCGAATGTCAGGCGAATAGGCGAGGCGAGATTCGGGTCCGCGATGGGATAGGTCCTGACCGAGAGCGATCCGGGCGGCACCCCGCCCTGCGCCAGGGCTCTGCGGATCGCTTCGAGCGTGCCATGGGTTGCCATCTCCCGGCCGGCACCGGTTGGCACCTGTGCTACGAGCCCGCCACGTCCACTGCGCCGGTAGTCCGCGGCGAAACTGGCGACATCCTCGGCCTGGCGACGATCGAGACCCGCACCGGCCCGCACGATGAAGACATCTAGCGAACGTGGCGCGTCACGCAGCACAATCGGGTGCCGCTCGCGCAGATCGCTGGCGCTGATCGACCCCGTCGTGTCGGTCTTCGACGCGCAGGCTCCAAGAGCAACGCCGGCGGCCAGAACGGCGGCCAGAGGCCAATGGCTCATCCGCAGCTGTCCTCGATCTGTCATGGCCCGAGCCACCCCTTGCGCGTTCATGAGAGCCCCCTTAGTCGGCAATGAAGCCGACCCGGCCCCTGTAGGCCTGAGGCAACGGCCCGCTATTGGTGCCATAGATCTTGTTCAGGCGGCCGAGCAGCACGGCCTGCGCATCATGGGCATCGACGAAGCCGTCATCCGGGCGTTGGATCTGGTTCGGCTCCATCGGCTTGGCGATGTAGGGCGTCACCGTGATCATCAGTTCGGTCTCCTCGCGCTGATAGTCGCGCGAGCGGAAGAGCACGCCGATTACCGGCAGGTTCATCAGCCCCGGGAAGCCGTTGATCGACTGTTTCGAGACGCGCTGGATCAGCCCGGCCGTCGCCAGGGTCCCGCCCGATGGCAGTTCGACCGTGGTGTCGGACTTGCGCACGCGGAAGGCGGGGGCATTTACCGATTCCCGGGTATTGGTGCCCCGCGATACATTGCTCGTATTGCTGAGCCGGAGCTGGTTCTCGAAATCGAGTTCCGTGACTTCGGTGGCAATGCGCATGCTGATCTTGTTGTCGGACAGGACAATCGGGGTAAAGTTCAAGGAAACGCCGACCGGCTTATAGACGATGCCGAGCGTGCAGATGCCCGACGAGTCGCAGGAATAGCCGTTGGGCACAGGGACATCGCCGCCGGCCGTGAACTTGGCGCTCTCCCCCGAGATCGCAGTGACCATCGGTTCCGCCAGAACGCGGGCGAGGCCTGCGCGCTCCAGCGCACGCAAGGTGAAATTGGTCGAGTTCCCGATCCCGGCTCCGATCGCCGTCGCAGCCAGGGACTGCGGTTGCAACGGAAGCGGGTTCTCGATCGACGGCGTGATCGAGAAATTGCCGAGCTTCCACTCGCCGGACGAGTTGATGCCGAGCTGCTTGATCGCCTTGCGCGAAACCTCGGAGATCACGACCTTGACCATCACCTGGTCGCGATCGCGGATCGTCAACGAGTTGATCACGGCGCCCTTGGACGAGGAGAAGATGCCGGAGGCGGTCCCGACGAAGGCATTCGCGATGTCGACCGCCTGGGTCGCTTCCGACGCATTGGCGACATTGCCGAGCAGGAGGATGGAATTGCCTGCTGGCTTGACCTCGATCTGGGCTCTGGGCATCGCCGCACGCAGCGTCTGGCGCAGCACGTTGAGATCCCGCCCGACTTCGATCTCGAGCGCGGAAATCTGACGGCCTTCGGAGTCGATCACGAACATCGAGGTCGAACCATCGGCGATGCCGATGATGAAGAGCTTGCGCGCCGAGCGGACGACCGCGTTGGCCACTTTGGGGTTGGCGACGAAGACTTCCTTGGCGTCGCGCGGCAATTCCACGATCAGTGAACGACCGATCGAGAGCGTGAGCTTGCGGGCAATGGCATGCTCGCTGGAGCCGACATTCAGAACCGGGGCAGGCCCCGTCGACTGAGCCATGGCCGGCAGGCCGAGCAGGAGTGCCAGAACCGGCGCCGCGACGGAACGAAGAATGCGCCTTGGGATCATGGCTTCACGCTTTTGCTGGTGACGCCGTAGCGCACGAGGGTCAGGCCGCCTTCGGTGTCGGGGCGCCCGGCGTCGCCGGCATCCTTGAGGCTGCGCAAGGCGAGCGAAAGCGTGCCGTTGCGTTGCGCCTGAGCGACGATCTCAACTTGACGGGGCTCGAGTTCGAGCGTCGCCGTCTCGCCGATGACGACCTTCTCGCCATTGCGTTCCTGAATATTCTGACCGATCGCCAGCACCCGGACATTGGTCAGGATCGTTTCGCTGATGAAGCTCTCGCCGCCGCTATTCGCGTTGCCGCCGCCTCCCTCCTGGTGAGTCCGGATGACATCCACACGGTCGTTCGGCAGGATGAAGCCACCGGCCGTATTGGCGCCGCGGCTATCGGTAGCGATCGCTGTTGCCCTCTTGCCGGCCGGCAGAACCGCCGAGAGGAATCCGGTACCGTCCGTCTTGATCAGCTTCTCGCGACGGATCGGTTCTCCACCAGACACCGCGAAACGCGCCAGCTGCCCGGCCAATTCGGTTTCGGCCTCAGGCGCCTCGCTCTTGCGGATGACCCCGGCCGGAACACTGTCAGCCGGCCAGTCGATCCAGCGCATGTCGCTGGCAGCGAGCGTATTGCCGACCGGAATATCGGCAGCTGCGACCAGGACCGGAACCGTCGGCGCCGGCTCATAGCGTGTCACCGGTGCCGGTGTCGCCTTGGGACGTTGGATCAGCAATGCTGCGCCAAGCCCCGCAACAAGCGCGACAACCAGGATGATGATACGGGCTGGACTCATGAACGCCGATCCTCGGCCAAGCTGCGTTGGCTCTCGAAGAGGATCGTGACCCGGGATTCGTCAAATTATGGTTAACCCGGCGTAACTTTCATCAACCGCCTAGAGACCGATGGCAGCGCGCCAGATCGCCGTGTCCGGCAGGACGAAGAGAGCCGAGCAGGCAAGGGCGATCCCATAGGGCACCCCCTGGTTCGCGGCATGAAGCCGGCGCAGCCAAAGCCAGTTCTGCCCCAGTGCCGGCAAGGGGGCAGTGCGCAGCTTCATCACGATCAGGGTCAGTACCGCGCCGAACATCGCAGCCACAACCAGATAGGGCATTAGGTGCCCAAAGCCGAACCAGAGCGCCGTGGCGGCAGCCAGCTTGGCGTCCCCGCCGCCGATCCAGCCCGCGGCGAACAGACCGAAACAAACAGCAAGGACCAGGCCACCAGCAGCGAAATGCCAGGCGATCTGAACCCAGGGCAGGCCGATGATGAGAGCGCTGGGCACGAAAAGCACGACGAGACCGAGGCAGAGCCTGTTCGAGATCGTCATCGAAAACAGATCGCTCGCCGCAGCATAGGTCATCGCTGCGGGAAAGAGGACAAGGAGGAACAGCAGTGGAAGCGACATCGAAAAGGCTCCGGGCAATGCAGCTTCACGAACAATGCGCCAGCATCGCATCCAACTCTGTAGAAACAGTATCTGGTCGGCCAGGCGAGAACCGGGACGCAAAACGCCCCGGACCAGCCGGGGCGTTCGCTGCTTCGAGCAGAGGATGGCTTAGGCCGCGGGCTTAGCGACCTTGGTCAGCTCGCCGGAAATGCGCTTGAACAGATCGCTGAGGTCGGTGCCGAGCGTCGTGACGGTGCCGATGATGACGACGGCGATCAGGCCAGCGATCAGGCCGTATTCGATGGCGGTCGCGCCGGACTCGTCCTTGGCAAAGCGAGCGAACAGATTCTTCATGACGGAACTCCTATTGCACCACGGTTTGACTGCTGCCTTCGCTCTGAACGGCTTCGGTCAGCGACAAGACAGACACTACCCAGAAGCCGTTGCGTTTCGGTTAAACGAAACAAAGAACTCGACGTCGATATCAGACATTTACCGGATGGTTAACGCCATATTTATTGAATTCACCACCCATAATCATGATGAACATCAATTAGTATTTGAATTTAATTACGACTATACGTGTCATCGCGATTGAATTTGGCCATTCTAGCAATGTTTATCTCGCGGGAGAGCGTGACCTTAAGCGATGCTCCATTTCTCATTTTAGAAATTGCCTGCTCAATAAACATGTTCGCGGGGGGCATTAGGATTCGATTCATCATTTTCGGCTTTACTCCAGACGTTGGAAACCTAGGGCGCCACCATGTCGACTGTCCTCAGCTGTGCCCTGCGCCTCAGAGTGCTGGCCATGGCCGCGTCCGGCGCGATCCTTCTGGGAAGCGCGCCCGTAGCGCGATCGGCGCCGGAACCAGTCCGGCCCGACACGGTCGCCGTCATCGTCGATCACGCCAAGCTCGTCAGACTGCCGGAAAAGGCCCAGACCGTGATCGTCGGCAATCCGGCGATCGCCGATGTCTCCGTGCAAAGGAACGGAGTGATGGTGGTGACCGGCAAGAGTTTTGGCGTCACCAATCTGATCGCGCTCGATGCCAGTGGCAGCCTATTGGCGGAATCGCTCGTGCGCGTCAGCGCGGCCGCGGATTCCATTCTCACGGTCCAGCGCGGCATGGAGCGGGAGAGCTATTCCTGCACCCCGACCTGCCAACCGACCGTGCAGCTCGGGGACGCAACCAAATATTTCGGCGATGTCGGCGGGCAGACGACAAGACGCAACGCTCTCGCCAGCGGCAGCGACAAATAGGCTTCGTAACGCTCAAGGTGAAGGTTTCGCTAACGCCAGTGCGGCTTCGGCGAACCATGCCCTAACAAGTCGGCAATGCTTTGCGGCTAGGGTGCCTCCACTGAAGAGCGGAGATCCCTCGCGGCCTCTGCATCCGGATGGTTGGCTTAACTGGTCATGGTCACATCTCCTTCTCGAACGAACGGACGTGTCGCGCGACGCCTCCTCAGGACCCCGTGGTTGGGATCCAACGGCTTTTGCAGGAACCAACGCGGCGCGACCGCCGTCGAGTTCGGGCTCGTCGCGTTTCCGTTCCTCCTGCTCGTGTTCACGATCATCGAAACCGGGCTGATGCTGTGGACCTACCAGGTGCTCGACGACGCCGTGAAGCAGGCGTCGCGGACGCTCCTGACCGGGGAATCGGTCGCAATCTACAGCACCCCCTCGAACCCCCTTCCGCACGATGCCAAGACATCCACTGAGGCATTCAGGCGCGAGGTCTGCGCGCAGGCTCCGGCGCTCGTCGATTGCGAGAAGCTGCGCGTCGACGTGCGCGGCTACGTATCACCAGCGGCGGCTCAAACCGATCTTGCCAAGCTCAACCCGTTCAGCGGGAACACACTGAACACCAGTAATTTCAGCTACAACCAACCCGGAAAAGGCGAGATCGTCGTCGTGCGGGCGACATTGCGTTATTCGCTCTACCTGACCGGCTGGACTAACACCCTGGCCAATATCGATGGCGGTGAGCGCGGGCTCATGGCTGTCGCGACGTTCCGAAGCGAACCTCCATGAGAACGACCATGAGGCAGTTCTTCTCGATCCGCCGCAACAGGGCCGCGCTGCGCCGCCTCAGGTGTCACCTGCAGAGGGACGCAAACGGCGTAGCCGCTGTCGAGTTCGCTCTGATCCTGCCTGTGATGCTCTTGCTATATTATGGCATTGCCGAGATCGGGCAGGCGGCCATGGCCGATCGCCGAGTGACCCAGCTCAACCGGGCCCTCGTCGATCTTGCCGCGCAGGGCAACCTCCCGCCGGATAGCGCCGCCGCGTCGGGAAGCGCCCCGCGGGGAACCGCATTGTCTGACGCCGATGTCGATACGATCTTCCTCGTCGGGCAAATGATCATGGCCCCCTTCACCACGACGCCAAGGATGATGTTCGCCAGCGTCACCGTGGACGATAAGGGGGTGGCAAAGGTCTGCTGGAGCGCGCAGAGAAACACGACCGCCCCGCCAACAAACGTCATATTGCCGGCTGGGCTGCTCCTTCCCAAAACGTCCGTGATCATGGCCGAAGCCAGCCACGTCTACGAACCCTTCCTCGGCAAACTGGTATTCAAAGACGCCCTCACCCTGGGCGGCGACAGGATCTACATGCGCCCACGCATGGCTGCGAAGGCAGGCGCGCTCAGTATCGAGCAGGTCGCGCGAATCCAGGGAACTGGCAGCGCCGCCAAGACCATCGTCTGCTGAGCTGTTGCGTGCGCCTCGCCGCCGAGAATCCTGGCGGCGAGAGGAGTGTCCCGATGCGAGATCGCTCGCGCCGGGACATATCTGCTCACCAGCCTCAGATCGTCTGATTATAGGCACCCACTTCGGGGTTTTCGCGCAGAACGCCGTCGATGGCGGCAAACATCTCGCGCATGCGCGCGTCCGAAACCGGGCTTTCGCAGACCACGACAAGCTCCGGCTTGTTTGAGGAGGCGCGGACCAGCCCCCAGGTGCCATCCTCGTTGACGACGCGGACGCCGTTGACGGTGATCACGTCGCGGATCTTCTGACCGGCGATGGTTTCGCCCTTGGCTTGCATGGCCTCGATGCGCTTCGTCACGCGATCGCTGACCTCGTACTTGATCTCATCGGCGCATTTGGCGGCCATGGTCGGCGTGCCCCAAGTCTTGGGAACCGCGGCATAGAGTTCCGCCATCGACTTGCCCGGATTGCGATCGAGCATGTCGATGACCGCGAGCGCCGTGACCACACCATCGTCATAGCCGCGCCCAACCGGTGCGTTGAAGAAGAAATGGCCCGACTTCTCGAAGCCCGCCAGCGCGTTGAGGTCGCGGACGCGGCGCTTGATGTAGGAATGGCCGGTCTTCCAGTAATCGGTCTTCACGCCGAGCTTCTGCAGCTCGGGGTCGGTGATGAAGAGCCCGGTCGATTTCACGTCGACGACGAACTGCGCGCCGGGATGCAACCTACCCAGGTCGCGCGCCAGCATCACGCCGATCTTGTCGGCGAAGATCTCCTCGCCGTGATTGTCGACCACGCCACAGCGGTCGCCGTCGCCATCGAAGCCGAGTGCTACGTCAGCGCCGTACTGCTTCACGGCATCCGCCATGGCATGCAGCATCTTCATGTCTTCGGGATTGGGATTGTAACGCGGGAAGGAGTGGTCAAGCTCCGCATCCATCGGGATGACCTCGCAGCCGATCGCCTCCAGGATCTGCGGAGCGAAGGCGCCGGCCGTGCCGTTGCCGCAAGCCGCGATGACCTTGAGCTTGCGCGTGATCTTGGGCCGGTTGGTCAGGTCCTTGATGTAGACGGCCGGGAAATCCGGAACGAAGACATAGGAGCCGCCGCCCGACAGCTCGAAATCGGCCGCGAGCACGATGTCGCGGAGCTGGCCCATTTCGTCGGGGCCGAAGGTGACGGGGCGCTGCGCGCCCATTTTCACACCGGTCCAGCCATTGTCGTTATGCGAGGCGGTGACCATCGCAACGCAGGGAACGTCGAGCGCGAACTGGGCGAAATAGGCCATCGGCGACATCGCGAGGCCGATATCATGGACCTTGCAGCCCGCCGCCATCAGGCCGGTGACCAGCGCCATCTTGATCGACGACGAGTAGCCACGGAAATCATGGCCGGTGACGATCTCGGGCTTGATGCCCATGCGCTTGATCAGCGTGCCGAGGCCCATGCCGACGGCCTGCACGCCCATCAGGTTCAGTTCCTTGCCGAAGAACCAGCGCGCATCATATTCGCGGAACCCCGTCGGCTTCACCATCGGCAGGGATTCATACTCGAAGGTATTCGGGAACAGCTCAGGCAGCGGCTTCGGGAACATCAAGGCATCCATTGCAAGGGAACATGCAGGGCGAACGAAGCATCAAGCCACATGAATGCAGCCTGACCGTGACACGGCAGCGACGCCGTCTTGACGGACAATTGGCATAGCGGATCGCGGCCGATTAGGAAACGCCGGAGACCGCCTAACCGCGCAGGATCATGCGACCGGTCTGGACCTCGTAGCCCTTGAGCTTGCTCAGAAAAGAGGTTCCAAGCAGGCTGACGGACAGCGCCCCGGCGGGCAGCACCATGGCCTCGACATTGCGCACGATGATAGCGCCGAGCCTGACCTCGCGCAGATTCACCCGGGCGCCTCGCACGACACCATTGGCCGTGCGCAGCGTGACCTTGTAGTCGGATGATGCGGGGCGGATGCCGAGCCCCAGGGCATCGCTCTCCGTTAATGCAATAAAGCTCGCACCGGTATCGACCAGCATCCTGACGCGGTAATTGTCGATGGTCGGATGGACCATGTAGTGACCACGAGAATCGGCCGCCACGGTGACGGTCGGAGGCTCGCTCGATCGGGCCATTGGAGGCGGCGGCGAGGCTAGTCGCGCATCGGACGTGACAGCCGCCACGCCGGGCGCGTCATCGCCCTCGACATAGCCGGCCAGACGCGTGCCGTATGACATCGCGCCGTAACCGACGATGAAGGCTACTCCGAGCGCCCAGACGATGGGCCGTTGCGCCATCTGCTTTCAGTCTCCGCCATGCTCCCGGGATGCTGCTCCCAGGACACTGCCGAAGAATGAATGGGAACGGGCGGATTGGCGGGTTCGGCCAAGCTCCGAACCGATGAATCCAAATAGACTTAACGTATCGTCATCCAGATTGACGACATCTCAGAGGAAGCCGGCACCGGCCAGTGCCTCGATCTCCGGCCGGCGTGGCACGCTTGGTTGCGCACCGGACACCGTGCAGGCGAGCGAGCCAGCTGCGAGCCCGCGCTGGAGCGCGCCTGAAAAACCATAACCGGCATCGAGCGCCGCCGCGAAGGCCCCGACGAAGCTGTCTCCGGCCGCGACCGTGTCGACAACCTTGACCTTCGGTGCGTCGAGGCGGCGGCGAACGCCGCCATGCCAGCCGACGACGCCCTCGCCGCCGAGCGTGACGACGCAGGCAATGCCGCGCTCGGCATCGACGCGTTGCGCAAAGGCGTCGGGATCCCGCTCGGCCCAGCCCCAGGCGCTGGCAAGCACCAGCGCCTCGTGCTCGTTGACGATCAGCATGTCCAGGCAGTCGAGCAATTCGGGAGCAGGCGAGCCGGCTGGTGCGAGGTTCAGGATGACGCGCCCGCCCGCCTGCTTCGCCAGCCGGGCCGCCGCGATGCACTCCGTCTCCGGAACCTCGCGCTGCAGTTGACCCAGCGGCAGGTCGCGCAAGCCATCCGCGCGGGCCTGGGCATTCGCGCCGGCCGCCACCACAATCTGATTGGAACCGGCTGCATCGACCGCGATGAAGGCAGCGCCAGTCGGCGCCTCGACCCGCTCGACCAGCGTGAGATCGACTCCGTCGGCCGCCAGCAGGGACAGGGCGATCTCGGCAAAGGCGTCACGCCCGACAGCGCCGGCGAGCACGACCTTGGCGCCCGCCCGGCGGGCGGCAAGCGCCTGGTTGGCCCCCTTGCCGCCGGGATGCAGCGCATAGCCCGGTCCGATCACCGTCTCGCCGGCTCCCGGCAGGCGCTCGACGGGCGTGACCAGATCGACATTCAGCGACC
This sequence comes from Bosea sp. BIWAKO-01, assembly GCF_001748145.1. Classification (NCBI taxonomy): domain Bacteria; kingdom Pseudomonadati; phylum Pseudomonadota; class Alphaproteobacteria; order Hyphomicrobiales; family Alloboseaceae; genus Allobosea; species Allobosea sp. BIWAKO-01. Next base: position 1,892,821 of record NZ_BCQA01000001.1, read on the forward strand.
CGAAGACGGTGATCACGCCACCAGCCTCGCAGCCAGACGCTTCACACCCGCGACAAACGCGTCTTCCGGTGTCGTGATCTGGAAGGGCAGGCCCGCCGTCTCGAACGCCGCTCCATAGCTCGCCGCCAGCGCTCCATCGGCCACCAGATGGACCGTGGCGGGGCGTCCGAACAACGCCTGCACGCCGGCAATTTCCTGACCGACCAGCAACGCCGAGAGATAGGGCCCGACCGCGCCGCCGCCCATTCGCCCCGCCAGCACCTCGGTACGCGCCGCAAAGGCTGCGTTGAGCAGCCCGGCAGGGCGCGCTGCTGCAGCAAAGCCGCGTGCGGCGCCGGTGCTTGCGTCGTCTCCGGAGGGCTCTTCCGCGAGGCGCGCCAGAATCGAATGCTGACGCAGCAGGCCGTAGATCTCGCCGGTCATGAAGCTGGCAAAGCGCGTGATCCGGCCAGCCCGCACTTCAACCCATTTCGAATGAGTGCCGGGCAGGCAGGCAATACCCTCGTTGAGCCCGAGTCCGACGATCAGCGTTTCCTCGCCACGCATGACATCGAAGGCACCATCGTCCCAGGACAGGCCGGGCAGCACGGTTGCCCGTGTTCCGTCCTCCAGCGTCACCGCGATACCGGCATCTGCCAGCGCTTCGATTGAGGCCGGGCACGCGACGTAAGGCGCCTCGACCCAGCCATTGCGGCTGCCAACCATCCCGGCGAGCACGATCGCGGCATCCGGCCGCCTGCGGAGGAAATCACCGGCGATCGCCTCGAAAGCGGCCGGGAAACCTCCGGCCGGCACGGATTGGATGCCCTGATCCGCAATCCGTCGGTCCATCACGCGGCCGTCCTCGCCAATGAGGAAGGCGCGGGCACGGGTGGTGCCCCAGTCGAGCGCGATCAAGGGTTTCGGCATGGCGGGCTCCGGCACGGCATCGGTCATGGCCCTGCCTTGCCGCATCAGGCGCGGGCGAAGCAAAGCGCTGACCCGACTATCTCCTTGGCCCGCAAGCCGGGGTCAAGCCTGCACATGCCGCACGGGCTCAGACGTCGAAGAACACCGTCTCGCCTTCGCCCTGCAGCCGGATGTCGAAATGGAAGACGCCGTCCGGGCCACGTTGCGCGATCAGCGTTTCACGCCGCTCATGCGGGACCAGCGCGAGCACTGCATCGGACGCATTGGCAGGGTCGTCCGAGAAATAGATGCGGGTCACCAGCCGGAGCAGGAGCCCGCGCGCGAAGACCGAGACGGCGAGATGCGGCGCCTGTCTCGTACCGGTTAGCCCCTCCACCGCGCCCGGCCGCACCGTCTCGAAGTGGAAAAAGCCTTCCGGCGACGTTTCCGCCCGGCCGAAACCTGTGAAGCCGGCATTGCCCCCGGCATTGTGATGCCCATCCGCATCGGCCTGCCAGACCTCGATCATGGCGTCCGGCACCGGCTCGCCATCGCCATCGAGGACATGGCCGCGAATGGTGATGCGCTCGCCCGAGACGCCATCGGTCGCGATCCGCTCATTGGCCAGCTCCGAACCGCCATAGGCACGGGGCGTCAGCGCGTAAGCGTAGAAGGGGCCGACCGTCTGCGAGGGGGTGAGGCCCAGGGCGGCCTTGCGCTCAGTCATCATGCGGCTCCTCGAGCGGCGTCGCGTCGCGACCGCGCAGAACGATGTCGAACTGGTATCCGAGCGCCCATTCCGGTTCGGTCGTGTCGATGTCGAAGCGCGAGATCAGGCGCTCCCGTGCCTTCGCGTCCGGGATCGACTGGAAGATCGGGTCGTAGGCGAAAAGCGGATCGCCCGGGAAATACATCTGGGTGATCACGCGTGAGAGGAAGCTCGGCCCAAACAGCGAGAAATGGATATGCGCCGGGCGCCAGGCATTGTGATGGTTGCGCCAGGGATAGGCGCCGGGCTTGATGGTGACGAAGCGATAGCGCCCCTCCGCATCGGTCATGGCGCGGCCGGCCCCCGTGAAGTTCGGGTCGAGCGGCGCGGGATGCTGATCGCGCAGATGAACGTAGCGCCCGGCCGCGTTGGCTTGCCAGATCTCGACCAGGGTATGCGGCACCGGCCTGCCATCCTCGTCAAGCACCCGGCCCGTCACGATGATCCGCTCGCCGAGCGGCTCACCCTCATGCTGCAGGGTCAGGTCTGAATCGCCGGCTTGCACGGCGCTATGGCCGAACGCCGGACCGCTGATCTCCGACAGCGTATGCGGCAGCAGGATCAGGGGCTGCGAGGGCGCGCGCTTCAGCGTGCTCGTATAGGCCGGCGACGCGTTGAGCGGATGGGCCTTCAGGCCATCGCGTGGATAGATCAGGCTCATGCCGCTACTCCATGCGCTCGCTTGGTCCGGGCGTGCAGATCGCGCAGGATCTCGATCTCCTGCGCGGTCGGCGCCGGAGTTTCGACGAGTTCGCCAGCGAAACGCAAGGTCCAGCCGCAACCGGCCTGAACCTGATCCCGCGTCACGCCGGGATGCAGCGCAGTCACAGTCAGCTCGGCGGTCTCGGCATCGGGTTCCATGACGCAAAGATCGGTGATCACCTTGGTCGGCCCCATGGTCTTGAGGCCGAGCCGTGCCCGGTCGCCATTGCCCTTGCCGTGGCCGAAGGATGTGATGAAGGGCAGCGTCTCGACGAAGGCCCGCGAGCCCATGGCCATCGTGATGAAGATCTCGCCACAATTGCTGGCGATCTCCGGCGCGCCGCCGCCGCCGGGAAGCCTCACCTTGGGCGCGGCATAGTCCCCGACGACGGTGGTGTTCAGATTGGCAAAGCGATCGATCTGCGCGCCGCCCAGGAAGCCAATGGTGATCCGGCCGCCCTGCAGCCAGTAGCGAAACATCTCGGGCACGCCGACCGTGGTCAGCGCGGTATCACAGAGCTCCCCGTCGCCGATCGAGAGCGGCAGCACGGAGGGGCGGGTCGAGAGCGTACCGGATTCGTAGATCAGCGTGATCTTCGGGGCATGCGTCAGGCGCGCCAGGTTGCAGGCGGCCGAGGGCGCGCCGATGCCGACGAAGCAGACGTCGTCATTGGTCAGCAGGCGGGCGGCCGCGATGCTCATCATCTCGGTGGGCGTGTGGCTGATGGGAGTATGACTCATGGCACTGATCCTCACGCGGCCTGCCGAGCAAGGCCGGCATGGTGGGCAAACACCTCCGGCCCCTGCTCCAGGACATTTGCCTTCATCCAAGCCATGAATGTGTCACGCTCCCGGGAGATCTTGTCCCAGGCAATGTAGAAATCATTGGCGCGCTTGTAATAACCCTGGGCGTAGGACGGGTAGGCGCCGCCCGGCACCTTGGCGATGGCGGTCACCACCCAGGACGGCAGGATAACGGCATTGGCATTGCGTGGGCCAAAGTCCTCGACGATCTCCTCGACGGTGACCAGCGAACGCCTGGCCGCCAGCACGACCTCCTTCTGCACGCCGACGATGCCCTCGAGCAGGACATTGCCCTCGCGGTCCGCCTTCAGCGCATGAATGACAGCTGCGTCGGGCCGAATGGCGGGAACCGTCGCCAGGACTTCCCCGGTATAGGGGCAGGTAACGGATTTGATCCGGGGATTGACCTTGGGCAGGTCGACGCCCTTGTAGCCGCGAAACACTGCGAAGGGCAGGTTGGCGGCGCCGGCCTCATAGGCATTGGCCATGGCGGCGTGGCTGTGCTCTTCAAGCTCAAGCTTATGCGGCCAGCCATTCTCGACCGCATCGCGCAGACGATGCAGCGAGCCGACGCCAGGGTTGCCGCCCCAGGAGAAGACCAGCTTTTCGGCGCAGCCCATCCCGATCATCTGATCGTAGATCAGGTCGGGCGTCATGCGGATCAGCGTCAGTCGCTTGCGGCCCTGACGGATCACCTCATGCCCGGCAGCATGCGGGATGAGATGAGTGAAGCCTTCCATCGCGACGGAGCAGCCGTCACGCACCACCGCCTCGATTCCCTCGGCGAGGGAGACGAACTCAGCCACCTTGACATCTCCTCATTTTGTGCGTTAATCGCACATCGTTTTGATTTTCGAACAATACCCATTGCGTCAACAGGGGTCAAGATTGGACACGGCAGCGTCGGATCGCGACCATATGGCCGCCTTGGAAAAGGGGCTGGCCGTGATCGAATGCTTCGACGCGGCGCATGAGAAGCTCACCATCGCAGACGTGGCGCGCGCCACCGAATTGTCCCGCGCGGCGGCCCGGCGCTGCCTTCTCACCCTCACAAGGATCGGCTACGCCGAATTCGACGGCAAGTTCTTCCGGCTGACGCCGCGCGTGCTCAGGCTCGGCCATGCCTGGCTGGCCTCCAGCGCCCTGCCCCAGCTCGTCCAGCCCTTCCTGGAGCGGTTGTCCGAGGAAACCCATGAATCCTCCTCGGCTTCACTGCTTGACGGGCACGAGATCGTCTATATCGCGCGTTCGGCGCAGAGGCGGATCATGTCCGTCGGCCTTTCCGTCGGCTCGCGTCTGCCCGCCTTCTGCACCTCGATGGGGCGCGTCCTGCTCGCAGCGCTGCCACCGGACGAGGCCCGCGAACGGATTCTGTCCGGCCGGCCGCGAGCCCTGACGTCCCATACCGTGACAGAACCCGATCGGATCATGACCGCCTTGGCGGCGGCCCGCGAACAGGGTTACAGCGTGGTCGATCAGGAACTGGAACTTGGCCTGATATCCATGGCACTCCCCCTCGCCAATGCGCGTGGCGAGACCGTTGCCGCCTTCAATATTTCCGGGCAGGTACAGCGAACCTCAGCCGAAGAGATGGTGGCGCAGTTCCTGCCGCGCATGCGCTCGATGCAGGCGATGCTGCGCCCGCTGATCAAGTAAGGACATCACGATGATTGCCCTGCAGTCCGGACCTCTCTCCGCCGCGATCGCGCCCGAGATCGGTGCGATGGTGACCGCGCTCGAATGGCGCGCGCCTGACGGGCAATTGCATTCGCTCCTGCGGGCGCCGGCGGGGGCGGTTCCCTCCATCGCGGCCCCCAATCGCTTCGGCAGCTGGGCCATGCTGCCCTTTGCCAACCGCGCCTTCGATTGTGTCATCGATGATGGCGAGCAGCGCTTTCGGGTGCCCGCGAACGATCCTGCGGGAACCGGCAGCATTCATGGCTTCGGCTGGCAGTCGGCCTGGGAGATTCTGCGGTATGACCACGGCCATACCGTCCTGGAACATCGGCGCAGCGCGGGTGAAGACCCGTATCGCTACCGCGCGCGACAGGAGATCAGCCTCGACGATTCCGGTATGACCATCGCCCTTGCGATCATCAACGAGGCGGACGTGGCCCTACCCTTTGGCTTCGGACTGCATCCCTGGTTCCCCGCGGCGGCAGATACGCGGCTCAGGATGCGCTCCGAAGGCGCGCTGATCCTCGGCAACGGCTTCCGCGCAACCGGCGCGCAAGCGCTCGAAGCCGGCGGCCCCTATGCGGCCAGCCCCCTCTTTGCAACCGAGACGGAAACGGCCTGGAGCTTCCTCGGCTGGGATGGCACAGCGCGCATCGACACGCCTTCGCGCGGCGTCGCGATCACCGTCACGGCAAGCGAAACGCTGCGCTGCCCGGTCGTATGGGCGCCTGCCGGTGCCGACTTCCTCTGCGTCGAGCCGCAAAGCCACGCCATCGGTTCGCCGAGCGAGGCTGCAGCACGTGCGTCCTCCCCCCTAACCCGGCTTCAACCGGGCGAGACGCTCAGCGGCTGGATGCGGATCGCGGCGGAGGCGATCTGAAGTCCCTATCTCCAGGTCGGCCCGGCCCGGTAGGGCTGGTAGCCATAGGCGTTGGGCGGCAGCGTCGGCCGCATGAAGAGCTGATCACGCGCCGCGTCCCAGTTCGGCGCGCCACGCTGATGCGCGATCGCAGCCGCACGCTGCTTGGATTTCGACTGCGCGAGGGCGACCTTGCTCTTTTGAGGCGCCTTCGCGAGCTTGCTCTTGGCACCGCCTGCCCTGGCAAATTGCGACAACCCGTCCGAGCTGGCTCCATTCAGCGCAATGCGCGTCTGGCCGGCACCGTGCTTCTTGACCAACGCAAACAGCTTGGCAGCATGGGCTGGATGCAGCCGAATGCAGCCATGCGATGCCGGCCGACCGAGAGCACCTACCGCTGTCGTGCCGTGGATGGCATAGCCACCGCGGAAGAACACGGAATAGGGCATCGCTCCGCCATATTTGCGCGAGTACCAACTCCGCTCCAGCCGCGTCGGGCTATAGACGCCGTTGGGCGAGCGGAATCCCTTGCGGCCGGACGAGATCGCCCAATTGTAGATCTCCCCGTCAGTCGTCGTCACCTGCATGCGCTGGGCAGCCAGGTCGACGCGGACCTGAACGCCGGCCTGGGCTGAAGCCAAGCCGGCAAGCGAAAGAAACAATACGGCGAGGACGCCGAGAACGCGACGCATCACACCACTCCTGAAGACGCAACCGTTGCAAGAATTCGGCATTGTCGGATGCAATGCTCCGCCGCCTTTACTCTAGGAAACGCCCTTCAGCCCCCAGTTGTAAAGCAGAAAGCCGCAACTTGGTTTCCGCGCCGCCGGTTTGACCTGCAGGCGCCGCTACAACATCGGCAGGGAACGGGGCTTGGGCCCGCGTGGAAAAGCAGCGTCGATCCGCGCCACATCGCTGTCGCTCAGGCGCAGCCTCAGCGCACCGGCATTGTCCTCGACATGCTGGGCCTTGGCCGCCTTCGGGATCGCGAATACCGGGGATTGGAGGGTCAGGAAGGCAAGCGCGACCTGACGCGGTGTTGCTCCATGCGCGATCGCGACATCGGCGAGCACGCGGCCTCCGGCACTTGCCGCTAAGGGAAAATCATCCTGACCAAATGGGCTGTAGGCGGTCACCGCAACGCCGTGGCGCTCGCACCACGGGATGACCATGTGCTCGATGGCACGTTCGCCGAGATGATAGAGCACCTGGTTGCAGGCGATGATGCCCTCACCCGCAATCGCCAACGCCTCGTCGAGATCATCGACGTCGAAATTACTGACGCCCCAGGACAGAAGCTTGCCCTCGCGCTTCAGGTCCTCGAAGGCTGCGAGAGTTTCCTCCAGCGCGTATGAGCCGCGCCAATGCAGCAGGAAGCAATCGAGCCTGTCGGTCCGCAGCCGCCTCAGCGATTCCTCGCAAGCCCTGCGCGTACCCGCACGAGAGGCGTTTGACGGTAGCACCTTGGAAACGAGGAAGACCTCGTCTCGCCGCCCGGCGATGGCTTCTCCGACAATCTCCTCCGAGCGGCCGGAACCATACATCTCTGCCGTGTCGAGATGGCGCAGGCCAAGGTCGAGCCCGCGCCGCAAAGCCGCCACCGCGCCGGCCCGGTCAGAGAGTTCGATGTTCCAGGAGCCCTGGCCTATGACGGGGACCGACGGGCCATTGGCTCCGAATTGCCGGGCCTGCATCGCACTCTCCCCATCCGTGCCAGTGCTACACCGGCGGCGTACCGTTGGCCGAAAGCACTTCGCCGGCCAGATAGAGCGAGCCGCAGATCAGGATGCGCGGCGGCGCCCGCCAGGTCCGCACTGCGATCTCGCGCAGCGCGTGCTCGACGGAACCTGCGACCTCGGCATTCAACCCGGCGCCCCGCGCGAGAGCCGCAACCTCCTCGGCCGGGCGGGCGGCAAGCTGGTTGTGGATCGGCACGGCGAAGAGCGCGTGCGCGAGACCCTTGAAATGCCCGAGCGTCGCCGTTGCGTCCTTGGTCGAGAGCAATCCCGCGATCATGACGAGCGGAGCTGGATTCTTCTCCTCCAGATCGGCCATCGCCTGCGCGAGAACACGGCCGCCATCGGGATTGTGGCCGCCATCGAGCCAGAGCTCGGCGCCGGCGGGCACGAGCTCGGCGAGTTGGCCGCGCGCCAGCCTTTGCAGCCGTGCCGGCCATTCGGCATTGAGCATGCCCTGCTCGAAGACGCGGGCCGGCAGGCCGCCATATCCGGCTGCGCGCAAGGCCGCGATCGCTGTACCGGCATTGACGTGCTGATGACGCCCGGTGAGGCGCGGCAACGGCAGATCGAGCAGGCCGTCGCCATCCTCGTAGACCAGCCGTCCACCCGCCTCGTGAATGTTGAAGTCCTGCGCGCCGATCAGAATTTTCGAGGCGCCCACGCGTTCGGCCGCGGCTTCGAGCACGGCCGTCGGCTCCGGTTCCTGTGGCGCAATCACGGCCGGGGCGCCGCGTTTGAAGATGCCGGCCTTCTCGCCCGCGATCTTGGTGACGGTATCGCCGAGATACTCGGCGTGGTCCATCGAGACCGGCGTCACCACCGTGCAGGCGGGATGGGCGACGACATTCGTCGTGTCGAAGCGACCGCCGAGACCGACCTCGAGCAGCAGAACATCGGCCTTGTGCTCGGAGAAGAGCAGCATGGCGGCTGAAGTGGTGATCTCGAAGAAAGTGATCTGGTCGCCGGCATTGGCCCGCTCGCAGCGCTCCAGCGCCTCGACCAGCACGGCCTCGTCGACGAAACGACCGCCGCCCGGCTGACCGAGCCGGATGCGCTCATGAAAGCGCACCAGATGCGGAGAGGTGTAGACATGGACGCTGAGACCCGCCGCCTCGAGAATCGCCCGCATGAAGGCGATGGTCGAACCCTTGCCATTGGTGCCGGCGACATGGATCACTGGCGGCAGGCGCTTGTGCGGATCGCCGAGCCGCTCCAGCAAGGTCAGGATGCGGCCGAGCGAGAGATCGATCAGCTTGGGATGCAGCGCCAGGAAGCGCGCCAGCAACGTGTCGGAAGACCCCATGATGCGCTCGGCCCCCGGCCGTCCCGTTATCCGTGTCAGGCCGCTTCGGGGACCGGCCCGACCGGCTGCTTGGCGTCGGCTGCCCGCTCGGACTGCTTGGTCAGCAGGCGGCCGAGCCGCGCCAGCGTCGCCGGGATCTCATGGCGATGGACAACCATGTCGACCATGCCATGATCCTTGAGATATTCGGCGCGCTGGAAGCCCTCGGGCAGCTTCTCGCGGATGGTCTGCTCGATGACGCGCGGACCTGCGAAACCGATCAGGGCGCCCGGCTCGGCGATATGGACGTCGCCCAGCATCGCGTAGGACGCCGTGACGCCGCCGGTGGTCGGGTTGGTCAGAACCACGAAATAGGGCAGCCCAGCCGCGCGCAGACGCCTGATCGCGACCGTCGTCCGCGGAAGCTGCATCAGCGAGAGGATGCCCTCCTGCATGCGCGCGCCGCCGGAGGCGGCGAACACGACATAGGGGGTCTTCTTCTCAAGCGCGGTTTCGGCGCCCTTGATGAAGGCTTCGCCGGCCGCCATGCCGAGCGAGCCGCCCATGAAGTGGAAATCCTGCACGGCAATCGTCAGGGGCAGGCCCTGGACGCGGCCGAAGCCGACCTTGAAGGCATCGGCCGCGCCAGTCTTGGCGCGAGCATCCTTGAGACGGTCGACATAGCGCTTCTCGTCACGGAACTTCAGCGGATCGACAGCGACCTCCGGCAGCGGGACGTCGACCCATTTGCCCTCGTCGAAGGTCAGGCGCAGCCGGTCCTGCGCGGTGACGCGCATATGATGGTCGGAGCCCGGAATGACGAAGCCATTGGCCTCGACGTCCTTGTGGAAGACCATCTGCCCGGAATCAGGGCACTTGATCCAGAGGTTCTCGGGGCTCTCGCGCTTGAACAGCGTCTTGATGCGCGGGCGAACGACTTCGGAAATCCAGTTCATCGGATCATCCTTGAAACGTGTGACTGGAGCGGCCGGCTCAGGCCGCCTTCGAGACCGTGCGGATGCCGGCAGCCAGTTCCGCAACCAGCGAGGTGACCGCCGAAACCGTCTTTTCCGTGGCCTTGCCGTCCGCATCCAGCGAAAGGCGAACCCGCTCGACGAGCGCGGAGCCGACAACGACCCCGTCAGCGCCCTTCGCGATGGCTGCGGCATCGGCCGCGGTCTTCACGCCAAAGCCGACAGCGACCGGCAGATCGGTGTGGCGCTTGATCCGGGCCACCGCATCGCCGACCGCGTCGTAGCTTGCGATGGCGCCGCCGGTGACGCCCGTCATCGAGACATAATAGACGAAGCCAGAGGTGTTGCTGAGCACCTTCGGCAGGCGCTTGTCGTCGGTCGTCGGCGTGGCCAGACGGATGAAGCTGATACCGGCCTCAAGAGCCGGCAGGCAGAGCTCCACATCCTCTTCCGGCGGCAGGTCGACAACGATGAGCCCATCGACGCCGATCCGGCGCGCATCCTGCAGGAAGCGCTCGACGCCATAGGCCCAGATCGGATTGTAGTATCCCATCAGCACGATCGGCGTGTCATGGCCAGCCTTGCGGAAGGACTCGACCATGGCCAGCGTCTTCTTCAGCGTCTGCCCGGACTTCAAAGCCCGCTGGCCCGCGAGCTGGATCGGTACGCCGTCGGCCATCGGATCGGTGAAGGGCACGCCGAGCTCGATCACATCCGCGCCTGCCTCAGGCAGGGCGTTGAGGATCGCGCTTGCGGTCTCGAAATCCGGGTCGCCAGCGGTGACGAAGGTCACAAGCGCTGCCCGGCCTTGGGCAGCGCAAGCGGCGAAGCGGGACTGGATGCGGGTCTGGCCGGTCTCTGTCATGAGCGTGCGGTTAGCATGAAGGGGGCGGGCTGGCGAGGGCTCAGGGCGCGATCCGCCAAACCGTGCGCAGCGAACTCGTCACGGTGATCTCGCCGGGTTCGACCGAAATCGGCGCGGCGCCCGCCGCCATGCGGAAGGCACGGACATCGCCGGCAGCGCGGCCTGGAACCTCGGCCTCCGCTTCGACGATCGAGACCAGCTCCCCGACCTTGACGCCAAGCGCCGTGGCATGGAGCTCGGCGCGCGCACGCGCAGCCTCCGCCGCCTTCAGGCGCGCAGCATCCTTGGCCCTGCTCTCATCGGCCAGCCCGAAGCTGATTCCGGACATCTCGTTCGCACCGGCCTTGGCGAGCGCGTCGATCAGCGGACCGGCCTTGGCGAGATCGCGCACGGTGACGGTCAAGCCGGTGCGGGCCTCATAGCCGTCGATCGTGGCGGCGCGCGGCGGCTTCGGACCTGGAGACATGGAAGGCTGCGTCATGCGCGGCATCAGCGAGACCTGCGAGGTCATCAGATCGGCCGGGGCGATGCCCGCCGCCTTGACGGCCTCGACCAGCCTGGCCAGCGCCGGCGTGTTCTGGGCGAGAGCCTCGGCGGCCGTCTTGCCCTCGCTGACGATGCCGGCCTGCAGGATCGCGATATCGGGCCTGACCCTGACCTCGCCCTCGGTCCGGATGACGATGCCCTCGGCGGGAGCCAGTGCATTCGTGGTCTGGGCCATGACCGGGCCAGACAGAACCAGCATGGCGGCGAGCAGGATCGTCTTCTTCATCGCTTCATCCTCAGACTATCGGGCGGGCCGGCTTCACCGTCCTGCCAGAATCTCCGCAACTTGCGGAATATCCTTGTCACCACGACCGGAGAGATTGACCACCATGAGGTGATCCTTCGGCTTTTGCGGCGCAAGCTCAGCTACACGAGCAAGCGCATGTGCCGATTCCAAGGCAGGAATGATGCCTTCGAGCTTGGAGATGAGCTGGAACGCCTCCAGGGCCTCCTCGTCAGTGGCGGACAGATATTTGACCCGGCCGACATCGTTGAGCCAGGAATGCTCAGGGCCGATGCCGGGATAGTCGAGGCCGGCCGAGATCGAGTGCGCATCCTTGATCTGCCCATCATCATCCATCAGCAGATAGGTGCGGTTGCCATGCAGCACGCCGGGACGCCCGCCCGTCAGCGAGGCCGCATGCAGGCCGCTCGGGATGCCGTGCCCGGCCGCCTCGACGCCATAGATTTCGACCGCGGGATCGTCGAGGAAGGGATGGAACAGCCCCATCGCGTTCGAGCCGCCGCCGATGCAGGCGATCAGCGAATCCGGCAGGCGCCCCTCGAGCTCCTGCATCTGCTCGCGCGTTTCCCTGCCGATGATCGACTGGAAGTCGCGGACCATGGCGGGATAGGGATGCGGGCCGGCCACCGTGCCGATGCAATAGAAGGTCGTCGCGACATTGGTGACCCAGTCGCGCAGGGCCTCATTCATCGCATCCTTGAGCGTCTTGGTTCCGGATTCGACCGGCACCACGGTGGCGCCCAGCATCTGCATGCGAAAGACGTTCGGCGCCTGACGGGCAACGTCGACCGCGCCCATATAGACGATGCATTCGAGACCGTAGCGCGCGCAGAGCGTTGCGGTGGCGACGCCGTGCTGACCGGCGCCGGTCTCGGCGATGATGCGTTTCTTGCCCATGCGCCGCGCCAGCAGGATCTGGCCGAGCACATTATTGACCTTATGCGAGCCGGTGTGATTCAGCTCTTCACGCTTGAGATAGATCCTTGCGCCACCGAAATGATCCGTCAGGCGCTCAGCCAGATAGAGCGGCGACGGACGGCCGACATAGTGCTTGAGGCCGCCGGCCATCTCGGCGTGATAGGCCGGATCAGCCTTGGCGGCGTCATAGGCCTGTTCCAGTTCCAAGATCAGGGGCATTAACGTTTCGGCAACGAAACGACCACCGAACATGCCGAAACGGCCGTTCTCGTCGGGCCCGGAACGATATGTATTCGGATTGCGGGGCGCGTTCATGTCGGGCCTGCCTTCTTCAAATCCTGCGCCGCCTGACGTGCGGCGGCGATGAAATCCCTGATCCGGCCGATATCCTTGACGCCGGGCGCGCTTTCGACGCCGGACGACACATCGACCCCGGCAGGCCGGGCAATGCGGATGGCATCGGCAACATTCGCCGGATCGAGGCCGCCCGATAGCATGAAGCGCGAAGCCGGGTCGAGGCCGGAGAGGATCGTCCAGTCGAAGGGCCGGCCGTGGCCACCGGGATAGGCCGCATCCTTCGGCGGCTTGGCATCAAGCAGGATGCGGTCCGTCACGGCGAGATAAGCGGACATGGCGGCAAGGTCAGACGGAGCAGCGACACCCAGCGCCTTCATCACGCGAAGACCGGTCGCGGCCTTGAGCGCCAGCGCCTGCTCCGGTGTCTCGCTGCCATGCAGTTGAAGCCAGTCCGGCCTGAGCGCGTCCGCGAGTTCCTTTGCCCGCGCCACATCGAAATCCACGATCAGGGCCACGATCTCGGCGCGGCCGCGCGCCATCTCGGCCAGCGCCACCGCGCGAGCCATATCGACGAAGCGCGGACTCTTCGGGTGGAAGACCAGCCCGACCATGTCGGCACCGGCGGCGAGCGCCGCCGCCATCGTCTCACGCGTGGAGAGACCGCAAATCTTGACGGTGAAGGCATCGGGGCTTTGCGACATTCCCCGGCAATAGGACATCTGCCGCTGGCCCGGCAACCTCCGCGTTCCCGCGCGCCCATGCCCTCTTGCGGCGCGCCCCACTTGCGACATGATCACAAGCGAAGCCAAGCGCGTCGCGGGGGCGACGGCAGAACGGTCAGGATTGGTCCGGCATGGGGCGGCGCGGTTTCATGGCTCTGGCGGGCCTGCTGGCGATCTTCGGTGTCGCCGCTTCCGTCTTCTACGTCCTGAACCAACCTCGGACGCTCAGACTCGCCGTCGGCCCGCTCGGATCGGAAGATGCGCGCATGGCCGCAGGCTTCGTGCAGGGGCTCAGCCGCGAAAAATCCTCGATCCGACTGCGCCTGATCCTGACAGAGGGCTCCGAGGAGAGCGCCAAGCGCGTCGACAGCGGCCAGGCCGATCTCGCCATCATCCGTCCCGATATCGCGTTGCCGGAGAACGCCGACACCGCCCTGATCACCCGCCGCACCTTCCCCTTCCTGATCACCAACAAGGAAACCGCAATCGGGCGTATCGCCGATCTGCGCGGGCACAGGATTGGCGTGGTGCGTAATCCGGCAGGCAATATCGCGCTGCTCAAGCGCGTACTGGCGCAATACGAGGTCAAGCCGGAGGAGGTCGAGATCGTCGGGCTGAACTCCGAAGAGATCGTACCCGCCGCGCGCGAACGCAGGATCGATGCCTTCTTTTCGATCAACGCCGTCGGTTCGCGCATCAACAATGATGGGCTGAGCAAACTCAAATTGGCCTGGGGCGACGACCCGGTCCTCATCCCGATCAGCGCAGCCGATGCGATCACCGCACGTCACAGATCGATCGAAACCGGAGAGATCGTGCGCGGCGCGCTCGGCGGAGACCCGCCGCGCCCCTCCGAGAGCCTGACGACGATCTCCGTGACCTCACGACTGGTTGCGGCCCAAAGCCTTGACGACGCCGTCGTCGGGGATCTGGTCAAGAACCTGCTCGCCCTGCGACTGACGCTGGCGGCCGAGCTGCCCTCGATCCAGGGGCTGGAGACCCCCTCGACCGACAAGGACACACCGCTGCCGGTTCATTCCGGCGCGGCGGCCTTCATCGACGGCGACCAGGAAACCTTCTTCGAACGCTATGGCGACTGGTTCTATCTGGGCGTGATGGCGCTTTCGCTGCTTGGCACCGGCTTTGCCGGCCTGCTCAGCCATGACAGCGCGCTGCGCCGGCGCAAGGCCATGGCAGGGCTCGACCGGCTTGTCGCCATGCTCTCCGCCATCCGCTCGGAACAGGACGAGACCGCCCTCCAGAATTTCGAACGCGCGGCCGATGCGATCCTGGCCGAGGTGCTCTCGAATTTTTCGAGCGGCGATGTCGACGCCAGCGGCCTCGCCGCCTACCGGCTCGCCATGGATCAGGTCGGGCGCGCCGTAGCCGAACGCAGGCAGACCCTCCTCGACGCCGAGGGCACGCCGGCCGCGTGATCCGGCAGCTTCCAGCCCCGCCAATGCGGGCATGCGTGAGCTGGCTGCTTGCGTTTATTTCGGTAATTTCCTAAATAACAAAAATGAACATGGTCTTCAAAGCGCTCTCCGACCCCACACGCCGTGAAATCCTGCGGCTGCTGCGCGAACGGGACATGACGGCCGGAGAGATCGCGGCCCGTTTCAACCTCGCCAAACCCACCTTGTCCGGCCATTTCGCCGTCTTGCGCGAGGCGGACCTGATTCAGAGCGACAAGCTCGGCACCACCATCACCTACCGCCTGAACCTGTCCGTGCTCGAAGAGGCAATGTGCCTGTTCCTCGACCATTTCGGGCTCGCTCTCGAACCGAGGCCTCGCAAGGCCAAACCAAAGGACGCTCAATCATGATCCGCTCCACCATGACCCTGAGCCTTGCCGTCCTCGGCAGCATGCTCGCCGCTTCGGCCTTTGCGTTGATGCAGGTGTCGCCCGATGCCCGGATCGCCATTCATTTCGGGATCGATGGCCAGCCAAATGGTTTCGCCGGGCCTTGGGTGGCGTTCCTCAGCCTGCCCGCCATCGCGGGGTTCGTAACCGCATTGTTCGCGCTGCTGCCGCGCATGGAGCCCCGCGCCGGCAATCTTGCCCACTCCGGCAAGGCCTACACCGCAACATGGATCGCCGTCGTGCTCATGCTCGCTGCGTGTCACGCGCTTCTGATTGCGCACGCACTTGGGTATGCGGCGGATGTGCCACGCCTGGTGACCGCGATGCTCGGCCTGTTCCTGGTCGTCAGCGGCAATGTCGCAGCCAAGACGCGCTCGATGCTGCTATTTGGGGTGAGGACGCCGTGGACGCTTTCGGACGAGCGTGTCTGGCAGAGGACCCACAGGCTCTATGGCTGGGGTTCCGTCTGCCTCGGCCTTGCCCTCGTCGGCCTCGCGCTTGGCGCCGCGGCACCTCTGGTTCTGGCCACGGCCACGCTGCTCGGGCTTGCCGCCCTGACGGCCGCAACCTTCAGCTATTCCTATTGGGTCTGGCGGCAATTGCAGACCACTGCCCGCTGAGATTCATGCGCCAGCGCTGCCCCTGTTGCCGGGCAGCTGTCGATCAAGGTTGCCCAAACGCCCTCTAGCGTTTATGTGCAGCGCAACGAATTCCAGAATCCCATACGAAAGTGAACTGCGCCGGCCGGGCTTTCCGCGCCGGCTCGCGGTCCTGAAAAGGTACCCCACGCATGTCCATGCGCAATATCGCCATCATCGCCCACGTCGATCATGGCAAGACGACTCTGGTCGACAAGCTGCTCCAGCAGTCGGGTACCTATCGCGAAAACCAGCGCGTGATCGAGCGCGTGATGGATTCCAACGAGCTCGAAAAGGAGCGCGGCATCACGATCCTTGCCAAGGCCACTTCCGTGGTCTGGAAGGATACGCGCATCAACATCGTCGACACTCCAGGCCACGCCGATTTCGGCGGCGAGGTCGAGCGCATCCTGAACATGGTCGACTCTGCCATCGTGCTGGTCGATGCGGCTGAAGGCCCGATGCCGCAGACCAAGTTCGTCGTCTCCAAGGCATTGAAGCTTGGCCTGCGTCCGATCGTGGCGATCAACAAGGTCGACAAGCCCGACGCCCGCGTCCAGGAAGTCATCAACGAGGTCTTCGATCTCTTCGCCGCGCTCGATGCCAATGACGAGCAGCTCGATTTCCCGATCCTCTACGGGTCGGGCAAGCAGGGTTGGATGGCGCATGATCCGGCCGGTCCGCAGGACCAGGGCCTGGCCCCGATGTACGACCTGATCCTCAGCCATGTGCCCGAGCCGCGCATCGAGGAAGGCCCGTTCCGGATGCTCGGCACGCTGCTCGAGGCCAACCCCTATCTCGGCCGCATCATCACCGGCCGCGTCGTCTCCGGCACAGCCAAGCCGAACCAGACCATCAAGGTGCTGTCGGGCGACGGCACCCTCGTCGAGACCGGCCGGATCAGCAAGATCCTGGCCTTCCGCGGCCTCGAGCGCACGCCGATCGAGGAGGCCATTCCCGGCGACATCGTCTCGATCGCCGGCCTGGTGAAGGGCTCGGTCGCCGACACCTTCTGCGATCCGTCGGTCGAGACCGCGATCAAGGCGCAGCCGATCGACCCGCCGACCGTCTCGATGACCTTCATGGTCAACGACTCGCCGCTGGCCGGCACCGAGGGCGACAAGGTCACCACCCGCGTCATCCGTGACCGGCTCCTGAAGGAGGCCGAGGGCAATGTCGCGCTCAAGGTCGAGGAAGCCACCGACAAGGACAGCTATATCGTCTCCGGCCGCGGCGAATTGCAGCTTGCCATCCTGATCGAGCAGATGCGCCGCGAGGGCTTCGAGCTCGGCGTCTCGCGCCCCCGCGTCGTGCTGAAGCGCGGCGAGGACGGCCAGCTGCTCGAGCCGATCGAAGAGGTCGTGATCGACGTCGACGAGGAGCATTCCGGCGTCGTCGTGCAGAAGATGTCCGAGCGCAAGGCCGACATGCTGGAGATGCGGCCTTCGGGCGGCAATCGCCTGCGTCTGGTCTTCCACGCTCCGACCCGCGGCCTGATCGGCTATCAGGGCGAGTTGCTCACCGACACGCGCGGCACCGCCATCATGAACCGGCTGTTCCATGACTACCTGCCCTACAAGGGCGAGATCGGCGGGCGCCGCAACGGCGTGCTGATCGCGATGGAGACCGGCGAGGCCGTGGCCTATGCACTGTGGAACCTCGAGGATCGCGGCCCGATGATGATCGAGCCCGGCTGGAAGGTCTATCAGGGCATGATCGTCGGCGAGCACACCCGCGAGAACGATCTCGAGGTGAACGTGCTCAAGGGCAAGAAGCTCACCAACATCCGCACCACCTCGAAGGACGAGGCCGTGCGCCTGACGCCGCCGATCCGGATGACGCTGGAGCGTTCGCTCGCCTGGATCGACGACGACGAGCTGGTCGAAGTGACGCCGAAGTCGATCCGCCTGCGCAAGGGCGTGCTCGACCCGAACGAGCGCAAGCGCTCGCAGAAGCAGAAGGAAGCGGTGGCGTAACGGCTACTGCAGGATGGCCGGGCCCCTCGCCCGGCCATTTTCGTTGTGAACGACCTGGCATCTGCGGGCTTCTGCGAGCCTGCGCCTCGCGCAGCCCGCGAATGACGATAGCGGCGATTGCCACGCCGCCTTGGCTCTGATCCTCTGCCGCCCTCTCTGGGAGGATCACATCATGCTTACCCGCAATCTCGGCCGTACCGGCCTGCGCGTTTCGCTCGTCGGCCTCGGCTGCAACAATTTCGGCGGCCGGATCGATCTTGAGGCGGCCCGCAAGGTCGTCGACAAGGCGATCGAGAGCGGCATCACCCTGTTCGACACGGCCGACATCTATGGTGCGCGCGGCGGTTCGGAGACGGCTCTCGGCGAACTCCTGGGCGCACGCCGCAAGGACATCGTGCTGGCGACCAAGTTCGGCATGGACATGGACGCCGAGGGCATCAAGAAGGGCGGCTCGCGGCGCTATATCGTGGAGGCCGTCGAGGCTTCGCTGAAGCGGCTGAAGACGGACTGGATCGACCTCTACCAGATCCACCGGCCGGACCCGCTGACCCCCATCGAGGAAACGCTGCGCACGCTCGAGGACCTGATCCGGCAGGGCAAGGTGCGCTATATCGGCTGCTCGAACCTGCCGAGCTGGCAGGTCGCCGATGCCTACTGGACGGCGCGCAACCATGGCATCGAGGGCTTTGCCTCCTGCCAGGACGAGTACAGCCTGTTGGTGCGCGGCGCGGAAAGGGAGCTGATTCCGGCTGCCCGCCATTTTGGCATGGGCCTCCTGCCGTATTTCCCGCTCGCGAACGGCCTGCTCACCGGCAAGTACAAGCGCAATCAGCCAATGCCGGACGGCGCGCGCATGACGCGTGAGGCCCAGCGCGCCAACGAAGTCCTGACCGAGGCGAACTGGCAGAAGACCGAGAAGCTCTCCGCCTTCTGCGAGAAGCACGGCAAGACGATGGTCGAGCTGGCCTTCTCCTGGCTGGCGGCTCAGCCGGTCGTTTCCAGCGTCATCGCGGGCGCCACCAGGCCCGAGCAGATCGAAGCCAATGTGAAGGCTGCGAGCTGGACGCTCAACGCCGATGAACTGGCTGAGATCGACGCGATCACCGCGTAAGCCGGCGGGGCCCCTGGCCCCTGATAGGACCCGTCATGACCAGGTCCGCCCCGACCGTGCGCGCCCTCGCCACCCGAGGCTCGTGTTCAGGAGCCTGATGCTCGCCACAGCGGCGAGCATCAGGCTCTCTCAAAGGAAACTCGCGATCTCCTCCAGCGGCTTCTTGCCGATCGCGGGAACGACGCAGTCATCTGCGGGATAGCCGACGACGAGCAGGATCAGCGCCTTCTCGTTATCCGGCCGCCCGCAGATCTCGTTCAGGAAATTCATCGGCGCCGGCGTATGGGTCAGGGTCGCGAGCCCGGCATCGTGCAGCGCCGCAATCAGGAAGCCGGTCGCGATGCCGACCGATTCGGGCACGTAATAGTGCTTCACCTTGCGGCCCTGCGCATCATAACCCCAGCGGTGCGCAAAGATTGCGATCAGCCAGGGTGCCCTTTCGAGGAAGGGCTTGTTGTCGTCGGTGCCGAGATGGGCAAGCGCTCCGAGCCATTCCTCGCCGGCCCGACCGGCATAGAAGGCACGCTCCTCCTCTTCCGCCCCCTCTCGGATCAGCTTCTTGCGCTCCGGATCGGAGATGCAGACGAAGGTCCAGGGCTGCTGGTTCGCACCGGACGGAGCGGTTCCGGCGGCCCGAACCGCCGTCTCGATCAGTTCGCGCGGAACCGGCCGCTGCGAATAGTCGCGCACCGTGCGGCGCTTGCGCATGCGGGCAAGGAAGGCCTCGGCGCGCCCCTGCATCTGGTCCTCGGGAACACCCTCGAAAACCAGAGGCATGGTGACGTAGGGACTCATGACGTTTCGCTCCTGACGTGTTTTGGCGCAGCTTGCTGCGAATCGCGCCTCTGATGCAATGGACCCGGCCGCGTCGCCCGCATAAGGTCCGCGCCATGAGCACGACCGCACCAGACCTCAAGCCCGGCGACCATCTCTTTCTCGTCGACGGCTCGAACTTCATCTTCCGCGCCTATTTCCAGTCGATCAATCAGGACCGGAAGTATCTTTCGCGCTCGGATGGACTGCCCTCCGGCGCAGTGAGGCTGTTTGCGACGAAGCTCTTCCAGTTCGTGCGCGAGGGCGTGCTCGGCGTGAAGCCGACCCACCTCGCCATCGTCTTCGACAAGACGGAAAACTCGTTCCGCAAGGCCCTCTACCCGGCCTATAAGGGCAATCGCTCCGAGCCCCCGGCCGACTTGATTCCGCAGTTCCCGCTGATGCGAGAGGCGGTCCGTGCCTTCGGCCTGATTCCGGTCGAGCAGGATGTCTATGAGGCCGACGACCTGATCGCGACCTATGCCAAGCAGGCGCGCGAGGCTGGGGCCGACGTGCTGATCGTCTCGGCCGACAAGGATCTGATGCAGCTCGTGCGGCCGGGCGTCGCCATGTACGACCCTGCCTCCGGCGACGCATCGAAGGGCAAGGGCTTTCGTGCCGAGCGCAAGATCGGCGAGCCCGAGGTGGTCGAGTATTTCGGCGTGACGCCCGACAAGGTCGTCGACGTGCAGGCGCTTGCCGGCGATGCGACCGACAATGTGCCAGGCGCGCCCGGGATCGGCATCAAGACCGCTGCCCAGCTCATCGGCGAGTTCGGCGATCTGGAGACGCTGCTGGCGCGCGCCGGCGAGATCAAGCAGCCGAAGCGCCGGGAGACGCTGACCAATCCCGAGGTGGTCGAGAAGGTCCGGATCTCGCACAAGCTCGTCACCCTGGTCGACGATGTCGCGGTCGAGACTCCGCTTGCCGACCTGACGCTGAACCAGCCAGATCCGGCCAGACTGGTCGCCTTCCTCAAGGCGATGGAGTTCACCACCATCACCAAGCGCGTTGCCGAGGCCTACGAGGTCGATGTCGCGGCAGTCGACCCCGACCCGGCGCTCGCACCCGGCGGATCGCGTGCAGCCGAGCTCAAGGCGCTCTATGCCGGTACGGACGGACCGGCCGGTGAGGCGATCGTCGCCACGACCAGCGCAACGGTCGCGGCTCCAAGCTCGGCGCAGGCGCCCATTGCGGCGGCATCCGCGACAGATGGCTGGATGAAGCCGGCCGATCTCGTGGCGCAGCGGCGCGACGAGGTCGTGAAGCTGCCGATCGACCGCTCGACCTATGAATGCGTGCGCACGCTCGCCGATCTCCAGCGCTGGATCGCTTGGTCCTATGAGGCCGGCCAGGTCGCGCTCGACACCGAGACGAACTCGCTCGACGCGATGCAGGCCGATCTCGTCGGCATCTCGCTCGCCGTCGCGCCAGGCCGCGCCTGCTACATCCCGTTGCAGCATCGCGGCGGCACCGACCTGTTCGGCGGTGGTATGCTGGAGGGCCAGATTCTCGTCGCCGACGCAGTCGCGGCGCTGAAACCGCTGCTTGCCGATAGCGGCGTGCTGAAGATCGGCCAGAACCTGAAATACGACCTGCTCGTCCTGCAGCGTCACGGGCTCGCCGTGTCCCCGATCGAGGACACGATGCTGATCTCCTATGCGCTCGATGCCGGCAATAACAGCCACGGCATGGACAAGCTCTCGGAGCTGCATCTTGGCCACGAGACCATCCCCTATTCGCAGGTCGCGGGCACCGGCAAGGCACAGGTGACCTTCGACAAGATCGACCTGGAAAAGGCGACCGCCTATGCGGCCGAGGATGCCGACGTCACCTTGCGGCTCTGGCGCGCGCTCCGGCCCCGGCTGTCAGCCGAAAGCAAGACCACTGTCTATGAGACGCTCGAGCGCCCCCTGGTCGCCGTTCTCGCCCGCATGGAAAGCCGCGGCATCGCCATCGACCGGCAGATCCTGTCGCGGCTCTCGGGCGACTTCGCGCAGGGGCTCGCGCGGCTCGAGGATGAGATCTACGAGATCGCCGGGGAGAAGTTCACGATCGGCAGTCCCAAGCAGCTCGGTGACATCCTGTTCGGTAAGATGGGACTCGCCGGCGCCAAGAAGACCGCGACCGGACAATGGGCGACCGGCGCCGGCGTGCTCGAAGATCTCGCAGAGCAGGGCCACCCGCTGCCGTCGAAGATCCTGGAATGGCGCCAGCTCGCCAAGCTGAAATCGACCTATACCGATTCACTGCCGGCCTATGTGAACCCGGCGACCAACCGGGTGCACACGTCCTATGCCCTGGCCGCGACGACGACGGGGCGGCTCTCCTCCTCTGAGCCCAATCTTCAGAACATCCCGATCCGCACCGAAGCGGGTCGCAAGATCCGCACGGCCTTCATTCCGGAAAAGGGTCACAAACTGATCTCGGCCGACTACAGCCAGATCGAACTGCGCCTTCTCGCCCATATCGCGGACATACCGCAACTCCGGCAGGCCTTTGCCGACGGCATCGACATCCACGCCATGACCGCGTCGGAAATGTTTGGCGTGCCGGTCGCGGGCATGCCGAGCGAGGTGCGCAGGCGCGCCAAGGCGATCAATTTCGGCATCATCTACGGCATCTCGGCCTTCGGCCTCGCCAATCAGCTCGGCATCGGGCGCGAGGAAGCGGGCGCCTATATCCGCAAGTATTTCGAGCGCTTCCCCGGCATCCGCGACTATATGGATCAGACCAAGACTGCGGTCAGGGCGAACGGGCATGTCACCACGATCTTCGGCCGCGTCTGCCATTTCCCGGCCGTCGGCTCGAAGAACCCGTCCGAGCGCGCCTTTGTCGAGCGTCAGGCGATCAACGCACCGATCCAGGGCTCGGCGGCCGACATCATCCGCCGTGCCATGATCCGGATGGAAGGAGCCTTGACTGAGGCCAGGCTCGATGCCCGCATGCTGCTGCAGGTGCATGACGAACTCGTTTTCGAAGTGCCGGACGCTCAGGTCGAGGCAACCCTGCCCGTGATCACCAAGGTGATGGTCGAGGCGCCGCACCCGGCAGTACAGCTGCGCGTGCCGCTCCAGGTCGATGCGCGCGCGGCCGGCAATTGGGACGAGGCACACTGACCGCGGGCAAGACCGGGAACCAGAGCGGCAGTACTGACGTTATCGTTCCGTCGTGCCTCGGGGGGCGCGGGGGTAACGCATCATGCTCAGCACGTCGGCCTGGAGGCCTTTTCCGCGCTATATGGCGGAGCCTGAGGTCGTTGAGGACGAGAGCGGCAGCACCGTCACGCCTTACGAGCATGACCTGATCCTGCGTTACGCCATCATCGGCATCTTCGTGATCCTGGCCACTGCGGCACTCTCCATCACCAAGGTCATTGCCTTGCCCGTCACCGCTGGGGTGATCTTCGGCCTCGTGCTCGGCCCGGTCGTCGACTGGCTGGTGCGCCGTGGCGTGCCGCAGCTCCTCGCTGCTTTTATCGTGGTCCTTGTCGGCGTGTTGCTCCTGATCGGTGCCCTGACAGTGCTGGCAGTGCCGATCGCAACCTGGAGCGATCAGTTTCCGGCCATGCTGGCCGCGCTCCGCTCGAAACTGGCCGGCGTCCTTGTCTTCATGGACGAATTCAAGAAGATGGCAGCCAGCCTCTCCGGCAAGAGCGGCGTGGAACTGAATGTCTCGCAAGGCAATCCGCTTTTCGATATCGCGCTCGGCTCCTCCACTGCCGCCGGCGGGCTGCTGATCTTCGTGGCGACGGTATATTTCTGGCTGGCGACCCGCCGAATTTTCAAGGCGCGCGTCCTCAGGCTCTGCCTCGGCCATGGCGCGCGCCGGTCCGCCGGATCCTTCTTCGAGGAGATCGAAGTGCGGGTCGCCCGCTATTTCGGCCTCGTCACGCTGATCAATCTCGGCATGGGCCTGGCCGCGATGGCGATCGCCTGGCTCGCCGGACTCCCCTTTCCGGTGTTCTGGGGTGCACTCGCCTTCCTCCTCAACTATCTCGCCTTCATTGGCCCGATCATCGTCACAGTGATGCTGTTTGCCGGCGCCCTGCTCGATGCGCCTTCGCTCGTCAGCGCGGCCTGGCCGGCAGCCACCTATTTCGTGATCCACCTTCTCGAGGGGAACGCGGTCACCCCTGTCTTCGTTGGCCGCACGCTGACGGTGTCGCCCTTCCTGGTCTTCATCGGCTTCATCTTCTGGCTCTGGCTCTGGGGGCCGGTGGGCGCAGTGCTCTCGACTCCGATCCTCCTCGTTGCCATGGTGGCGCAAGAGGAGTTCGCGCGGTATCGCAAGACGCAGCTTGACGACGCTGGCGAGGAGACCAAGCCGGCTTAACGGCCGGACTGATCACCGAGCATTTCGCGGAACCGGAGCGATGATGGCGCGTTGCCACCATGACGCGTCGATTTCTCGACGGAACCGGTTTTCCAGACATAGGGAACGACAGACATGGCCAAGACCGCCACTTCCGCGAAGCGTCAGGCGGAGACCTCCGTCAAGAGCGCCGGGGATGAGATCGCAGCCGGCGCCGACGACATCGCCAAGCGTGCGGCTACAGCCGGGCGCCGCGTTCGCGGCGAAGCCGAGAATGTCGAAGAGAGCCTGTCGCGCAGTGCCGAGGATCTCGCGGCGACGGTGAGTGAGAAGCTCAGGGCCGTCGGGGTCGATACGGATAAGATGGTCGACGTCGCCAAGGAGCAGGCGACCGAATTGCAGCGCCTGATCGTCGCGGAAATCCAGGAGCGCCCGTTGCGCGCGCTTGGCGTAGCCGCAGCGGTGGGTCTGTTCGTCGGCTTCCTTTCGGCGCGCTGAGATCATGATCGGGGGGCTGGGAGAGCTTCTGGCGTCGGAAATCCGCGGCAGGGTGAAGCGCAATATCGTCGTCTACAGCCTGTACGGGTTGGCGGCCCTGCTAATGATCTGCGCCGTCGGCTTCGCGCTCGGCGCGCTGCATGCGGTGCTGGAGCTGCATTACGGCAAGGTCCAGGCGAGCCTGATCATCGCCGGCGGACTGGTTATTGCCGGTCTGCTGGTCTTCGCGATCGCGGCTTTCATCAACAGCCGTCGCCGGCCGCCCCCTCCCTACGCTGCAACCGCCCTGGCCGCCGCCCCGATCGCAGCCTCGCTGCTGAGCTCTCGCAAGAAGTGGAGCACCGTTCTCGTCGGCGGCGTGGTGATCCTGGGCGCGATCCTCGGACGTCAGCTTTTCAAGGGGGACGATGGCGCCGAGGGCGAGAGCTAAAACCTCGCTCCGGAGCCTCGTCGCGGCGCCCTCATAGGCGCCGAGCGCCGCCGAGCATGGACGAATCCTGTCTTTTTACATAGGGATTGTGACTTCGGTCGGCTATCACGGTGTCCATGTCCGCCCAAGCAAGGCCGCAAGGCCCGATCTTTCTATCGCCATTACCGACGCTGGCCCGGCGGCTGCGCTCCGCGACAACCACCATTGCTGCCATCACCGTCGTCGGGGTTGCGATCATCCTGGCGGCCTGGATCAATTCGCAAGCGATTGAAACCTCGCGCGAGGTGGCTCACTCGGTCGAGATTCGCGAACAGGCCGAACGCCTGCTCGGGCACATGCGGGATGCTGAAACCGGACAGCGCGGCTATCTGCTGACGGGTACGACACCCTACCTTGCCCCCTATACCTCTGGCCGCGCAGCCGCTCCGTCCGACCTTGAGGCGCTTGAGCGCCTCGTCTCCGACGATAAGCAGCAGAGCGAGCGGGTGGCCCTGGTGCGCGCCCAGATGGCCCGCAAATTCGAGGAACTCGAGGCAGCGATAGCGCTTGCTCGCGAAGGCCGGCAGGCTGAGGCGCTGGCGCAAATCCGCGACGGGTACGGCATTGCGGCGATGGACGAACTGCGCGGGACGATCCAGCAGATCCAGCTCGCCGAGAACATCAAGCTGGTCGCCTTGAGCAGCCGCGAGGAGCGCCGCCGGCTCTGGGCCAGTATCGGAATCGTGGTGGCGCTGGCAGGGCTCGCATTCGCCGCATGGCTGCAGGTCCGCACGCGCCAGCGCCGCTCTGCAGCGCTTGCGATGACCAATGCGGAACTCGAACAGATCGTCAGTGAGCGCACGCAGCAGCTCGAAGGGGAGCGATTGCGCATCGAGGCGCTTCTGCGTGACGTCAACCATCGCGTCGGCAACAACCTCGCCATGGTTTCCGCACTGCTCAATGTGCAGAGCCGGCAGACGCGTGAGCCGGCGGTGAAAACGGCCCTCGCCCAGGCGCAATCGCGCATCCAGGCGATCGCCGCCGGACAGCGCCGGCTGCGTCTCGACATCGAGACCGATGAGATCGACGCCCGCCCCTATATGGAGGACCTACTGGACGAGATCGGCAAGGCGGCCGAGGGTCGACCGATCTCGATCGATCTCGATATGGATTCGATCCGGCTGCCCGGGCGCGACGCGGTTTCCTTCGTAGTGATCGTCAACGAACTCGTCACCAACGCGATCAAGCATGCCTTTCCCGGGAACATGACCGGGCGGGTCGTCATTCGCTTCGGCAGAGGTGACGGTACCGAAGCCCCGACACTCGTCCTGACGATCGAAGATGACGGCGTCGGAATGCCGCCCCAGACCGAGGTCAAGGGGCTGGGTCAGACGGTCATTGCGAGCCTGCTACGAAGCATGCGGGCGACCATGGATGTCGCCGCCCGCACCCCGGGCACAGAGCGTCCTGGAACCCGGGTCACGCTGATATTCCCCAAGAGAGGCTGAGCGCAGAGTGAACTGAGCCAACCGCGCGAGCTGCCCTGGACGCAGCCGCAGGGTGCCGTCAGTTCGCCTTCAATGCTCGCGATACGAAGCTGGCAATCTCGCGCGTCGAGAATGGCTTGCGCAGAAAGCGCACCTGGCGCAGCGCGTCGGGCACATCGCCCGGCGTCGCACCGGACACGAACGCGATCGGCGTCCCCTTGCTGAGCAGGCTCTTGGCAACGTCGAACGTCTTGCCGCCGACGACGTCGATGTCCAGCAATGCGCAGGAAACCGGCGAGCCGATGGCGCGCCGAGCCTCCTCGACGGAACCGACAATGATGAGTTCGGCATCCTCGCCGAGCTTATCCATCACGGCATACTCGATATCCATCGCGATGAACGGGTCGTCCTCGACGATCAGGATGCGGATCTGGCTCATCAATCCCGCGTCCTTTCTCGACCAGCCATGGAACTTTCGCCTCTGTCTGAAGAACGCGGCGAAGCATGGCGTTGTTCCGGCACACGGGACGCACCGCGACGGAAAGCTCCAAATTGAGCTAAACATGCGGCAAGAAGGTTATCGAAGCGTAACCCTCTGCAGAGCCTCTCCGTCTTCAGCAGTTGCGAGACGTCAGCGGCGCCCACGCGGCGGGGGAGAAGACGATGACGGCGCGAGCGTAAGCTCGAGACCGGTTACGCCGACGGCGACATTGAAGCCGCGAAGGGTCTGAAGTGAGAGAGGCTGCAGCGTGACATCCTTCTCGACGCCGCCGATGAGCATGTTCACCGATCCTCCCGTCCCCGCCGAAGCGCCAGCGCTCGCACCGACATAGGTGCCCGCCAAAGCTCCCAGAGGAGCTCGTGCATAAGGACCGAAGACACGCCAGCCCATGCTGCTGCGCTTGAACGAGCCGACATCGAGCCCGAAGCTGCGCACAACGCCGGTATAGCGCTGCACGGGGCCCCGGCGCGGCGTAAAACGGCACTCCATGGGCTTCTGCGATGTCACGATAAGGCTGAGTGCGCCGCCGACATGGCAACTCAGCCGACCTGCCGGGGCCCCGCTCTGTGCGTTCGCAGCCGTGGTTGTAAGCGCGCTCAAGGCGGCAACGCAGAACGCGGTTGCGGCGACAATTTTGGCAGGCCGATGGATCATGACGAATCTCCTGACAACATGGTTACCAAAAAATGCCGCAATAGCTCCACAGTTCCCAATCAGTCTGGAACCTAGGCAGGAGCGTTGCGTTCCAATTCCGCCCCTGGACGGAAACGTGAGATGTTCACTCGTATTAGCCCTCCTCTGCAAGCGACGCTGATCCCGACAGGCAGCGAGCCGGACCGGCTTCCTCCCTTTTGGGAACTTGAGGATCTGATTGCGTCGGGATTAGACCAAAGCACGGCGCTCGATATTCTCGCGCTGCGCCGCGCGCAGGCCGAGACCGGCCGGGTCCCGGTGGCCCTGTTTCGCCCAAGCGATCCCTGGCGGCTCACCCGCGTCGAACTCGACGAGATCTCTGACAACGTCGCTTGAGCGACGGCGCAGACCTCATTGGCAGAAGCGCGCCGCCGCTGAGCGGCGCGGCTGAATATCGACATGAAGATGATTGGCATGGGCGGCGTCCGAGCCCGGGCCTAGGCTGGTCGCGAAAGCCCCACACGCCGATTGCCTCACCGACTTCAAAAAGCGATCCTGAGCCAATCCTGCCGGCTTCTCGACCACGACACGAACACCGCCCGACCGTTCCTCGCCCATGACAAAGGCGAAGATATCGAGCGCCTGTCCCGTCGCATGCTCACTGACCGGGCCGGCCGTCGAGCGATTGCGCCGACGACACTCATAGCCACCTCCAACCTGAAGACGCGAGAGATCCCGCCCAAAATGCCCTCGGGCGAGGGGCTGGACGGTATCGTCAAGCCACTGCGAAACCGTCGTCGCCATGGCACAGCTGATCGTGACCGGCGGCGCGAAGACAACTGTCCCCGGCCCGTCGCTCGCACGGTATGCAAGCGCCTCCACGACGACCGGCTCCTGCACCCGGCAGGCCGGGTCCGTTGCCCGGTATTGCCTAGCATCGGGCTGACGAATGCGATTGCCCGCGATCGCTGCCAATGCCCGCATGCAGGCGCCTTCTCCGGGCAGAGTAGAGGTGACGGGCGGCTGCGGTTCGACCGGCTTCACAGGCGACTGTTCCGCGGGGGCCGGCACGGAGGGCAGCGCTGGTGAAGGCATAGCCAAATCCCGAGGGCGCGGCGGCGGCAAAGCAACGGGCCCGGGGCGCATCTCCGTCTGAGTTCGTGGAGCCGGCTCGGCCTTGGAAGGCGTGCCAAGGGGCAGCATGGCGGCCACCGCGCCGATGCAGCATACCCGCACCATGCCCCTGGTCGTCATCGCAGCATTCCCTCCTTCATTCAGGCCCCCGTCACGATTTCAGAAGGGAGCGAAAGCGGTGCAACGACGAGAAGGACAGCCAGAGTCATCTGAGCGCTGGTTCATACGTAGCTGCTAAATAAAACGGATGCGTCCGTCGCGTCCGGAAAGTTATCGAGCAGCATCAGCCTTGTCGTTCTCGGCGCCCTTCAAATTTCGGAACGCACATGAGGCAACGCAGGATGCGTAAGACTTGTTCCATTCATTACTCATCTTCTCCGGGCCACCGAGTCGGAACTTTTTCTGCGGCAGAACCGTTGCTTCAACGATGTGTGTTGAATTCTGAGGTTTCTCGATGTCCGGGTGGGCCGTGACATTCCTGATCGCAGCGCTTGTTGCGGCGATGCTGGCTTTTGGCGGTGTGCCGGGGCTGGCGACGATGGCCGCAAGGATCGTCTTCTTCGCTGCGCTCGCCGCAGCGGCGATCACCGGCTTGATTGCAATAACCAAGAGGCGGCGGTCGTGAGCCGGCCACGCGCCAGGAGAGATGTCATGAAATGGATTGCGCCGATGATCGTCGCCGTGCCGTTTCCGGCACTTCTGATCGTCTATTTTCTCGGCTGGTAAGACGCACGAGAAAGGGCCCGTTGCGCCCTGACGCCACGGACCCCGATATCATACTGACCTGTATCAGGCAGCCTTGCGACCCGCGCGCCGGTCAAAGAACAGCGCCTGACTGATCGCCGCCTTCACCGCTTCCGGCTGGAACGGCTTGGTGATCAGGAAGGCAGGCTCGGGCCGGTCTCCGGTCAGCAGGCGTTCCGGATAGGCCGTGATGAAGATCACCGGGACGTCGATCGCGCTCAGGATCTCGTTGACGGCTTCGAGGCCGGAACTACCGTCAGCGAGTTGGATATCGGCGAGCACCAGGCCCGGCCGCTTCTTCGCGACAGATGCGATCGCCTCGCGATGGGTCCGGGCGACACCGGTCACCGTATGTCCAAGCTCTTCGACCATCGTTTCGATATCGAGAGCGATGATGGGCTCGTCTTCGATGATCAGCACGTCGGTGGCCACCTGATCGGCGATTTCCTGTCCCGCGACCTGCACGAGATTTGCCACTTCCGCCGCGGAGACCTCCATGATCGCAGCCACCTCATCGAGCGAAAAGCCCTCGACGGTGCGCAGCAGGAAAGCCTGCCGTGGACGCGGCGTCAGCGCACTGAGATTGCGCTCGGCCGATGAGCGCTCCACACCGCCCGAAGACTGGTTGTTGATACCGACCGACGACCAGAGCTTCAGGAAAATCCTGTACAGCCCAGTGCGGGCATCGACGTCGCGCGGAAAGGAATTTGGATCGACGACGAGCGCTTCGAGCATTTCAACGACATAGGCATCGCCACTCGCCTGCGTGCCGTTCAGAGCTCGCGCAAAGCGGCGCAGATAGGGCAGATGCGGGGCAATTTCCTTCGCAATCGACATTGATTGGTCCTTCTTCAACTTGCCGAAAGTGAGCACCCGCAACGTGTTTCTGACAAGCAATTTATTTTGCGATTTGCCCGGAACTTTTCTGAAACGAGACCGTTATCTGGCAGCATACGTGTCAATGATGCTCCCGGCGGATCATGATCCGCCGGCATCTGGAAGTCGGTTGAACAAGGCAATCCGGCCGCCCCTGCAGCAAGAGCGGAGCGGCGTCGGCGCGAGGGTATGATGAGTGGTATGAAGATCGAGATGCCAGAGCCGAACGGGAGCGAAGAGACGGATTTCGAAGCCATTCTGGACCCCAGGGTTCAGGAGTCGATCGGCCGGTCGCTGAAGGCGCATTACGACGATCTGATCAACGCTCCCATCCCCGACAAATTCCTGGTTCTGCTGGCGCAGCTGGAAGCCAAGGAAAGCCGTTCATCCGCTGAGGAAGCAAGTGATGAGCGCCCCTGAGTTCAAGGACGGCCTGATCAAGGAAATCCCGAACCTGCGTGCCTTTGCGGCATCGCTTTCGGGCTCGATGCAGCTCGCGGACGATCTGGTGCAAGACACCCTGCTCAAGGCCTGGGGCAATTCCGACAAGTTCGAACCGGGCACCAGCCTGCGCGCCTGGCTCTTTACCATTCTGCGCAACACCTACTACTCGCTCTACCGCAAGCGCGGCCGCGAGGTGCAGGACAGTGAGGGGACCTATGCCGAGCGCATGGCTGTGCACGGCAACCAGGAGAGCCATCTCGATCTCGCCGATTTCCGCAAGGCTCTGGCCAAGCTTCCGGAGGAACAGCGGGAAGTGCTGATCATGGTCGGCGCAACGGGCCTTTCCTATGAGGAGGCTGCTGAGATCTGCGGCGTCGCGATCGGCACCATCAAAAGCCGAGTCAACAGGGCGCGCACCAAGCTTGCGGAGCTGCTGTCGATCAAAGGTCTCGATGATCTCGGGCCCGATCGTCAGAGCGCGGCAGCGGTTCACAGGACCAGCTCCGAACCCATCCGACCCTAATGCGACTGGCGCGGTTCAAGACCGTCCGCGGCAGGCTTCTCGCCCTGCTGGTCGCAATCGCGTTGCCGATCGCCTGTCTGTCGGCGATCGCTGCGATCACGACCTACCGAACGGTCATCGCCTCAATTCAGACTTTCCAGGTCCGCACGGCGGACGACTATGCCGTGCGCGCTCGCGTCTGGTATCGCGGCGCCTTGCGCTCGCTGCTGGCGGCGGCCGCAGCCGTGGGCACGTCGAGCAACAGGGATTGCGATGCGGCCGCCCAGGAGATTCTGAAGCGGGTAACCGGCTACAGCGCCCTTCACCTCAAGATGCGCAACGGCGAGATCTGCTCGGTCTCGCTCGATCCGCACGTCACGTCGGCCAAGCTTGCCGCGACCGTAGAGCAACTGAGCGCCAAACCACCGGTCCGCATCTGGGCGGGCACGGAACTTGCGGCCGTGCGCTATGACGACCTCATCCTCGATCAACAGCGCTATCTCGCAGTCTATGCTCATACCAACGACCCCGAACAACCTGCGCAGGAAGCTCTGCTGCTCGCCGACCCCGACCTCCTCAACAAGGTCTTCGATCTCGGCGAGAGCGATGAAAGTCTTGCGGTCGCACTGATCCACCGGGGCAGCGGAATCGTCACCAGCCGGGGAGCCGATGAAGGCGACGAATCCTGGCTACCGGCGCAAGAAGTGGTGCCTGAGGTCAAGGCGCGCTGGGAGGCGGCAAGCAAGGCCGGCCCCAACGGCGCCTATGCCGCCCGCATGGTTGCCGAGCCCGACCTCTATGTGATCGCGAGTTTCGACAACACAGCCGAACGTGCGGCCCAGACGCAGTTCCTCATTTTGCTGCTGACCCCGCTCCTCACCCTGGCGTTGCTCTGCTTCGTCTACCTGCGCGCAATCGACCGGCATTGCGTGCGCTGGCTGCGCGGCATCGAAACGGCGGCCAGGACACGTGCGAAACTCTCGAGCGCCCGGGCCCCGATTGCGGCGGACATGCCGAGCGACATGCGCAGCGTAGCCGAGGCCTTCAACGCAATGGTCGAGGAGGAGGAGGTGCGGCAGCGCAAGCTCTCGAACGCCCTCGACGACAATCGCTTCCTGGTGCGCGAGCTGCATCACCGGGTGAAGAACAGCCTGCAGGTCGTCCAGAGCTATATCGGACTGACCAAGCGCGATTCCCGCGGCGAAGCCAGGCTTGCGCTCGCCGACGCCGAATGCCGCGTCCACGTCCTCTCGGCAGCCTATCGCTTCACGCTCGCCGACGGAGAAATGCAGCCTGTCCGCGTCGACCTGTTCCTCGACGACGTCATGACGATGATCTCGAACCTCATCCGCCGCCGCGACCAGGGCCTCGTCAGCCAGATCGAGACGATGTCGTCCCTTTCTGTCGACCGGATCATTCCGCTCGGCTTCCTGATCGTCGACGTGGTGGGGCGTGCCTTGCGGCACGGACCGGGCCTCACCGTGACTGTCACCGCTGCCGATATCGATGAGGAGACCATCGAGATCAGCATCAAGGCCGATCGCGAGATCGACCATGCCGAGCCCCCCAAGCTCTTCGCCGGTCTGCTGACACAGATCGCGGCGACCGAGGTCTCCGCGCCGGGCGGGCGTTCACTGGGCTCCTGGCGCATCGTGCACCGGGACTGAGCCTGCCCAGCAGGGGTTCGTCTCGACCGGTTCGATGCTGACCCCCACATTCAGGCCAAGGAAAGCACCGGCGAGCCCGGTATAGCTGCCGGAGACCGGCGATGCGTCCTCAGGAACGCGGGCGACGGCGATGCGCAGCAATTGGCGGTCCGCCACCAGATCATTGGTCGGATC
Organism: Bosea sp. BIWAKO-01; assembly: GCF_001748145.1. Classification (NCBI taxonomy): domain Bacteria; kingdom Pseudomonadati; phylum Pseudomonadota; class Alphaproteobacteria; order Hyphomicrobiales; family Alloboseaceae; genus Allobosea; species Allobosea sp. BIWAKO-01. The sequence goes on from NZ_BCQA01000001.1 coordinate 1,925,893, forward strand.
GAACTCGACCCAGCCGTCGAAGGGGATGAAGACATCGGCCCAGGCATGCGTCAGGCCCGCCGGTGAGACGAGACCGCCGTTTTCCAGGGTGCGCTCGTGAATATAGCCGGTCACGAACCGGGCGGCGAAGCCCAGGCGGCGCGCCAGCTCGATGAACAGCCACGCATAGTCACGGCAGGAGCCGCTCCCCATCTGCAGCGTGTCGAGCGGGTGTTGCGTGCCCTCGTCAAAGCGAATGGCGTAGCTCAGCACGTCATTGATGGCATGTGCGAGATCCCGTAACAGGTGCCCGGTGCCGGCGCCGCTCCGCGCGCGAAAGGCGAGAAGCCATTGGTCGAGAGCGCCATCCGGATCGGCGCTTGCCAGCGCCAGATAGGGCTGTAGCGCCGCGCGCTCGGAGGGGGTGTAGACAATCCCCGTCATAGCCGCGTCCGACGCGAGCACCGGGCTCGGAAGAGCCGGTCCGAAGCGCTCGACCACCAGTTCGCTGACGATGTCGAGGCTGTCGGCCTGCCCTTCGAAACTCGCGATGGCAACCGAATTGCCATAGGCATCATGCATCCAGCGCAATTGCGCCGCCGGCGTGATGCTGAGCGCGGTTCCCACGACGCGCAGGTCGAAACTGTCCCGCGGCCTCAACATCAGGCGATGCGGTCCGAACTCGACCGGCTGGGCGTAGCGATAGGTCGTCGCGTGACGGATACGCAGCTGCACTGAACCCTCCAGGCCAAGCGATGCGCCTCATCGCAGTCAGCGCGGCCACGGACAAAACAAGCCGCCCGAGGGCGGCTTCGCGCGTGACAAGCGCGCGGAGAGCGCCCAGTCGCACCGCGACCGAGCGCCCCTTCTTCCGCTTTCCCGCAGACGGTCCCGGCTCAGCGAATGACGCTGGCGACCGGCCCGACCACGCGAGCCTCCTGCGAGGTCGCGATGGCGCGCTTGGTCCGATCGGCGACCCTCTGGGCGGGATCCACCGATGCCAGCTGGCTATCTGTCGGCATGTTGTTTCGAATCTTGGCCTCCGCGACGGAGGTCGAACTTTGATCGGTCGCGCTCTGGAGAGCCGAGCCGAAGGTCAGCGTGGCCACCACCGCGCCCATGATTCCAAAGAAGGCGAAGGCGCGTTTGATGGGGGCAAGGCTGTCATTCAACATCTGTCTCTCCCTACGCCACGACCGGTCACCATTGACCGGTTCACGTCGAAGAGAACGCGACGCCGCCCGTTCGGTTCCCGTTGCGCGGTTGGCAGCGATCACGAAACCGGGAGCGGCGGCTCAGGCCTCCTCGTCCTCGTTGGCGGGCTGACGGCTGCGAAACAGCCGCCAGAGCGACTTGCCGATCCGGCGCGAGCTCAGATGCGCGCCGGCGAGCCGCTTCTCCAGGGTGATCTTGCGGTCATGGAAATCCTCGAGACCGGGGCGGTGACCGACACTGATGACTGTCGCGTGCGCGAGCTCGCCTTCGAACAGTCCAAGGAGCGAATTCTGGCTGTCCTCATCGAGGGCCGAGGTCGCCTCGTCCATGATGATGATATCGGGTTTCTGGATCAGCAAGCGCACGAAGGCGACGCGCTGACGCTCGCCGCCGGACAGGACGCGATCCCAATTGTCCTCCTCGTTCAGGCGTTTGGCCATATAGGCCAGGCCGCAGCGCCGAAGGGCGGCAATGATGGTCTCGTCGCTGACGGGGATCTCGGAATCAGGGTAGAGCAGGACTGTCCTGAAATTGCCGAGGGGCAAGTAGGGTTTCTGCGGCACGAAGGCGATGCTCTTGCCGCGAGGCACCTGGATCGAGCCTGAACCCCAGGGCCAGAGGCCGGCGAGCGACCGGATCAGCGTGCTCTTGCCGGAGCCGCTCTCTCCCACGATCAGGACTTTCTCGCCGAGTTCGATGACAACCGTCGCGTCTGCGATGACGATGCGCCCATTGCTGTGCGCGAGCGAGAGCTCCTTGATATGAATCGCGCCGTCATCACTCTCGCCGAGTGAGATCTGGGTCTCGCCGACCATGATCGTGCCGACGTCGAGCGCTTCCAGCTCTTCGACAAGCTCGTCGACCCGGGTGACGGAGGCAAACCACTCGGCCAGCCTGACGAAGTTGTCGACGAACCAGATCAGCGCGGCCTGAACGGCGCTGAACGCCGCGACGACCTGCATCACGGCCCCGAGCGTAACCTCGCCCGAGAGATATTTCGGCGCGATCAGCAGCAGCGGCACGATAGGAAACAAGGCACCATTGGTGTTCAGCACCAATGCGATCACGCCTTGCTGGCGAATGACGCTGAGCCAGGCGGCCAGGACGCGGCCATAGTTCTCGCCGACCGATGCACGCTCGTCGGCATCACCCTTGATCAGGGCGATGCTCTCGGCATTCTCGCGCAATCGCGTCATTTCGGCCCGGAACTGGGCCTCGGCCTCGTTCTTTGCTGCGATCCGAGCGACCAGCGGTCGTCCTGTGAGATAGGCCGCGAGCGACGCGACCGCCGCATAGACGATCGCGGCCAGCGCCATGTAGCTCGGGATCACGACCGCCACGCCACCGAGCGTGAAGTGAGCTGAGCCTGCGACCTGCCAGAGGATGGCGGCAAAGGTCGCGGCCGTTACCGCCGCGCTGATCAAGCCGATCGCGAATTCGGCTAGCGGCTCGATCGCGAGCCGGACGTCATCTGCGATCCGGTATTCCGGGGCCGTCTGCCTCTTGGTGAGGAAGCCCAGCCGGTAATAGCGCTGATCAGCGATCCACCAGCCGGCAAGACGCCTGGTCAGGTCCTCCCGCCACCGCGCCTGGAGCAGCATGCGGCTGATCACGAGGGCGGAGAGCGACAGGCTGAATGCGATGACCAGCGCCGGCAGCCAGGCGATCACCGACCAGACAGCGCCGGTGTCGCGCTTTTCCAGCGCATCGAAGAAGTACCGGTTCCAGCTATTGATGCCGACGGCGGTCGCCGTCTGCGCAGCGACGAAAACCAGCACCGCTATCGTCAGAACCCAGGCGCGCAACCGGGTTTCACCACTCCAGAACCGCAGCGCGATGCGGAAAAACTGCCGCATGCGCGACCGCCTGGATGGTTGCGGCGTCTCAGCCATGGTCTTGCAACTCCCGCCCGAGATGTCATTGACCGGAGCATCATCGCGAGGTCTCGCGATCATAAACCGGAGGCTGGAGATCGGCACGCTCCACGGCGCTAGAACGCCGCGACGCTTCTGCCAGTTCCGTCAATCACACGGGATATGTTGCACCGCACGAAGCATGCGATTCGACATTGAGCTGTGCCGGCTCCCCCGCGCATAATGGGGTTATGAAGACCATACCCGACCATGCCAGCATAACCCGGCTCGGAGTGCCATGCCTGGCCTGCCCGTTGCGGCTGAAGGCGGCATTCAAGGACAAGAGCGATGAGGAAGTCCGCTTCATCCAGGGTATGAAGATCGATCATCGTTCCGTTTCTGCCGGATCGGAGGTCATTCACCCCGGCCAGGAAGATGCCGAGCTCTTCACGTTGTTCTCCGGCTGGGCCTTTCGCTACAAATTGCTCTCCGACGGGCGGCGTCAGATTCTGAACTTCCTGCTGCCGGGCGATCTGGTCGGGCTGCAGGCTTCCCTCCTGAGCGCGGCCCAACATGGCATCGAGGCGCTGACCGATGTCGAGCTCTGCACCTTTCCGCGCAAGCGGATCTGGGATCTTTTCGTGCACATGCCGTCGCTGTCATACGAGATCGCCTGGCTCGGCTCCCGGGAGGAGAGCCTGATCGACGAGAATCTGACATCAGTCGGCCAGCGCAACGCGAGCGAGCGCATCGCTGCGCTGGTGATCTCGCTCTATCGCCGGGCCGAGGCGCTCGATCTCGTCAGCGACAGCAGTTTCCAGTTCCCCTTGTCGCAACAGCACCTCGCAGACGCGCTTGGCCTGTCACTTGTCCACACCAGCAAAACCTGGTCCCGCCTGCGCCGTGCCGGCCTTTTCTCGCTTGCCGGAGGACGGCTCACCTTGCTCAACCCGCGGCTGACCGCGCGCATGGCCCTGCTTTTCGAACGCGAGCGCCATCCGAGGCCGTTGATCTGAAACAGCTCAGCCGCTACGCGGCACTCTTGACCCGAACTTCTTGACGGTTAACGTCAATTCTGCTCGCTAGCGGCATCTGTTCGTTCTGATGCTTCGGCTAACGGGGCGAGGCCTGAGGTTTCATGACGCGTTCTTCCACCACCCGGGATTCTCGCGGCGCGCTTGCCGGACGGCTCGGCAAATCGAGCGTTGCCGCTCGCATCGAGGGTGAAATGCGCGTCACTGCTGCGGAGCTGGCAGATAGCGTGGCCGAGGCCAAGCTGAAGGTCGCTGCCGTGCGCTACAAGGTCGAGGGCGAGGTCCGCAACACGGCCGGGAAGCTGAAGACGCGGGTCAATGAAGCCAAGGCGAAATTCGGCGACGATGCCCGCTTCTTGAAATCCTGGATCGACGATCCGCTGCGCACCGGTTCGGTGACCCCGTCAAGCCCGTTCCTGGCGCGCCGCATGGCCTCCTTCGTCGATCCGACCGTACCTGGTCCGGTGATCGAGATCGGCCCCGGGACCGGCCCTGTGACAGAGGCGCTGATCGAACGCGGCATCGACGAGTCCAGACTGATCCTGGTCGAGTACAGCCCCGAATTCTGCAAGCTGCTGCGCGAACGGTTTCCGCGCGCCACCGTGGTGGAAGGCGACGCCTACGCGCTATCGACGACGCTTGCCGGGCATCTGAGCGAGAAGGCCGTAGCGGTCGTCTCCAGCTTGCCGCTGTTCACGCGCCCGCCGGCGACACGCACCGCCCTCGTCAAGGACGCTTTCACGCTGCTCATCAAGGATGCGCCCTTTATCCAGTTCACTTACTCCGTGATCTCGCCGGTGCCGCGGAAGGGTTCGGGCCTCAAGGCCATGGTGTCCGACTGGGTCTTGAGGAATATCCCGCCGGCCCGCGTCTGGGTCTATCGTCGCGCGGCATAGGGCTGCGAGGGCTCCCTGGCGATGGTCCCACCCGCCCTCCCGTGCATGGTGTGGATACCGCAGCCCGGGTTTCCAGGCCGCCAGCAACAGTGCAGGCTTTCCTGATCGCGGACAGGCCGGAGCTTTCCGGCCAGGTCATGGGGTCATCACATGCCAGCACCTAGGATTCTCGTTTTCGCCGGTTCCTGGCGCGAGGGCTCCCTCAACACCAAGCTCGCGACGCTGGCGGCAAGGAAGCTGCACGCCGCCGGGGCACATGTGAGGCAGATCTCGCTTGGCGACTATCCGCTTCCTCTGGTCGATGCCACCGGCTTCGGCAACGCGCCGCAAGCAGCCCATGAGCTGCGCGCGCTGATCGACGCGCATGACGGCCTCTACATCGCGAGCCCCGAATACAATGCTGGCTACGCCCCGGCCTTGAAGAACGCGCTCGACTGGGCATCGACCGCCAAGCCTGGCGCCCCTGCCAGCGGCCTTGCGGGCAAGGTCGTAGCGCTCGGCGGAGCTTCCACCGGCTCGCTCGGCGCCTATCGTGGGCTGACCCAGTTGCGAACCTCACTCGAACTCGGCTTCGGCGCGCTGATGGTGCCCGAAATGGTCGCCGTCAGTTTCGCCGACAAGATGTTTGATGCCGATGGCAACCTCACCGATGCGCGCAGCAGCGGTTTCTTGGATGCCCAGGTGGCTCGGCTGCTCAAACTTTCCGGCAAGGGCCTGTAGTCGCGGCGGCGTGACGATCGGACGCTAGGGAAGTGCGCAAGTCATTGTGCCTTCCACACGGAATCGTAACGGCTCGGCTCTATGAGCCGCGAACAAGAGCACTGGTCTCGCCCCGGTCTCTTCCAGGACCTCATGGCCAGGGAGTTGCAGCACGCGTATGAGTGGGCAGGCATCTAGCTATAGTTTGCCGCGCTGGCGCCTGACGCGCTGGCTGACCGATGCTGGCCCCGATGTGCCCGCCGACATCAGGCTCGCCTTGATTGGAAGCCTCTACGGCACCTTGCCGATCTTCGCCGGCGGCGTGATCAACACCATCGCCGTGTCGTTTCTGATCGCGATGCGGATCCCGACGCTGCCATTCGTGCTCTGGTGCGCCTTCGAGGTCCTCTGCTGCGTGACGCGGCTCTTCGTGCTTCTCCTCGCCCAGAAGCGGGCGAGGCAGGGCAAGGAAACACCAACCGATCTCTACATCCTGCTCGGCCTCGGCTGGGCCGGCGGTGTCGGCTACGGCACCTTCATCAGCCTGAGCAGCGGCGACTGGGTGGTGGCCACGCTCGCCTGCCTATCGGCCGCCGCGATGGTCGGCGGCATCTGCTTCCGCAATTACGGGGCGCCACGACTCGCCGGAGTGATGATTTTCCTCACGCTCGGGGCCTGCTGCTTTGCCGCGCCCTTCCTCGGCGAGCCGATCATGCTGATCGTTTTCATGCAGATCCCTTTCTATCTCTTCAGCATGAGCCGGGCGACCCGCACGCTCAACAAGATGCTGGTCACCACGATGCGCGCCGAGCGCGAGAACGAATTCCATGCGCGCCATGACATGTTGACCGGGCTCTCGAACCGCTCGGGCCTGACGAAGGCACTCGACGCGCATTTCGCCCGCGAGGCCGGACAGAAGCGGCTTGCACTGATCTATCTCGATCTCGACGGCTTCAAGGCCGTCAACGACAGCTACGGCCATATGGCCGGAGACCGGCTGTTGCAGCTCGTCGCCGAGCGGTTGCGCGGCATGATCCGCAATGGTGATCTCGCTGCCCGGATGGGCGGAGACGAGTTCATCGTCTTGTCCGAGCAAACCGAAGCCGCGCAACTTCTCGGCTTCGGCGAAAGGCTGATCCGCGAGATCTCGCGACCCTACGAACTCGACAACAAGCACGAGGTCACCGTGGGGGCCTCGGTCGGGATTGCGCTTGCTCCGGAACACGGCACCGACATGATGACCCTGCTCGCCGCGGCAGACAGCGCACTCTATCAGGCCAAGTCCCGCGGCAAGTCGCGCTGCATGATCGCGTCCGCGTCGCAGAGCGAACTCAACCGGCCCTTCCCCGGCGCGCCGCTGCTGGTCAGCTCGGCCCGCCAGTTGCACTGAGCCCAAGATCCACGGCCTGCTGCTGCTCGCAGCGCTCCTCCCTGACGACAGGTCGCCAAGGCGATCCCGGCCAGGCAATGCCGCACGCCCACCGCATCGTCCGGCAGCGAAGCATCGTCGCCTGCAGCACCACAACGACGGCCCCTTGCAAGGCTGGCCTGGCGCGCCGCAATCTTGACCCCCTTGCCTCCCTCGGGCTTCCTGCCGTGCGGGACAGCGGAGAGCGGCCGTGGCAGATATCGGACGAATCGTCCACGAGGTGGCCGAGGAGATGGCCGCCCATCCCGAGCGGGGCGAGGTCGCGAGCTATATTCCGCCGCTCGCCCATGTCGATCCCGGGCAGTTCGGCCTCTGCATCGTCACCTCCGATGGCGCAACGCACGCTGCCGGTGATGCCGAAGAGCCCTTCTCGATCCAGAGCGTCTCCAAGGTCTTCGCGTTGACCCAGGCGCTCGGCAAGGTCGGCGACACGCTCTGGCGCCGCGTCGGACGCGAGCCTTCCGGAACTCCCTTCAATTCGATCGTCCAGCTCGAGCGCGAACAAGGCATTCCGCGCAATCCCTTCATCAATGCCGGCGCGCTCGTCGTCAGCGACGTCAATCTCGCCGGACATGAACCGCGCGTCGCGATCGGCGAACTGTTGCGCTTCATCCGCTATCTCGCCGAGGACGAGACGATCGTCATCGACGAGACCGTGGCCCGCGCCGAACAGGAGACCGGTTTCCGCAACATTGCGCTGGCCAATTACATGAAGGCCTTCGGCAATCTGACGCATGCGGCGCCGCTGACGCTTGGCGTCTATTTCCACCAATGCGCCATCGCCATGAGCTGCCGGCAGCTCGCCATGGCCGGACGCTACCTGATGCTCGGCGGCCTGCATTCGCCCGGCGGAGCGCGGGTGATCTCGGCGCAAAGAGCGCGCCGCATCAATGCCCTGATGCTGACCTGCGGTCATTACGATGCTTCCGGCGACTTCGCCTTCCGCGTCGGCCTGCCCGGAAAATCCGGGGTCGGCGGCGGCATCCTGGCGATCGCGCCGGGCAAGGCCGCAATCGCCGTCTGGTCGCCCGGACTGAACGAAAGCGGCAATTCCCGCCTCGGCACCCTCGCGCTGGAGCGCATTGCCGAAGCGACGGGCTGGTCGGTGTTCAGCCCATCGGGAGGCGGCCGCCCCTGAGCCGTCGGCAGCATCCGGACAGCCGTCACCAGCCTGCACCTCCGCCCTGACGCGCGAGCCACTCACCCCCGGGGCAGTCGGTCAAGAGCATTCCGTCGGAAGGAGCCTTCTCTGGGAAAGGGCATTTCCCGGCGCGCCTGAGGGCCCGCGAGCGTTTCGCGCAGGCCCCCAGATATTCAAAGGCCCCGCGCGCCCTGGCGCTCAGATCCCGCGCGTGATGCCGCCGTCGACACGGATATTCTGCCCGGTGATGTAGCCGGCATCGTCGGAGGCAAGGAAGGCGATCGTGCCCGCGATTTCGTCGCTCCTGCCATAGCGCTGCAGCGGCACGCGCTGGCGCCGCTCATCGGTGGCCGGCAGGCTGTCGATCCAGCCGGGAAGCACGTTGTTCATGCGGATATTGTCGGCTGCGTACTTGTCGGCAAAGATCTTGGAGAAGGAGGCGAGCCCGGCCCTGAACACGGCCGATGTCGGGAACATGGCGTCGGGCTCGAAGGCCCATGCCGTCGAGATGTTGATGATCGATCCGGAGCGTTGAGCCTGCATGACCGGCGTCACCAGCCGGACTGACCGCACGACGCTCAAGAAATAGACCTCCATGCCGCGATGCCAGTCCTCGTCCGGAATCTCCAGGATCGGCGCGCGTGGGCCATGGCCCGCACTGTTGACGAGAACGTCGATGCGCCCCCAGCGGGAGACGGTTGCATCGACGAGGCGCTTGATATCGTCGTTGGACTGGTTCGAACCGGTGACTCCGATGCCGCCGAGTTCATGGGCCAGGGCTTCGCCCTTGCCGGATGAGGACAGGATGGCGACCGCGAAACCGTCCTTGGTGAGACGGCGCGCGGCGGCAGCCCCCATCCCGCTGCCACCGGCCGTAATGATCGCGACTTTCTGAGTCATGGACTTTCCCCTGGTTGCCTGCTGCAACCGGTCGTAGGCGACGAGGACGTCCCGAACCATGGATTTTCCGTGCGGTGTCCCTGTAGCGTTGCTACACCCTCATCATGTCACGAATGCCCCCTCTCGCGACCTTGCGCGCATTCGATGCGGCCGCGCGCCACCTCAATCTTCGCCTTGCGGCGGAGGAGTTGAATGTGACGCATGGCGCTGTCGCCCAACAGGTTCGCGCTCTGGAGGCCAGCCTCGGGGTCGCCCTGTTCGAGCGGGAGCCGCGCGGCCTCGCGCTCACCGCGGCCGGGCGGGCCTTTCACCCGCAGATCAGGCGGGCCTTCGCGCTCATCGCGGGCGCCATGGCCGCAATCGAACCCACGCAGGAGCGCGAGCGACGCGGCGTGACGGTCACTGTCACCCCCTCCTTCGCGGCAAGATGGCTCATTCCCCGGCTCGGGAAATTCTCCGTGATTGCGCCGGATGTCGAGGTGCGCGTCCTGGCGTCGGAATCGACCGAGCACCTCGGAGGACATGGCCTGCCGGATCTCGCAGTGCGCCTGTCGGCTCCGCCCTTCGAGCGCTCGCTCGATGCCCGGCGCCTGCTTGCAGACGATCTCTTTCCGGTCTGCAGCCCGTCCATCGCCAAGACACTCTCGAGCCTGGACGACCTCGCAGGAGCGACGCTCCTTCACGACGCCCACGACGCCTGGCCGCTCTGGCTGGAACTGGCGAACGCATCGACCCCACCAACGGTCGGACGCCGCTTCAACCAGACCGCGCTGGCCTTGGCTGCCGCGCTTGATGGCCAGGGCGTGGCGCTTGCGCCATCTGCTCTCGTTGCGGAGGATCTCGCCGGGCAACGCCTGGCGGCACCATTCGGCACAGCTCTGCGGGCCGCGTCGGAGCGGGCCTTCTATCTTCTCACGCCGAGGCTCTCCCGAATGCGTGCGGAGGTCTCGAGCTTTCGCTCCTGGTTGATCGACGAATGCGACGCCGGCCTGGATGGGGAGTGACGGCCCCGCCGGGCTGCCTGGGTCTGACATCCGGGCCCCCGGCTGAGGAGGCCCCCCAAGAGCTCCATGATGAGAGTGCTCCCATGACGGTTTTGCCGAAGCGGATGATCGCAGCCGCCGGGCCGTAGCCGCTTTGGCCAACGGCGCCCGCCCAACCTGGTCAAGCGCGAGCATCGCGGCGCAAACCGCTGTCGAGGTTCACCACAACCTGCCCGGATTCACGCTTGCACGCATGTGCAAAATTGCGATTGACAGGCCTGCCGTTTGCGTTGAGCTTGATATGCAACGGATCGGGTCAAGCTGCACGCAGCCCCACGATCAGAGCTAAATAACAGCTGCCCCACAGCAGAGCGTTCTTTGCAAGGCTGTGCGGGGAGAGGGAGGGTACGATGGCCAAGACGTGTCCCGCTTCAGCGGGCGCCCGCCCTTGCGCGGAATAGGGCGCCCCGATGACCACCGGTAACGCCGTCGCGCCACGCCGCGAGAGTGGCCGGGAAGGGGCCCGGGCGAATGCCATCCCGTCGCCGGCCTGGACATGTCGGCTGCGCTACCGGCTCCGCGTTGCGCTGCGCGAGCCGACGACCATCATCGGCCTCTTCGCCGCACTTCTGTTTGCCTATCTCATCGTCGTGCCGGTGGTCTCCATTCTGCGCGATGCGGTGACCGTACAGTTCGGCGACGAGCGCCGCACCGCCGCCGAGGTCGGCAGCTTCACAACCTATTATCTCACCCGCGCCTTCACATCGCCGGTGGCGGCGAACCTGTTCTGGCAACCGCTGCGCAACACCTTGATGGTGGCCGCCGGCGCCATTGGCATCGCCGTCGTCGTCGGCACGGCGATCGCTTGGCTGATCTGCCGCACGGACATGTTCGCGCGGCAGTGGTTCGCGACGGCCCTGATCGTACCCTACATGCTGCCGGCCTGGACCTTTGCGCTCGCCTGGACGACGCTGTTCAAGAACCGCACGGTCGGTGGTCAGGCCGGCTGGATGGAGAGCCTCGGCTTCACCCCGCCGGACTGGCTCGCCTACGGCCAGGTGCCGATCACGCTCATCCTGGCGCTGCACTACACGCCGTTCGTTATTCTCCTCTTTGGCTCGGCGCTGCGCCGCTTCGACAGTCAACTCGAGGATTCGGCTCGCGTCCTCGGTGCCGGACGCGGGGCCATCGCGCTGAAGATCATCCTGCCCCTGATGCGCCCGGCGCTGATGTCGGCGGTGGTGCTGATCTTCGCCAAGTGCCTCGGCGAGTTCGGCGTCGCCTATGTGCTCGGACTGCCGGTAAAGTACGACGTACTCGCGACCTCGCTGTACCGCTCGATCGGCTCGCGCCAGACCGGCGTGGCCGGGGTGATCGCCGGCGCCATCATGCTGATCGGCATCATCACGATCCTGATCGACGCCTATCTGGTGCGCGAGGCGCAGCGCTTCGTCACGGTCGGCGGCAAGGGCGCCATGAACCGGCCGGCGCGACTCGGCATCTGGCGCTGGCCGGCCACCGGTTTCGCCGCGGGCGTCTACGCCGCCAGCGTCGGCGTGCCACTGCTGACCCTGTTCCTGTCGACGGTCATGCGCGTGCCGGCCGACTTCTCATGGTCGAACTTCACCCTCGACTATTGGATCGGCTGGAATCTGCCGACGGTCGCCATGCGCACCGGCATCCTGCTCAGCCCGGACCTGTGGCAGGCGGCGTTCAACACATTGTGGATCGTCGGCCTGGCCTCGACCTGCTCGGGCCTGCTCGGCATCATCACCGGGTATGTCGTGGTGCGCACGCCGGTCCGGCCGCTCGCCACCGTCCTGCGCCAGGTGACGTTCATGCCCTATCTCGTGCCGGGCATCGCCTTCGCAGCCGCCTATCTCTCGTTATTTGCAGTGCCGCGCGGGCCGATTCCGGCGCTCTATGGCACCTCGCTCATCCTGATCCTGGCACTCATCGCCGACCAGATGCCCTATGCCTCGCGCGCCGGCATTTCCGCCATGATGCAACTCGGCAGGGATCCGGAGGAGGCGGCGCAGGTCGTCGGCGCTGGCTGGCTGGCGCGCATGCGCCTTGTCGTCGTGCCGATCCAGAAGGGTTCGCTGATGACCGGCATCCTCCTGCCCTTCATCTCCGGCATCAAGGGGCTCAGCCTGTTCGTCATGCTCGCAGTGCCCAGCACGGACGTGCTGACCACGTTCTCGATGCGCCTCGTCGATTATCACTACACGCAGGCGGCCAATGCGGTCGTCCTGATCATCGCGGCCATCGCCTATTTCGGCACCCTGGCGGCGCAGAAGCTCACCAAGACGAACCTGGCGGAAGGACTAGGCAGCTGATGCCCGCGATCATCCTGGAGAACGCCAATAAGAGCTACGGCGCCGGTTCGCCCAACGCAGTGTCGAATCTCGACCTCGAGATCGCCAATGGCGAGTTCATGTGCCTGCTCGGCCCATCCGGCTGCGGCAAGACGACGACCTTGCGGATGATCGCGGGGTTGGAGAACCTCTCCGGCGGCGAGATCCGCATCGGCGAGCGCGTCGTCGACAGCATTTCCAAGGGCCTGTTCGTCGGGCCGGAAAAGCGCGAACTCGGCCTCGTATTCCAGAGCTACGCGCTCTGGCCGCATTTGACCATCGAGCGCAATACCGATTTTGGCCTGCGCCTGCGCAAGATGCCGAAGGCCGAGCGCGAGGCTCTCGTCACCCGCGTCATGAAGGCGCTCGACATCGAAAAATACCGGGGCCGGTATCCGTCGCAGCTCTCCGGCGGCCAGCAGCAGCGCGTGGCGCTTGCCCGCATGCTTGTGGTCAATCCGGGCGTCTTGCTGCTCGACGAGCCGCTGTCGAATCTCGACGCCCGGCTGAGGCTGGAAATGCGCGCCGAATTGAAGCGCATCCATGCCGAGTTCGGCACCACCATCGTCTTCGTCACACACGATCAATGGGAGGCTATGACGCTCGCGACCACAATTGCGGTGATGAATGAGGGCACTCTGCAACAGATGGGGACGCCGAACGACATCTATGACCGGCCAGCCAATCGTTTCGTCGCCGAGTTCGTGGGCAGCCCGCCGATCAACATTTTCGAGATCGGCGCTGCCTCGCACGACGTCGTCGGGCGGCACGCGGTGACCTTTCTCACGGCCCGGCTGGGCCCCGATGCCGATATCGGCTCGCTCGGGCTCCGGCCCGAAACCATTCAGATCGCCGGCTCGGCCGAGGCGGTGCCTCTCGGAAACTTCGCCGACGAGGCGGTCGTCACCGGCATCCTTCCGACCGGTGGCAGTTGGATCGTCGAGTTGACTTCGGGCGGCAAGAAGACATTCGCGACAGCCAACGAGGCGCCGCGCCACAAGGTCGGCGACACCGTTTGGTTTCACGTCCGACCGGCAGCGCTGCATGTGTTTTCGCGCGACGGCCAGCGTCTCCAACGCGCCGACGACGTCCTCGCGCAAGCGGCTGTCCAATGAACGCCCCCAACGACAGAAAACGGGAGGGATCCATGCTTGTCATGACGAGGGCTGCGCTCCGCACCGGCCTGGCGGTCGCCGCGTCGATCGCTGCAATGGCCGCCATGGCCGAGGATCTGAAGCTGCTCGCGGAACGAGCGAAGTCCGAGCCGCCGATGACGGTCTACGCCGTTACCGGCAAGATCGTTGATACGGCCAACGCCTTCAACAAGATCTATGGACTGGGTGTCTCCGGCAAGAAGGTCAGCGAGGCCGGCCAGGTGGAACTGCTCATTCGGGAGCACCGCGCCGGTGCCGCGCTCGCCTCCATCTCGCTCGCGGCCGACACGGCGTCGGTCGCGGCCGAGTTGCTGCCCAAGAAGGTCGTCACCTCCTACGTGCCCGACGACGCGGCGAACCTGTTGCCGAAAAATGCGAGGGATCCGCTGGTCTTCGTCACCGATCCGCATGTCTGGAGCTATAACGGCGCCGCATCGCAATCCTGTCCGGTCAAGAACGTGTGGGAGCTGACCGAACCGGCATGGTCGCGTCTGGTGACCCTGATGGACCCCCTGGAGAGGCCGGCCTATGCCGACTGGTTCAACCAGTTGGAGACGCACCACGACGCCGCGATGGCAGCCGCATATGCGACGCATTTCGGCAAGCCGTTCGACAAGCGGCAGGGCTCGGCGACCGCAGCCTGGGTGAAGGCGCTGGCCGCCAACGGGCCGCTCATCGCCGATTCGACCGCTGTCGCCGCCGCCGTCGGCGCGCCCGGACAAAAGCAGCCGTTCTTCGGCATGGTGCCGGTCGCCAAGTTCCGCGACAATATCGACAAGAAGTTCAGCCTGACGATCTGCCGCGACATGCAACCCTTCGCCGGCATGCTCTATCCCAGTATGGCTGTCGTTGCGGCCGGCACGAAGAGCCCCAACACGGCGAAGCTGTTCATCAACTACCTGCTGACCGAACCGGGACTGGCGCCGCAACTCATCGACGGGAAGGTGCCGACGCACCCCAAGATCGCCTTGCCCGCTGATGAGCCCTCGGGCATCGGCCGTTCCCTCGACCGGATGATGGCGTGGGATCTGGCGTCGTCCGCGAGCGACCTGGAGCGCCGCCAGGATTGGCAGGACCTGTGGCGCGTCAATCTCAGGCGCTGACGGCGCCCTGCGCACGAACCAAACAGGCAAGCGGCGCGGGTGCAACAACTCGCAAGCCGCACGAGGGAGGAACGACCATGAGCGCCTACTGGAGAGCACCGCTGCTGGCCGTTGCTTTGGCAGCCGCCGCCACCCCGACCATCGCCGTAGAGCCGTTCGACCTCAGCGGCCTGATCGCCGCGGCCAAGAAGGAGCCGCCGATCACCATCTACGACAGCACCGGCAAGATCGTCGACATGGCCAAGGCGTTCTCGGCCAAATACGGCCTCAGCGCGACGGGGCAGAAAGTGTCGGCCAACAGCCAGCTCGAAATGCTGCTGCGCGAGAGCAAGAGCCGCAACGTCAAGGGAGACGTGGCACTGTTGACCGACACGCCGGCCGTCATCGGGCAGATGCTCCCGGCCCAGGTGCTGGAAAGCTACCTGCCTGCCGATCTCGCCGGCGAGATCCCGGCCGGCTACCGCGACCCTCTCGCCATTTCCGTCAATGCCAATGTCTGGGCCTACAACACCGAGATCCACGGAGCGACGTGCCCGATTTCCAACATCTGGCAGTTGACCGAGCCGGCATGGAAAGGTCGCGTCGCCTTCATCGATCCGCTGACCAAGGGCACCTATACCGACTGGTTCAACCAATTGGCCCAGCATGGCAACGAGGCGCTCGCCGCCGCCTACAAGGCGCACTACGGCAAGACACTGATCCCGCAGCAGAAGACCGTTGCCGCCGAATGGCTCGCGGCATTGGCGAAGAACGCGCCGCTCGTGTCCGAGAATGACGACCGCATCTCGGACGCCGTTGGGGCGCCCGGGCAGAAGGCGCCGTTCATGGGGCTGCTGAGCTCGGCCAAGTTCCGCGACAACACCGACAAGGGCTACAAGCTCGGCCTTTGCAGGACGCTCGAGCCCTGGGTCGGCTGGACCTACACCAAGCTTGCGCTCATCGCCAAAGGTACCAAAAGCCCAAACGCCGCCAAACTCTTCGTCCGCTACATTCTGACGGAGGAGGGGCTGATGCCACAGATGCAGGATGGCAAGCTGCCGACCAGCAAAGCGATCCCGGTTCCCAAGGACGAGCCGTCGGGTGTCGCCGTCGTGCTCGACCGCCTGTTTCCCTACGACGCCAAGACAGGCCTCGACGACTGGGACAAGCGGCAGGATTGGCAGGATTTTTGGCAGATCCACTACAAGCGCTAACGCAACCGCGCCCCTTGAGCCGGAAGTCCAGACAATGCTGCATACGACGATCGCCGACATTGCCCGCAAGGCCGTTCTCGCCGTTCAGGAGCCGCTCACGGCCGCGTTTCGCGGCGGCATGGTGGTCGATTTCAAGCGCGACCGGCACGACCCCGTCACCGAGCATGACCGCCGCGCCGAGGCGGTGATCCGCGATCTCGTGTTCCGGGAGGTTCCCGACTCGACCTTTGTCGGCGAGGAAGGCGGCTCGGTCGGGAGTGGTGCAGTTCACTGGTATGTCGATCCGATCGACGGTACGGCCAATTTCGCCAGCGGGATGGCGTTCTGGTGCACGTCGGTGGCGGCCGTGATCGACGGCGAGACCGTCGCCGGAGCCATCCTCGATCCGATCGGTGGCAACCTGTTCCTCGCCGATCGGGACGGGGCCTGGCTCAACGGGCAACCGCTCGCCAGCCGTGCTGCGCCCGACGAGGCCAACGCCGTGCTGATCACCGGCTATCCGGTGCCGCGCGACTTCCGCAGCGACGGCGAAGCGGTAGCGCTCGGCCGCTTCGGCGAACTGACACGCACCTTCGCGACCCTGCGACGACCGGGTAGCGCCGCACTCAGCATCGCCCATGTCGCGGCCGGCTGGGTCGACGCCGCCGCCGGTTTCGGCGTCAACGCCTGGGATGTCACTGCCGCCATCCTGATCCTTGAGAAGGCGGGCGGCCGCTACACCCCGCACGACCTCGGCAAGGTGGCGCCGACCGCGCCGGCGTTCCTCCAGCCAGGCTATGTCGCTGTGGGGGGAGGGGCAGATTATCCGACGCTCGATCGCATCGCGCGCGAGATCTCCGAGGGGCGAAGGCGACGCGTCGCTTAGAACGGCCGTGTCGTCGCGGCGGCGCGGTCACCGCAGGAGTGCACTGCGTCATTGCATCTGCACGAGCGGCTCCGGGCGAGCGATAGTGAACAGCTGTGCAAACTCATTCGATCTGGAATTGGCGAGTACCCCTTATGGCTTCGACACGAGACATCGCTGCCCCTGAAATGCCCACGCCCCGCTATGACCGGCCCCACATCTCGCGCGTCTACGAGAACCTGCCCGGCTATGGCATCGATCTCTATGTCGGCGGGCGTGAAGGCGCGTCCGATATCCCGCTGCTGAAGCGGCACGGCATCACCACCGTGCTCAACTGTGCCGTCAATCTCGACTTCAATTACGTGGCCGAGCCGGCGCCAGACGCGCTGAACGACGTCGATTTCGGTCATGCCCCGATCCGCTACTACAAGCTTGGGATCGTTGACGGACCGGGCAATCCGCAAACCATGATGCTGGCTGGCTATTTTCAGCTGAAGGGGGCACTCGACCAGATTCTGCCGGAGAAGCCGTCCTATTCCGTGCGCGAGCGCGGAAATGTGCTGGTCAGCTGCCGGGCCGGGCGGTCGCGCTCCGTCATCCTGGTGGCGCTGTTTCTGCATCTGCGTCTCCCGGCGGAGTTTCCCACCCTAGAGGACGCCATCAATTACGTTCGCGGCAAGCGCGAACTCCATCCCGACGAGTGGCATGAGACGCCCAAGCCCATGCTGATCGCCGCCGCAGCACGGACTGCTCGCTGGGCGCGCATGATCGAGGATGACATCGCCGCGCATCCCGAAGAGCACGGCCCTCTGCCGGAGTTGGCTGATTGAACCCAACATACCGCATCGCCATCATCGCCGACCCGCATGTGCATGACGTTGCCTGGCGGCCGGCGGGAGCGGGGCTTACGGGCGCCGTGCGCAGCTGGGCCGATACCGCCGCGTCCACCCGCGTATTCAACGAGAGCCTTCCTGCCTTCCGCGCCGCGCTCGATCGCGCCGCTGCGGAAGGCGCGAGGCTCGTCATCGTTCCCGGCGATCTCACCGACGACGGTCAGCGGCACAATATCGAAGTCGCCGTCGCGCTCATCGCCGAGTACGAGCATCGCCATGGCCTGCGCGTGTTCATGACACCCGGCAATCACGATTTCTGGGCGCTGAAGGGCCGGCCGCAGCGCAAGGAGTTCGTCGGGCGCGACGGCTGCCGGGTCATCGTCGGGAGCCACGCCGCACCGGGTGGCGCCGCAGTCTCGTCGCCGGAGACTGCCATGCTCGGCGCGCCCGAGGCGCTGACGCTCATGGCCGATCTCGGCTTTCAACCTCGCACCGACGACCTGCATTTTGAAACGCCGTTTGGCAGCGATGCCCGGTGGAGTTCGCGAACGGCCCGTGCCGCCAGCCCTGACGGAGCCGCGAGCTTTGATATGATCGACGCATCATATCTGATCGAGCCCGTTGCGGGGTTGTGGCTGCTATCGATCGACGCCAACATCGTCGCGCCGCGCGACGGGGCAACTGATCTCGATGATCCCGCGCAGATGTTCGACCCCTCGGATGGCGGGTGGTCTGCGGTCTTGCGCACGCGTCCGCATCTGCTTCCCTGGATGCGGGACGTTGCCGAGCGAGCGCAGCGCGGCGGCAAGGCTCTCGTCGCATTCTCGCACTATCCGGTGCTGGACGCGCTCGCCGGCGCCTCGGCATTGGAGTGCGCACTGTTCCCAAGTTCCGGCCTCGCCCGGCGCGCGCCGACCATGGAGGTGGCGCGACGCTTCACCGAGACCGGCGTGCGTCTTCACCTCTCCGGCCATCTCCACGTGAACGATACTGCCGTGTTCCGGGACGAATATGGGGGCTTCTTCAACATCGCCGTGCCATCGCCGGTCGGCTTCGCTCCTGCGATGAAGCTGCTCGATGTCACCACCGACCACGTGTGGTTGCGCACCGTCCGTCTCGACGACGTGCCCGGTCACGATGCCGCGTTCGATGACTATAGCCGCGAGGCGGGCGTCGCAGGCGATCCGTCACCAAAAGCCGTCAACGCCGGCGGCCATGTTGGTTTTCTCGACACTCATCTGTGCGCCCTCGTCGGCGCCCGTTACATGGCACGCGAATGGCCGCGCGATATGGCGGAGTTCACACGCACCCACCGCTTCGCCGATCTGGAGAGGCTGCTCTGGCCACGGGCAGCGCCGGCTGCCAGCACGGGTGACATAGCCCTGACCGCGCTCGCCGAGGACTGGTACCGCTTGCGCAAGGCAGCAGACCTCGCGCTTGATCTGGTGCCCGAAGCGCGCCTTGCCGTCTATCGCCGCTGGGTCGACGAACTGCGTCATGCCGAAGCCGCGGGGCTGGCCGGGCGGTTCGCCGCCTTCATCAGCCTGCTCGGGCGCTATCTCGACCGCATGCCAACCCTTGATGTCGCGCTGGATCTTAAGGCGCTCGTCGTGACGCCGTCTCAGGGGCGGACACTGCGCCGCCAGACCGTCTGAGCCGGCAGGTTGATGGGGCCTTCGACCAGGCAGCCGCTCTCCAGGATTGTTGCGATATGGTCAGCCATGATGTCGAGCGGCTGCCGGAAGGTCGTCAGCTCGTAGGCAGCCCAGCCGGCCTGCGGTATATCGTCGAAGCCGATGACACAGAGATCGTCGGGGACGCGCCGACCAAATTCCTTCCGCGCCGCATCCATGAAGCCCAATGCCAGCAGGTCGGTGACGCAGAAGACGCCGTCCGGCCGCGCCGCCGAGGCGAAGAGCTGGCGCGCCGTCTCTGCGCCCGTGGCGTAACCCGTCGGGCCGAAACGGCACAGCTGCACGTCGACCCCGGCCTTGGCAGCAGCGACCGAGAAACTGACTTCGCGCGCAACGATGCTGGGTGTACCGGCGGTCGAACTGACGACGGCGATGCGCTCGCAGCCAGCGCGCCGCAGCATCATCAACGCCTCGGCAGCGGCGCCGGAACTGTCGACAAGGATCTGCTGGGTTCCGTCGAGCAGATCGTCGCGATTGATCAGGATGACGCGCTGGCCATTGGCGACACAGGTCTTCACGAGCGAGGATGAAGGACTGCCCGACACGACCACGGTGGCGTCGGCGCGGTAATTGAGCGTCTGGCGTAACGCGGCCTCTGTCGCCTCCGCCTGCCCCGCCGTGTTCAAGACCATCACGACCTTGCCCATGGCTTGCAGCCGCCGCGTCACCACGTCGAGCAAGGCCGACTGGTAAGGCGTGGCGATTTCGCCGATCAAAAGGCAGACGATGCCGGATTGCTGGCTGGTCAGGCCGCGAGCCAGATGGTTGACGTGATAGCCCAGGTCCGCGGCCGCCCTGAGCACCTTGGCGCGCGTCGACTCCGACACGCTGGCGCCCTCGGTGAAGGTGCGCGACACCGCCGAACGCGACACGCCGGCGCGATCGGCGACTTGCTGGGCGTTGATCGGCGGACGAATCGGCTTGTTCATCGGGAACCCTTTGGCGCGTTCCTGTGCAAATTTGCACAGCCGCCCCAAAAATGGAACTGAACTGGTCTCCTTCTGCAGAAATTATTGTTTGATTGTAATAATTTCTGCAGAGCGCAAGCATGTGCAGGCGGCTAAATATCTTCGCGCTTCCGGCGCCCTTTGCCGGGGCGTCTCGGCCTGGAAACGGACCCCCGTCACGAGCTATCCAGCCTTGGTCACCGCGCGCTCATGACGCGATGCTTTCGGTCGATCCGGAGGCCTTGATGTCGCCCGTTGCAAAGCAGAAAGCCGGCGGTCCCGGCCGGGATCATCCCTCTGATCCGGGCTCGATCTCCAGCAGAGCGGCAACAGGATCAACAACAGGACGAAGACGACCCGGGACGCGTCGAGAACGAAGGCTGCGATGAAAATCAGGCCGAGACAGGCTCCGGCGCCCCAAAGGAAGCCGCCGGCGCACGGGCCCGATACAGTCGAGGAGAGGCCGGTAAATTTCAGTCGCCGGCCACCGCATGGTGTGCGACAGCCGTCCCCCAAAGACCGTGACCGATTCTCTCGCCGATGCTCGCACTCGATACCGAACTGTTCCTTGCTCTCAATGCCGGGCCGAGCCCAAGCTCTTATGTCGCTCTTTTCGCGATATCGGTCACTCGCTTCGTGATTCTCATGATTCCCTGCTACATCGTCGTCCTATGGATCCGCGGCACGCGAAGGCGGCGGCTTCTCGCCTTTGCCCTCACTCTTGCCCTGGTCATCGCAATGACCATCAGTTTCATGATCGGGCTCATCGCCTTTCGGCCTCGTCCTTTCATGATCAGCCTCGGGCACAGCCTGGTAGATCACCGCTCCAACGCCTCCTTCCCGAGCAATCACGCGCTTGCCTTCGCGGTGGGCGTGGCTGTGCTTGCCTTGGTGCGGCAATACCGGATGGCCTGCCTCGCTGCCGCGATGGGTGCGCTCGTAGGCTGGTCGCGCGTCTATGTCGGTGTCCACTACCCATCCGATCTCTTCGGCGCGATTATCGTGGCCATTCCAGCGGCCTTGATCTCGCTTGCGGTGACAGCGAGACACGGTGCCTCAATCGTCGCAGCGGTCGAGGGCCTGCAGCGCAGACTGCAGGTCCGCCTGACGCGAACTGGTCGACGCTGAAAAGGCAACATCCGCGGACATCATCGGGAACCGTGTCGGCATCTCGGTTCAGGTGACGCGCTCTGAAGCCAATTGGCTCAATCCGGCGACGCGCCCGCCAGATGGGGATAGCGTCTCGCATTAGCCTGAGCGCCGCATTCTCGTTTTCGGGCCGGTACTCCAGGTTCCGGATAGTGCCGACCGAGGTGATTCATGTTCGAAGCCGTGAAAGAGAAGATCGAAGCGGAGATCGTCGCACTGGTGAGCCAGAACCAGCATCTCATCACGGACTTCGTGGGGCAGAAGGCCTCCGGTCTTATCAATGACGACGCTGCGATGACCGATTTCGCCCACAAGCTCTACGGCATGTTGCCGACCATGCTGAGGTCGATCGTCGGTCAAGATACCTTCACGGCCTTCGTGCTCGACAATCGCCAGCGATTGATCACGGCAATCACTGCGGCAACGCAGGTACCCAACGAAAAGAAACCCTGATCTCCTCGCCTCAGGCGTCGACGACCGGCCGCGTAGCCGCGGGAGCCCTCCGCGCCCCTCGGTCCATGCGCATCTTGCTACGCTGTTGTTCTATTCCCTAAGCGCG
This sequence comes from Bosea sp. BIWAKO-01, assembly GCF_001748145.1. Lineage (NCBI taxonomy): Bacteria > Pseudomonadati > Pseudomonadota > Alphaproteobacteria > Hyphomicrobiales > Alloboseaceae > Allobosea > Allobosea sp. BIWAKO-01. Next base: position 1,947,855 of record NZ_BCQA01000001.1, read on the forward strand.
CCGTCGAGCAGATTTGATATCAGCCGATCTGATGGGCATCCCAGGACGCCCCCCGCGCGGCACCTGCGTGCTTGAGTAGTGGTGTTGGCACACCACCACTCAAGGAAGGCGTCCGTGGAGCAGGTTGGCACGATCGGTCCGGGCGACGGACCGCCAGGGCCGCGCCGTCACGTATCGACGGTCGCGTTCAGGGCGTTGCTCTGGATGAAGTCGCGACGGGGTTCGACGACGTCGCCCATCAGCTTGACGAAGAGATCGTCGGCCTCGTCATTCTGGTCGTTCTTGACCCTGAGCAGCGAGCGCACGTCGCGATCGAGCGTCGTCTCCCAGAGCTGCTCGGGATTCATTTCGCCGAGACCTTTGTAGCGCTGCAGCGAGACGCCCTTCTTGCCGATGGCGCTGACCGCGTCGAAGAGATCGCTCGGGCCGTTGACGATGTGATCATCGCCCTTGCGGCTGAGCACGCCCGGCCTGGAATAGGCTTCCTGCAGCGAGACGGCTGCCGCAGCGAGCTTGCGCGCTTCGGCGCTCGCGAGCAGGCCGGCATCAAGCACCGCGACCTGCTTCACGCCGCGCACGAGCCGCGAGAAGGTGAAGCCGCCATCCTCCACCCGGCCTTCCCAGCCGCGCTCGAGATCATCGGAAATCGCGTCCAGCCGGCGCGCGACATAGGCCGCGGCCTCGTTGGCCTGGGCGTCGCTTTCATTGGTCAGCGGATGCAGCGCGCCTGCGATCGCCATTTGCTCGACGATGCGCCGGTCATAGCGTGAATGCAGCTGCGACAGCGTATGGCGCACGCCGCGCGCCTCGTCGATCAGACTGCGCAGGTCGGGACCGGCGCGCTCGATGCCGTCTCCGGTCCGGAAAACAGCACCATCCAGCGTCGAGTCGACGAGATATTCCTCGAGCGCGCGCTCGTCCTTGAGATAGGTCTGCGACTTGCCGCGCGCCGCCTTGTAGAGCGGCGGCTGAGCGATGAAGAGATGCCCGCGCTCGATCACCTCCGGCATCTGCCGGAAGAAGAAGGTCAGCAGCAAGGTGCGGATATGGGCGCCGTCCACGTCCGCGTCGGTCATGATGATGATCTTGTGGTAGCGCAGCTTCTCGATGTTGAATTCTTCGCGGATGCCGGCTCCGAGCGCGATGATCAGCGTGCCGACCTGTTCGGAGGAGAGCATCTTGTCGACGCGTGCGCGTTCGACGTTGAGGATCTTGCCGCGCAGGGGGAGCACCGCCTGGTATTCGCGGGCGCGGCCCTGCTTGGCGGAGCCACCGGCCGAGTCACCCTCGACGATGAAGATTTCTGATTTGGCGGGGTCGCGTTCCTGGCAATCCGCGAGCTTGCCGGGCAGCGAGGCGATGTCGAGCGCGCCCTTGCGTCGGGTCAGATCGCGCGCCTTGCGGGCGGCTTCGCGCGCCGCGGCAGCTTCCGCCACCTTGCCGACGATCGTCTTGGCTTCGTTCGGGTGCTCTTCAAGCCAGGTCGAAAGCGCCTGATTGACGATGTTCTCGACGACGGGACGAACCTCGGAGGAAACCAGCTTGTCCTTGGTCTGCGAGGAGAATTTCGGGTCCGGCACCTTCACCGAAACGATCGCCGTCAGACCCTCGCGGCAATCGTCGCCGGTGAGCGAAACCTTTTCCTTCTTCATCATGCCGGAATTTTCGGCATAGCCGGTGATCTGGCGGGTCAGCGCGGCACGAAAGCCGGCTAAGTGCGTACCGCCATCCCGCTGCGGGATGTTGTTGGTGAAGCAGAGCACGTTCTCGTGGTAGCTGTCGTTCCACCACAGCGCGACATCGACGGTGATCCCGTCCTTCTCGGCGCCGAGCACCACCGGCTTGTCGACGACGGGGGTCTTGGCGCGGTCGAGATAGCGCACGAAGGCCTCCACGCCCCCCTCGTATCTCAGCTCCTCACGAACGACCTCGGCATGGCGGGCATCGGTGAGGACGATGCGGACGCCCGAATTCAGGAAGGCGAGTTCGCGCAGGCGATGCTCGAGCGTCTTGTAGTCGAACTCGACCATCGTGAAGGTCTGGGTCGAGGGCAGGAAGGTGACTTCGGTGCCGCGCTTGTCGCCGGCCGGGCCGACAACGGCGAGCGGCGCGACGGCGTCGCCATGGTGGAACTCCATGAAATGCTCTTTACCGCCACGCCAGATGCGCAGCTTGAGCGAGACCGAGAGCGCGTTGACGACGGAGACACCGACGCCGTGCAGGCCACCCGAAACCTTGTAGGAATTCTGGTCGAACTTTCCGCCGGCATGGAGCTGGGTCATGATGACCTCGGCGGCGGAAATGCCCTCCTCGCTGTGGATATCGGTCGGGATGCCGCGCCCGTTATCAGTGACCGTGACCGAGCCATCGGCGTTCAGCGTGACAGTGACGAGGTCGGCGTGCCCCGCCAGCGCTTCGTCGATGGCATTGTCGACCACCTCATAGACCATGTGGTGCAGGCCCGAGCCGTCATCGGTGTCGCCGATATACATGCCAGGGCGCTTGCGCACCGCATCCAGGCCTTTGAGAACCTTGATGGAATCGGCGCCATAGGCTGCGTCTTCAAGGTCGCGGGCAGCATCACTCATGTCGGGGTCCTTCAGCGGGCGAGGCTATGCCCGCGATCGTCTTGATTCGTATCACGAATATAGGCGGGAACGGTGGCTTTTTCACGCGCGTGCGCGTACGTGCGCGCAGGAGCAGCCCCCGCTCACCGTGACGGGCCAGCCCCGCTATCCCCGAAAGCCCGCGATCGCATCGGCGAAGACCTCGCCATACTGGGCGAGCTTGCGTTCGCCGACGCCCTCGATCCCGCGCATCTGGTCGAGCCCGAGCGGCCGCTCGCGCGCCATGGCAATCAGCGTGCGGTCGGTGAAGATGATATAGGCCGCAACGCCTTCCTCGCGGGCAATGGTCAGCCGGAGCTGGCGCAAATGCTCGAACAGGGCAGCGGTGCCTTCATCGAGCCCATCGGCCCGCGCGCCACGCTCGGCAGCGCGGCCGCGCCGCACCGGGAGGGCATCGGCCCTGAGCGCTATCGGCTCGCGCCCGAACAAGATGTCCTCGCCCTTCTCCGTCAGGCAGAAACCGCCATGCTCGGTGCTGGCTTCCGCAAGCGCACCGGCGGCGAAGAGCTTGCGGGTCAGGGCTGCCCAGGCGGCCTTGGGCTTGTCGTTGCCAACGCCGAAGGTCTTCAACCCGTCATGGTTCTGGCGGCGGACCGCCTCGCTCATCGTGCCGGTCAGAATATCGGCGAGATGCCCGGCGCCAAAGCGCTGTCCCGAGCGCGCCACTGCCGAGAGCAGCTTTCGGGCGTCGAGCGTGGCATCCTGGAGCGTCGCCTCTCCACCACAGAGGTCGCAGCGGAACGGTGCGTCCCGATGCCGGCAAGGCGGCGTCTCCTCGCCGAAATAGGCGAGCAGGGAGGAGCGCCGGCAGAGCGCCGACTCGCACAGGTCGGTCATCGCGCTGAGACGCTTATGCTCGATGCGCCGGCGCTCGTCGTCGATCGCCTTCTCCTCGATCTGGCGGCGGCGCAACGCCATGTCCTCGACGCCGTAGAGGGTGAGCGTATCGGCCGGCAGTCCGTCGCGCCCGGCGCGGCCGATCTCCTGATAATAGCCCTCGATCGAGCCCGGCATGTCGGCATGGACGACGAAGCGGACATCGGGCTTGTTGATGCCCATGCCGAAGGCGATGGTGGCGCAGATCACCACTCCATCCTCCTGCAGGAAGAGGTCCTGGTTGCGGTTGCGCTCCTGCTGCTCCATGCCGGCATGATAGGCAAAGGCCTTGTAGCCCTGCTCGCGCAGGCCTTCGGCGAGGCGCTCGGTCCGGCCGCGCGACGAACAATAGACGATGCCGCTGCCGCCACGATGCCGCTTCAGAAAATCGGCGATCTGGCGCCGCGGCTGGTCCTTCGGTGCGAAGGCGAGCTTCAGATTCGGCCGATCGAAGGAATGAATGACGGTGACAGGCGGCTTCGGGAACAGCTGCTGGGCGATGTCATCGCGCGTCTGCCGATCCGCAGTGGCCGTCAGTGCCGTGACCGGGACGCCGCCGAGCGCCTCGCGAACCTTGGCAAGCAGGCGGTATTCCGGCCGGAAATCATGCCCCCATTGCGAGACGCAATGCGCCTCGTCGATGGCAAGCCGCGCAACGCCGAGCCTGCGCAGCCGAGCGACCAGCCCTTCTCCCGCCAATCGCTCCGGCGAGACGAAGAGCAGACGCAGGTCGCCGGCGTTGAGCTTCGCCCAGGCGTCCGCCGCCTCGCTCTCGCTGTTCATCGAGTTCAGCGAAGCGGCCGCGACGCCGGCCCGCGTCAACTGCCCGACCTGATCCCGCATCAGCGCAATCAGCGGCGAGACCACGAGCGTCAGCCCGCCCGTGACCAGTGCGGGCAGCTGATAGCACATCGACTTGCCGGAGCCGGTCGGCATCACCGCGAAGACGTCGTTTCCCGCCAGCGCGGCTGCGATGACCTCCCATTGTCCCGGGCGGAAATCGTCATAGCCGAAGACGGATTTCAGCGTCGCGCGCGCCTGTGATTCGCGAGATTGCGGCATGCCGAAGGGTTTGCCCGAGGCTGGCGGCAATGGCCAGCCCCAAGCTGCGACCTTCCTGGGGGCGATGGAACTGGTTGTCAGCCCCGTGCAGCGATAGCAGCCGCCGCACCGGCCATGACGCCGCCGGTCAGGCGATTGATCCGGCGCATCGCCCTCGGGCTCGCCACCAGCCGCCGAGCCTTATCCGCGGCATAGGCATAGGCGAGCATCGTCGAGCCGATGATCAGGGTGAGCAGCAACGCGACCTCGACGAAGGCGAGCATCGTCATCCGCCCGAGATCGACGACGAGAGGCAGGATCGACAGGAAGAACACCATGACCTTGGGATTGCCGAGCGTCAGCGCGATGCCGCCGAAGAACAGCCGCAAGCCCTCACCGCGGGCACTCGGCGGCTGACGCGGCGCCTCGGCCGGGGCGGTCCAGAGCTTCCAGGCGAGATAGAGCAAATAGGCACAGCCGGCATATTTGATCGCGACGAAGAGTCCATGGAAGCTCTGCATCAGCACGGCAAGGCCAAACGCCGTGCAGGAAAACCAGATCAGATCGCCTGCGACGATTCCCGCCGCAAAGGGAAGCGAGCGGCGAAAGCCGGTGCCGAGCGAGCGCGCAACCAGGGCAGCGACCGCAGGACCAGGCGAAGCGACCGCCAGAAAATAGACGCCAGCAAAAACCAGAAGGCCTGTGAGTTCCATGGGAGCAGCCTCTTCAGAGCTGCGGCAACCCTAGCAGAATGCACCCGAGGCGTCTCATTGCGACGCGTGATCTGACCGATCAGCCCAGCTCACGCACGTCAGCCGATGGCCTCGACCTGCCCGGATGTCACGGTGAAACACTGCGCTCCTGCCGGCAGATCGGTGAACAGCGCCGGATCGGCCCCCGTCATCCAGACCTGCGAGCCCAACTCGCCGAGTTCGGCGTAGAGCGCAGCGCGCCGACGCGGATCGAGATGGGCGGCGACTTCGTCGAGCAAGACCAGCGGCGGAAGCCCGCTCATGCTCCGGACCAGCCTCGCATGCGCAAGTACGAGCCCGATCAACAGAGCCTTCTGCTCGCCGGTCGAGCCCTGCTCGGCCGGAATATCCTTGGCGGCATGGCGAACGAGGAGGTCCGACGCTTGCGGGCCAACGAGGGTGCGCCCGGCCGCGCGGTCGCGCTGGCGCCCCTGCTTCAGGATGTCGCGATAGCGATCCTCGGCATCGAGTGCCGGCAGCCCCGCTACAAGCCGATCGATCTCGCCTTCAAGGCCGAGCGCGGCACGGGGAAAGGGAGATGCGTCGTCGCCATTGGCCGCGATGATCATCGCCAGCCGGCCAACCGTCTCAGCCCTCGCCGCAGCCACGGCCACGCCGAGTTCGGCGATCTCCCGCTCGATCGCATCAAGCCAGGACGCCTCTTGCGGAGTGTCCTCGAGGATCCGGTTGCGCGAGCGCAAGGCCCGTTCGAGTGCGTTCGAGCGCGTCGCATGGCCAGGATCGACCGCAAGCACGAGCCGGTCGAGGAAGCGGCGGCGATCGCCGGCCGCGCCACGGAACAAGCCATCGAGATCCGGCGTCAGCCAGACCACGCGGAGATAGTCGCTGAAAGCCAGCGCCGAGCCGACCTGGACCCCGTCGATGCGGGCAAGTCTTGCACGCCGCCCGTCGCTTTCGCTGCCAAGCCCGATGCCGAGGCGCGCGCCATCATCCGCAAGCGCAATCGATACGGCGAAGGAGCCCGGGCCCGCCTGGCGCGCCATCTCGGAGAGATCGGCGCGGCGCAGCCCCCGACCCGGCGCAAACAGCGACACGGCTTCGAGCAGATTGGTCTTGCCGGCGCCGTTCTCGCCGACAAGCGCAACGATTTGGCCCCCGACCGCGAGATCGAGGGCCTCATAGGAGCGGAAATCCTGAAGGATCAGGCGCGCGACCGTGGTCAAGATGCGAGCGTGGCCTAAACCCGCATCGGCATCAGCACATAGAGCGCAGACGCACCTTCGCGATCCTGGATCACCGTCGGCGAGCCGGGATCGGCAAGCTTGAGGAGGGCCGTGTCGCCATCGAGCTGCGCGGCGATATCCATCAGGTAGCGGGCGTTGAAGCCGATATCGAGCGGGCTCGCATCATAATCGACCTCGACCTCCTCGGTCGCCGATCCGGAATCGGGATTGGTGACCGACAAGGTCAGGCGGCCATCGGCGATGGACAGCTTCACCGCGCGGCCGCGCTCGGAGGAGATCGTCGAGACACGATCGACCGAGGCGGCAAAATCGCCCTTGTCGACGGTCAGGCGCTTGTCGTTTCCGCTTGGGATCACCCGCTGATAATCCGGGAAGGTGCCGTCGATCAGCTTGGAGGTCAGCACCACCGCCTGCGTCGCGATACGGATCTTGGTGGCGGAGAGCTCGACCGAGACCTCGGTGTCGCCATCCTCCAGCAGCTTCTGGATCTCCGCCACGGCCTTGCGCGGCACGATCACGCCCGGCATGCCGGCAGCCCCGCTCGGAGCCGCGGTATCGACGCGCGCAAGCCTATGCCCGTCCGTTGCGACAGCGCGCAGCAGGCTGCGGCCTTCGACTTCGATGGTGTGGAGATAGATGCCGTTCAGATAGTAGCGCGTCTCCTCGGTGGAGATCGCGAACTGGGTCTTGTCGATCAGGCGCTTGAGCTCGCCCGCGGCGAGCGTGAAGCGATGCGCCATCTCGCCCGCGGTGATGTCAGGGAAATCGCCCTCGGGCAGGGTCTGCAGCATAAAACGCGAGCGGCCGGAGCGGAGCGTCAGTCCCGCTTCACCCGTCGTCTCGAGCGAGACCTGGGCGCCGTCGGGCAGCTTGCGCACGATATCGTAGAGCGTATGCGCCGGCACGGTCGTCGCGCCCGGCTCCGGGACATCGGCAGGCACCGTCTCGACGACCTCGATGTCGAGATCGGTCGCCTTCAGCTTGAGGCCGGCACCGTCCGCGCTCAGCAAAAGGTTCGACAGGATCGGGATCGTGTTGCGGCGTTCCACCACGCGGTGGACATGACCCAGCGACTTCAACAGCGTAGAACGTTCGACCGTGACCTTCATCGTCTGTCTTCTGGCGTGCTAGCGCCCGAGCAGCGGCTGCGCGGGCGACGGAATGGCCCGCGACATTGCAGGACGCGCGCCGGTGGCGCAAGGGCGCTCTCACAACCGGCCACAGCCAAAGCCGCGCTCGCCTCCGGGGCATAGCGCGGCAGGCAGCTCACTCCTGCAGCATCCGCTTCAGGAGATCGACCTCGTCATGCAGCAGGCGATCTTCGGCGATCGCCTTTTCGATCTTGCGAACGGCATGCAGCACGGTGGTGTGATCGCGGCCACCGAAGCGGCGGCCGATCTCCGGCAGCGAGCGCGGTGTCAGCGCCTTGGAGAGATACATCGCGATCTGGCGCGGCTTCACGACCGCGGCGGTGCGGCGCTCGGAGAGGATGTCGGCCCGGCTGACATTGTAGCGGGTCGCGACCAGCTTCTGGATGTCCTCGATCTTGACGCGGCGCGGCTCGCGGGTCCGGACCAGGTCACGGATCGCGGCCTCGGCCGTTTCCAGCGTCACCGCATTGCCGGACAAGGTGGCATGGGCCAGCAGCCGATTGGCGGCGCCGTCGAGATCGCGGCCATTGGCGGTGATGACGCGGGCCACATAGGCGATCACGTCGGAATTGACGTGGAAGCTCGAATGCGCCGCCTGCAGCGACTCGAGCCGGCTTCCGAGAATCTTCACCCGCAGCGCCTCGTCAAGATCGCCGACCTCGACGACAAGCCCGCCGGCCAGCCGCGAACGGATACGCTCGTCGAGCGTCTCGAGATCATTGGCAAGCCGATCGGCCGCGACCACGATCTGTTTGCCGGCATCGATCAAGGCGTTGATCGTGTGGCCGAACTCCTGCTGGATCGAGCGCCCCTGGATGAACTGCACGTCGTCGACGATCAGCAGGTCGATGCCGCGCAGCTTTTCCTTGAAGGCGAGCGCCGTCTGCGATTTCAGGGCCGCGACGAAACCGTACATGAAACGATCGGCCGTGAAATAGGCCACGCGTTTGCCATGATTGCGCGCATCCTGAGCAATCGCCTGCAGGAGATGCGTCTTGCCGAGCCCGACACCAGCATGAAGGTAGAGCGGATTATAGGGGGTCGTTCCGGCCGGGGCCGCGGCAATGCGCTCGGCCGCGGCAAAGGCCAGCTGGTTCGACTTGCCGACGATGAAGCTCTGGAAGTTGAGGCGCCGGTCGAGCATCGTGCCGCAGGCGTCAACGAGTTCCTGCTCACAGGGAAGGGCTCCGGCCTCCGCCGAACGAACGGCAATGACGGGCTCAGGCGCCGCCGCACGCGGGGCAGCCATGGCAGCCTCGCGGACCGCGGCCGGAATGGCATCCCGGGCAGCCTGGCGCACCGAAAGCAGGATTCCATTGGCAGCAGGCAGCTCGGCCAGGCAATGCGCCCGCAGGCGCTCGGCATAATGCGCCTCGAGCCAGCTCTTCAGGAAACGGGTCGGCACGGTGAGATAGGCCACGCCATCGACGAGGCCGCCAATCTCGACACGCGCAAACCAGCTGGAGAAAACATCTTCGCCGAGTTCGGCACGCAGGCGGCGGCGCACACGGTCCCAGGCTTCAGTCAGGGAAAGCGCTGCGCCCTCCCCCTGGATGCTCGCAGTCGTGGTCGCGATCACAGACGCCGGCACAGCCTTCGCATCGGTAATCTCGTCCATGGCTTGCCGCTCGAACATTTCGTGCCCCATTTCAATATCAAGAGATGCGCCATCGGCGGCGGCTCTTGGTGGACCGCCTGCCGGAGCTGTTGTTTGGACAAAGAGAATGACGCCCACTCGACGGCATGCGCCGGCGGGTGACAGGCTCTGGGTCCATTTCTGATTACGCTTAGAAGGCTCGCCGAAGGACGGAGCCGCTACTTCATCTCAACTCAAACAGACAAAGAGCCGCATCCTCTCCCCTTTGGGGCGTGAGCCAAAAACGCCGTTAATCTTTGGAAACCACCGGAGGTCATTGCTGTCCGCCCGGCGATGAAGGGACCTTACAGGGGCGCCTCGAACGGGGGCAATATCCCAGTCAGCCGGCTTCGGAGACTCAAGCCCTTTCAGAGACCCTGTGACCTATGGGCAAGGCAGGCCCAATAGGTTGGGGAACTTAACGTTTTTTTTACGGCGGAGGCTGCGCGCGGAGCGCGAATCTTTTTTTCAGGAAGCGGCAGAGACGCAGGTAGAAGCTCAGGCGATTCCCGACAACAGATTCCTTTGCCCGCTAACGTCATGAAAAATATGGGATTTATTTGCGCGGCCAAAAGGCGAAAAAGGGGTCTTTTCGCGCCCTGAAACCCCAACCGAAGTCAACCCCATAACGTAGCGGAAAGATTACGGAATCGGCCTCGCGGATGAAATTTTTCTCGTCTGCGGCAGTCAGGTTTGCCTAACGGCCGGTTAACACAGCAAACAAAAAGCCCGGCCTGACGGCCGGGCTTTTCTTAGTCCGAAACTGCTCTGCAGAACGCCGCTCAGGAAGCGAGAGCGCTGATCCGATGCGCCAGGCGCGAGACCCTGCGCGAAGCGGTGTTCTTGTGAACGACGCCCTTCTGAGCGGCGCGCATGATCTCCGGCTGAGCGGCCTTGAGCGCCTCCGCAGCGGCACCCTTGTCGCCCGAGGCAATTGCCTCCTCGACCTTGCGCAGGAAGGTGCGCATACGGCTGCGGCGCGCCTTGTTCACCTCGGTGCGCCGCGCGATCTTGCGCGTGGCCTTCTTGGCCGACGTCGTATTGGCCATCGATCGTCCTCGTCTTCATTGCGACCGAACACCCGGCGGATTTGCCTGGCGGGTTCGGGCCGCTACCTTGATTGAAATGCATGTGCGGCGGCGGTTGCTTGCGCTAGCCGTCGCGAGACGCTGGCCTATAGTATCTTGTACGGGCCGCGTCAACGCCGGAATGGCCGTATCGCGCCAGAAGTGCCAGATCAGCCCTTTCGGACCGCCACAGCCTCGATCTCGATCAGGTAGCCATGATGCAGTTCCGGCACCGGCACGACCGAGCGCGCAGGGCGGTGATCGCCGAAGGCCTCAGCGTAGATCCGGTTGAACTCGGGCCAGTTGCCCACCCCGACCAGATAGGCCGTGACCTTGACGACATCGGTCGGCTCACAGCCGGCCGCCGCGAGGATCGCGAGCATGTTGGCCAGCGCCTGTTGCGCCTGGACGGCGAAGGCCTCGGCCGAGGTATGGCTGCCGTCGGGACGGGGAGCGAGCTGGCCGGAGACGAAGACGAGGTCCTTGTAGGCCACGGCATGCGCATAATGCCCCGCCGGGGCCGGCACCTCGGGCGAGGCGATGGTCTCGATCCTGCTCATGCCGATGGCCCTACGAAACGTGCGAAGGCAGCAAGATCGACATTGCCGCCGCTGATGATGATGCCGACACGCTTGCCCGCGACCGGAACCGCCCCGGCGAAGGCCGCAGCTGCCGCAAGGCAACCCGTGGGCTCGACCACGAGCTTCATGCGCTCGGCGAAGAAGCGCATCGTTTCGATCAGCGCCGCATCGGGCACCGTGACGATATCCTCGACAAGGTTCTGGATGATCGGGAAGGTGTATTGGCCGAGGAACGCGGTCTGAGCGCCATCGGCAATGGTCTTGGGCACGTCGATCTTGACGATCTTGCCGCTGCGCAGGGATTGCTGGCCGTCATTGCCGGCCTCCGGTTCGACGCCGAAGACGCGGATGCCGGGGTTGAGCGCCTTGGCCGCGAGAGCGGCACCGGAAATCAAACCGCCGCCGCCGAGGGGACCAGCAGGATATCGAGCGGGCCCGCCTCCTCGATCAGTTCCTTGGCGGCGGTGCCCTGGCCGGCAATGACATCGGGGTGGTCATAGGGAGGAATCAGGGAAAGGCCGCGTGTCTCGGCCAGCTCGCGGCCGAGCGCGTCGCGGTCCTGGCTGTAGCGGTCGAAGAGCACGACCTCGGCGCCATAGCCACGGGTCGCCGCAACCTTCGCGGCAGGCGCATCCTGCGGCATCAGGATGACGGTCGGCACGCCGAGCAACTTGCCGGACAGGGCGATCGCCTGAGCGTGATTGCCCGAGGAGAAGGTGACGACCCCGGCGCGCTTCTGTTCGGCGCTCAGCGCCGAGATCGCGTTGAAGGCGCCACGGAACTTGAAGGCGCCCATGCGCTGCAGGTTCTCGGCCTTGAAGACCAGCGAGGCCTCGGTGCGGGCATTGGCCGTGCGCGAGGTCAATGCCGGCGTCCGGTGTGCGATGCCCTGGAGACGGCCCGCCGCCGTCACGACATCCTCATAGGTCGGCAGGACGAGCCCGCCCGTGGCGGAAGGAGCGGCAGCGGTCATCTGGTATCCCTAAGCTTCAAAGAGAACCCGCATCGTGTCAGCAAGCGGGGCTGAGCCGCAAATCAAAGATCGTCGGCCCCGGCATTCGCCCCGCTCATGGCTGGGTTCAGCGGTTCTTGAAATCCGGCGGCCGCTTCTCGGAGAAGGCGGCCATCCCTTCCTTCTGATCCTGCGTGGCGAAGAGCGAGGAGAACACCCGCCGCTCGAAGCGCAGCCCCTCGTTCAGGGTGACCTCGAAGGCCCGGTTGACGGATTCCTTGACCATCATCACCGAGGGCAGCGATTTCGCCGCGATCGCCTCGGCCGCCTTCAGCGCTTCCGTCATCAGGTCGGCCAGCGGGACGATACGGGCGACGAGGCCGGAGCGCTCCGCCTCGTTCACGTCCATCATGCGGCCGGTGAGGCAGAGATCCATGGCCTTGGCCTTGCCGATCGCCTTGGTCAGGCGCTGCGTGCCGCCGGCGCCGGGAATGACGCCGAGATTGATCTCCGGCTGGCCAAAGCGGGCGTTGTCCGCGGCGATGATGAAATCGCACATCATGGCGAGCTCGCAGCCACCGCCGAGCGCGAAGCCCGCAACCGCCGCGATGATCGGCTTGCGGCGCTGGCCAATGCGGTCCCACGGCTCGAACTTGTCGTCGAGATAGGTCTCGGGGAAGGTGCGGGACTGCATTTCCTTGATATCCGCGCCGGCGGCAAAGGCCTTCTCCGAGCCGGTGATGACGATGCAGCCGATGCCGGCATCCTTCTCGAAACCATCGATCGCCGTGTTGACCTCGCCGATCAGCTGGCCGTTGAGCGCATTCAGCGCCTGCGGGCGGTTCAGCGTGATGACGCCCACCTTGCCCTTCACCTCGACGAGAATGGTCTCATAAGCCATGGCGGCCTCCCGGATGATGCTTCGCCTGCAGCATTAGCGGGGGCCGCGGGCGCGGTCCATGCGCGGCCGCGCAAAGGCGGCTTTCGAACCCTGCGGAGACCGTGCCGCCGACGCCGCTCCGCGCGATATGACGTTGGCTCAGCGCCTCGGTTGGCAGCGCTCGCAATAGAATGTCGAGCGACCCGATTGGACGAGCCGCTTCACCAGGCCGCCGCAGCCGGGCGTGACACAAGGGTCGCCCTCGCGGTCATAGACCTTGAAGCGGTGCTGAAAATAACCGAGCGAGCCGTCGGCATGGGCGAAATCGCGCAGGGTCGAGCCGCCAGCAGCCACCGCCTCCTCGAGAACCTCGCGAATGATCTGTGCGAGCGCATGGGCTGCCTCGCGGGGCCGACCGGTTGGCGTCGTGATCGTTCCGGCCGCCGCTTCCGGATGAAGCCCCGCCCGGAACAGCGCCTCGCAGACATAGATATTGCCGAGGCCTGCCACGAGCCGCTGATCGAGCAGCGCCGCCTTCAACGGCGCGAGCTTGCCGGCAAAGAGCTTTGCCAGGACTTCGCCGGAGAGCTCGTTGCCGAGTGGTTCGATGCCCATTCCCGCGAAATGCTTCGAGCTCTCCAGCTCGGCCCGCGGCAGGAGATCCATGAAGCCGAAACGACGGACGTCGTTATAGGTGACGCGCGCACCCGATCCGAGATGGAAGACGACATGATCGTGCTGCAGGTGCCGGCCGATCTCGTTGTAATAGGCGCCAGGTTCGGTGGGTGGCGTGCCCGGCGCCTCGACCACGAAGCGGCCGCTCATGCCAAGATGCATGATCAGCGCCTCGCCATCATCGAGATCGGCGATCAGGTATTTGGCGCGGCGCGACAGGCCCTCGACCCGCCGCCCGGTCAGGCGCTCGACGAAATGCTCGGGCAATGGAAAGCGCAGGTCGGGCCGGCGCTGCTCGACCCGGGCCAGCACCTGGCCGAGCATGGCGGGTTCCAGCCCACGGCGGACGGTTTCGACCTCGGGAAGCTCGGGCATTGCACTTCGCTCTTCAGCATGCGTCGAGACGGGCCGCGACAAGGCTCGCTCGTTTCGCTATTCATCCGGCTCTAGTTACCGCCTCACCAGAACACAAGCTCCGGGCCAAGCCGTGACAGCAGCCTCCGATACCACCCATTTCGGCTTCGAGACCGTGCCGCTCGCCGAGAAGCAGGCCAAGGTCGACGACGTCTTCCACAAGGTCGCCGGCCGCTACGACCTGATGAACGACCTGATGTCGGCCGGCCTGCACCGGCTCTGGAAGGATGCCCTGATCTCGACGCTGAAGCCGCCGCGCGACCGGGCATTCCACCATCTCGACGTGGCCGGCGGCACGGGCGATGTCGCCTTCCAGGTCCTGGAAGCCGGCGGCCCGGCAACGGATGTGACGGTGCTCGACATCAATGGCGAAATGCTGAGCGTCGGACGCGAACGCGCGCAGAAGCGCTTTCCCGGCGATGACCGCATCCGCTTCGTCCAGGGCAATGCCGAGGAGCTCGGCCTGCCGGACAACAGTTTCGACGCCTATACGATCGCCTTCGGCATTCGTAACGTGCCGCGCATCGACAAGGCGCTGGCCGAGGCGCATCGCGTCCTGAAGCGCGGTGGCCGCTTCCTCTGCCTCGAATTCAGCCATGTCGACGTGCCGGTGCTCGACAAGATCTACGAGACCTATTCCTTCAACCTGATTCCACCGATGGGCAGGCTCGTGACGGGAGATGCGGAGCCCTATCGCTATCTCGTCGAATCGATCCGCAAATTCCCGAAGCCGCAGGTTTTCGCGGACATGATCGCCGCAGCCGGCTTCCGGCGGGCGCGTTTCACGCCCATGACCGGTGGGGTCGTGGCGCTGCATTCCGGCTGGAAGCTGTGACGGCCCGCCTTCCAGCATGATCTCCTCAATCGCCCATCTCACCCGCATGGCGCGGGTTGGCTTCGTTCTGGCTCGCGAAGGCGCGCTCGCGCTGGTGGATCCGTCGGTTCTGCCGCCCGCGGCGCGCGCGCTGATCAGGGTCGGCCGGCTGATCGAGCGCGGGGGGGCGGGCTCCTCGGCCACGCGCCTTGCCGCTGCGCTGACCCGGCTTGGTCCGTCCTATGTCAAGTTCGGCCAGTTTCTGGCGACGCGGCCAGATGTGGTCGGGATGAAGATCGCCGAAGACCTGTCGGCGCTGCAGGACAGGATGGCGCCGTTCCCGATGGAACAGGCGCGCGCCGCAATCGAAGCCGCGCATGGCGAGCCGGTCGAGGCGCTGTTCTCCGAATTCGGCGAGCCCGTCGCGGCCGCCTCGATCGCCCAGGTCCACCGCGCCCGCCTGAAGGATGGCGCGGAGGTCGCCGTCAAGGTGCTTCGGCCCGGTATCCGTGACCGTTTCAACCGTGATCTGGCGGCGATGCGCTTCGGCGCCGAACTCGCCGAGAGCCGTTCGCACGAGGCTAGGCGCCTGCGCTTCTCCGGCGTGGTCGAGACGCTGGCACGCTCCGTAACCATGGAAATGGACCTCCGCCTCGAGGCCGCGGCGCTCTCGGAATTCGCCGAGAACACCAGGGACGATGCCGATTTCCGCGTCCCGAAGCCGGACTGGCAGCTGACGGCGCGCGAGGTGCTCGTCGACGAATGGATCGACGGCATTCGCCTCTCCGATGTCGAAGCGCTGCGTGCTGCCGGCCATGACCTCGTGGCGCTCGGCCGCACCGTCATCCAGTCCTTCCTGAAGCACGCGATCCGCGACGGCTTCTTCCATGCCGACATGCATCCCGGAAACCTGTTCGTCGATGCGCAGGGCCGGCTGGTTGCAGTCGATGGCGGCATCATGGGCCGGCTCGGCCTCAAGGAACGACGGTTCCTCGCCGAAATCCTGCTCGGCTTCATCACGCGCGACTACGCCCGAGTGGCCCGGGTCCATTTCGAGGCAGGCTATGTTCCGGCCCATCACGATGTCGCGGACTTCGCCCAGGCGATCCGGGCCGTCGGCGAGCCGATCCATGACCGGCGTGCCGACGAGATCTCGATGGCGAAGGTTCTGACCCTTCTCTTCGAGATCACCGGTCTGTTCGATATGGCGACCCGGACCGAGCTCGTCATGCTGCAGAAGACCATGGTCGTGGTCGAAGGTGTAGCGCGCTCGCTCGATCCGCAGCTCGACATGTGGAAGACGGCCGAGCCGGTGGTGCGCGAGTGGATCACCCGCAATCTCGGCCCTCTCGGCAAGATCGAGGAGGTCGGTCGCGGCGCCCAGTCCATGCTCTCGACACTCGCCAGCCTGCCCGAAACGGCTGCGCGGGCCGAGCGCGTGCTCGGACAACTCGAGGACGCTTCGCGCCAGGGCTTTGTCCTGGACGAACGCAGCATCCAGGAGATTGGCCGGGCCGAAGCCCGGCGCAACCGCTGGGGCAACTGGGCCCTGTGGCTGATCGCTGGTCTGCTGGCCTACAGCATCTTCAGCTGACGATCCTCAGCCGGCGACCGCCCGATAGGCCAGGGCCTGGAACTCCTGGCTGAGGGCCGCGTCTTCCGGCCCCTGCATCAGTTTCTGGTTCAGGAAGATCGTGACGAGGTTCCGATACGGGTCGATACTGAGGCTGGTGCCGAACCCGCCTTCCCAGCCATAGCGCCCGGGAACCGCCGAGATCGGATCGGGCTGCGTCGCGATCCCGAGGCCGAAGCCCCAGCCCGTGCTCTCCCAGAAGCCGGGGAAGAACGGCGAAACCGCCTTCTGCTCCGGCGTGATCTGATCCCGCGTCATCTGCTCGATCATCCCCTGCGAGAGGATGCGCTGCCCGCCGTGTTGCCCGGGTGCCAGAAGCGTGCGCGCAAATCTCAGGACATCATCCGCCGTCGAGACAAGCTCGCAGGGAAAGGCGGGCGGGCGCGCGAACATGCCCCCGGCGCCGCGATCGAACAGCACGAGCCGGCCCGCGTCCGAATCGAGACGATAGGCGCTGGCCAGTCGTCCGGCCTGGTCCGCCGGGACGCTGAAGCCGGTATCGACCATGCCCAGCGGTCGAAACAGGCGTTCCTGCATGAGATCATCAAGCGGTTTGCCGGAAACCCTGGCCAAGAGCACCGAGAGCACGTCGAAGCCGGTATGATACATCCAGACGTCCCCCGGCTGGTGGATCAACGGCAGGGAGCCGAGCCGTTTCATCCAGGCGTCGGGCGGCAGCTCGGGGCTCATTGGACCGGGCGCGACGCCGGCATCGGCCATGGCCTGCTGGATCGGGTAGCGGCCCGGCGGCGCCATGATCGCGCCGATGCCGAGCCTGAGCGTCAGCAGATCGCGCAACGTGATTGATCGGCGGGCCGGCACGGTGTCGTCGAGCGGGCCAGCAACGCTGCGCAGGACCCGGCGGTCCGCCAGCTCCGGCATCCAAGGCTCGACGGCGTCATCGAGCCCGATCGCTCCATCCTCGACCAGCGACAGGGCCACCACCGCCAGCATCGGCTTGGTCATCGAGGCGATGCGCACGATGGTGTCGCGACGCATCGGCGTGGCGCTGTCGAGATCGGCGAGGCCGAAGGTCTCGACATGGACATCGTCACCCCAGGCGACCAGCGTGACGATCCCGGCGACGGCGCCGCGCGTAACATGGCGGCGCATCGCGGCGGCCATGTCGGCGAGGCCCTTTTCAGAGTTGCCCGCGCTCATCCGTTCTTGAACTCGGCATTGACCATCCAATGCGTGCCGAAGCGGTCGGTCAGCATGCCGAAGCTCTTGGACCAGAAGGTTTCTCCGATCGGCATCTGGATCTGGCCGCCCTCCGAGAGCCCCTTGAAGATGCGCTCGGCCTCCGCGACCTCCTTGACCATGACATTGACATAGACGCTGCGCATCGACCCGCTGCTGCGGTCCGGCGGCGCATCGGACGCCATCAGCATCTGGCCGTCGAGTTCCAGGCAGGCATGGATGATCTTCTTGCGCCAATCTGGCGAGACGTCGTTCTCAGCCGGCGTGCCTTCATGGCTCATCATCGCGGTGATCTTGCCGCCGAGCACCTTCTGGTAGGTCGTGAACGCTTCTTCGCAATTGCCGTTGAACATCAGATAGGTCGAGAGCTTCATTTCGCTATTCCCTTGAGAAATGGCCAGTCGCGTCGGCCTGGATGGCCTGGCGGATCAGATTCTTTGGTACCGAGCCCTCATGAACTCGGTCCAGTTGCCATCGGCACCGAGAACCTTCGAATAGAACAGCCGCTCGGTCGGGCTCCTGACCTCGATGATGTCACGATATTTCGACGTCGTGCCGTCGCCGGAGAAGCTGGGCCCTTCGGATTCGAGTGTCAGGATCTTGCCGCTGTCGTCGAGAGAACCTTCATAGGTCCAGATCATCGCCATCATCGAGCCCAGCCAGGTTCCGACGAAACGGCCCTTCTGGGGATCGAAGCCGAGGGTGATCTGCATGCTCGCAGGATCTCCGTCGGGCATCACGCTCTTGCTTTCCCCAACGATCCAGAGGTCACCGATGGAGCGAATGGTCTCCGAGCCCTTGGAGATTTCGTCCGGCTTGTCAGGCGAGCAGTTCGACTCATAAGCCCAGTCGCCGACGAGTTGCTGAAGCCAGCGATGTTCTTCCTGTGGTTCGACAGTCTGCATAGGTGCATCCTCCTTGCCTGATCTTCGGAACTCAGATGGGTCTAGCGCTCGGCCGCCACCTTCAGATTGGCGAGCCCGGTCTCGAAATCGCGCCCAACCATGCGATCGACGTTGAAGAAGACGTGCATGATCCTGGTGAGGAACGGTGCCGGGCCAGTCATGGTCCAGATCACCTCGGTGGCGCCGCCGCGGGGCTCGAGCGCGAATGTGACGTCGTTATGAGCCTCGAAGGGCTTGACGAAATCGAGCCTCAATCCAACCTTGCGGGGAGCCGAGGCCTCGACGATCTCCATGCGGCCCTGCCCGACATTCTTGTCGCCGTCCCAGGCATAGACCGCACCGAGGCCGCTTTCCGCGCCGCTGAAGCTGCGCTTCATCGCCGGGTCCTTCTTTTCCCAGGGCGACCATGCAGCCCAGCTCCGGAACCCGTTGATCAGCGGAAAGACGTGCTCCGGCGGTGCGTTGATGGCGAGCGAACGCTGGACGCGGAAGCTGTCGGGCTTCATCGCGGCCAGGACGAGCACGACGACGATGCCGAGGGCGAGAATGGCGACAATGGCCCAAAGAAGGGTGTTGAGCACGGAACGCTCCTGTGACGGATCGAGATGGAGTGGCGAAGGCTGCTAGGCGCTTCGCAGCGGGACGAGTGCGCGCAACCTCGGATCGCGCAGGTAGAGGCCGCCCCAGGCCATGAGGCCGAGATAGAGCCCGAAGAAGAGGTGGCTGAAGAGCGGGCTGCCGACGCGCAGATGCGTCGCCATGGCGCCGCCAAGCAGCCCCGTGAGCAGCACGGCGCCAAGAATGGAGGTGCGGGGATAGGCATAGAGCAGCGCAATGATCAGCGTCATGGCGCCGAGCCCCCGGGCCAGCTCATTGCTTCCCGGATATCCCAGCTGCAGCAGGGTATCGTTGACCACCTGCAAGGGAGCCAGCTTGATGCCGCCGTCGAACAGCAGGAACGCGACGACGACGCCGCTCAGCACCCGGCCCGTCCAGAGCTTGGCTCTTGGCTCTGCGAAGACGGGCTCGGTAATCGATAGAGACATGATGCTCTCCAAAGTTGTTTTTTGAATCTAAGATCGCATTGCGAGCAGACAAGACTGCCTGCATTCCAGGGCGATGACGGGCCGCGATCACTCTCCGCCCTCCCCCTGCGAAGGCGGGCTCAACGACAGCGCCGCATTCTGGTCCTCGGTCCTCAGCTCCAGAATCATGCTCTCCAGCCTGTCCAGGCTCTGGTCCCAGAAGACCCGGTAGTGCTCGAGCCAGGCGGCCACATCGCGCAGCGGGCCGGGGTCGAGCCGGCAGGGCCGCCACTGTGCCTCGCGGCCACGCGAGATGAGGCCTGCCTTCTCGAGCACCTTCAGATGTTTCGAGACGGCCGGGAGGCTCATCGCGAAAGGCTCCGCCAACTCCTTGACCGAGGTTTCCCCCAGCGAGAGGCGCGCCAGGATGGCCCGCCGCGTTGGATCGGCGAGAGCGGAGAGCGTGGCGCTGAGATGGTCCGGCGACATCAACTAAACCGATCGGTTAATTAACTGATCGGTTTACTAATACACCAAAGCCGTAACGTCAAGCGCCCCGAGCGAACCCGCCGAACGCTTGGGCCTGCCGACCATCGGCCGGTGCGATGCCGGTTGTTGTCAGGAGCGCCCGCAGCCGGCTAGAGTCAGCCATGAGCTTCGAGATCGCCGCCACACCGCATGACGCCATCGACCGGTTGGAGGCGCTTTATGCCGAAGCGAAGGACGCGCTACGCGCCGATCTCCAACGCTTCTTCGACACGAGACAGCCGCCGACGCCGGAGGAGCGCGCCCGCTATCGCTACCCGATGCTGCGCGTCACCTATGAGCCTTCGAAGCTGCCGGCAGCGACGCGCCGCGGCTTCGCCAAGTTTGCGGCGCCCGGCATCTACTCGACCACGGTGACCCAGCCGGCCGAGTTCCGGGCCTATCTGCTCGACCAGCTCGAACCCCTGGTGACGGAATACGGCGCCACCATCGAGACGGGCATCAGCACCCAGGAAATTCCCTATCCCTATGCAATCGAGGGTGGCGACGAACTGGGAGGCGGCCGGATCTCGCCCGCAGAGCTTGCGCGGCATTTCCCGACGCCGCTGCTCTCCCTGGTCGGCGACGAGATCGCCGACGGCACCTTCGAGATCATCGAGGGTGAGCCACGCCCGCTCTCGCTCTTCGATGCGGTACGTGTCGATTATTCGCTGCGGCGGCTGGTCCACTATACCGGCACCGACTGGCGGATCGTGCAGCCCTGGGTGCTGCTGACCAACTACCATCGGTATGTCGACCAGTTCGTGCGGCTGGCGCTGGCCGAGATCGAGGCCGGCACCGCCGAGGCGCTCGTCGCGCCCGGCGGTATCCGGATCGACCGCGAAGGCATCGATGTCAGCGCGGCCGAGCGCGTGATGTCCGCGCCCTGGCACCGCTTCCAGATGCCGGCTTATCACCTCATCCGCGCTGGAGGCGAAGGCGTCACGCTGGTCAATATCGGCGTCGGCCCGTCCAATGCGAAGAACATCACCGACCACCTCGCGGTGCTCAGGCCGAATTGCTGGTTGATGGTCGGCCATTGCGGCGGCCTCCGGCAAACACAGATCATCGGCGACTACGTGCTGGCCCACGCCTATCTCCGCCAGGACGGCATCCTGGATGACCATGTACCGCCGGACATCCCGATCCCGGCGCTCGCCGAGGTCCAGGTCGCCTTGCA
This sequence comes from Bosea sp. BIWAKO-01, assembly GCF_001748145.1. Taxonomy (NCBI): domain Bacteria; kingdom Pseudomonadati; phylum Pseudomonadota; class Alphaproteobacteria; order Hyphomicrobiales; family Alloboseaceae; genus Allobosea; species Allobosea sp. BIWAKO-01. The sequence goes on from NZ_BCQA01000001.1 coordinate 1,968,994, forward strand.
GCAGGCTGCCGCCGAGGTCACTGGCGAGAAGGGCGACCGGCTGAAGCAGAGGCTGCGCACCGGCACTGTTGTGACGCAGGACGACCGCAACTGGGAGCTGCGCTGGACCAAGGAGCGCCGCCGTATCAACCTGTCGCGCGCCATCGCGGTCGACATGGAATCCGGGACGATCGCAGCACAGGGCTACCGGCTGCGCGTGCCCTACGGCACCTTGCTCTGCGTCTCCGACAAGCCGCTGCATGGCGAGATCAAGCTGCCGGGCGCCGCCAACGCTTTCTATGAGCGCGCTGTCGGCGAGCACCTGAAGATCGGACTGGCAGCGCTGGAGAAGCTCAAGGAAGCCGGCAGCACGATCCATTCACGCAAGCTCCGCTCCTTCGACGAGCCGCCCTTCCGCTAGAGCCCCCTGCACGTCCGCCCCATGACAGCCGCGCCTCCGCGATGCTAGGTGAAGGGCTTCTTGCCTCGGGAGCCCGCCCTTGTCCGCATCTCGCTCCGTTCTGCTGATCATCGGCGGGGGTATCGCCGCCTACAAGGTGCTGGAGCTGATCCGGCGCCTGAAGGATCACGGCATCACCTCGCGCTGCATCCTGACCAAAGCCGGCGAAGAGTTCGTGACGCCGCTCGCCGTCTCGTCGCTGGCGGGCGAACGCTGCTTCACCGATCTGTTCTCGCTGACCGACGAAGCCGATATCGGCCATATCGCGCTGTCGCGCTCGACCGATCTGGTCGTCGTCGCACCCGCGACCGCCGACCTGATCGCCAAGATGGCGACGGGCCTTGCCAATGACCTTGCCTCGACGGCCCTGCTCGCCACCGACAAGCGCATCCTGATCGCGCCCGCGATGAACCCGCGCATGTGGGAGCACCCGGCGACGCGGCGCAACATGGCCCAGCTCGAGAAGGACGGGGTGCTCGTGGTCGGACCGAACTCCGGTGCCATGGCCGAGCGAGGCGAAAACGGGCCCGGACGCATGGCCGAGCCTCATGAGCTGCTGGCGGCGATCGAACAGGCGCTGGCCGGCGAAACCCGGCTCTCCCCGGTTGGAACGATCGGCTTCCTCGGTCGCAATCCGGGCGGCACGTCCAGTGCGCCCAAGCTGCTCGCCGGCAAGCGCGTGCTCATCACCTCCGGGCCGACGCACGAGCCGATCGACCCCGTGCGCTACATCGCCAACCGCTCCTCCGGCAAGCAGGGTCACGCGATCGCAGCCGCAGCCGCAGCCGCGGGCGCCAACGTGACATTGGTCTCCGGCCCGGTCGCGATCGCCGATCCGGAGGGGGTGACCACGATCCATGTCGAGTCCGCCCGCGACATGTTGGCCGCGGTCGAAGGCGCGCTGCCGGCGGATATCGCGATCTTCGCCGCCGCGGTCGCCGACTGGCGCGTTGCGGAAGAGGCGCCCGGCAAGCTCAAGAAGCAGGCCGGTGCGAGCGCGCCTGCCCTCGCCCTCGTCGAGAACCCCGACATCCTGGCGACGATCGCCGCACGCGAGATTGATCGCCCCGCCCTCGTCGTCGGCTTCGCAGCCGAGACCGATCACGTGATCGACTATGCCCGCGCCAAGCTGGCAAAGAAGGGCTGCGACCTGATCGTCGCAAACGATGTCGGCGGCACCGGAGTGATGGGCGGCGACGCCAACACCGTGCATCTCGTCACCTCCGACACTGTCGAAACCTGGCCGACCCTGCCCAAGGGCGAGGTCGCGAGCCGGCTGATTGCGCATCTGGTGCGCATGCAGCAGGCCAGCGAGACGGAACGCTGAGCATCATGGTCATGCTTCCCATCAAGCGCCTGCCTCATGGCGCCGACCTGCCGCTGCCGGCCTATGAGAGCGGCGGTGCCGCTGGCATGGACCTCCGTGCCGCCTTGGCCGCCGATGAGCCCTGCGTGCTGGCTCCCGGCGGGCGCGGTCTCATCCCAACGGGGATCGTGCTGCAAGTGCCGCGCGGTTTCGAAGCGCAGGTCCGGCCGCGCTCGGGCCTGGCCTTCAAGCATGGCGTCACGGTGCTGAATTCACCCGGCACCATCGACAGCGACTATCGTGGGGAGATCAAGGTGATCCTGATCAATCTCGGCGCAGAAGACTTCGTGATCCGGCACGGCGACCGCGTCGCCCAGCTTGTGGTCGCCCCGGTCTCGCAAGCTACCCTGGTCGAGGCCGCCACACTCGACGAGACCGCGCGCGGGAACGGCGGCTTCGGTTCGACCGGCATCGCTGGGGGCAAGGCGACGGCGCAAGGGGGCGGCCAATGATGCCGCTCTCGCACCGCAGCCTCCTCGCCGTCGCCGCAGTGGTCGATATCGCGCTGCATGCTCGCCCGTCGCCCGTCGCCGCCAAATTCCTGGCTGCACGCCACGACCTGCCGCCGCGCCATCTCGAAACCATGCTGCAGGCGCTCGTGCGCGCCGGCATCCTGAAGGGCGTGCGCGGCCCGCGCGGCGGCTATGAACTCGCTCGCGAACGCCGCCGCATCACCGCCGGCGATATCGCGCGTGCGGCCATGCAGGAAACGAGCGATGAAACCACGCCCCTGCCGCAGTCCCGCCTTATCGACGAGGTGGTCGGCCCGGCGCTGAGGCGGGCGACCGACGCCTTCCTGGGCGAGCTCGACAGCGTCACCGTCGAAGATCTCTGTCGCCAGTCCGAGCAGAAGTCGGTCTTCGGAGAAATCGCCCAGAGAGCCGATTTCACAATATAATTATGTGATTAAACTAATTATTCGACACAAGATGTGAAATACGTTAGCCCTTCCATCCTGACCACATGACGCAAGGGAGGCCGCTATGGCCGAAGCAGCACAGAAGCTCTATCCCGCACAGGACAAGGCGCCCGGTCGGGGCCGGGTCTATGAGTCGATCACCGATACGATCGGTGACACTCCTCTGGTACGGCTGAACCGTCTCCCGGCAGAACGCGGCGTCAAGGCGACGATCCTTGCCAAGCTCGAATTCTTCAACCCGATCTCCAGCGTCAAGGATCGTATCGGCGTCAACATGGTCGACGCGCTGGAAGCCTCGGGCGTTCTGAAGCCGGGCGGCACGCTGATCGAGCCGACCTCGGGCAATACCGGCATCGCGCTCGCCTTCGTCGCAGCCGCGCGCGGCTACCGCCTGATCCTGGTCATGCCGGAAACGATGTCGCTGGAGCGTCGCAAGATGCTGGCCCTGCTCGGCGCCGAACTCGTGTTGACGCCCGGCCCGGGCGGCATGCGTGGTGCCGTGGCCAAGGCCGAAGAGCTCAAGGCCGAGATCCCGGGCGCGATCATTCCGCAACAGTTCGAGAATCCGGCCAACCCCGAGATTCACCGCAAGACGACCGCCGAAGAGATCTGGAACGACACCAACGGCGAAATCGACATCTTTGTCTCCGGCGTCGGCACCGGCGGCACGATCACCGGTGTCGGCCAGGTGCTGAAGCCACGCCGGCCCGGGCTGAAGGTCATCGCGGTCGAGCCTGAGGACTCCCCGGTTCTCTCCGGCGGCCAACCCGGTCCGCACAAGATCCAGGGCATCGGCGCCGGTTTCGTTCCCGGCGTGCTCGATCGCTCGGTGATCGACGAGGTGGTGACTGTCGGCAACCAGACCTCCTTCGACACCGCTCGCGCGCTGGCCCGCCTCGAAGGCATCCCGGCCGGCATCTCCTCGGGCGCGGCAGTCGCTGCCGCGCTGGAAATCGGCGCGCGTCCCGGCAATGAAGGCAAGACCATCGTCGTGATCATCCCCTCCTTCGCCGAGCGCTATATTTCGAGCGCTCTCTTCGAAGGCCTGTGATCTCCAGCACGCTTCAGGTCGTCCGGCTCAGCGAAACGCTGCCGGACGATTTTTCTGCCCTGCAGGACGAAGCGGCGGCCGAAGGCTACCGCTTCGTCGACGGTTTGCGGGACGAGTGGCAATCCGGCCGTTATCGTGACGCCGACGAGCGGAATGCCCTGTTTGCGGTGTTTCGCGATGGGGTGCTCGCCGCAATCGGCGCGGTGACGCCGGACCCTTATGACCCGGCGCCCGACCTCCTGCGCATTCGCCATGTCTATGTGCGGCCAACCGGCCGACGCGGAGGCGTCGGCCGCCTGCTCGCGAGCGCACTCGTGCAACAGGGGCTATCATTGGCGCCGAGGCTCTCGCTCAACGCCGCGGATTCCGGCGCTGCCGCCTTCTGGGAAGTTATGGGCTTCAAGCCCGATCGCGCCGGTACACGCCGCAGTCATCTGCTCACGCGCTAGGATCGAAGCCTGAGCTTTCCCGAAAGCCGCAATCCACTTTTCGAGCCGAGGCTTTAGCGACGCAGGATCAGACGGTTATTCCAGGGGTCAGCAACGGTGACGGTGCCTCCCTCGTCACGACCACCGGCTGCGATCATCCGCGTCCGCATAGTCGCGAAGGCCTGGTCGTCAGTGGCGACCAGCTCGAAGCTCGCCAGCCCCGCGTCGCTGTCAGCCCGCAAGCCAGCCCCCCGGCTGCCCCAGACATTGACGGCGATATGGTGGTGGTAGCCACCGGTCGCGAGGAAGCTGGCGCCGGGATAATGCACCATCACGTCAAAGCCGAGCCCGTCGCGGTAGAAGCCCTCGGCCTGCGCGGTATCGCCGACGCGCAAATGAACATGCCCCATGCCCGTGCCGCTCGGCATGCCGGGATAGGCGGCTCCGTCCGACTCACGCAAGAGCTGGTCGAGATCGAGCCGGTCGGTCGACATCTTGATGGCGCCGCCATCGAGACGCGGCCATTCCGGCCGGCTGCGATCACGATAGATCTCGATGCCGTTGCCTTCCGGATCGGAGAGGTAGAGCGCCTCGCTGACGAGATGGTTCGAGGCGCCTTCGAGCGGCACTCGGGTTCTGGCCGCATGCGCCAGCCAGTTGGCGAGGTCACCGCGCGAGGGCAGCAGGATCGCGAGATGGAAAAGGCCGGCGGCCGATATCGGCGCGCTCGCCCCCGCTTCGAGCCGCACCAGCGGCACGCCGTCGACACCCAGCACCGAGAGGCCGGGCTCCTCCGTGATCAGCGTCAGCCCGATCGCGTCGCGATAAAAGGCCGTCAGGCGCGGCAGATCGCGCACCCGCAAGGAGACCGCGCCAATATGAAAGGGCGCGTCATAGGCCTCAAGCCGTACCGGTGACGAAACCTTGTCCTGAACCGTGAGCATCGCCGCCTCCGAGATTGATGCGGCTCGACGTCCGCCGCAGCCTTCAAATGGCAAGAAACCGAGCCATTGTCGCCCCTTGGCATGGCAAGACCAAGATTGCAGCCGCGCAATGTCATAGGGCGTCAGGCCGGGCTCGGCCGGTCGATCGCAAAATCGTAGAACCAAGCCACTCGCCGATGTCCGACATCATGCGCCAGGGGCTCGAACCGCTGCGCAGGTCGATCTGGCGCGTGTCGTCGTGATCCAGCATCGCCTACTCGTCCGCCATGGCAGCACCAACCCTGTCCGCCATGGTCGCGCCCCTGCGGCCGAGAGGCTTGGGTCGGCCGATCGTGGTGTCGCGCTCGGTCTGATGCTCGAGCTCGGCATTGAGTTCGGCGCCGGCGAGCACGATCATTGCCGACAGCCAGAGCCAGGTCATGAAGACCACCACCGTCGAGAGCGAGCCATAGGTCGCCGTGTAATTGCCGAGCGTGCCGACATACCAGGAGAAGGCCCATGACGCAGCGGCCCAGAGCAGCGAGGCGGCGATCGCGCCCGGCATGACCCAGGCGAAGCGCGGCCGCCGCCTGCTCGGCCCGATCCAGTAGAGGCAGGCGATCGCCAGCGTCGCCATCACGACGAAGCTCGGCCAGCGCACCAGCCGGACCAGTTGCTCGAGTTCGTAGTGGAACGGGAAGAACGCGGAGATGACCGGCAGGATGGCGATCGCGATCAGCGCCGCCATCAGCAGCACGACCCCGCTCAGCGTGGTCAGCAGCGAGATCAGGTTCAGCTTGAAGAAGCTGCGCTTCTCCCGTTCGCGATAGATGATGTTGAGCGCATCGAAGACCGCCTTCACCGCAGCGTTCGCACTCCAGGCCGCCACGAGCAGGCTGACCAGGACAGCAAGGGACAGGCCGGTGGTGGATTGTGTCGCAAGCCGCATCGCCTGCTCGCGGATCAACTCGCGTGCGGCAGCCGGAAAGACCGTGGTGAGGCTGTCGAGCTGGCCGGCGATGGTCAGCGGGTCGGTGAAATAGCGGTACAGCGCGACAAGGAGCGAGAGCGCCGGGACGAGCGAAAGCAAGGTGAAGAAGGCGACCGCGCCGGCCAGAGAACTGAGGCGGTTATCGGCAACATTGCCGGCAAAGCGCAGCAGGACATCCTTCCAGCCAAGCCAGGTCATCTCGAGCGGCGAAGCCGCGTCGCGGCCGCGTGCAACCTCCTCGCGCGAAGGCCGCGCGCGCCAGCGCGAGATCGCCTCGGCCACGTAGCCCAGCACCACCCCCGCGCCCGCTGCGCCCGTGATGCGTTTCAAGAAGGCCATGAAAAGTCTCCGCCGCCGCGGTGGGTCGACACGCGGCCTGGCACCAGCCTAGGGCAAACCGGGCGGACGACGAGTTTGTTCCCTGCGCAGCGGGCTTCCCCAGGCCGCTTATCCGTTTGTTAACCTTAACAGTTCCTAATCAAAGTCAGAAAGCGCGCACTTCACGTGCGTCAGCAGAGGCTTGCGACCTCCTGGTCCCGGATGACCGGAGGCACCGCATCTGGCCACCCGATCGGCGAACGACATACAGAGACCTGCGATGAAGATGTTCCTGAAAGCCGGTCTTGCGAGCCTCGCACTTCTGGCTGGCGGCGCGGCCTCCGCGGCGGACATGCCCTATCGCAAGGGTACGCTGCCGCCGGCTCCTGCACTACCGGAGTTCTTTTCCTGGACCGGGTTCTACGCCGGCGGCCAGATTGGTTATTCCTGGGGCTCGGAGCGCACCCGCTTCATCGCCTCCAACGGCATCGGCGCGGCTTTCACCTCCGACACCGATTCGGTGCTCGGCGGCGGACATGCCGGCTTCAACTACCAGTTCGGCTCCTATGTCCTCGGCATCGAAGGCGATATCGAGGCCCTGAATAGCGATGGTCGCTTCCGTCATTCTCTCGGCATCGGTGAGGTGAAACGCGACTGGCAGGCCTCCGTGCGCGGTCGCCTCGGCTTTGCGATGGACCGCTTCATGATCTACGCCACGGGTGGCGCGACCTTCACTGAGTTCGACCAGCAGCTCTTCGATCCCGTCTCGGGAGCACGTGACAGCGCCCAGACCTCGCGCTCGGGCTGGAGCGTGGGCGGCGGTCTTTCCTTTGCGCTGACCGACCACCTGATCGCCGGAGTCGAATATCGCTACACCGATTTCGGCCGGTTCAACCGCCTGGCGCGCGGCGCTTTCCTTGGCGTGACGACCGATCAGGATTCGACGCTGCACAGCGTCCGCACAAGCCTGAGCTACAAGTTCTGACGGGCGGAAGCCCGGATCAGAAGCCCGTGCGCTGGCGAATGGCGGCAGCGAGCGTGCCGTCGTCGAGATAGTCGAGCTCGCCGCCGACCGGCACGCCATGGGCGAGCTTCGTCACCTTGACCGGCAAATGGGCAAGCAGATCGGTGATGAAATGCGCCGTGGTCTGCCCGTCGACCGTGGCGTTGAGCGCCAGGATAACCTCCTTCACGACCGGATCGGAGGCACGGGCCACCAGCGCATCGAGCGTCAGGTGCTCGGGCCGGATACCGTCAAGCGCCGAGAGTACGCCGCCCAGAACATGATAGCGCCCCGAAACAGCGCCCGAACGCTCGAGCGCCCATAGGTCGGCGACGTCCGCGACGACGACGATCACCCCATCGTCGCGGCGAGCGTCCCGACAGACCGAGCAGGGATTGCTGGTATCGATATTGCCGCAGGTCGTGCAGACGACGATGCGCTCGCGCGCCGTCGCCATGGCCTCGGCGAGCGGACCCAGGAGCTGCTCGCGCTTCTTGACGAGATGCAGCGCCGCACGCCGGGCCGAACGCGGTCCGAGGCCCGGCAGCTTGGCGAGAAGCTGTATCAGCCGCTCGATCTCGGGGCCGGCAATGGCGCGTGACATGCGGGCCTGCAGCTCAGAACAGTTTCATGCCGGGCGGGATCGGCAGGCCCTTGGTGATTTCAGCCATGCGCTCCTGCATCACGCGCTCGGCGCGAGCGCGGGCGTCGGTGCTGGCCGCGACGATCAGATCTTCGAGAATCTCGCGCTCATCGGCCATCATCAGGCTCGGGTCGATCCGGACCGACTTGAGCGCGCCCTTGGCGGTCATCGTCACGCTGACCATGCCGCCGCCGGAGGCGCCCTCGACCTCGATCGTGTCGAGCTCGGCCTGAACATCGGCCATTTTCTGCTGCATCTGCTGCGCCTGCTTCATCAGGCCCATCATGTCGCGCATGGTGTCTCTCCGTATGCGAAAGTGTCAGAAATCGATGCCGTCGAAATCCGGCTCGCTGTCGTCGAACAGCGGCTCGGCATCGGGCAAATAGTCATCGCCGCCCGCATCCGCGGATTGCGCCTCGGCAGCCTCGGCAGCACGCGGATCACGCACATTGACGATGCGGGCCCCGGGAAAGCGCTCGAGCACGGCCTTCACGGCAGGATGAGCGGCAGCATCACTCTCGCGCTGGTCCCTCGCGGCGATGGCCTGCTCGCGCAGCGTCGCGCCCCCTTCGGCATTGACGATGACGACCATCCAGGTCTGTCCGGTCCACTCCTTGAGACGGCGTGACAGATCATTGGCGAGTGTGCGCGAACCGCCTTCGACCAGGGCGAACTCGATCCGCCCCTGCTCGAAGCGAACGGGCCGTACGTCGCGCTCGAGCGCGATCTTCAAGGTGATGTCGCGATTCTGCGAGGCGAGCGCGACGATGTCCTCGATCGAGGCGACGAGCACGGCCGGAGCCGCAACCGCGCGCGGGGCGGCAGCCGGCGCGGGGTTCGCGCTGGCGAGCACGGGCCGCGCTGCAAGCGCCGTGTTGCCGCCTCCGGAGGGAGGGCGGGGCGCAGCGCCTCCCCCGCCATTGCCTGAACCAGCGGGAGAGCCATTGCCGTCGCGCAGCATGCGCATGGCCTCGTCGGGCGTCGGCAGGTCGGCTGCATGGGTGAGACGGACCAGCACCATCTCGGCCGCCATCACCGGCCTGTCGGCCTGTTTCACCTCGGCCATGCCACGCAACAGCATCTGCCAGGCGCGGGCCAGCACGCGCACCGACAGTCGGGCCGCGAAATCACCGCCGCGCACGCGCTCGGCCTGGCTCAGGCCGTTATCCCGGGCGGCTTCGGGCACGAGCTTCAGACGCGTCACCAGATGGGTGAACTCGGCGAGATCGGTCAGCACCACGACCGGATCGGCACCGGCATCATATTGCGCCCTGAGTTCGCCCAGCGCCGCCGCGATATCGCCCTTCATCACCGACTCGAACAGGTCGATGACGCGGGCCCGATCGGCGAGGCCGAGCATGGAGCGCACATCCTCGAGCGTGATTCGGCCGGCCGCATGGGCGATGGCCTGATCGAGGATCGAGAGAGAATCGCGAACAGAGCCTTCGGCGGCGCGGGCGACGGCGCCGAGCGCCTCCTCCTCGGCGTCGACCCCTTCGGCCTTGCAGATGTTCGATAGATGGCCGACGAGCAGGCTGCCATCGACCCGGCGCAAATCGAAGCGCTGGCAGCGCGACAACACCGTCACCGGCACCTTGCGGATCTCGGTCGTGGCGAAGATGAACTTTGCGTGCGGCGGCGGCTCTTCCAGGGTCTTCAGGAAGGCATTGAACGCCGCCCCGGTCATCATGTGCACTTCGTCGATGATGTAGACCTTGTAGCGCGCCGAGACCGGTGCATAGCGCACGCTGTCGTTGATCTGGCGGATATTGTCGACGCCGTTGTTCGAGGCGGCGTCGATCTCCATCACGTCGATATGCCTGCCCTCGATGATTTCGCGGCAATGCACGCCGAAACGCGAGAGATCGGTGGTCGGCCCACCCGCCCCATCCGCGCTCTGGAAATTCAGGGCGCGCGCCAGGATGCGGGCCGTGGTCGTCTTGCCGACACCGCGGACGCCCGTCAGCATCCATGCCTGCGGGATGCGGCCGGCGGCGAAGGCGTTGGTCAGAGTACGCACCATGGCGTCCTGGCCGATCAGGTCGCCGAAATGGGCCGGACGGTATTTGCGCGCGAGCACCCGGTAAGGCGCCGCGGTCGCGACGGGCGCTGGCGCGAGGCCGGGAAAACCCAGCTCTTCAACGGAATCGGCAGCGGCAGTCTCGTCGGTCATCCGCATGCTTTCGCCAATCGGGAGGCGACGGTCAACGCCGGACTTGCAATACTCCGGCCGGGACGAGGCAGGAGCGGCCTTGATCGAAGGCCTGGCAAGCGGGAGCAGCGCGCAAGGCAGCCGCAAAGTGGGAGGCTGGACGAAGACCCGTTCGGTCTCGTTAGGGCTGCTTCCTTCCGGACCTGACCCGGTTGGCGAGTGAGACGTCCCTCGCCAACCTCCCGGGCGCTATATCGTGCATGTCGGTCTTGAGCGCAAGCAGGAGCTACGCCTTGTCGCGCAGTTCGCCCGGGCGGTTCTTCTCGCTACCGCGCGAAGAGATCGTGCGCATGGGCATCAGATATCGCACCGGGCTGAAACCGGCCGCTCACCGCCTCCCCGCGCCGGCGCGCGCGTCGCCCTATGACAGAGCAGGTCCGACGAAGCTCGGCGTCGCCTGGCCATTGTTCGCTATCGAAGGTCTTCTGCTCGCCGACTGCATCGCGGCTCGTGATGATCAGCATCTTCAAGGCACGGGCGGCCTGAGCAGCCAGGCCCGCCGATCCGCGCGGCATCGTCGCAGGATGCGCCTTCGGCATTGACTCGCCCCCGCCCTTCCGCCATAAGCCCGCCACCTGCGCAGCCTTTCGGGCGGCGCCGCCCCTTTTGCATGACAGGCTTGGCCGGCCGATTTTCCCCAGCGGGAACCCGGTCGCCATGCCGGAACAAGGCCCCGGAGACGGACCGTGAAGAGAACCTATCAACCCAGCAAGCTGGTTCGCAAGCGCCGCCACGGTTACCGCGCCCGTATGGCGACCAAGGGTGGCCGCAAGGTCATCGCCGCCCGTCGGGCGCATGGCCGCAAGCGCCTGTCGGCCTGAGCGACCGGCGCGTGACCTGCGCGCCGTTTCCGGAAGACAGGCCCATCGCCATGCGCCACGCCCGTCTGACCGAACGCAAACAGTTTCTGGCGGCGGCCGAGCATGGCCGCCGTTTTCGTTCGCCTGCCTTCACGGCGCAGGTGCGCGATGCCGCGGGTGAAGAAGGCCGTCACGGCCTGCGCCTCGGCCTGACCGCTTCCCGCAAGGTTGGCGATGCCGTTGAGCGCAACCGCATCCGGCGCCGTCTGCGCGCCGCCGCGAAGCAAGCACTTGCCGCCCAGGCCGACCGGCCCTGCGATCTCGTGATCGTCGCGCGGCGCGAGGTGCTGACAGCTTCGTTTTCCGCGCTGATCGCCGATCTTTCCGTCGCGCTCGATCGCGCCAGACCCGCAAAAGCCGGCCGCAGGCCGACCGACAAGCGCCCCCCCAGTGGTGGCACCCGTCCCCAGTCTTAGGCCAAAAGCCCTTCGGGGCATTCAGCGAGATCCGTTTCCGGTCATGATGAAAGAAGACAATCGCAACCTGCTTCTGGCGATCACCCTCTCGGTGGTCGTGCTGCTCGGCTGGCAGTTCTTCTACGGCGTGCCGCAGATGGAAAAGCAGAAGCAGGCCGCGCAGCAGAGCCAGCAGGCGCAGACCCAGACGGCTCAGCCCGGTTCTTCGGCTGCTCCGGCTCCAGCGACCGTTCCAGGCCAGTCGGCAGCCACCGCCGCTCCCGGCACGGCCCAGGCTGTCGCTGCTGTTGAAACCCGCGAGCAGGCGCTCGCACGCGGTCCGCGCGTCAAGATCGACACGCCCAAGATTGCCGGCTCGATCTCGCTCACCGGCGCGCGCATCGATGACGTCTCGCTCAGGGCCTATCACGAGACCGTAGACCGCAGCAGCCCGAACATCGTGCTGCTCTCGCCGCTCGGCGGACCGAACGCCTATTATTCCGATTTCGGCTGGGTCGCCGCGCCTGGCGCCAATGTCGTGCTGCCGAATGCGACGACCGTCTGGACCCCGGACGCGCAGGTGCTGCGCCCCGGTACGCCGCTGACGCTGACCTGGGACAATGGCCAGGGCCTGTTGTTCAAGCGCATGATCTCGGTCGACGACAACGCCATGTTCTCGATCCGCGACGAGGTCGAGAACAAGGGCGGTGCGCCGGTCACCCTGTATCCGTTCGGCCAGGTGGTTCGCCACGGCAAGCCGCACACGCTAGGCTACTACGTGCTGCACGAAGGCCTCGTCGGCAATCTCGGCGAGCAGGGCCTGCAGGAATACACCTACGACAAGATCGACAAGGAGCCGGCGCTCTCGCCCGGCACCACCGGCAAGGTCTGGAAGGACGCCGTCGGCGGCTTCCTCGGCATCACCGACAAGTACTGGGCAGCCGCGGTCATCCCCGATCAGCAGCGCAAGTATGACGGGCGCTATTCCTCGGTCCAGACCGGCAATTCGCACACCTACCAGGCCGATTTCCTCGGCGAGGCCGTCACGGTCGCGCCGGGCGCCAGCGCGACCTCCAATGCCCGGCTCTTCGCCGGCGCCAAGGAAGTCGCGGCCATCGACGGCTATGAGAAGAATCTCGGCATCAAGCGCTTCGAGCTGATGATCGACTGGGGCTGGTTCTATTTCATCACCAAGCCGCTCTTCTTCGTGATGGACTGGGTCTACAAGCACGTCGGCAATTTCGGCGTCTCGATCCTGATCGTCACCGTGCTGCTCAAGGCCCTGTTCTTCCCGCTCGCCAACAAGTCCTACGCCTCGATGGCGAAGATGAAAGCGGTGCAGCCGGAGATGCTCGCCATTCGCGAGCGCTACGCCGACGACAAGATGAAGCAGCAGCAGGCTCTGATGGAGCTGTACAAGACCCAGAAGATCAACCCGCTCGCCGGCTGCTGGCCGGTGCTGGTGCAGATCCCGGTCTTCTTTGCGCTCTACAAGATCCTGTTCATCACCATCGAGATGCGGCACGCGCCGTTCTTCGGCTGGATCAAGGACCTTGCCGCGCCCGATCCGACCTCGGTCTTCAACCTGTTCGGGCTGCTGCCCTTCGCGGTCCCCGCCATGCTGATGATCGGCGCTTGGCCGATCTTCATGGGCATCACCATGTTCGTCCAGATGAAGATGAACCCGGAGCCGCCGGACCCGGTGCAGAAGATGATGTTCACCTGGATGCCGGTGTTCTTCACCTTCCTGCTCGGCTCGTTCCCGGCCGGTCTGGTGATCTACTGGAGCTGGAACAACCTGCTCTCGATCGTCCAGCAGGGCTTCATCATGCGCAAGCACGGTGTGAAGATCGAACTGTTCGACAATCTGAAGAGCATGTTCGGCAAGAAGCCGGCTGCGGCGGCAGCAACGGCCACGCCATCGCCCGGAAAGCCGGCGAACAGCAACAAGGCGAAGTAAGCCTCCGGGCTGCGACGCGACGCCCCTCTCCCTCGGGAGGGGGGCTTTTGCTTTTTATGGACCTCGTTCTCGCTGCCTTCGAAAGGGAGCCTCCATGCCGCTTCCCGATCCGCGGACCCTTCACCCGATCCCGGGCTGGAAGGGCACGGCCTTCCTGAAGGCCGTCGTCGACCACCCGCTGATCGAGGTCGGCGACTACAGCTATTATGACGACTCGCGCGGGCCGGAGCATTTCGTCGGCCGCTGCGTGCGCTATCACTTCGACTTCATCGGCGACCGGCTGATCATCGGCAAATTCGTCGCCATCGCCCAGGCGGCACAGTTCATCATGAACGGCGCGAACCACCCGATGGGCGGCTTCTCGACCTATCCATTCCAGATGTTCGGATTCGAGGGCGCTCCCGAGATGACGCCGGACAGGCTTGGCCTGCGTGGCGACACGGTGATCGGCAATGATGTCTGGATCGGCCGCGAGGCGGTGATCATGCCCGGCGTGACGATTGGCGACGGCGCCATCATCGGGACGCGGGCCCAGGTCTCGCGCGATGTGCCACCCTATGCGGTGGTCGTCGGCAATCCCGGCCAGATCGTAAAGATGCGCTTCCCGGCCGAGACGATCGCGGAACTCCTCGCCATTCGCTGGTGGGATTGGGATGCAGAGACAATCTCCCGCAACCTCAGTGCAATCGCTGGCGCCAACATCGACGCCTTGCGCGCCGCCGTGTAGGCAGGACCCATGACAACAAGCACGACAGCCCCCTTCACTCCGGACGAGATCGAGAGCGCTCGCAAGCTCTTCGAAGGTCCCTGGGATTTCGTCTGGGCCTCGACCAAGATCAATGACCTGCCCCCCATGGTCGGCCAGGAGATCGCCTTTGCCGGGCGCTCCAATGTCGGCAAGTCGAGCCTGATCAATGCTCTGACGCGGCGCAATGCGCTGGCGCGGACCTCGCACACGCCCGGCCGCACCCAGCAGCTCAATTTCTTCCGCCAGGTCGGGCATGATGAGCGCCTGACCATCGTCGACATGCCCGGCTACGGCTATGCCGCCGTCGGGCGCGACAAGGTCGCGGCCTGGACCAATCTGATCCACGAATATCTGCGCGGCCGCTCCAACCTGATGCGGGTCTATGTGCTGATCGACGCCCGCCATGGCATCAAGGATGTCGACGGCGCAGTGCTGGAGACGCTCGACAAGGCCGCCGTCTCCTATCAGGTCGTGCTGACCAAGGGCGACGCGATCAAGAAGGCCGACCAGCAGTTCATGCAGGAAGCGACCTTCGACGAGATCAAGCGTCGACCGGCCGCCTTCCCCGAAGTGCTGCTGACCTCGAGCGAAAAGGGCCTCGGCATTCCGGAGCTGCGCGCCGCGATCGCGCGCGTATTGGCAGAGCGGGCATAAGCCCGACGGCTGCCGTGATCGCGAAGGAGGCGAGGCAATCCGGCCAGGCCTCCTTGCGAGGACGCGCATGCCGGCATTTCTGTCCGGTCTGGAGAAGGTGACCCTGCCATGAGCGCCGCGAAGATTCATCTCACGCTGGCCGCGCTGATGGGCCTTGCGGGCGTGACGCTCCTGGCCGCGGCGGCGCATGGACCGGGCACGAGCGGCCTCCAGACCGCCGGCCAGATGCTGCTGACCCACGCTCCCGTGATCCTGGGCGCGACGGCGGCGCGCAGGGCCGGCCTGCTCTCCGACCTGCTGGCGCGTATCGCGCTCTCCGTCATCATCCTCGGCGTCGCGCTCTTTGCCGCCGATCTGACCCGGCGTGGCTTCTATGAGGAGCGTCTCTTCGCGGGCGCCGCGCCTGCCGGCGGCTTCCTGATGCTGGCCGGCTGGCTCGCGCTGGCCTTCTCTGCCCTGTTCGGGCGGCGTAGCTGAACCGCGCCCGCCGGCTTCCGCCCCGGCCATTCTTCGGCTAGAAGGCCCGGCGCGCGATCCTCGCGTCCCGCGGAGCCTGCCGATGATCAATCCCGCCGTCCACCTGACGCCGTCGCAATCGGCAGAACTGCTGGTTCAGGCGCTGCCGCATATGCAGCGCTACGACCAGGAAATCATCGTGATCAAATATGGCGGCAACGCCATGGGCGATGCCGCGACCGCCGAGGATTTTGCCGAGGATATCGTCCTGCTCGAGCAGTCCGGCCTGAAGCCGGTCGTCTGCCATGGCGGCGGGCCGCAGATCGCCCGCATGCTCGACAAGCTCGGCATCAAGTCGGAGTTCAAGCAGGGCCTGCGGGTCACCGACCGCGCAACCGTCGATGTCGTCGAGATGGTTCTGGCCGGTTCGGTCAACAAGGAGATCGTCGGCTACATCTCGCGCGAGGGCGGCAAGGCGATTGGGCTCTGCGGCAAGGACGGCAATATGGTGACCGCCCGCAAGGTGACGCGCACCGTCGTCGATCCCGATTCGAAGATCGAGCAGGTGCTCGATCTCGGCTTTGTCGGCGAGCCCGAAGCGGTGAATATCAGCGTGCTGGAGGCCGTATTGAAGGCCGAGCTGATCCCCGTACTGGCGCCGGTCTGCGCCGCCGCCGACGGCCAGACCTACAACGTCAATGCCGATACCTTTGCGGGCGCGATCGCCGGTGCGCTCAACGCCAAGCGCCTGCTGCTGCTGACCGATGTGCCCGGCGTGCTCGACAAGGACAAGAACCTGATTCCGGAGCTCACGGTGGAACAATGCCGCCGACTGATCGCAGACGGCACCATCTCCGGCGGCATGATCCCGAAGATCGAGACCTGCATCTACGCGCTCGAAAAGGGCGTCGAGGCGGTTGTCATCCTTGACGGGAAGATCCCGCACGCGGCGCTGATCGAGCTTTTCACCGATACCGGCTCGGGCACCATCATCAGAAGGTGATCCACCTTTGCCGGTGATGCGTGCCGGCAACAACAGGTTCATCATCCTCCCGGGGGACGCGTTCTCGGGAGGAGCCGTCATGGATTACTCGATCACCATCGCGCTCGGCCTCGGCCTCTCGCTGGCCATGGTCGGTCTTGCACTTGCCCGCACCACGTCACGACGGCGAGAGGATGTCGCGCGCGTCCCGGCGCGAAGCGGCAGGTCATTTCGGGAAGAAGGGTAGGGAGACGGTCCGCATGAGTCTCATGCGCGACCCGTTCACCCCTCATGCCGCGCTTGAGAGAACGGCCTGATAATTGCTTTGATCGTGGGCCAGCAGCCTGACCGTCGATCGGCCAATTTCGTCGCGCGTCGGTAAACCTTTGCGGAAGACTTGCATGCGACGCTGACGTCGCCACATGACATAGCCCATGAATCAGAAACCGATCATATCCGCCGCTACGCCGCTCCTGCCGAATGCGGACGCGTTTGCGCATGTCGAGCACTGGGTTTTCGATCTCGACAACACGCTCTATTCGCACGAGGCAAAAGTCTGGCCGCAGGTCGATGAGCGCATCACGCTGTTCCTCGGCGAGCTGTTCGGGCTCGACGGGCTGTCGTCGCGGGCACTGCAGAAATACTATTACCAGCGCTACGGCACGACCCTGAAGGGATTGATGGAGGAGCACGGCGTCGATCCCGGCGACTTCCTCGATTTCGCGCACCAGATCGATCTGTCCCTGCTCGATCCCAACCCAGCGCTTGGCGACGCCATCGCCGCCCTGCCGGGGCGCAAGCTCATCCTCACCAACGGCTCGCGCGGACATGCCGAGAATGTCGCGGGCAAGCTCGGTATCCTCCACCATTTCGAGGACATCTTCGACATCGTCGAGGCGGGCTTCCTGCCCAAGCCCGAGCGTGCGACCTATGAGCATTTCCTGGCGAAACATGCGGTCGATCCCAGCCGCGCCGCCATGTTCGAGGACATCGAGAGGAACCTGCTTGTCCCCAACGCACTCGGCATGAAGACCGTGCTGATCCTGCCGCAGACTCCGGACCCGTTCCGCGAAGCCTGGGAGCAGGCCGCGATCGAAGCCGGCCATGTCCACCATGTCACGACCGATCTCACCGGCTTCCTCACCCCGCTCGGGCGCCCACCGAAACTGTCCCGCTAAGGCGCAGATCGCAGGCGTTCCTTCCGGAGAATTTTTGTCCGTCTTTACGAACGATTGCTGAGCTGTTATTCCCCGTGTCCGTTATAACGAACGGTCGGAGTTCAGTTCATGTCAGGTCCAGACGCTGGCGCAAAGGCGCTGCATCCCGAAACGCGGCTGGTCCATGCCGGCACCCTGCGCTCTCAGTTCGGCGAGACGTCGGAAGCGCTCTTCCTGACGCAGGGCCATGTCTATGACAGCGCCGAGCAATGCGAAGCACGCTTCCTGAACAAGGATCCGGGCTTCCAATATGCCCGCTTCTCGAACCCGACCGTGACCATGCTGGAACAGCGCATGGCCGCCTTCGAGGGGGCCGAAGCCTGCCGCGCGACGGCGACCGGCATGGCCGCCGTGACCGCGGCGGTGATGAGCCTGGTGCGTGCCGGCGATCATGTCGTCGCGGCGCAGGCCCTGTTCGGCTCCTGTCGCTATGTCGTCGAGGATCATCTGCCGCGCTACGGCGTGGAATCGACGCTGGTGAACGGCCCCGATATCGCGGCATGGCGCAAGGCCGTACGGCCCAACACCAAGGTCTTCTTCCTGGAAAGCCCGGCGAACCCGACGCTCGAGGTCATCGATATCGCGGCCGTCGCCGCGCTGGCGAAGGAGGTCGGCGCCAAGCTGGTGGTCGACAACGTCTTCGCGACCCCGCTATTCCAGCGTCCGCTCGAACTCGGCGCCGACTGCGTCGTCTACTCCGCAACGAAACATATCGACGGGCAGGGCCGCTGCCTCGGCGGACTGGTCCTCGCCTCGGAGGAATTGATCCAGAGCGAGATCCAGACCTTTCTGCGCCAGACCGGGCCGGCGATGTCGCCCTTCAACGCCTGGGTGATGCTGAAGGCCCTGGAGACGCTGCCGCTGCGCGTCAACCGGCAGGCGCAGAGCGCCGCGATCCTTGCCACCTGGCTGGCCAAGCAGCCCAAGCTGCCGAAGGTGATCTTCCCTGGCGACCCCAATCACCCGCAGGCCGAGATCATTGCGCGCCAGATGAGCGGTCCCTCGACCCTGATCGCCTTCGAGGTCAGTGGGGGCAAGGAGGCCGTCTACCGCTTGCTCAATGCGCTCAAGCTGATCCGCATCTCCAACAATCTCGGCGATGCCAAGAGCCTGATCGTGCACCCCGCCACGACGACCCATCAGCGCTTCACGCCGGAGGTTCGCGCCAGCATGGGCGTCACCGACGGGCTGGTGCGCTTCTCGGTCGGGCTCGAACATCCCGACGACCTGATCGCCGATTTCGAGCGCGCGTTGGCAGCGGCCTGAGGGTCGCCCCGCGGCGGGCGCAACGCCGGGATCCAGAGCACTCCGGACTGGGTCCCGGATCTCCCGTTCGGGCGGGGTTTTGCGCGGCTATGCCGCGCGCTTCAGTCCCACTCTGCTCCAGATCTCCGTCAGCGCCGCCACGAGCTGGTCGATATCAGCATCGCTGTGCAGCGGCGACGGCGTGATGCGCAGCCGCTCGGTGCCGCGCGGCACCGTCGGATAGTTGATGGGCTGGACATAGATGTCGAAGCGCGCCAGCAGCTCGTCGCTGATCGCCTTGCACAGCACCGCGTCGCCGACCATCACCGGGACGATATGGCTCGGATTGGCGAGATGGGCGATGCCGACCGCGTCGAGCCGGTTCCTCAGCGCCATGACCCGATCGCTCTGGCGCTCGCGCTCGACGGAACTCGTCTTGAGATGACGGATCGCGGCGAGCGCCCCTGCCGCGAGGTTCGGCGGCAGGGAGCTCGAGAAGATGAAGCCCGAGGCAAAGCTGCGGACATAGTCACAGAGTGCGGCCGAGCCGGCGATATAGCCGCCCATCACGCCGAAGGATTTGGCCAGCGTGCCCTCGATCAGGGTCAGGCGGTCGCTCAGGCCGTCGCGCTCGCTGATGCCGCCGCCACGCGGCCCATAGAGGCCGACGGCGTGGACCTCGTCGATATAGGTCATGGCGCCGAACTCGTCGGCGATGTCGCAGAAGGCCGCGACCGGGGCGATGTCCCCGTCCATCGAATAGACCGACTCGAAGGCGATCACCTTGGGCCGGGCAGGATCGATGCTCTGCAGCTTGCGGCGCAGATCATCGGGATCATTATGGGCGAAGATCAGCTTCTCGGCGCGCGAATGCCGGATGCCCTCGATCATCGAGGCATGGTTCAGCGCATCGGTCAGGACGACGCAGCCCGGGAGCCGGGAGGCCAGTGTCGAGAGCGAGGCCCAGTTCGACATGTAACCGGAGTTGAAGAGAAGCGCCGCCTCCTTGCCGTGCAGGTCGGCCAGTTCCCGCTCGAGCAGCACATGGTAGTGGTTGGTGCCGCTGATATTGCGAGTGCCACCGGCGCCAGCGCCGCAACCGGCAAGAGCCTCCTGCATCGCGGCCAGCACGTCGGGATGCTGGCCCATGCCGAGATAGTCGTTGGAACACCAGACCGTGATCTCGCGGGGCCCGTCCGCGCCATGGTAGCGCGCACGGGGAAAGCGCCCGACGATGCGCTCCAGATCGGCGAAGACCCGGTAGCGTCCCTCCTTGCGAAGCGCGTCGAGCTCCGTGCGGAAGAAGTGTTCGTAGTCCATCGGCGGCCTCCTGCGACGGGCCTCTCCTACGAGAGAGGAGCCTAACGCGAAATGGTGCGCGGTGTCGCGGGGGCCGTTACGGAAGGAGGTTACGGCATGTACTGGCCGCCATTGACCTCGAGAATCTGGCCGGTGACGAAGCTGCCGAGTGTCTCGGAGGCGAGATAGAGGAACGCGCCGACGCATTCATCCGCCGTGCCGAGCCGGTCCATCGGGATGCCGGCCTGCATCGCGGCGAGTTGCTCGGGGGTCGAGTAGCGCTCGTGGAACGGTGTCATGATCACGCCTGGCGAAACGGCGTTGACCCGGATCCTGTGCTTGACCAGTTCGCGAGCCCAGCCGCGGGTCGCCGTCGAGATGAACCCCTTTGAGGCGGCGTAGAGCACGGAGCCCGGGCCGCCACCAATGCGCGCCGCGACCGAGCTGACATTGACGATGCTGCCGCCCGTGCCCTGCGCAATCAGGGTCCTGGCCGCCTCGCGCATGAAATGCGCGACCTGGCGGATGTTGAGATCGATGATGTCGTCGATGATGCCATCATCATAATCGGTGACCGGCACGCGTTTCACCAACCCGCCGGCATTGTTGATCAGCACGTCGAGCCCCCCGAGGCCCGAAAGCGCCTCGGTCATGATGCGCGGAATCTCAGCACTCTTCGTTACGTCGCCGCCAATCAGCACAGCCTTGCCACCGGCCGCCTCGATCTCGCGGGCCACTGCTTCCGCCTTGTCACGACTGGCATTGTAGTGAACGCCGACGTGAGCGCCATTGGCACCGAAGGCCCGGGCAGCCGCCGCGCCAATGCCGGTGCTGGCGCCGGTGATCAGTATTCTCTTGCCCCTGAGATCAGCCAATTGCGGCCAGTTCGATGTCGAATGATCCTGTGTCATCGCGCTCAGCGCTCCCTTAATCGATTGAATTCTTGAGCGCGCCCAAGTGGCGCTCCTGAACCATATCGCGTGGGGCACGGCATACCAGCGCCTCGGGCGCAGGGCACCCGAGGCGTCGCGTCAGATCAGCCCTGCGAGAGGCTGATCAGGCTTGAGGGAGATAGGCAGCCCGCCCGCTCGTCAGAGCGGAGTCGAGCAGCTCGATACGGTCCTGGCCCCAGAAGACCTCGCCATCGAGCACATAGGAGGGCGCCCCGAAGACACCGGCGGCGATCGCGCCAACGCGATTGGCCTCGTAGCGTTCGGAACTCGCTGGGCTCTCGGCCGTCGTCAGCAGGGCCTCGGCCGGAAGACCCTCCGCGGTCGCCAGCCCGGCGATCACCGAGCGATCGCCCATGTCCCGCTCGTCCGACCAGATGGTGTGGAAGGCGCGCCGCAGGAACGCATCCGGATCATGACCAGCCGCCACCATTGCGGTGACGAAGCGATCCGCCAGGGACGGATCGAACGGCACATGCTTCGGCTGCAACACCAGCGGCAGGCCACGCCGTTCGCGCCAGCGCTGCAGCTCGACCAGACGATAGCGCTGGCGCGAGGGGTGGCGCTTCGGCAAGGGCAGCCCGCCCGTCTCGTCGAAAACCGCCCGCACCGGCATCGGCCGGTAGGTCACCGTCACGCCATGGCGCTTGGCTGTCTCGAGGAAAGCCGCATGGCCGAGATAGGCCCAGGGCGAGGACAGCGTGAAAAAATAGTCGATCATGCGAGGCATTGGCAGGCGAGTCCGTTGTCAGGAGCGCTCACGATGAGGCGTTCGGCGCACCATGCGCTGACGGGGCCTGAGCCACCAATTCCAAATCTTGACCTCGCCCATCAGTGCACGGCCATTCTCGATGCTGCAGCCACGCCGCAAACACCGGCCGATTATTCACGAAACGGCAAAGCTGCTTGGTTTGAAACCTGAATCCGTCTTCGATCAAGGAGTTAGGGCGAAAAAACAGCGGGAAGGCCGGTTTCCCCTTTCGGATGCCATGCTCTAGACCAGAGGAAACAGAACGGACCACGCGGAAGGAACGAGCATGGCGGTTTCGATCGACGGGCGCACGCTCAAGGGCAAGCAGGTTCTCAAGGTCGCAAGGCCGGGCCCCTCCGGTCGTTACGAGAAGGCCGGCCTCGCCAAGGCGGCCCGCGAGCGCATTGCGGCGACGCGCGCCCATATCGATGCGCATTTCATGACCGACGATGCGCCGTTCATGTATTCCTTCAACACCGGTGTCGGCCTATTCAAGGACCAGCGCGTGCTGATGTCCGAGATGACCGAATATCAGCGCAAGAGCGTCTACGCGCATGCCACCGGTATCGGCGAGCCCTTCCCCGAAGACGTGACGCGCGCCACCATGCTGCTGCGCGCCAATGCCTTTGCTTCGAACTATTCCGGCCCCCAGGTCGAGCTCGTCGAGCGCCTGCTCGCCTGCCTCAATGCCGGCGTGCACCCGGTGATCCCGCAGAAGGGCTCGGTCGGAGCCTCCGGCGATCTGGCGCCGCTCGCCCATATGTCGGCGGCCGTCTGCGGCTTCGCCGAGGCCGAAGCGATCTACAAGGGCAAGCGCATGCCGGCGCGCGACGCCCTGGCGAAGGCGGGCCTCACGCCCGATTTCCCGCTCGGCGCCAAGGATGCCTCTGCCCTGATCAACGGCTCGACGGTCTCGCTCGCGCTCGGCGTGCTGGCGAGCGAGGATGCCAAGCGGCTGGTCAAAGCGGCCGATATCGGGCTCGCGCTCTCGCTCGAAGCGATGCGCGGCGAGCTTGCGGCCTTCGATCCGCGCGTCCACGCGGCGCGTCCCCATCCCGGCCAGGGGTTGGTCGCGCGCAATATCCTGAAACTGACGCAGGGCTCGAGGCGCTGCTCGGCTTCGGCCCGCGAGACGATCTACCCTGACGAGATCGGCCGCACCCCCGGCAAACCGCCGTCACCCCGCGTGCAGGATGTCTATTCGCTGCGCTGCGGTCCGCAGGTGCATGGTCCGGCCCGCGAGGCGCTCGACTACGTGCTGCGCGTCATCGGCACCGAGACCAACTCGGCCACGGACAACCCGCTGATCTTCGAGGAAAGCGGCAGCTACACCGTGATCTCCGGCGGTCATTTCCATGGTCAATACGTCGCACAGGCGATGGACCTGCTCGCCATGGCCATGACCGATCTCGGCTCGATCTGCGAACGCCGTCTCGCCCGGCTGATCGACCCGACGCTCAGCTATGGCCTGCCGCGCAACCTGCTTGCCGGCAAGCGTGGCCTGAATACCGGCTTCGCCACGGTGCAGTGCTCGATGTCGGCGCTGGTGATGGAGAACCGGACGCTGTCGGCGCCGGGATCCGTCGATTCGATCCCCGGCAAGTCGAATGCCGAGGACCATGTCTCGAACTCGACCTGGTGTGGCCGAAAGGCGCGCACCGTGGTCGAGAATGTCGAGATGATCATCGCCATGGAAATCCTGATGGCCTGCCAGGCGCTGACCCTGATCGCGGAGACGGCCAAGGACCATCCGCTCGGCCGGGGCACGCAGGCCGCGCTCGACGCATTGCGCGAGACGATCCCGCCCGCGCTCGACGGCGACCGCTGGTACGCCGCCGAGATGAATCAGGCGACGGCGCTTGTGCGCTCGGGCGCGATCGTCGAGGCGGTCGAGGCGGTGGTGGGGGCGCTGGAGTAAGGCCAGCCGTCACGCGGTTTTTGCACGAAGAATAGCTGCTCGGCGCCTACTGCCGAGCAGGACTGGGAATCACCCCTCCTGTCGCGCCAATTCGAGGACTGTCTCGAGCAGCACCCGGATCGCGATGCCGGCGTCGAGTTCGGTCATGTTCTCCAGCGGGGAATGGCTGATGCCCTTCTCGCAGCGGACAAAGAGCATGGCTGCCGGACAGAGCCGTGCCATCGCCATGGCGTCATGGCCGGCGCCGGAGGGCAGACGGCGCGCGCTGAGATTTGCGCCCGTACGGGCGATCCCCGTCGCAAAAGCCTCCTGCAGCCTTTCGGCCATCGGCGTCGCATCTTCCTGCGAATAGGGCGCGATCTCCAGCCCGACACCGCGCCGTGCGGCGATCGCCGCGAAGCGCTCGGCGATGGTCTTGTCCATGCTCGCCAGCGTCTCGTTGCGCGGCGAACGGAAATCGACAGTGAAATCGACCGCGCCGGGCACGACATTGGTGGCGCCCGGATCGGGCCTGAACACGCCGACCGTGCCGACCGCCTGCTCATGCGCAGCCGCGATGTCCTCGAGCGCCAGCGCCATCTCCGCGGCAGCCGCAAGCGCATCCTTGCGCAGCTTCATCGGGACCGTCCCGGCATGGCCGGCCTCGCCGGTGACGCGGACCCGGGCTCGCTTCTGGGCGTTGATGGCCGTGACGATGCCGACGGCCTCGTTTTCGCTCTCCAGCACCGGACCCTGCTCGATATGGACTTCGAGATAGGCCATTACAGTGCCGGGCTTGCGCTTCAGCGCAGCAATTCCGGATGGATCGCCACCGAAGGCGACGAGGGCGTCGCGCAGCACCACGCCATCCTCATCGCGCGAATTGAGCCAGGCCGGATCATAATGCCCGATCAGTGCCGACGAGGTCGAAAGGGAGGTCGGAAAGCGCACCGTCTCCTCGTCCCCGAAGCCGACGACCTCCAGCGCGAAGGGCAGGACGATGCCGGCATCGCGAAGGGCCTGCGCTGCAAGGATACCGGCGATGACGCCGAGATTGCCGTCAAACCGGCCGCCATCCTTCACCGTATCGATATGCGAGCCGATCAGCACGGCGGGAAGACCAGGCTTTGCGCCCTCGCGTCGGCCCTGGACCGATCCGGCAGCATCGATGAAGGCGTCGAGCCCCGCCACCTCCATCGCGCCCTTCGTCCACTCGGCAGCCTGCCGATGCGAAGGGGACAGGTAGAGGCGGGTGATCTTGCCCGGCTCGTCGGTGAAGCGGTTCAGTCCATCGAGTGCGGCAAAGGCGCGGGCACCAAGGACGGCGGCAGAGGGAAGCGAGGCGGTCATGGCCAAACCATAGCGCATCGGCCCTGCGGGGGAAGCAGCCAGAGGCGTCCCCCGGTCGAATTTCCATGACTGGCGCGACGGCCCATCCGCCTGCTAATCATCCAGCCGGAGCACCGTCTCTCTTCACCCCCTGGAAAGCACTCGTCCGCGCCGCACCGCCGGTACCGGATGAAGCGGCTCCCCATCGCGAGACGTTGCCATGACCGACCCAACCGACCACGGAATCCGCTTCGGACGGATTGCCGCCATGTTGCCCGTACGCGACATGGAGAAAGCCCACGACTTCTACACGCGGGTACTCGGCTTCAGAAAGACCTTCGAGAATGGTTCACCTGTCGGCTTCATGATCCTGAAGCGCGATGAGGCCGAACTGCATCTCACCCTGCAGAAGACGCATCCCGCCGCGCCATTCAACATCGCCCATCTGATGGTCGGCGATGCCGAGGCCCTGCACGCGATTTGCCAACGCGAAGGGCTGCGCATCATCAAGGGGTTGCGCGACCAGGACTACGGGCTGCGGTCCTTCGTCTTCGCCGATCCGGACGGCAACCGGATCGATGTCGGCCAGCGCCTCTGACCGAAAAGGGAATCCGCGCCGCGCAGAACCGCGCGGCGCGGATCGGGATCAATAAGTCGCGCGCCCGCCCGACAGATCGAACACCGCGCCTGTGGTGAAGCTGTTCTCGGCGGAAGCCAGGAAACCGACCATCGAGGCAACCTCGTCAGGCTGCAGGAAACGGCCGCGCGGGATCTTGGCCAGCATGTAGCCGATATGCTCCTCGCTCATCTGGTCGAAGATGCGAGTCCGCGCCGCCGCGGGCGTGATGCAGTTGACCGCGATATCCTTGTCGGCGAGCTCCTTGCCGAGCGATTTGGTCAAGGCGATCACCGCCGCCTTCGAGGCCGAATAGGCCGATGCGTTGGGGTTGCCTTCCTTGCCGGCGATCGACGCGACCAGCACCAGCCGGCCGTAATTGCGCTTCAGCATTCCGGGTATCACCGCCTGGCAGCAATGCAGCGTGCCATCGACATTCAGGCGCATGATCTTCGCCCATTCGTCGAGCGGGTATTCCCAGGTCTTGAGGTTGGGGCCCGCGATGCCGGCGCTGGTGACGAGGATATCGACACTGCCGAGGCGGGCCTCGAGCGCGTCGGCCGCCCGCTTCACGGCCGCCGCATCGGTGACATCGATGGCGATCCCGGTCGCCCCCTTGCCGATCTCGCCCGCCGCCTTCGCTGCGAGCGCGCCATCGAGGTCCCAGATCTCGACCTTGGCGCCACTCGCCGCGAAGCGCTCGGCAACCGCACGGCCAATCCCTTGCGCTCCACCGGTCACAATGGCGACGCGGCCGTCTAAATCGATTTGGTTCATGGCGAGCCCCCGGCTGAGAAGTTGGACTGCACGGTAGCGGCCTGATTTCCGCTAGGCTAGCGCGCTCGGTGCCATGCCGCTCTGCGCGAATCGGGGCAGATCAGCGGGCCGACTATTGGGCGTTGAGATAGGCCCGCGCGCTGAACACGGTGCGCAGGAGAATGCCGAGATCGAGCCAGAACGACCAATTGTCGATGTACCAGTGATCGAATGCGACCCGCCTGGCCATTTTCTCGTCCGTGTCGGTCTCACCGCGCAGGCCGTTGACCTGAGCCCAGCCGGTGATGCCCGGCTTCACATTATGACGCCGAGCATAGAGGGCGATCTTGCGTTGGAACGCGTGATCATGGGCGAGCGCATGTGGGCGCGGCCCAACCAGGGACATATGACCGGCGATGACGTTCATGAGCTGCGGCAGCTCATCGAGATTGAAGCGGCGCAGCAAGCGGCCGATGCGCGTGATGCGCGGGTCGTTACGCGTCGCCTGACGAATGACGTCGCCGTCATCTGTGGTCGTCATCGTTCGGAACTTGAAGATCCTGAAGGGCTGCTGGTTGAAGCCGTAGCGTCGCTGCAGGAAGAACACCGGCCCGCGCGAGTCGAGCTTGATCAACCCTGCAATGATCAGCAGAACCGGCAACGCCAGAAGCAGGATGGTCGAAGCGGCGACGATGTCGAAGCCACGCTTCGCGATGATCGCAGCGGTGGAGAGCGCCGGGCGCGTCAGCCGCAGGCTGGCGAACGAGCCGATGCGCACGATATGGGGGCTGTCGAACCGATCCATGATCCGCTCGGGCGCGAGGTGGATCGCGACTGGCAGGTTCATGAAGGCATCGATGCAGGCATCGATCGTCTCCTGATCCGACCAGGGCAAGGCGATGAACACCGCGTCCGGTCGCATCTGCCGGCAGCGCCCTGCAGCGGTGACCAGATCGGCCTTGAGCGCGGCCATCGGATCATTGATGCGGCGCGCGTCGTTGCTGTGCAGAAATGCGACGTCGACGATGGCGAAGCCCATGTTCCAGGGTTGATGGCGCGAGACGAAGGACATCACGTCGGGTTCACGGCCGATCAGGAACACCCGCTCCGTGGTGATGCGGCCGGTCTTGCTGGCGACTGAAATGATGCGGGCAATGCCGGCACGCGCCAGAGTGATCAGCGGAATGCCGGCCAGGTAGGTCACGAGCACGACGGCGCGTGAATAATGATCGACGATCTTGGCGAGGAACGCGACGGCTATGAAGGCCACCATCGTAATGTTCCAGACCGTGAAGGCCGAGGCCATCTGCCCCTTGGCAGAGAGATAATGGCTGAGCTGGTAGCGACCGCGCATCACATTGGTGAAGACGAAGATTGCCGCGATCATCACCGCCAGCTCGCGTGTGATCCTGACATCGCCGAAATGGCCGTAGGCCTGGAGGTGGTAGACCACGGAGGCGAGGGACACGATCGTCAGCACCACGACTGCGTCCGTCAGCGCCGTGACGAGACCGATCCAGTGCCGCCAGGCATTGGCGCGTTCGTCGGCGGCCGCCGCCGCATAGTTCAGATCGTTGACGCTCATCATCGCGGTAGGCTCTCCGGAGCCACAACGGCCTGACGGCCGGCGGCGAGCGCTCCGGAACGGAACAGGACGCTCCCTTCCAACTGCGCTTACGGCTGCGAGCGGCAAGCGCCATGCCGCTCGGTCACGCGCCGGAATGAGACGCTGAACGCGGCGTTCAGCCGCGACGCGAAGGGGCCAGGGAATTCGGCCGCAACGACCGACATGTCGGCGTCCCGTTATGAGACAGCGCCAATCCCGTTCCGCAACTCCTCGGCAGCCGGTCTAATGGTAGTCAGGGTCAAGGGCTGTTCACCGTCCATCGGGCTTGGCGTGATCCACTGACGTGAGCGGCCAAGACAGGAACCGAAAACGCCTCGAAATGAACGAGATCGTGACTGCCATTTCATTCTTCGACATGTCATCGCACACGCAGCCAGCCGACCATCCCGACCATGCCCGCCGCGATATCGGCGGCATCGAAGTGGCTGTGCTCGATAGCGCGCAGGCGCTCGCCGCGCTCGACACGGCACTTGCCCGTCACCGCCACGTGAAGCTCGCCTTCTGCAATGCGAACCTCGTCAACCTGGCCGCCGTGGACGCAAGGCTGCAGGAACAGCTCAAGGACTTCCTGGTGCTTGCCGACGGAATCGGCGTCGATATCGGCTCCCGGCTTCTCTATGGCGCGTCCTTCCCCGCAAATCTCAATGGCACCGACTTCATTCCGGCCCTGCTCGCCGCACAGAACCGCCCGCTCCGCGTGACGTTGCTGGGCGGGCAGCCAGGCGTGGCCGAGCGCGCTGCGGCCCGCCTGACCCAGGATTACCCGCGACACCGCTTCACCGTGCTGAGCCACGGTTACTTTGCTCAGAGCGAAGAGGCCGGGCTTCTGGCGCAGCTGGCCGAAAACCCGCCCGATCTCCTGCTCGTGGCTTTCGGTAATCCGCTTCAGGAACGCTGGATCGCAGAGAAGATCACGCTCCAGCACGCGACGATCGCTGCAGGTATTGGTGCGCTGTTCGATTTCCTGGCAGGCGAGGTCGAGCGCGCACCGGACGTCCTGCGGCGTCTGCGGCTGGAGTGGCTCTACCGCCTCCTGCTGGAGCCCCGCCGGCTGTGGCGGCGCTATGTGCTCGGCAACCCCGCGTTCCTGCTGCGGATGCTGCGCATCAGGTTCCAGCCCCGCGGTCCGGCGCAATGAGCCTTAGCTACGCCATCGCGACGCCGAGCTATGCCGGGGACTTCGAACGTTGCCGGCTGCTCTGCGCCAGCATCGACCGTTTCGTCGCCGGCCATACGGCCCATTACCTTTTGGTCGAGGATCGGGACGTCGCGCTGTTCAGGCAGCTGGAAGGTCCGCGACGGCGGGTGATCGCGGAAGCGGAGCTTCTGCCCTCCTGGCTGAAACCCCGGCCCGATCTCCTGAGCCTCGGACGCCGCCGGGTCTGGACGGGCCTGGGCGCCCTGCGGCGCGGTCTGCCGCCGCTGCGCGGCTGGCACGCACAACAGCTGCGGAAGTTCGCCTTTCCGATGACGAGCCACGAGGACGTCGTGATCTTCGCCGATTCCGACATGATGTTCCTGCGGCCGTTCGACGTGGCGTGCCTCGCTCAGAACGACAAGGTGCGGCTCTACCGCAAACCGGACGGCATTACGGGTGGGATGGCCCAGCATGCCGACTGGTGCGTGATGGCCGCCGGCCTGCTCGGGCTGCCGGAGCCAACGTTTCCCAGCGCCGACTACATCAACAATCTCGTCAGCTGGCGGCGAGACGCCGTGCGGGCAATGATGACGCGTATCGAAGAGAGAGCCGGGCGGAGCTGGGTCGAGGCAATTGCGACGCACAGGCAATTCTCGGAATACATGATCTACGGCTATTTCGTTGAACGCGTGCTCGGGCTCGACGCCGCCGGCCACTGGCCGGACGGGCACGAACTCTGCAAGGTCTACTGGTTTCCCGAAGATGTCGGAGAGCTGGCAACGCTGCGCAGTTTCGAGGAGATACTGGAACCGGGGCAGGTCGCGGTCGGCGTGCAATCGTTCATCGGGCAGCCGGTCGAGCGCCTGAAGGCGCTGTTCGAGGCGCAGTAACCCCTGCTCAGCGCGTCCGGCCGAGCAATCGATAGGTGACCGTCGCGGAGAGCAGATAGACTGCGCCGAAGACGGCGTTGAACCAGGGCGCCCAGGCTTCGTCCTGGCCGAAGCGTATCATGACCCAGGCGATCAGTGCCGCCTTGAGCGCGGTGATGGCGCAGAGCAGGGTGATACGCGAGCCGGTGCGCTCCCGCGCATAGAGCAACTCGGCGTGATACTCGACGAGATTGCGGAAGGCAGGCACCGCGAGCATCGGCAGGAAGAGATAGGCGGCCTCGGAGACATTGCGGCCGAGTGCGCCCGGAAACGGCAACAGCAGGATGACGATGGCGACGAGGCCGCCGATCGAGACCAGCGCGATCGCGAGCTCGACCAGCATCTTGCGTCGCCAGCCGCCGCCGAGGCCGCGATCCTTCATGATCTTCTGGACCAGCATCTGGTTGAAGCTGCGTACCGGCATCGCAGTGAGATCAATGACGCGCATGGCGATGGCATAGAGCCCCGCTGTGCGTTCTCCCGCGAGCGCCAGCATCAGCAGCTTGTCGAGTTCGGATTGGACGTAGAACACGATGTCGGCCGCGCCCGCGAATACGGCATCGGCCATGCGGCGGGGATAGAGCGCCCTGACGAAACGCAGGCGCAGCGGCGGCAGAAACAGCGTCAGCGCGATCACCGCGGACAGGATCGTGGTGCCGAGATAGGCCCAGACCCAGGTTTCCAGGCTCGCATGGCCCAGACCATAGAAGGCAACTGCAGCAAGCGTGCGCAGCGAGGAGCCGATGATGACGAGCAGAGCCGACTGCCTGAAACGCCTCAGGCCGTTATTGATGATGGCAACGACCTCGACGAGGCGCCAGCCGAGCACCTCGGCGATGATGATCAGGGCGAAGGGCAGGAGATCCAGCCGCTCCCTGAACAAGGCGACATAGGCCAGGGCTGCGACTGCGGCGATCAGCGGAAGCGACAGGACGGCAAGACCGCCGAAGCCGGCGAGATAGGCGCCGAGGAGACGCGGCTTGACCGTGGCGACGCGATAGACCGGCGAGACGAAACCGAAGGCCAGCAACCGCGAGAGAATGAGTCCTGTCGAGGAGGCGGTCGCGAACAGGCCAAACTCACCAAGGGTCAACGTATTCGCAACGATGAGGAAATATACAAGAGAGATAATGAGACGACCGGCTGAGCCGCTCAGGATCGTAAGGTAGGCGGATATGGTGGCACGATCTGGCGACATGGAGTCCATTGCGGCGGCGGCGAGAGCTGGCGCGGGCCCTGCTCACGCCAAAATTGAGCCCGAACCTCGCTTAGCGCAAAGGCATTGAGCGACCCTAAACGAAGCACGGGAAGCGCTGCCCCGCGCAGCTGCCTGAATCGGAACGGAACATGAGCCGCATCACCAGGCGCGACGCCCTGGCCGGAACTGCCAGCATCGCCCTGGCCTGGCCGGGCGCCGGTCTTGCGCAGGTCGGTCGACCGGCCATTCCATTCGGCTCGGCCGCGCAGATCGAGCCCTTCCGCGCCGACCCGCGCTACCGCGAGGCTTTGAAGACCTATTGCAACGTCATCGTCCCGATGAACGACCTCAAATGGGAAGCGCTCCGGCATGACCGCTCCCGGTTCGACTTCTCCGGAGCCGACGAACTGGTCGCCTTCGCACGCGGCAACAAGCAGGCCCTGCGCGGCCACGCGTTGCTCTGGGGCATGGCCTTGCCGCCCTGGGCCAAGGAGATGAGCACGAAGGCGGAAGCCGAGCGCGAGCTGATCAGCCATATCGAGACCGTCGTGGACCGCTACAAGGGCGTCATCGCGACCTGGGATGTGGTCAACGAGGTGATCGCTCACGATCCGACCCTCGAGGAGCCCTATCGCGACACGATCTGGCAGCGCCTGCTTGGCCCCGAACATATCGAGATCGCTTTCCGGACCGCGGCCCAAATCGATCCGGAGGCGCGGCTGGTGATCAACGACTATGATTTCGAGGATACCGATCCGCGCATCGCGAGGCGCCGCGCCGCGGCTCTCTCGATCATCCGGGATCTGCGCGACAAGGGCATCCCGGTCCATGGGCTCGGCATGCAGGCCCATCTGTACGGCGAACGCGCCATCGATACGTCCGGCTTGCAGCATTTCATGCAGGATCTCGGCACGCTCGGCGTCGAAGTCGAGATTACCGAACTCGACGTGATCGATTGGAAGCTGCCGGCCGTTTCGCAGGAGCGCGACAGCACTGCGGCAAACCTGGTTTCGACCTTCCTGAATGCAGTGGTCTCCGCGCGCCAACCCAAGGCGATCGTCACCTGGGGCCTCAGCGACCGCTATTCATGGATCGGAGAGACCTTCGCGCGTAAGGATTCTGCCAAGGCCCGGCCACTCCCCCTCGATGAGGACTACAGGCCGAAGCCGATGATGAAGGTACTTGACCGTTATCGGCTGGGGACGAGCTGAGCGGTGTTGGTGAGTTCGATGTCCGCCGGGGTGACGACCATCATCATCCCGGGCCGGGCGGATTTGAGTGAAGCGTAGCGTCATGTTCACGACCGAGACCGCCGATGGCGAGCTCAGCAGAACCGAACAGGCCGGAAGCCGCACGGAGCCGGCGGCCGGCGGAGCCGTGCCGTCGGCATTGGCGCGCCTGACCAACCCGGCCTGGCTCTTTCAGACGCTGTGGAGCCGAAAGGGACTGATCCTAGCGGCAGCGCTGGCGGGCGCCCTCCTTGCCGCTCTGGCAAGCCTGTTCATTCCGCCGAAATACGTCTCGACCGCCCAGCTTTTCATCGATCCGCGCGATCTGCGCGTGCTGCAGAACGAAGTCTCGCCCAATGCAGTCGGCAGCGACCCGACCTCGCTTACAGCCTATCTCGAAAGCCAGGCGCGCATCATCGCCTCGGACAGCATCAAGGCGCGCGTAGTCAAGAGCGAGGGCCTCGACAAGGATCCCGAATTCGGCGGCGAGGCTGCGAAAAGCGGTCTGGCCCGGCTTCTCTCCGGCAGCAGCACCTCTTCCCGCGATGGACTACTCTATGCGCTCGCGGCCCTCGACAAGAACGTCACGGTCCGGCGTGGCGAGCGGACTTTCGTCATCGACATCTCGGTGACCTCGCGCGATCCCGAGAAGGCGGCGCGGATCGCCAATGCGCTTGCCACCGCCTATCTCGACGACCAGGCTTCCGTCCGAGCCGAGGCCGCGCAACGCGCCACCGGCGCGCTGACCGGGCGCCTGGAGGAATTGCGCAACCGCCTGCGCATCGCCGAGGAGAAGGCCGAGAAATACAAGGAAGCCAACAGCCTCGTCGGTGCAGGCGGCAAGTCGCTCGGTGAAGAACAGCTTGCGCTGAACAATGCCCAGCTCGTCGCCCTGCGCACCAGGGTCAGCGAAGCCAAGGCGAAATACGACCAGACGCTTGCGACGCGCGCCTCGAGCATCGAGGCCGGTGCCATACCCGAGGCGGTCGCCTCGAACACCATGACTGCGCTCCGGTCCCAGCTGGGCGCGGCGCTCAGCAAGGAAGCCGATCTGCTGGCCTCGCTCGGCTCGCGTCACCCGGCGCTCGCCGCGGCGCAGGCTCAGGTGCGCGATGCGCGCCGGCAGATCAACGAGGAACTTGCCCGGATCGCGCGCGCCGCCAAGATCGAATACGACCGCGCTGTCGACGCCGAGAGGCAGATCGCCCGGCGCGTCGAGGAATTGACCAGGCAGCAATACAGCGCCGGGCGCGCTTCGGTGCAGTTGCGCGAGCTCGAACGCGAGATCGAATCCTCGCGCGCCGTCTATGACGCTTTCCTGCGCCGGGCACGCGAGACCGGGGAACAATCCGGCATCGACACGACGAATGCGCGCGTCATCAGCATGGCCATGCCGGCGCTCGAGAAGAGCGGCGTCAGCCGGCGCACGGTCGTCATGCTCGGAGGCATCGCCGGCGGTGGGCTGGGCGCGATCGCTGCGCTCGGACTGGCGCTATTGGGCGGGTCCCTGCCTGCGCCACCTCCCGCGCTGCGCCGCTGGCCATTCCGCAACCGCCGCGAACCTGCCGCCGCTCAGGCATCGCCCCCACCCGCTCCTGCTAGACCCGTCCCCTCGGCCGCTGCGGCCACGGAGCCACCTTCCCCTGGCGCGGCCCCGGCCAGGACCGGATGGCGGCGTTTCATGACGATTCAAGGCGGTCAACCGGCCCGCACTCCGGAGGTCGTGCAAGCCCCCGCGCCTCCCCCCTTGGCCTTGCTGGCAAAACTGCCGGCCGTGAGGCATCGACGCTGGCGACGGACGGATGGCGAAGTGCGCTCGGTCTTTCAGGCCAAGGCTCATCTCGTCGACGTCATCGACAAGCCGAATGCCTCCTTCGCCCGGGCGATCCGTGGCATCCGAACCGAGCTCGCCAGCCAGGACAGCCCCAGTCGGCGGGTTCTCGTCATCGGATTGCGCCGCAATGCCGGCGCCTCGACGCTGGCGCTCAACCTCGCGCTCGATGCCGCGCAAGCGGGTTTGCCGGCCATGCTGGTCGATGCCGGCCTCGGCACAAACAGCCTGACATCGGTCTTCGCGCCGGATGCGCAGGCAGGCATGCACGAGATCGTCTCCGGCAGCGCCAGCCTGATCCGTGCGGCGCTGCAGGACGAGGGCACCGGCCTGTTCTTCGTCCCGCGCAAGGGGCATCCGGAACTCGTCACAGCCGAACAGATCAGCCACGACTTCTTCGGCGCGGCCCGCCGCTTCGGGCCGGTCTTCATCGATGGTGCCTCGTTGGGATCCGACGCTTTCACGGAGCGTTTCGCAGATGCGGTCGACGACATCGTGCTGGTCGTTCGCGCGGGGGAGGTCGGCGCGGGCGAACTCCAACAGGCAAGTACGGCGCTGGGCAGGAACGCAGCCAAGATCCGCGGCTTGGTCAGCAACGAAGCCTGAGCGCCGCCGTCGCTCCCGATCGCCAGACAGGACACCGTGATGCAGATCGCGCTTATCGGCACAGGATTCGTGGCCGATTACTACATGACCACGCTGGCCAACCATCCCGGGCTTCAGCTTGCCGGCGTCTATGATCGCTCGCCGGACCGTCTCCGGGCGTTCTGCGCCTTTCACGGCACGAGGCCTTATCAGAGCCTGGAGTCCGTGCTCGCCGAGCCGCAGGTCGACATCGTCGTCAACCTGACGACGCCCGAAAGCCATTACGAGATCACCAGGCTGGCTCTCGCCGCAGGCAAGCATGTCTATTGTGAAAAGCCGCTGGCCATGCAGCTCGAGCAGGCCAGCGAGCTCGTCGCCCTGGCGGAAGCCGCTGGATTGACGTTGGCCACCGCACCGGCGAACGGCCTCAGCGATGCCCATCGGCTGGTGAGCGATGCGCTCTCGCAGGGGGCCATCGGAACGCCGCGGCTGATCTATGCCGCCATGGAAGACGGCCCGGTCTTCCGGGGCAATTGGGCGACCTGGCGGTCCCGTTCCGGCGCGCCATGGCCTGGCCTGCATGAGTTCGAGATCGGCTGCACGCTGGAACATGCGGGCTATGCATTGTCCTGGCTCGTCTCGCTCTTCGGCGCTGTCGAAGCCCTGACGGCATTCTCAGCCGTGACATTCCCGGACAAGGGGCCCGGCACTGAGACCATCACCATGGCCCCGGATTTCTCGGTCGGCTGCCTCACCTTTCGCTCCGGCGCCGTCGCTCGGTTGAGTTGCGGCCTGGCGGCCCCCAAGGACCGTTCGCTGCTGATCCTCGGAGACGAGGGAACGATCACTGTCCGCGACCTCTGGGACAATCGATCCGCGGTCTATCTCGAGCGCACGGATGCACCGCGCAACCTCCCCCGCCTGCTCGCGAACCGTGTCGAGGCGCGGCTCGGCCGCTTCCTGCCCTGGAAGCCGGAGCCCGGCCGCAAACTCGCCTACCCCGCCGCCACGGGCCGGTCCGCGCTGCCAGCTTTCCCCTCGCAAATCGATTTCGCGCGCGGCATCGCCGACCAGGCAATCGCGATTGCGGCGAAGCAGAAGCCCGTCTTCTCGGGCGCGCTCGCACTCCACATCACCGAGCTTGCGCTGGCGTTGAACAATGCCCGCGACCTGCCGCAGCCCTATCGGATACAGAGCCGTTTCTGATCAGAAGGTTTTGACTGGCGGCTGCGCCAGAACCGTCTCGATGATCTTCAATACGGCCGCGCTTTCGGTGAGCGGCATGGTTGCGCAGCCAGTCTCGCCGCTCCGAACGGCGTCCATCGCGGCACGGGCCTGGAACTGCAGTCCATTGCCGGCAAAGCTGTAGGTCTCCCGGATGCGTCCCGGCATCGGCAGGCGGTCGAGCAGCTTTCCGGCCAGCCCATTCCGGAGCCGCGGCCCTCGCCACGAGCTCCCAAGTGCTGGGGCGGTATAATGGGTCAGACGCTGCGCCTTGAGGAAGGGCGCATCCAGACGGATCGCGCCTGAGGCCCCCTCGATCAAGAACTGGTTTCCTCCGTTGCGATCAAAGCCGCAGGAGAGCTCCGCCACCGCCTCCGGATAATGCAGGACGATCTCGCAACGCAGGTCGACTCCACTGCGCGCCGCCAACCAGCGACCGGTCACGCGTTTGGGACTGCCAAGCCAATGCAAGGCGAGCGAGACCGGATAAACCCCGAGATCGAAGGCCGAGCCCCCGCCCAGCGCAGGGTCGAAGAAGCGGCTGCCGGGGCTTTCCTCGCGGACATAGGAGAGATCCGCCCGAATGCGCCGAACCTTGCCGATCCTGCCCGCCGCCACCTGCTCGCGCGCCGCCATTACGGCCGGCAGGAAGCGCGTCCACATCGCCTCCATCGCAAAGACGCGATGCGCCCGGCCCGCCTCGATCACGCTGTGAACATCGGCGGCGGTGAGGGCGATCGGCTTTTCGATCAGGACCGGCTTGCCGGCAGCGATCGCCCGAAGGCCTTGCGCGACATGCAGGGAATTCGGCGTCGCGATGTAGAGCGCATCGATGGCCGGATCGGCGAGAAGGGTCTCGGGATCGCCATAGGCGGCCGCAGCACCGAACTCGGCAGCAAAGGCTTGCGCCTTGTCCAACGCACGGGACTGGACCGCGCCAATCCGCGCGTCCGGCAGCAAGGCGAGATCGGCCGCAAACTGCCGCGCGATCACGCCGGTTCCGATAATGCCCCAGCAAAAGCACCCCGCTCCGCTCGGAGCTGCATCACCGCTCGCCATGCCGCACGTCCTAGTTCTTGTCCGGCTTGCGGTACTGCTCGTTGCTGACGCCGAACTCCGACATCAGGCGACCGAGCGCCACCTGTGCGTGATAGAGCCCGATCGTAGCCGAACCGGTGCGCAGGCCGAGCGCGAGCCCGCGAAAGGGCGAGGCTGCGAGCAGCGCGAGGCTCTTCGCCAGAACCTTGAGCCGCCCCCGCGCCGATGGATCAAGGCGCCGTTCGATCGTGGCCGAGATCGCGCCGTTGCGCAGGCTGCGGGCCGCGATCCAGCTGAATTCCGTGCGGCGCCTCGGCATGGTCTCGCGCATCGCGGCGTCCTGGACCCACCAGAAACGGAAGCCGGCTTCCTTGCTGCGCCGGAAGAAGTCACTGTCGCCGCCGCCGGTGAAATCGAAGCTCTCGTCGAGAAAGGGGAAGCCAAGTGCCTCCAGCACCTCGCGCCGGATCAGATAGTTGGCGCTCGAGAACAGGATCGGCACTTCGCCCGAGACAGCATAATGCGATCGGAAGACCGGGTGTGCGCTCAGCCAGGCGCGCGATTGATCCTCGAAGACGGGCGTGACCGAGCCGCCGAAGAGCTGGGCCGGCGCAGTCGCCGCCACACGCAGAAAAGCGTCGAGCCACAGCGGCAGCGCCTCCTCGTCGTCATCGATGCCGAGGACCTGCTTCAGCGCGGGAAGACGGGTCAGTCCGCAGCGCCAGGCGGCGTTATAGGCCTTGCAGTTGCCCTGTCGCGGCTCGACGATGACGTATCCCTTGAACAGCCCCGCAGCGTGAAGGGCACTCGCCCGCTCCGCGCCGGCGCGTTCGACGCCTTCGTTCTCGACGACGATGATCGCAAAATCATGCCCGCCCTGCTGCGCTGCCAGGGAGCGCAAGGTACGCTCCAGCAGCTCCGGTCGCTTGAAGGTCGGCACGCAGATGACGCTTTCGACGCCTCGCAGCGCCGTCTCGGGCGAAGCCGCGACGATCTCGAAGGTCTCGGGCGCATCGAAGCCGGGAATGACGGGGCGTCGCAAGGCGCCTTCCAGATTGCCGGCGGAATGATGGAGGGGGTTAGCCATGGTGCCCCAGCATGCGACGTCTCCGCTTAAGGTTCGGTGTCGGCTATCCCATGCCCGCACATACACTCTCACATCTGATGTTCAGGATAGTTCGTTGCCGAACTTGACCCGACCGAACATCTGACGCCTCTCTCACAGCCATCCCTATCGTCAGGATCGGCCCAGTTGCGTCTTGCCTTCATCACCTCGCTGATCCCGGTTGCAAAGCCCGATACCGGCTTCGAGATCGCCAATGCCGCAATCCTCGATGCGCTGCGCTCCGCAGGGCACGAGGTCACCGCCTTCGGTTTCCTGCGCCCGGGCGAAGCGCCGGCCGACCCCTCTCAGGCCGTCGTGATCGGCGCCGTCGATATCGAGAACGCAGTCGCGCCCGCCAGCCGCAAGCTGCAATGGCTTGGATATGCGCTCATCCACGGCCTGCCTGTCGCCTGCGCCAAGCTGCGGCTCGCCGGAGCTGGCAAACTGGTCGAGACGGTAAGGGCGCGCGGCCCGTTCGACGCGCTGATCCTCAACTCGGTGATGCTGCCTGGCGCCTTTCCGGAGCTGACCACGCTCGGGCCCTGCGTGCTGGTCGAACACAATATCGAGCATATTTCCGCCCGGCAGAATGCAGCGCATGCCGGCACCGGGCTGATGAGCTGGCTCTATGCCCGCGAGGCCAGGTTGCTGGAAGCCGTCGAGACGCGCCTCTGGAACGAGGTGGGCTATATCTGGACGCTGGCCGAGGAAGACCGACGCGCGCTCGGCCCAGCCGCAGCGAAGGCGGCGGTCCTGCCGCTCGTCTCGGGCAGTGGCCCGCAGCCGGCGGCCATGGCGGAGCCGGTCGCACCGGCCTTCGACGTCGGCATGATCGGAACCTGGACCTGGCAGCCGAACTTCATCGGCCTCGACTGGTTCTTGCGCGAGATCGCTCCGCTCCTTCCGACCGATATCTCGATTGCCGTCGCCGGACGCCTTCCGGCGGAGATGCCACCGGTCCCGGCCCAGGTGCGGCTGATCGGGCGCGTCGCTGATGCGAATGCCTTCCTCCAATCCTGCCATGTGCTGGCCTTGTCGAGCCGCGCCGGAACCGGCGTGCAGCTGAAGACGATCGAGGCGATGCAGCTCGGCATGCCAGCCGTGGCGACGACACTCTCCTGTCGCGGCTTCACAACGCTGCCGGCGAATTTCTCGCTCGCGGACGAGCCGGAGGCTTTTGCCCAGGCTCTGACCGAACGGGTGCGAAGCGCGCGCGAGGGAAACCCTCAGCGCATCGACGGAGCGGCGTTCATGGCCATCCAGAGAGCCGCCCTGGCGAGCGCGCTGGCCGCCGGGCTCGAGGCCGCGCGCCGCTAGTCCAACGGACCCGATATCGTATCGGGCCCATTGAGCTTCTGTGTTTGCATCGGCTGGCCCAAGATCCGCAATCCACCTTTCGGGCCGATGCCTCAGGCGTTACTCCGCCGGCGCGGTCTCGGTCTTGCGCTTGTCGCCGAGGATCAGGCCGAAGACCGGCCCGGCACCGACCATGACCAGGAAGACGCGAATGATGTGATGGGCTGCGACGAAGGCGACCTCGGTGTGGAGCGCCAACGCAATCAGGCTCATCTCGGCAAGCCCCCCCGGCGAATAGGCCAGGATCAGCGGCACATGACCGTAGATCGAGACCTTCGAGACGCCCCAGGCGAAGGCGATCGTCAGGGCGAGCAGCACCGCCGTCGAACCGACCGAGAGCAGCAGGACACGCAGGATGACGCTCGGCGAGGTGCCGACAAAGCGGCAGCCGACCGTGACGCCGAGCACGAGCTGGGCTGCGTTGACGACCTGGAAGGGCGGGGCGGAATCGCTCCAGCCGAGGAAATGGACCAGCGCACTGACCACCATCGGGCCGAGCAGGTGCTTGGCCGGCAGCCGCAGCAGATGTCCGAGAATGACCCCGAAGACGCCACAGCCTATGAGCCAGAGCTCGGCGAAAAGCGGTGTCTGCGCCAGCGAGGGGCCGGCATTGCGCGTCGCCGACAGCGAGACACCCTCGATCGACTGAACGATGAACGGCAGGGTCATCACCACGAGCAGAACGCGCGCCGAATGGATCAGCGCGATGATCCGGGCATCGCCGCCCTTCTCCTCACCGAGGAGAACCATCTCCATCAATCCACCCGGCATGCCGGCGAAAAAGGCGGTCACCCGGTCGAAGCCGGCGACGCGGCGGAAATAGGTGACGCAGCACAGGCCGCAGGCGGTCATGAAGAAAACGAGGCCGATCAGCGTCGGCAGCCAGTTCGGCAATTGCGCCACGAGATCGGGGCGAAAGCCCGCGCCGAGCATCACGCCAATCACAGCGCTCATCGGAGGGCGAATGACGCCGGGCGCGGAGACCGGCGCCTTGAGCAGCGCGGCGACCGTGCAGAACACCATGGAACCCAGCATCCAGGGCAGTGGCAACTTCGCCTGCACGAAGAGCCAGCCGCCGAAGCCGCCGAGCGCAAGGGCGAGGCCAAAACGGCGATAGGGGAAGCGCCGGGGAGAGAGCGAACGCAGGCCGCTCACGAAATCGGACAGCAGTTCCCGCATACGTCTGTCGTGCCCTTCAACCCGGCGACGGCCGGAAACGCGTCGATGGTGGCACGGCTCCTACACCGCTTCGGCCGGCGTATACAGTACGCCGGTGGAATGTCGGCTCCGCGGTCCGAACGGGTCGGCGCATGACGACCGCCTTCCATCACAACCCCGCCATGCCCCCTGACCATCTGGTCAGGGGGCCGAAGATCATCAATGGTTTCAGGGCATTTGCGATGTGACGAGCCGGGCGCGCGATCGCGCTCGGCCAATGGTTCGGGCGATGAGCGAAGACCGGCTTTCCGAGCAGCGGCGCGGCTCGGGTTCTGACGACGGTGTCGGCGAGCTGTCGACGCCGTTACGGCACGCATCGCCGGAGGATTCCGAACCTCCAGAATCAAGACGCAATGAGGCTCCGCCGATCGTGCTGGCCGCCATTCCCGGCGTGATCGGACCCGGCCCTTCCGGCTGGCTCGCCGGCCGCCGGCATCGGCTGACACATTGGTGGCGCGGCTCGACACCAAACCTGCGCGGTTCGGTCTACATGCTGTCGTCGCTGCTGGTCTATGCGGTGATGGTCGGGCTGATCAAACATATCGGCTCAGCCATTCCGCTGGTCCAGACGCTGCTGATCCGACAGGTGATCATGAGCGTCATCATCATCGCCTTCGCGGCCAACCAGTTGCCAGCCATGATGCGGACCTCGCGTCTGGGACTGCAGGTCTTTCGCGGGTTGATCACGCTCGCCTCGATGCTCTGCGGCTTCAGCGCCATCATCTACATTCCGCTGGCCCAGGCGACCGCGATCGGATTCAGCCAGGTTCTGTTCGTCACCATCGCCGCCGTCCTGCTGCTGAAGGAGAAGGTCGATGCCCGCCGATGGGTCGCGACCATCATCGGCTTCATCGGCGTCATCATCATGCTCAATCCATCGGCGCAGGGGCTGAATATCTACGCGCTGATGTCCGTCGCCGGCGCCTTTCTCGGGGCGGGCATCACCATCAGCGTGCGCAAGCTGGCGGCAACGGAGCGGACCGACACGATCCTGATCTACCAGGGCATCGTGCTGATCATCGTGCTCGCCGTGCCGACCTGGATCTTCTGGGTCCAGCCGACCGCCGAGCAATGGCTCTCGCTGATCCTGCTCAGCCTGTTCGGAACGGCGGGCCAATGGCTGATCACGCGCGCCTATCAGGTCGGGGAGGCAGCCGCGCTCGCTCCGCTGGATTTCACGCGCCTGCTGCTGGCGAGCTTCACCGGCTTCGTCTTCTTCTCCGAGATTCCGGCGCTCACCACCTGGATCGGCGCGACTTTCGTGATCGGGGCAACGCTCTACACGATGCGCAAGAACGCCCGGCCGCTTGCCCCTCCCGCCTGATCTTCGCGCCCGCTACAGGATGCCCTCGTGACCCATCACCAGCTCGATGCCGGACCGAAGACCTGCCACTGGGGTTTCTTCGATGCTGCCTTGCCGCCGGTTCTGACAATCGCGAGCGGCGACAACGTCACCATCCGCACGATCAACGGCGGCACGGGGGAGCAGCCGAAATCGGGTTTCCATGTTCTGCCCGAAACTCACGAGATTCACGCCAAGGTCGAGCGCCCGATGCCCGGCCACATCCTCACCGGTCCGGTCGCGGTGAGAGGAGCAAGGCCCGGCCATGTCCTCGAAGTGCGCATCCGCGAGGTCAAACTCCGAACCGATTGGGGCTACACGTTCATCAGGCCTCTCGCCGGCACCCTACCGGAAGAGTTCGACACGTATAAGCTCGTCCATATCGGGCTCGATCCCGAAAGGAATCTTGCGCATCTGCCCTGGGGCATGGAATTGCCGCTCGCACCGTTCTTCGGCGTCATGGGCGTGGCTCCGCCGGCGCATTGGGGCAGGCAGACCTCGCTGGTGCCGCGCGCCTTCGGCGGCAATCTCGACAACAAGGAACTGGGTCCGGGGTCGACGCTCTATCTGCCCGTCTTCGTCGAAGGTGGGCTGTTCTCCTGCGGCGACGGCCATGGCGCCCAGGGCGACGGCGAGGTTTGCGTCACCGCTATCGAGACCGCCCTGGAAGGCACCTTCGAGTTCATCCTGCGCGAAGACCTGAGCTTCACCACGCCGCGCGCGGAGACGCCGACGCATCACATCACCATGGGCATCGACCCGGATCTCGACATCTGCGCACAGAAGGCGCTGCGCGAGATGATCGGCCTGATCTGCGAACGCACCAAACTGACGCGAGAGGAGGCTTACATGCTGTGCAGCGTTGCTGCCGACCTGCGCGTGACCCAGACCGTCAACGGATCCAAGGGCGTGCACTGCATGCTGGCGAAGAGCCTGGTGGCCTGAGCCCGGCCGAAGCACTGGGAGGAGGAGTTGCGCCTCCTCTCCAGGCTTTCAACCCGGCACCAGGATCAGCCCGCCACCGCGGTACGCTCGAGCTCCTGAGCCAAACTCTCAAGCAACTCGCGGGAGCCGGCCTCGCGCGTTGACACCTCATCCTTGCCATCGAGGAAAGCGGCCTGCTCGGTATAGACGAGGC
This sequence comes from Bosea sp. BIWAKO-01, assembly GCF_001748145.1. NCBI lineage: Bacteria > Pseudomonadati > Pseudomonadota > Alphaproteobacteria > Hyphomicrobiales > Alloboseaceae > Allobosea > Allobosea sp. BIWAKO-01. The sequence continues at coordinate 2,012,360 of NZ_BCQA01000001.1, forward strand.
GGGTGCCCGATCCGACCGGAATGAGCTCGACCGTCGCCAGCGACGCGGAAATCGGCTCGCCCGCGATCGTCATGGTGTAGGCGGAGACGATACGGCGATCGGGCACGATGTTCTGATAGGTCGTGTCGTTGCTGATTGGCGGCCCGCCCTGATAGCGGAAGCTGCTGTGCTCGGAACCACCGATCCGGAAATCGACATCGAAGCGCTCGATGCTCCAGCCTTCGCCCTCGGCAAACCAGCGGCGCTTCTGTGCCGGGTCGGCAAAGGCTGCGAAGACCCGGGAGGGGGGAGCGGCATAATCGCGTTCAATGACGAAGCTCGCGTGCGTGACGGTGCGGTCAGACATAGTCGCCTCCAAATCAAAACCAGTTGCCAAATGCAACCGGTTGCAAGCTAGGAAAACTGATCTCATAATGCAAGCGGTAATTGAAGGCCGGTTTTCGGGAGACTGCGTATGACCGACGATCCTCGCTCGGGCTGTCCGATCAACCTCACGCTCGAGGTGGTCGGCGACAAATGGAGCCTGCTCATCATTCGCGACATGATGTTCGGCAACCGCCGGCATTTCCGGGAATTGCTGCTGCACTCCAAGGAGGGCATCTCGTCGAACATCCTGGCCGACCGGCTGAAAACCCTGCTCGACCAGGGCATCATCACCAGAAGCGACGACCCGAGCCACAAGCAGAAGGTGACCTACAGCCTGACCGAGAAGGGCATCGGGCTCCTGCCGGCTCTGGCCCAAATGTCGTGCTGGGGGCTGAAATTCCTGCCGGTCAGCGAAGAACTCTCGATCCGGGCCGAACTGCTGGCCGAGGGCGGGCCCGCCATGTGGGAAGAGTTCATGGACGAGCTGCGCGAAAACCATCTCGGCCAGCCCAATCCGCGACGCGCAAATCCCGGCTGGCTGAGCGTCGGCACGCGCCTGCGGGCGGCCTATGACGCCGTGGTCGCGCGCAAGGCAGCAGAGGCGCTCGCCGACGCAGGCTGAAAGCACGTTTCATCCCGAGCGGTACCGTGTGCAGTCATGATGCAGGGGATGATCACGAGGGTCACTAGCCGCGTGGGAACATATGCAGGTAGGGCGCCGCCTCTTGCAGCACACGCTTATAGGACGGGCGCTCCAGCAGCCGGTCGAAATAGGCGGCGACGGCCTTATGCGTGTCGCGGAACGGCAGCACGAGCTCGGAATAATAGAGCGCCGGCGCGGCAGCGCAGTCGGCCATCGTGAAGACATCCCCCGCGGCCCAGCGCCGTCCCGCCAGCGTGTGCTCCAGCACATCATAGGCCGTCTGGAGCCGTTTCCTTGCCTGTTCGACGCCGGTCGGATCCTTGCCACCGGCCGGCCTTATGCGATCACCGACGATCTTCTGCATGGTCTCATTGAGATAAATGTCGAAGAAGCGGTCCTGCAGCCGGGTTTCGAGCGCGAGACCGAGGTCGTCGGGGATCAGCCGGTGCGCGCCGGGATAGGTCTGGTCGAGATAGTCGATGATGATGCTGGACTCAGGCACGATGCGGCCCCGCGCGTCATCCTGCAGCACCGGGAATCGGCCCATCGGCCAGAGCTTCAGCAGCGCCATGCGCTGTTCGGGATCGCCGAGGTCGACCAGCTTTGGCGTGAAGGGCGTACCGTTCTCATAGAGCGCGACCACCACCTTCTGGCAGAAGGAGGACAGCGGATGGAAATGCAGCGTCAGGGACATGGTCGAGCCTCCGTGTGAGGTCAGGCAGCAGCAGACTGGCGCTGCAATTCGCGGGCGAGATTGTCGAGGCCGATGCGGGTGCCGTGTTCCCGTTCCTCCGGACGGTCGTAACCGTCAAGGAATGCAGCCTGCTCGGTGAAGACGAGCCGTGTTCGCGCGCCTTCCGACCTGAATAGGACGGTTGCCAGCGACACCGAAATGCGCCGCTCGGCCAGGCGCATCGCATAGGCGTAGACGATGCGGCTGCCGGGCAGGATGTCCTGGTAGACCGCATCGTAGACATGGTCGACGCCGTCGGACTCCCGTGTCGTCAGATGTTCCCGGCCACCAACCGAGAAGTCGAACCGGTGTTCGCCGGCCTCCCAGTCGTCGTGGCAGGCGAACCAGCGCCGCTTGATCGCCGGATCGGCCCAGGCCGCGAAGACACGGACCGCAGAGGCGTCATAGACGCGCTCGATGGTGAAGGTGGCATGCGTGACACTATGTTCCGTCATCTCGGGCTTCCTTCGTCCGGTTCTTCCGGGTTCTCTGCGAGATAGGCGCCCAGGCGATCGAAGCGCCGCTCCCACAGCATCCGGCGCTCGTTGATCCAGCGCTCGGCGGCGCGCAGGGCCTGCGTCTCGACATGGCAGGTCCGCACCCGGCCCTGCTTCTGCGAGCGGACGAGGCCGCTTTCCTCGAGCACCGCGAGATGCTGCACCACCGCCGACAATGTCATCGCCAGCGGCGCGGCAAGCTCGCTCACCGAGGCCGGGCCATCGCACAGGCGCTCCACCATCAGCCGGCGGGTCGGATCCGCCAGGGCCTGGAACATCAAGTCGAGTTGCGCCGGTTGGTGAAGCATACGCTTAAGTATCGTGAGGCCGCGAAGCCGTCCAGAATTATTTTAGCAACTGCTAAAGTGTTGCGACGACCGACTGCGCACGCCATTTGCCTCAGGGGCCCCGAACCGGCTATGAGTCCCGGCACGCCTCCTCAGCGCGTGCGCCCGAATTCCGCGCCAAAGCAGCCGAGGCTTCCATCATGCGCATCGAGAACGATCCCAAGCTCGACTTCCGGGACGTGCTGATCCGGCCCAAGCGGTCGACGCTGGGCAGCCGCGCCCATGTCGACGTCAACCGCACCTTCCGCTTCGCCCATACCGGCAAGGACTGGACCGGCTTTCCGCTGATCGCCGCCAACATGGATGTGGTCGGCACCATGGGCATGGCGCGCGCATTGCTGAAGCACGGCGCGATGGTGGCCCTGCACAAGCATTACGATGCCGACGATCTGATCGCCTTCTTCAAGGAGAAGGAATCGGCCAATGCCTTCTACTCGCTCGGCACCACCGAGACCGATCACGAGAAGCTGAAGCACGTCCATTCCAAGGCGCCGATCAGCAAGATCTGCCTCGATGTCGCCAATGGTTACACCGAGAAATTCGTCGACACCGTGAAGGCGACCCGCGAAGCCTTCCCGCATGCGGCGATCATGGCCGGCAATGTCGTGACCGGCGACATGACGGAAGCGCTGCTTCTTGCAGGCGCCGACATCGTCAAGGTCGGCATCGGCCCCGGCTCGGTCTGCACCACCCGCAAGATGACCGGCGTCGGCTATCCGCAGCTCTCCGCCATCATCGAATGTTCCGACGCGGCGCATGGCCTGAAGGGCCTGGTCTGCGGGGATGGCGGCTGCACTGTGCCCGGCGATCTGGCCAAGGCTTATGGTGGCGGCGCCGACTTCGTCATGCTGGGCGGCATGCTCGCCGGCCATGACGAATGCGAGGGCAAGATCCGCTACGAGGAGCGCGACGGCAAGAAGGTCCCGGTCGCGATGACCTTCTACGGCATGTCCTCGGACACGGCGATGAAGCGCTATTCCGGGGGCGTCGCGAAATACCGCGCCTCCGAGGGCAAGACCGTCGAAGTGCCCTATCGCGGCCCGGTCGAGGGTACGATGCAGGAGCTGATGGGCGGCGTGCGCTCGGCGATGACCTATATCGGTGCCGTGCGGCTGAAGGAGATGCCCAAGCGCACCACCTTCATCATGGTCGGCAGCCAGCTGAACACGGTGTTCGGCACCTGAGGCGCTCGCGCGGGGCGGCTGCTCAGCCTCCCCCTGCAGGGTTTCGTCCTCGGTCACCCGGCCGTCGACGAGATGGATGCGACAACTGGTCAAGGCAGCCATCTCCAGACAGTGAGTGACGGCAATCACGGTCTTGCCGCGCTCACGCACCAGCGCGCCCGGAATCACGAAGACCTGTTCCGGGTTCTTGCTGTCGAGGCTGCCCGTCGGCCCGCCGGCAAGGACGAACGTCGGATCGTTGGCTAGCGCTCGCGCCACGGCGACACGCTGGCGCTGCCCGCCGGAGGGCAGCTCTGGCCGCTTGTAGAGATGCGCCGGCTCAGGATCTCGACGGTCTCGCGCACGGTGAATTCCGGCAGCAGGAAATGGCACTGGAAGACGAAGCCGCGTGTCTCCAGTCTGATCCGCACCCTCTCCCGTTCGCCGAGCCCTGCGGCGTCGCGGACGAGTAGGTCGCAGCAACTGCGCTTCCAGGGCATCGCCATCGACCGCATCCTCGGACTGCCGGACGGCAACGTCACCTATGTCGAGGACGGATTCGTGCAGGCGGTCATGACCGCGCAGTGATGCACCGATGACGGCGCCGCCAGCTGTCTTCCGCTCGACATCGCATCCGGGATTCGAAATCCCCCCACTCCCCTTCGCGGCTCAGCTGTTGCATAGTCATGCCACCATGCAGAGAGCCGCCCAGGCTTCGGGGGAATGACGATGACGAAGATGATGTTTCTGGGGGCCGCAGCCGCCCTTGCAGCCGCGGCCACCGCCGCCAATGCGCAACAGCTGGCGCCAAGCCCGACCCTGGATGCCATAAAGGCCCGCGGGCATCTCGAATGCGGCGTGCATCTTGGCCTGCCAGGCTTCTCCTTCGCCAATGACAAGGGCGAGTGGACCGGGCTCGATGTCGATTACTGCAAGGCGCTGGCGGCAGCCGTGCTGGGCGATGCCACCAAGGTGAAGTTCACGCCGACCTCGGTTCAGCAGCGCTGGCCGATCCTGCAATCGGGCCAGGTCGACCTGCTCTCGCGCAACTCGACCATCACCTTCTCGCGCAACGCGACCTTGGGCCTGAACTTCCAGGGCATCAATTTCTACGAAGGCCAGACCTTCATCGTCCGCAAGTCGACCAATGCCAAGACGGCGGCCGATCTCGACGGCGCCTCGGTCTGCGTCGCCGCCGGCTCGACCGAGGAGAAGAACGCCGCCGATTGGTTCCGCGAGCGCAACCTCAAGGTCACGATCACCAATTTCCAGAAGAACGACGACGCCATCGCCGCTTATGATGCCGGCCGCTGCGACGCCTATACCGCCGGCGTCGGCGCGCTCGCAGGTCAGCGCGCCAAGCTCAAGGTCCCGGGCGATCACGTCATCCTGACCCAGCCGATCTCGAACGATCCCCAGGGGCCGGTGACGCGCTATGGCGACGAGCGCTGGCAGCTGATCGTGCGCTGGGTATTGAATGGCACCATCGCCGCCGAGATGCTCGGCGTCACCTCGGCCAATGTCGATGAGATTAAGGCCAATTCCAAGAACTCGGAAGTCCGCCGCCTGCTCGGCGTCGAAGGCGGTTTCGGCGCGATGATGGGCCTGCCGGACGACTGGATGTACAAGGCCATCAAGCAGGTCGGCAATTATGGCGAGAGCTATGAGCGTTCGGTCGGCATGGGCTCGCCACTGAAGCTCGAGCGTGGCCAGAACCAGCTCTGGACCAAGGGTGGCTTGCTGTTCACGCCGCCCTTCCAGTGAGAGGCGCCCCGGTATCGGGCGCCTGACGGTGCTTCTAGAAACCGGGCGTCATTCCAGGTAGGCGGCAAGGCCGGCAGCTCGGGACACCATCGCAGGGCGCAACGCTTTTCGATGGTTTCCGGGCCTGCATCTCGCTCCGCTGGGAATGGCGCATCTCCTTCGCCACTCGTCTAAGAGGCGGCACCGTGGCCAGCGTTCTGTCCTTCATCAACGACAAGCGGGTGCGCGACCTGTTCTATCAGGTCGCGCTCGTGCTTGGTCTCGTCGGCGCGACCGTCTGGTTCGTGCGCAACGCCTCGGAGAACATGGTCAAGGCCGGCATCGCGTCGGGCTTCGACTTTCTCTGGCGCACATCGGGGATCGAAGTTCCCTTCGTCCTGACCGGCTACACCCAGCAGGACAACATCCTCGCGCTGTTCTGGGTCGGCATCGCCAACACGATGCTGGTCACGGTGATCGCGATCGCCCTTGCCACCCTGCTCGGCTTCGTCATCGGCATCGCACGGCTGTCTTCGCACTGGCTGCTCTCGACGATCGCCGGCGCCTATATCGAGTTCGTCCGCAATATCCCGCTGCTGTTCTTCGTCCTGTTCTGGTACTTTGGCGTGATCGCGGCCCTGCCGGCGCCACGCGCCTCATTGAGCCTGTTCGGCGTCGCCTTCCTCAATAATCGCGGCCTGACCATTCCGCTGCCCGACTCGCCGGCGAATTTCCGCTGGGCCTTGGCGATCATGCTCCTGTCCTGGCTGGTGCAGTGGCTGGTGATGCGCTGGGCACGTCGGCGGAAGGAGGAGACCGGCCGTGACGCGCCCGTCCTCATGCTCGGCATCCTGTTCGTCCTGATCGTGCCCGCGCTGGCCTTCGCCTGGGCCGGGCTCTCCGTAAGCTGGGACGTGCCGGTGCTGCGCGGCTTCAATTACCGCGGCGGCTTCGTCGTGATCCCCGAATTCGTCGCGCTGCTGGCGGCGCTCGTGACCTACACGGCCGGCTTCATCGCCGAGATCGTGCGCGGCGGCATCCAGGCCGTGCCGCATGGCCAGAGCGAGGCATCTGCCGCGCTCGGCCTGCGTCCCCGGCAAATCCTGCGGCTCGTCGTCATCCCGCAGGCGCTGCGTGTGATCGTGCCGCCGATGACCAACCAATATCTCAACGTCCTGAAGAACTCGTCCTTCGGTGCCGCCATTGCGTATCCCGACATCGTGAGCCTGTTCATGGGCTCGGCTCTGAACAATACCGGGCAGGCGATCGAGATCATCGCCATGACGCTTGCGGTCTATCTGGTGATCGGGCTTGCCGTCTCGGCCTTCATGAACTGGTACAATGCCAGGATCGCGCTGGTGACACGATGAGCGCAGCAACCTTACCGCTCTGGCGCCAGAGGCTGTTCGGCACGCCGGCGACCGCCGCCCTTACCGTCATCCTCGCACTCGGCATCGCCTGGGTCGCGGTCCCGCTGATCCGCTGGGCGCTGATCGACGCAACCTGGTCCGGCACCACCCGCAATGACTGCACCGGCAGCGGTGCCTGCTGGGTCTTCATCCGGGCCCGCTTCGGCCAGTTCATGTACGGGCTCTATCCGGTCGACGAACGTTGGCGGGCAGATCTCGCCGGGGCGATCTTCGCACTGTCTGGACTTGGCCTCTATCTCTCGCCGAAATCCATGCGGATCCGGCTCGCGATCCTGGCGCTGGTCATCCTGCCGCCGCTCGGCGTCTGGCTGCTGGCCGGCGGGTTCGGCCTGCGCCCGGTCGAGACGCGCGAGTGGGGCGGGCTGATGCTGACGCTCTTCATCTCGGTCTATTCCAGCCTGATCGCGATCCCGCTCGGCATCCTGCTGGCGCTGGGACGCCAGTCGCAGCTCAAGGTGGTGCGGCTGATCAGCGTGCTGTTCATCGAGTTCTGGCGCGGCGTGCCGATCATCGCTGTGATCTTCCTCGCCTCGCTGCTGCTGCCGCTGATCCTGCCGAGCGGCACGGGCATCGACCGCCTGGCACGCGCCGTGATCGGGCTTGGCCTCGTCATCGCCGCCTATATGGCCGAAGCCGTCCGCGGCGGATTGCAGGCGCTTCCCTCCGGCCAGCGCGAGGCTGCGACGGCGCTGGGACTGACCTATTGGAAGGCGACCGGGCTGATCGTCCTGCCGCAGGCCTTGCGGATTTCGCTGCCGGCGATGACCAATGAATTCATCGCGCTGATCAAGAACACGACGCTCGTGCTCGTCGTCTCGATCCTCGACCTGCTCGGCATCGCGCAGGCGTCGCTTGCCGACCCCAACTGGGTCGGGATGAACATGGAGGCCTATGCCTTCGCCGGGGCGATCTATTGGCTGATCTGCTACGCGCTCTCACGCTGGAGCAAGCGCCTCGAGCGACGCAAACTGGGTTAGGTGGCCAGCGGACCAGAACGCCCCGCCCGGTTCCGACGGGCCTCATGAAAAAGCCGGCCTTGCGGGCCGGCTTTTCTCTATCGATCGAAACAGACCTGGCTCAGGCGCGCACGATCTTGCGGTCGCGACGGCGATCGGCCGCGGGCTGATAGGCAATCCGAGCGTGGTAGCTGCAATAGGGCATGCCGGTCTGCGAGCGGCCGCCGCAGAAGCGGAATTCCGCCGTGGTCGGGTCGCCCATCGGCCAGCGGCACATATATTCGCGCAGGTCCATGATCGTGACCCGATCGGAGAACGGCACCACGACGTCCTCAGGCAAAGCCGGCGCCTGCTCGACCTCGACCTCGGCCTCCGGCTCATATTGCGGCGCGAGCGCATTGGCGCCACGGGTCATGCCGGCATTGCCGCCGACAGGATGGCTCGGCGCGCGGGTCGGCGCCTTCCGGGGGCGCGGCGTCGACGACGCGGCCGGGCTCTTGGCGCGGCCGGAAAGACCAAGCCGATGCACCTTGCCGATCACGGCGTTACGCGTGACGTTGCCGAGCTCGCCGGCGATCTGGCTGGCGCTCAGTCCGTCGCTCCAGAGCTTCTTGAGAAGCTCGACGCGTTCGTCCGTCCATGCTCCGACGTCGTTCATGGCTTCACCTGTCTCATCCGGCCAGCTCCTTCACGGAACCGGCCTATGGGCCGATCATGGGCGGAATCCGAAACCGGCAGCTCCCGTTGCTAGACGGAGGCCGTTACACCCGGAATTGACGGTACAGGAGACGCCGCACGAGATGTCGTATCTGACAAAACGGACCATACAAGATGCCGGGACTCGGCCACAAGAGTCCCCGAATCGGAAATTGGTTTTTCCCCAGCCATTCGCGGATCGCGGGTCAAGCCCCCGGCTGCGGAAGATCTGACGTTACGGCGCGGAATTGACAGCGGGTAACCGGTTTTGCATAGTCGCGGCTACCCAGCCGCCCCTTCCACGGGCGGCGCTTATGTTTTGACGGATCAAGGTCTTCTTGGCGATGCGGATGACGGCGCGACGAGACGTCGGGAACTGGCTGCGACGATAATGTCGCCGGCGGGTCGCAGAGGGCTGCCAAATTTTGCCCCGCGACGCCGTTCTTCCATCCAGCGCCCACCCGTTCTCATTCGCCCTTCCGCGAGGATCGCCTGTCATGACCCCTGCCCCCGTTAACCCTTCCCAGTCCGTGCTGCTGCCGACCTATGCCCGCGCGCCGATCGCGCTCGAGCGCGGCGAGGGCGCCTGGGTGGTCGCGTCGGATGGCCAGCGCTATCTCGATTTCGGAGCCGGCATCGCCGTCAATGCGCTCGGCCATGCGCATCCGCATCTGGTCCAGGCGCTGACCGAGCAGGCCTCGCGTATCTGGCACACCTCAAACCTCTACAGCATGCCGGAAGGCGAGCGTCTGGCCCGGCGGCTCTGCGAGGCGACCTTCGCGGAACGGGTGTTCTTCACCAATTCCGGCGCCGAGGCCAATGAGTGCGCCATCAAGATGGCGCGCAAGCACCATGCAGCGAAGGGTCATCCCGAGCGCTATCGCATCATTACCTTCGAAGGCGCCTTCCACGGTCGTACGCTTGCGACCATCGCCGCTGGCGGCCAGCAGAAATACATCGACGGTTTCGGCCCGAAGGTCGACGGCTTCGACCAGGTGCCCTTCGACGACGAGGCCGCGCTGAAGGCCGCGATCGGGCCCGAGACGGCTGCGCTGATGATCGAACCGATCCAGGGCGAAGGCGGCCTGCGCTCGGTGCCGGTACGCTTCCTCAAGCTGATCCGCGAGCTTTGCGACACGCATGGCCTGATGCTGATCTTCGACGAGATCCAGACCGGTGTCGGGCGCACCGGCAAGTTCTTCTCCTATGAGCTCTCGGGCATCGCGCCCGACATCATGGCGATCGCCAAGGGCATTGGCGGCGGCTTCCCGATGGGCGCCTGCCTCGCCACCGAGGACGCAGCCTCGGGCATGACGCTCGGCACGCATGGCACGACGTTCGGCGGCAACCCGCTCGCCATGGCGGTCGGCAATGCGGTGCTGGATGTCGTGCTGGCGCCGGGCTTCCTCGATCATGTGCAGCAGATGAGCCTGCGTCTGCGGCAGTCGCTGGCCCAGCTCAGGGATCACCATCCCGACGTGATCGCGGAGATCCGCGGCGAGGGGCTGATGATCGGCCTGAAGCTCAACACGCCGAACACCGACTTCGTGGTCGAGGCACGTGCGGCCGGGCTCCTGGTCGTCGCGGCCGGCGACAATGTCGTGCGCCTGCTTCCGCCGCTGATCATCACCGAAGCAGACGCCGCCGAGGCGATCGTGCGGCTCGAAAGGGCTGCGCAGGCGGTCGAGGCCACCCTGACGCGACCGGCGGCCGAATAACGAACCCTCCGCCCACGGCACGTTTTTTTGAAGGAAGCGCCGACGATGCGCCATTTCCTCGATCTCTCCGATTTCTCCAGCGACCAGCTCCGCGCCATCCTGCGCGCAGGCGAGGAGATGAAGGCCCGCCGTCGCACGCCCGCGGCAGCCTCCGACCGCCTGCTCGAAGGCAAGGTCATCGCCATGATCTTCGAACAGCCTTCCTTGCGAACCCGCGTCTCCTTCGATGTCGGGATCCGTGAGCTTGGCGGCTCGCCGATGATGGTGACAGGGCAGGAGATCGAGCTCGGTGAGCGCGAGACCATTGCCGATACCGCCCGTGTGCTGTCGCGCTATGTCGACGCCATCATGATCCGCATGCTCGACCATGATTCCGTGGTCGAGATGGCGAAATATGCCACCGTGCCGGTCATCAACGGGCTGACCAAGCGCCAGCATCCCTGTCAGGTCATGGCCGATGTCATGACCTTCGAGGAGCGCAGGGGGCCGATCGCCGGCAAGCGCATCGCCTGGACCGGCGACACGAACAATGTCCTGACCTCCTGGGTGCATGCGGCCGGACGGCTCGATTTCGAGCTCGCGATCGCGACGCCCGAAGAGCTTGCTCCGCCGCCGGCACTGATCGACTGGGCTCGCAAGCAGGGCGCCAAGATCCGGCTGACCAGCCGGCCCGAAGCCGCGGTCGAGGGCGCTGATTGCGTCATCACCGATTGCTGGGTCTCGATGGGCGACGAGGAAGGCACGCGCCACAACCTGCTGCGCCCCTATCAGGTCGACGAGCGCCTGCTCGGCCGCGCCGAAAAGGATGCGATCTTCATGCACTGCCTGCCGGCGAGCCGCGGCGAGGAAGTCACCGATGCGGTCATGGACGGCCCGCAATCGGCCGTCTTCGACGAGGCCGAGAACCGGCTGCATGCGCAGAAGGGCATCCTGGCCTGGTGCTTTGGCGGCGTCGCAGCCTGATGGCCGTCGCTGACACCCCCTCGGAGACGGCCGCACTCGACGATCGGGTCGTGCCGTTCACGGTCCCGGACCTCGACATTCGCGGCCGGGTCGTGCGGCTCGGCGCCTCGATCGACACGGTCCTCGAACGTCACAACTATCCGGAGCCGGTCTCCCGCGTCCTCGGCGAAGCGGCCGCGCTCACCGTTCTGCTCGGCACCGCACTGAAGTTCGAAGGCCGTTTCCAGCTCCAGACCAAGAGCGATGGGCCGATCTCCATGCTGGTGGTCGATTTCAACGCGCCCGACAATTACCGCGCCGTCGCACATTACGATGAGGCGCGGCTGCAGCAGGCGGTGGCTGAGGGCACGTTGAGCACCGGCGAACTGCTCGGCAAGGGCCATCTCGGCCTGACGGTCGATCAGGGTTCGCAATCGACGCGCTATCAGGGCGTGGTCACGCTCGAGCATCAGAGCCTTGAGGACGCCGCGCACCAGTATTTCAAGCAGTCCGAACAGATTCCAAGCCGGGTGCGGCTCGGCGTCGGCAGCGTCGTCACGGGCGCGGGGCGGCAATGGCGAGCCGGCGGGCTGATCGTGCAGTTCATGCCGACCTCTCCCGACCGGCTGCGCGCGGCCGACATCCATCCGGGTGATGCTCCGCAGGGGCACGAGATCCTGGCCAGCGAGCACCCCGACGGGATCGCCGACGATGCCTGGGCCGAGGCCCGCTCGCTGGTCGAGACGGTCGAGGACCACGAACTGCTCGACCCGATGCTGGAAAGCGAGCGGCTGCTCTATCGCCTGTTCCACGAGCGTGGCGCGCGCGTCTTCGAGCCGGTGATCGTTCATGAGTCCTGCCGCTGCTCACGTGAGCGCGTGCTCGGCATGCTGCGCGGTTTTTCCGCCGAGGACCGCCGGGCCATGGTCGCCGATGACGGCACGCTCGCCGTCACCTGCGAATTCTGCTCGCGGCGCTATGATTTCGACCCGACCGAGGTCGAGGCGGGGCTGAACACCTCACCCTGACGGCGCGGAGGCTCTCGCGCCTCCGCGGCTCTCTCAGAGCGACAGCCCGGCGGCTTTCATCAGAAGACGGAAGCCGAGGGCAACGATGCCGAGCGTGAGGACGCTTGCGCCCCAGATCAGGACGAGCCAGCCGAAGCGGTTGAGCCAGGGCTTGCGAGGGGAAGTGACCGGCGCCATCAGTGATAGCCCTCCCCCGCCCTGACCTTGCCGCGAAACACGTAATAGGACCACGCGGTATAGGCGAGGATGATCGGGATGATGAAGAGCGCCCCGACCAGCGTGAAGCCCAGGCTCTGCGGCGGAGCCGCTGCCGCGCGGATCGAGATGTCGGGCGGGATGATGTTGGGCCAGAGGCTGATCGCAAGGCCGCTATAGCCGAGGAAGAGCAGCACCAGCGACAGCAGGAACGGGGCTGCATGCGGCGACCGCTTCAGCACCGACAGGATCAGGGCGGCCGTGGCGAAGACCAGGATCGGGACGGGCGCGAAGAAGAACAGGTTCGGCAGCGTGAACCAGCGCTCCGCCACGCGCTGATGCAGCCATGGCGTCCACAGGCTGACAAGCACGATGGCGACGAGCAGGGCGATGACGATCGGGCGAGCGAGCGCGATCATGCGCTGCTGCAGCTGTTCGTCCGTCTTCATGATCAGCCAGGTGCTGCCCAGCAGCGCGTAGGCGACAAGGAGACCCAGGCCGGTGAACAGGCTGAACGGTGTCAGCCAGTCGAGCGCGCCGCCGGCAAAGGCGCCGTCGCGGACTACAAAACCGTTGATGAAGGCGCCGAGCGACACGCCCTGGAAATAGGTGGCGACGTAGGACCCCCAGGCAAAGGCCTTGTCCCAGAACGGCTTGTGCGCCTCATCGGCCTTGAAGCGGAACTCGAAGGCGACGCCGCGCCAGATCAGCCCCGCCAGCATCAGGACGAGCGGGAGATAGAGCGCACTGAGGATCACGGCATAGGCGAGCGGGAAGGCGGCCATCAGCGCTGCGCCGCCCAGCACCAGCCAGGTTTCATTTCCGTCCCAGACCGGCGCCACCGTGTTGACCATCGTGTCGCGATCCTCCCTCCCCTTCACGAAGGGGAACAGGATCCCGATGCCGAGGTCGAAACCGTCCATGATCACATACATCATCAGGCCGAAGCCGATGATCAGCGCCCAGATGATCGGAAGATCGATGCCCATTTCGCTCACGCTCCCTTGCCGGCGCCGCTGGGGGCATCGAGGTGATCCGGCGCCGCCGAGAGCGGCCGGGCCGGGCGTTGATTCAAGAGTTCTTCGCCATGGGCTTCCGGCTCAGGACCGTGGCTCTCCGGACCATGTCCCACCAGCTTCAGCATGTAGCTGACACCTGTTCCGAAGACGGCGATGTACATGACGATGAAGACGATCAGCGTCGCCGACAGCGCCAGCGCCGAGTGGTTGGAGACCGCGTCCTTCGTTCGCATCACGCCATAGACGATCCAGGGCTGACGACCGATCTCCGTCGTGAACCAGCCGGCGAGGATGGCGACCAGCCCCGACGGCCCCATCAGCAGGGCAAAACGCAGGAACAGCTTGGATTCGAACAATCCTCCGCGCCAGCGCAGCCACAGGCCCCAGAAGCCGAGCGCCAGCATCAGGAAGCCGAGGCCGACCATGATCCGGAAGCTCCAGAACACGATGGTCGAGTTGGGCCGGTCCTCGGGGGCGAACTCCTTCAGGCCCTGAATCTGTCCATTCCAGTCATGGGTCAGGATCAGGCTACCCAGGCGGGGGATCTCGATCTTGTAGCGTGTCGTCTCCGCCGCCATGTCGGGCCAGCCGAACAGAACCAGCGGCACCCCCTCACCGGGCTTGTTCTCCCAGTGTCCCTCGACCGCGGCAATCTTGGCCGGCTGATACTTGAGCGTATTCAGACCATGCGCGTCACCGACGGCAACCTGCAGCGGCGCGACGACCAGCAGCATCCACATCGCCATCGACAGCATCGTCCTGATCGCCGGCGTGTCGCGGCCGCGCAGCAGATGCCAGGCGCCGGAGGCGGCGACGAACAGAGCCGTCGCGAGAAAGGCGGCGATGGTCATGTGCACGAGACGATAGGGGAAGGACGGGTTGAAGATGACCTTCAGCCAGTCGACCGGTATGACCCGGCCATCTATGATCTCGAATCCCTGCGGCGTCTGCATCCAGCTGTTGGAGGCAAGGATCCAGGTCGCCGAGACGAGCGTGCCCAGCGCGACCATGATCGTCGCGAAGAAGTGCAGGCCCGGTCCGACCTTGTTCCATCCGAACAGCATGACGCCGAGGAAGCCGGCCTCGAGGAAGAACGCGGTCAGCACCTCATAGGTGAGGAGCGGCCCGGTCACGCTGCCGGCAAAGGAGGAGAAATAGCTCCAGTTCGTGCCGAACTGGTAGGCCATGACCAGCCCGGAGACGACGCCCATGGCAAAGTTCACGGCAAAGATCGTCGACCAGAAATGGTAGAGATCGCGATAGACGGTGTCGCGCTTCCATAGCCACAGGCCTTCCAGCACCGCGAGATAGCTCGCGAGCCCGATCGTGATCGCCGGGAAGACGATGTGGAACGAGATGGTGAAGCCGAACTGGATGCGGGCCAGCTCGAGTGCGGTCAGACCGAACATCTCAGCTCCTCACCCATGCCGCTGCCGAGGCAGGTTTCCCGCAGGCGAGCGCCGAGTTTGACGCGTTTTCCATCGCTTCACCAGAGTTCGGCGCGCAATGGATCATTGCCGCCATATCCAATCAATGTCTGCATACATTATTACTAAGCGTATGCATTTTCCAGTGAAGCGTGCCGCGCGCAAGCGAGGCAAGACAGCGCAGGGATCCCTGCACGGGCACCCGCGCTGCGACGTGTACGGCGTTATGCGAGCAAGTTCAGCACGGGCAAGACGACGCACCTCGCACGGTGTGCGCGTGGCGCGCCGAACGGCAGAAGATCGGGATGGCTGGACAGACCTCGCTCCCAACCCGCCGAGGCGACATTCGCCTCAACAGCCTGCCGTCATCGATGCGGGGCTCAGTGCCCCTCAGCTCCGGCAGCTCTGCATCAGGTCGCGCATGAATGCCTCGCCGGCGGCGAGCTGCTCGAGTGTGATGTACTCGTCCGGCTGATGCGCCTGATCGATTGAGCCCGGGCCGCAGACGACGGTCGGCAGGCCGGCGCGCTGGAAATGTCCGGCCTCGGTCGCATAGGGTACGGCAATCGTGCTGTTGCGGCCGGCAAGGCGCATGGTGAGGGCCTCGGCCATCGAGCCGGCATCAGGCGCCAGACCCGGCACATCCGATGTCATCACGGTCGTGATCGTCGAGGAGGGCGCGGTCTTGCGCATGCGCGCGAGAACCGTCTCGGCATAGGCGGAGAAGCGGTGCGGTACTTCGTCCGGATCCGAGCCCGGCAACGTGCGCACCTCCCAGCCCAGTTCGCAGCGATCGGCCAGGATGTTGCGGGCGATGCCGCCATGGAGCTTGCCGACATGGACCGTGTCGTAGGGCGGATCGAAGCGGTCGGCGGGATCGGCCCGCTCCATCAGCTCCTGCGCCATCCGGTCGAGCTCTGCGGCGAGCAACGCCCCGGCATGGACGGCGCTGGCGCCGAGATGCGGCTTCGAGGAATGGGCGGCGAAGCCGGTGACGACGGTATTGAAGGTGCGGATGCCCTTATGGGCGTCGGCAATCTCGAGCGAGGTCGGCTCGCCGACGATGACGGCGCGCGGCAGCGGCAGATCGCGGCCCATGCGGGCAATGCCGTCCACGACGCCGAGGCAGGTGAGCTCCTCGTCATAGGACAGGAAGAGATGGATCGGCGTCGTCAGCCCGGCGGCCAGGAAATCCGGAACCAGGGCAAGCCCCAGCGCCACGAAGCCCTTCATGTCCACGGCGCCCCGGCCATAGGCCCTGCCATCGGCAATGCGCAGGGTGAAGGGATCGCTCGACCAGGCCTGGCCGGCGACGGGCACGACATCGGTATGGCCGGAGAGGACGATGCCGCCGCGATCGGCCGGGCCGATCGTGGCAAAGAGCGCCGCCTTGTCACCCTCCGCATTCGGAATCCGGATCGAGGACACGCCCCAGCTCTCGAGATAATCCGCAACGAAGGCGATCAGATCGAGATTGGACTTGGCGCTCACCGTGTCGAAGGCGACGAGGCGCGACAGCATTTCGAGCGGCGTGTAGCGCCGCGCGGCCGTGGTCGGAATGGTCAATGCAGAACCTTCTTCACATAGGGGGAATCGAGCGGGAACAGCGGCACCTCGACATCGAAGACCACGCCATCCTCTCCCAGCATGGCGTAATAGCCGCGCATCGAGCCGTCGGGCGTCATCAGCGGGCAGCCCGAGGTATAGCTGAAGCTCTCGCCGGGCCGCAGCACCGGCTGCTTGCCGACCACACCATCGCCGCGCACTTCGTGGACCTCGCCGCGGCCATCCGTGATGAACCAGTGCCGCGTCATCAGCTGCACGGTCTGGCGCGACTGGTTCACGATCTCGATCGTATAGGCCCAGAAATAGCGGCCCTGCTCATGGGCGGATTCCCGTTCCATGAACTCGGGAACGGCGGTCACGCGCACGCCTCGGGTTTGCGCCTGATACATGCTCAGCGGCTCCGTGCCGTTGCGGGTTCGCCGGCGGACGGAAATGGGCCGGGAACAACGCCCCTGTTATGGACCGGCCGGCGGCAGCGTCAATCCCGAAGCAGCGCTGGCCAGTCCTGCATTTGGCCCGGCGCGGCGGCGGACAGAGTGATTCTCGCGTGGACAACCGCCCCGAAAACGGGCGATAGGACTGGCCCGCCTGGCCCTTGTGTCAGGCTTCGCTAGCTCAGGCTGAACAGGTCCGACGCTCATGCTGCCCTTCCTGCCCGGCATCCAGCCCGACAGCCGCATCCGTGCCTTCATCGAAGAGGGTGTGATCAAGCTTGCGCGGCCGCCCGCGGAAGGCCAGATCCAGCCGGCCAGCCTCGACCTCAGGCTCGGCGACAAGGCCTATCGCGTCCGCGCCAGCTTCCTGCCCGGCCCCGGATCGACCGTCGCGCGGCGGCTCGACCAGCTCGCCCTGCATGAGATCGACCTGACCAGGGGCGCCGTGCTCGAGACCGGCTGCGTCTATGTCGCGGAGCTGATGGAAGGGCTGGCGCTGCCCCAGGGCCTGCGCGCCGCCGCCAACCCGAAGAGCTCGACGGGACGGCTCGACGTCTTCACCCGCGTCATCACCGACCGGGCGCGCGAATTCGATCTGGTCGAGGAAGGCTATGAGGGCCCGCTCTTCATCGAGATCTCGCCACGCACCTTCCCGGTTCTGGTGCGCTCCGGCTCGCGGCTCTCGCAGATCCGCTTCCGCGCTGGCGATGCCCGGCTCGACGACCGCTCGTTGGGCGAATTGCACGAACGGGAGACGCTGGTCAGCGCAGCCACTCCCTCCTTCCAGAGCGGCGTCGCCGTCAGCGTCGATCTCGCCGGCTTCGACGGTCTCGTAGGCTATCGGGGCAAGCGCCATACCGCACTCGTCGATGTCGACCGGGTCGGCGCCTATCGTGTCGCGGATTTCTGGGAGCCGATCCAGGCGGACGCCTCGCGCTCCCTGATCCTCGATCCGGACCAGTTTTATATCCTGGCCTCGAAGGAGGCCGTGCATGTGCCCCCCGATTATGCCGTCGAGATGACGCCATTCGATGCGCTCGTCGGCGAGTTCCGCGTCCATTATGCCGGCTTCTTCGACCCCGGCTTCGGCCATGGCGGCGCCGGCGGCAAGGGAGCGCGTGCCGTTCTCGAGGTCCGCTCGCGCGACGTGCCCTTCATCATCGAGGACGGCCAGATCGTCGGTCGGCTGGTCTATGAGCACATGGCGGCACGCCCGGACGCCCTCTACGGCGCCGACCTGAAATCGAACTACCAGGGCCAGGCGCTCAAGCTCTCGAAGCATTTTCGCGACTGAGCGAACCAGCGCCCAAAATCCCGCGCGATTGCCGGATGACACCTGCGCAGGAAGCCGCTATGAGATTCGTGTCCTCGCCGTTGATCTGCGGTCGCTGCGAGCGCATGCGGGCGTAGTTCAGTGGTAGAACGTCAGCTTCCCAAGCTGAATGTCGTCGGTTCGATCCCGATCGCCCGCTCCAAATTCACTTTGATTTCAACGGCTTGCCCGAATTTGGCTTTGCGGACTGTCAAAATCTGACGGGAACAGGGCCGAGTGATTTCAATGTGTTACCGCAGTCCAACCCTCTCGCACGGTTAGTGTCTGCGTACGACCCGTCCGAGACATTCGTGGTCAGGCAAGAGAGGGGCGAGATTTGGCCCATAGCCGACGTGGCAAAGGTCAGCTTCGGGCATTCTGATTGGCCAGCCGGCCAAGGGGCACAGAGTTGGGGCTGGAGCGCTGCCTGGAAGCGATGCTGGGGTGGTGCCGAAGTCGCGATTGGGGGCAGCATCCGTTCTCGGCAGGCGACCGCTTCTGCTCACGGACCCTGCCGACCCGCGCGAAAGTTGTGAACCTCGCCGCCGCAGATCAACGCCCGCGCCTTGATGCGGGCATCGAGGACAATGCCGGCGGCATCACAGCTGCAGCAGCAACTCGCGCAGCCCGGCGACAAACTTGTTCTGATGGCCGTTGCCCGGAAACGGCAGGTGATGCAGCTCGGCCTCGACCCCGGACAGGACCAGGGCAGCCTCGACATGGGCGCGAACGCAGCCGGCGACGCTGACGATCCGCTCTGGCCGGTACTCTTGGCTGCGAACGCCGCCACGCCGCAAGCGGCATCGTCTCGGTAATGGATTGACGGTCAGGGGGCATTACTACAGTTGTAGGTCGCTACCGTAGAGATAGGATCATTGGCGCAAGTAAGCGGCATCAAGAGCCGCATTGCATCGCGCGGAAACCACGCGCCTTGCCGTTGTAAGGCATGCGAGAATATTGCCCTGACCCGCCACGATTCCTTTACAACGTCGATTGGCATCCGCGTTGCAGCTCTTCAAAACATTAGCCGCGCGTGCCGCACATTTTTTTGCTAACTTGTCTTTTTCTTGGGAAAGGCAACTAAGGAGGTCTGTTTTGACCCACCCAGCCGCGTCTGTTTGTACCGGCACTCCTTTGCCACTGCACCGCTCTTGTAGTTCTTTGCCGCAAGCAAGATCCTCCGCCCGCGCCTTCTGTGCCTCAGCAACGTTGAAGTGGGCATCAGAGATAAACATTGCAGCAGAGAACGCGATAGCTGTGATGACACCACAACGGCGGAAAGCACCTCGCAGCATTTTCATTTTCCTTCTCCCGCTTTTGGGAGCGTAGCACGTATCGGCGCACTGCGCATCTCGTCGCCCGCCGTCAGCGCCGGACCACCTCTCGAAAAGCCGATCAAATCAGCAGATTTGACCCAATCCGGATTCAAGGGCGGCGAGGCCTCACGGCCCGCTCAATCCCGGAACCACCGATCGCATCGCTCGTGGAGCGAAGCAGATCCTGGCAAGGGATTCAAACTCCAGAAGGGCCAGGCCTTGCCGGGGCCCACATGTCCGCTTCCCACTCTGGCACGCAGATGCCGTCGGGGGGCGTCCACCCCATCACCCATTTAAGAAGCTGCCGGTTTATGTGCTGGGGAACGCAGGTGAGGGAATTCAATGACTTAGCTCCGCTTCCCAAGCTGAATGTCGTCGGTTCGATCCCGATCGCCCGCTCCAAAACCCCCTTGATTTCAACGGCCTGACCGAATTTGGCTTTGCTGACCGTCAAAATCTGACGGGAACAGGGTCGAGTGATTTCAATGTGTTACAGCAGTCCACCCCTCTCGCACGGTTAGTGTCCGCGTACGACCGAGGCTGTGTGGAAACGGGCTGATCTGGTAGGCTTTCTGGAGCGATCCGAGGGCTTGCATGGCGCGCTACATCGAAGGCGAGACCCGGCTGCAGAGACTGCTCCTGCCCGACTGTCTTGAGGACTACGTCAGCGAAGATAATCCGGTCCGGGTGGTGGATGTCTTCATCGACGAACTCGATCTGGGAACGATGGGCTTTGCCGGCCCGGCCTCGACGGGGCGGCCTGGATACCACCCCGCTACCCTTCTCAAGCTGTACCTCTACGGCTACCTCAACCAGGTTCAGTCGAGCCGCCGGCTGGAGCGCGAGGCCGGCCGCAACGTCGAGGTGATGTGGCTGACGGGCAAGCTTGCGCCCGACTTCAAGACCATCGCCGACTTTCGCCGTGACAATGGGGCTGCGATCCGGGCTGCCTGCGCGCAGTTCGTCGTGCTGTGCCGCCAACTCGGCCTTCTGGCAGGCGGCACCGTGGCCGTGGACGGCAGCCGGTTCAAGGCCGTCAACACGCGCGACAAGAACTTCACGCCCGGCGCGATCCGTCGCCGGATGGAGCAGGTGGAGGCAAGCATCGCACGCTATCTGTCGCTGCTCGATACGGCCGACCGGCAGGAGGATGACGTCGCGCAGATGCGCAGCATCCGCCTCAAGGACCGGCTTGATCGCCTGCGTCAGCAGATGCGTGACCTCCAGGCGATGGACCACGTCGTCGCGGTGGCGCCAGACCGTCAGGTCTCGCTGACCGATCCCGACGCCCGCGCCATGGCCACCAACGGCAAGGGCACTGGCCTCGTCGGCTACAACGTTCAGGCGGCGGTCGACGCCAAACATCATCTGATCGTGGCTCATGAGGTCACCAACATCGGCCACGACCGCAGCCAGCTCCGCCAGCATGGGGCGTCAGGCAAAGGATGCGACAGGAGCCGGTGCGCTGACTGTGCTGGCCGATCGCGGCTACTTCTCAGGCGAGGAGGTCCTGGCCTGCGACGAGATCGGCATCTCCGCCATCGTCCCCAAGCCCCTGACATCAGGGGCCAAAGCCGACGGGCGCTGGGGCAAGCAGGACTTCACCTACGATGCTCCGAGCGACACCTATCGCTGTCCCGCCGGCGAGACGCTCACATGGCGCTTCTCATCGGTCGAGAAGGATCTGACACTCCATACCTACTGGGCCGACGGCTGCGGAGCCTGCCTGGTCAAAGACCAATGCACCACCGGCAAGCAGCGCCGCATCAAGCGCTGGGAGCACGAGGTGGTGATCGAGGCCATGCAGCGCCGGCTCGATCGCATGCCCGACGCCATGCGGATCCGAAGGCGCACGGTCGAGCACGTCTTCGGCACGATCAAGGACTGGATGGGCCGAAGTCACTTCCTGACCCGCCACCTCCCCAATGTCGGAACCGAGATGAGCCTCCATGTGCTGGCCTACAATCTCAAGCGGGCCATCGCCATCCTCGGCGCGGCGACGTTGATGAAGGCCATGAGAGCCTGACCCTCAGACCCTGTCGCATCGTCAGAGCACGACCCTGAAAGACGTTTCCACACGGCCTCGACCCGTTGCGGACTTCGCGCGTCGCTGCAACGATACATAACAATCCGATTGCCCTCGTTTGGATGGTTTGTGATGCTCGGTTGGTTCAAGCAGACTCTATCAAGATCAGAAGGGCTGAATGCCTCCTTGGGAGACGTTGTATTCGAATCAAATCCGGTTTGGGGTCGATACAGCGGTAGATCATTCATGGTATGGAGGATAAAGAAAGCGCTAGACGGGCGATTTTTTCTAGGCGCTAAACTTCTTCCAGATTCTTATGCCGGCCCCGAAGGAGCGGTCGAGAATTTTATCAACTTTGATTTGCAATCAGCCGAACAGCTGAGGTCTGATCTAGATTACTGCATTGCAGAGTTAAAACGGCGAATTCAACAAAACGCCGCGACTCAACCAATCCGCACCTGAGCAGCCTGGAGAAACCAGCGAGGTCCAGTCTCCACCGATAACCGACTTTGGCAATGACAGCCCTAATCTCGCTTGCGGCTGCTTTGTCGCTGTCCTATTGGGGGACGCAGGCGCGCAAAATCAACGACTTAGCTCCGCTTCCCAAGCTGAAGTCGTCGGTTCGATCCCGATCGCCCGCTCCAAAAATCTATTTTATTACAGTACGTTAGCGCAAACTTGCATCGAGCGATGCCAGTAAGTCGAACTCTGTGGCAGGGCTTGGCAGGGAACGTGAGCGTGTAATTTCAATGGGTTAAGTAGGCGCCGCGCAAGGGGCTGGTCGCCTTGACCGACTCCGAAACGCGGCAATCGGTTGCAGTCTCTTTCGTCGGGCGGGTCCGCTTACGACCCATAACAGCCATTCGCTTCCCGCGTTCGCGACGGCGTTGATCGCGGTCAGCGCTCATTCATCGAATGCTGGCGAACAGAAAATAGCCAATGCTGGCAACAATCAACAACGCTGCCGTCACGGCGAGAAATCTGAGCAGGGATCGGCGTTCAATGTCCGATACCGATCTATTATCGCCGCTGCGAGGGAGGAACTTTACGAGAACGAAGATCAGCAAGAAAAAGAGCGCATAAAGCGCCAACGCCCATCCGGCGCCCCAAGCGGCCATCACGCATAGCATAACGATAAACCAGAAAACCTTGAAAAGCCTTTCGCCGATAGACCGGCTTGCTCTCCCGCTCCCTAGCATCAGGCTCTTCCATTCACGCGCAGCACTGCAACCGCAGTTGCGCACGCCCCTGACAACTCGACAAGGTCCGCTTTCGACCCAACTGCGACATTCGCGGCGAGCCGCTGAACGGTCAAAGGTGGCCCTTTTGTATGGACCGGCTGCGTTTCACAACGGTTGGGCGCGATAACGGAAGTCGCTCATATGTATCCGGCCTACTGATCGGCTCGCGGGCCGTGGCCTCGTTGGGAATACGCGCGCACCTTTGGCCTCATTACCAGATCGGCCGTTCAGCGGCCAAAAGGGCCACCAGGCTCTGGGTGCGCATATTGAATCCGTTCCATGCCTGCTCCGTCGCGAACTCCTTGGGAGGCTGCTAGATGGCGAGCGCCTCCTCGTGTGTGTCGAACGACCGTCCGTTGCGCAAAACGCTCCAGCTGATGCGAGCGAGCTTGTTGGCAAGGGCTGTCGCAAGCTTGTTGCGGTGAAGCCGCGGAGCCGCCTCCTTCAACCAGGTTCCGAAGCTGAACTTCTCCCAGTTCTGCGGTCTCATGATGATGACCTTCGCGGCTTGGATGAACAGCATTCTCAGATAGGTGTTGCCCTGTTTCGAGATGCGCCCGAGCACGGTTCTCCCGCCGGTGCTGTATTGCCGCGGGACGAGACCGAGCCAGGCGCCAAAATCGCGGCCTCGGTCGAAGGCTTCACCGTCGCCGATCGCGGCGACCAGCGCCGTCGAGATGATTGGCCCGACACCTGGAACGCTCATGAGCCGTGTGCAAGCAGCCTGCTCGGCCGCGATCTTCTCGATCTCGGCGGTGATCGTCTCGATCCGCTCGTCGAGCCACAGCCAGTCCTCGTAGAGGCCGACGATCAGATCGCTCATACGAGGCGAGATCTCATCGGCACGGTTCTTCAGGATGTCGAAGAGCGAGGTGCGCAGGGCCCGCAACCCCGGCCGAATGGCGATACCCTGCTCGATCAGGAACGCCCGGATCTGGTTGACCGTTGCGGTTCGGCGCGAGACCAGCCGCGACCGGATGCGGTGGTAGGCCTGCAAGTCGAGTTCGTCCTGCGTCTTCTCCCGCACCACCCGCAGGTTCGGTCGCAGCGCGGCCTCCGCGATGGCCTCGGCATCGTTGTAGTCGTTCTTCTGCCCCTTCGCGAAAGGCTTGGCGTACTTCGCCGGAATGATGCGGGGCTCATGGCCGAGCCTGCGCAGCGTACGGGCAACGAAATGCGCACTTAGGCACGCCTCCATTCCGACGATGCAGGCAGGAAGGATCTTGAAGGTCTCTTCGAGCGCCAAGCGTCGGATCTTGCGCCGGAAGGCGATCTTGCCGTTCGCGTCGAAGCCGACGAGGTGAAAGACGTCCTTGCCGATATCGATGCCGATAACGGTGAGTTCTGCTTCAGTGTTCGAAGTCGTCCTGGTCATGGGGCTGCTCCGGCTTGACGGTAAGGCCGCAGCTTACGCGGCCGCGGGAGCAGCCGGTCCATCCCATTACCCGACGTTTGGGATGTCTCCTTTCGGGCAGCCTGGCTGGCGCAGCGCGATACATTTCTTGCAGCGAACAATGCACCTAACCGGCCACCCAAGTCTCTTGCGGGCGGCCGGCTGGTCGGTCTCCGCGAGGGGGGCGGAGAAACGGTTCCTCCGAGCCTGAGATTCCAGCCTCTGGGGGCTCGCGAGGGCGTTCCGGACAGCACCGGCAAGATGCAGACGACGACGCCCACGAACGCCATCAGCGGGCCTCCTGTGGCCAGTCATGCGGCCTGCCTCGATCCGGTACGACCACTGCGAGCGGCGGACGACGCCACTCGCGTGGCTGGCGCTGGGACCTGCCTTCCTCTATCATCACGGGTGATTGAGCGCCTGGCCGTTTTTATGCTGGACTTAGTCGAGACGCGCGTCGGCACGCCCATCAGTGCGTGGTCATCGCGTGACATCAAACCAAACCGCTACAGCCTGATCCTCCGAGCCGTCACCGAGATGCGGTGAGGACCCTGACGCATGCAGGCGTTTTTCAAGAGGAGGAACACTCATGAAACTCAAGCAAATTGCTATCGGCATCTCGACAGTCATGTACCTCATCGGGGCGGCGATGTTTCTACCGAACGTTGGCCAAGCTCAGGATGCGAAGGTGAAGACGGCGATGGAGCTCTTGGAGTCGATGGCGAACAAGCTCGGTCCGCCAAGGATCGAAGGGACCGATGCTGTCGCTGGTAAGGCGGTGCCTGCCATTTATTTCGGTTCAACCAAGATGAACAACAGTTTCGACTTGGTTGATGAAGTCGTGAAGCAAGCTCAGGGGACGGCCACGATCTTCGTAAAGAGCGGTGACGAGTATGTTCGCGTCGCCACCAACGTGAAAAAGGATGATGGCTCGCGAGCGATCGGAACGATTCTGGATCCCAAAGGCAAAGCCATCGAGTTCATCAGGAAAGACGAAGCGTTCTATGGAGAGGTGGACATCCTCGGCAAACCCTACGTCGCAGGGTACAAGCCGATACGGGATTCGTCGAAAAACGTGATCGGTATCTACTACGTAGGCTATTTGAAGTAGCCCCGTCCGCTGCCCGAACGTGAAGCTGGGGCCGAGTTCCCGAACGGGACGATGGGTCATCGCGGCGTCGCGAATGGTGAAGCGTGAGCATCACCGAAGATCGGCTCAGGCCGGCATAGCGAGGCGGACCGTTCGACCGAACGTACCTTGCGCTCGGCTTCGTCAGCAGCAGCATCAGACGGATCACCCGAGCCAATGACACATAGCGGCGAGGATCATTTCGGAGCAGGCTAAGCCCGTAAGCCGCGCGGTCCAATGAGCTGCGCGGCTGCCGGTTTTTACGTTTGGGGAACACAGGTGCGGTAATTCAACGACTTAGCTCCGCTTCCCAAGCTGAATGTCGTCGGTTCGATCTCGATCGCCCGCTCCAAAACTTTTTGATTACAGAACGTTAGAGTTTTTTCGGGCGGCGTCGGTCATTCGAACTCGCCGGCATGGTCTGGCAGGGAACGCCGGCGGGCATTTTCAATTGTTTAAGAATTGGCCCTCGTATCGCGCAGGCCTCTCAGCCGGTGCGTTCGGCGATGGCGGTCCCTGCGGCCCAGCCTGATGACCACGCCCATTGGAAGTTGTAGCCACCAAGCCAGCCCGTGACGTCGACCACTTCACCGATGAAGTACAGGCCCTCGACGGTCCTTGTTTCCATCGTCCGTGAGTTCAGACCGGACGTATCGACGCCACCGAGCGTCACCTCCGCGGTCCGGTATCCTTCCGATCCGATGGGCATGACCTCCCAGCCGTGAATGGTGGAAGCGATCGCGGCGAGCTTCTTGTCGCTTGCGTCGCCGATGGGCCCCGTCCAACCATGGGCATCTGCGAGATAAGCGGCCAATCGCTTCGGCAGAAGGTCACCAAGCGTATTTGCGATGCTTCTGCGGCCGTTTTCCTGTCTGGACGCGCGCAAGTCGGCGAACACGTCCTGCGTGGGCAGGAACGCGATCCTGATCGGCTCCTTCTCGCGCCAATAGGACGAAGTCTGCAGAATCGCGGGACCGGAAAGACCGCGATGCGTGAACAGCAGCGCCTCATCGAATGTTGTCTTGCCGCACGAGACCCGTACATCTGCGGCGACGCCGGCAAGGTCGCGAAACCCGGCAAGAACGTCTTCACCGAATGTCAGCGGTACCAGGGCTGGGCGCGTTTCCGTGACCGCCAGACCAAACTGGCCGGCGATCTGGTAGCCAAGGCTGGATGCCCCCATTTTCGGGATGGATTTCCCCCCGGACGCTACGACAAAATGCCGGCACTGGATTTTTGCAGCCCCATCGCCACCAAGCGCGATTGCAAAGCCGTCATCGATCCGCTCGAGGCTTTCCAGTGTGGTTCTGAGGCGCAGTTCGCATGCCGCGCGCGCCATCTCATCCAACAGCATTGCGATAATTTGCTTGGCGGAATCATCGCAGAAGAGCTGCCCGAGCGTCTTTTCGTGATAGGCAATGCGGTGCTTTTCGACCAACGCAACGAAATCATGCTGCGTGTATCGGCCAAGCGCAGATTTCGCGAAATGGGGATTGTTCGAGAGAAAATTGCGCGCGCCTGTTCCGATATTGGTGAAGTTGCAGCGGCCTCCGCCGGAAATACGGATTTTTTCCCCGGGTGCTTTGGCATGATCGACAATGAGAACACGCCCGCCGCGCGCTGCGGCATGGATGGCGCACATCATTCCAGCAGCACCGGCGCCCAGAATGACAGTGTCGAAACGCTCAATCGGCATCAAATGCTGCTAGCCTCAGAACAGCCCTGACGGGCGCTGCGCAGCGTTCCCGATGACATCGCGCAACGCTCCGCCTCGGGTAGATGATCCGCGACCGTCCATCAACAGATGACACTACGATCGCGCGGTTTATCGCGCCCCGGCAATCCATTCGGCCTTTCCGTTAGGGAGTGCGAAGGACGACATTCAACGTCCTGGCACCGCTTCCAAACGCTGAATGTCGTCGGTTCGATCCCGATCGCCCGCTCCAAAAATCCCTTGGAACTCAGCTCGCTTAACGACCTCCCGCTGAGCTCGCGTGCCGCCGGCCCTGTTCAGGATGTTTCCCCGCAGCCCGTGTCAGCAGCGCACTTGAACGCCACAGCTCGGCCTCTTCCGGTGGCGCCGCGAGACTGGCGTGCCGGCCTTCGTGGCCACGTCCGAAAATGACAAGGTCGCAGCCTGAGCGCGCGTCACCGAACCCGGTGGCTTAGTCGGCGCCGATCCAGAGGCCGTCGCGTGAGCTCGATCGTTGCGCGCATGGCGGCGAGAGCCGCGTGCGTGTCGTTCCCCTGATCCCACGGAGGCCGCGAAGCCATTCCCGGTGGGTTTCGAGACCGGCCTTCCGCACACGTGATCGTTCTTGCTTGCCAAATCGCAAAGAAGGCCGCGGCGAACGGCAGTAGGAGCGCCTTGGTTCCCGATGCATCGCGACAAGGGGGCCGGCAGCGTGGCCCGGCAGTTCCGGCACCTGTCCATCTTCGCTTGCAGAAGAAGGGTGAACGCATGGCCGAACGTCTGACAAAGGCGGGAGCCCGAAATGTCTTCTACGGCGGATCGATTTTCTTCTTCGCCATCTTCGTCGGGCTCACCGCACACAGCCACTGGTTCATGCGGACGAAGTCCACCGATGAGTCGACCCTGACCCCCGCGGTCGCCCGCGGCAAGCATGTCTGGGAGCGCAATTCCTGCATCAACTGCCACACGCTTCTCGGCGAAGGCGCCTATTTCGCGCCCGAACTCGGCAATGTCTGGAAGCGCTACGGCGGCGACAAGGACGCGGCCGGCGCGCGCGAGAGTCTGAAGGCCTGGATGCAGGCTCAGCCGACCGGGATCGAGGGGCGGCGCCAGATGCCGCAATTCAACCTGACCGAGCAGGAACTCAAGGATCTGGCCGATTTCCTCGAATGGACGAGCCGGATCAAGACCCAGAACTGGCCGCCCAACGATGCCGGCTGAGACGTCGCGACAGGAGAAAGCCATGCCAGGCTACAACACGACGAGATACGAGACCCAGAATGTCGCGATGCTCTATTTCTACGGGGCGCTCGCCCTGTTCATCGCGCAGGTCGCCTTCGGGGTCGTGGCGGGACTGATCTATGTCCTGCCCAACACGCTTTCGGTCGTCCTGCCCTTCAACATCGTGCGCATGATCCACACCAACGCGCTGGTTGTGTGGCTGCTGCTCGGCTTCATGGGCGCGACCTATTACCTGCTGCCCGAGGAGGCGCAGACAGAATTGTACAGCCGCAAGATCGCCGTCATTCAGTTCTGGCTGTTCTTCGTGGCGGCCGCGGTCGCCGTGGTCGGCTATCTCTTCCGCATCCACGAGGGGCGCGAATTCCTCGAGCAGCCCTTCGCGATCAAGATCGGCATCGTCGTCGTCGTGCTGATGTTCCTGTTCAACATCACCATGACTTCACTGAAGGGCCGCAAGACCACCGTCACCAATATCCTGCTCTTCGGCATGTGGGGCCTGGCGATCTTCTTCCTCTTCGCCTTCTACAACCCCGCCAATCTTGCGCTCGACAAGATGTATTGGTGGTACGTCATCCATCTCTGGGTGGAGGGCGTCTGGGAGCTGATCATGGCCTCGGTGCTGGCCTTCCTGATGATCAAGCTCAATGGCGTCGACCGCGAAGTGGTCGAGAAGTGGCTCTACGTCATCGTCGGTCTCGCCCTGTTTTCCGGCATCCTCGGCACCGGCCATCACTATTACTGGATTGGAGCGCCGGGATACTGGCAGTGGATCGGCTCGCTGTTCTCCACGCTGGAGGTCGCGCCCTTCTTCACGATGGTGATCTTCACCTTCCAGATGACCTGGAAGGCCGGCCGCAATCACCCCAACAGGGCAGCGCTCCTGTGGTCGATCGGCTGCTCGGTGATGGCCTTCTTCGGCGCTGGCGTCTGGGGCTTCCTGCACACGCTGTCCTCGGTCAACTACTACACCCACGGCACGCAGGTCACGGCCGCCCACGGCCACCTCGCCTTCTTCGGCGCCTATGTGATGCTGAACCTCGCGGTGATGGCTTACGCCATTCCGGAGCTGAAGGGCCGCGCGCCCTACAACCAGTGGCTCTCGATCGTGAGCTTCTGGATGATGTGCACGGCCATGTCGGTCATGACCTTCGCGCTGACCTTTGCCGGCGTGGTGCAGGTCCATCTGCAGCGCGTCCTGGGCCAGTCCTTCATGGAGGTCCAGGACCAGATGGCCCTGTTCTACTGGATCCGGCTCGGCTCCGGCGTGGTGGTGGTGATCTCGGCGCTGATGTTCGTCTGGGCCGTACTGGTGCCCGGCCGTGAGCGCAGCCGCGCGCCGGTCGCGCTCGCCCAGCCGGCGGAATGATGCCGGGGCCCACCGGCCTTCCGGGCCGGTGGGCGGCTGCCTCCCTGTTCCAAGGATTTCTGCGATGAACATGATCCCGCGCCCGCCCGTCCCGGCTTCCGCCGCCGAGGTGCACGACATCGCCGCCTATACCGCTTCCGGCAACGAGCGCTTCCTGTTCGAGAAGGCCTGGGAGCGGCGTCTGCCGCTGCTGCTCAAAGGGCCGACGGGCTCGGGCAAGACACGCTTCGTCGCCCATATGGCCGCGAAACTCGGCCTGCCGCTGTTCACGGTGTCGTGCCATGACGATCTCTCCGCCGCCGACCTGACCGGTCGCTATCTGCTCAAGGGCGGCGAGACGGTGTGGACGGACGGACCGCTGACCCGGGCCGTGCGCGAGGGAGGGCTGTGCTATCTCGACGAGATCGTCGAGGCTCGCAAGGACGTAGCGGTCGTGCTGCATCCGCTCACCGACGACCGGCGTCTCCTGCCGCTGGAGCGCACCGGTGAGCTGCTGGCCGCTCCGCCCTCCTTCATGATCGTGGTGTCCTACAACCCCGGCTACCAGAACCTGCTCAAGAACCTGAAGCCCTCGACCCGCCAGCGCTTCGTCTCGATCAGCTTCGACTTCCTGCCGCGCGAGCAGGAGATCGGCGTCGTGGCGAAGGAAAGCGGGCTCGCCGAAGGCTCTGTCGCGCCGCTGGTCGACCTCGCCCGGCGCCTGCGCAGGCTGAAGGGGCAGGACATCGAGGAAGGTGTCTCGACCCGCCTTGTCGTCTATGCCGCCACCCTGCTCGCCGCCGGCCTGCCGCTCTCCGAGGCGGTGATGGCCGCCATCATAGAGCCACTGACCGACGAGCCAGAGGTCAAGGCCGGGCTCGTCGAGATTGCCCGCGCGGTTCTCGTCTAGGAGCTTTCCGATGCTGGATTTCCTCGAGCTGGAGGAGACGGTCGGGCGCTTCTGGCACAAGCTGGTCGGCGAGACCGCGAGCTTGCCGCATCATCCGCAGGCGGCGGTGACGCTGGCGAGCATGGCGCCGACACTGGCCGTCTGCTTTCGCGGATTTGGCGGCGAGCCCGGGGTCCGGATCGTGCCAGCCCGCGAGCGCGTTGCCGGTCATCGGCTCAATCTGCGCCAGCGCGTCGGCCTCGGTGAGGAACGGCTGGCACAGGCGCTGCGCACGCCGGACAGCCTGCAGCTTCCGGCCCGGATCGCACTGTTCCCCGAGCCCGAACTGAACCGCGACCTCTATGTCTGGCTCGCGGCCTGCATGGCCGTCATGGCGCCCGCAACCCTACCGGAGGGCGACCCGCTTCATCGCGACATCGCGCTCATCGCGGCGGCAAGCCGTCTGGTGGCCAAGGTCCTGACGCGTTTCCCCGGCCTCGCCCCGACCTATCGGCGCCTCGCCGCGATGCTTCTCGCAACCCGGAGCCGAAAGGGTCTGCCGGCGACCGAGGAGCGGATCGAGGCAGTGATCCGCGCGCTCCTGCGTGGTGAGGACATCGACCTCGACGCCGGGAGTTGGCCGGCCAGGGCGCCGGCCGGCTATCTGCCGGCGCTGGGAGTGCCGCTCTGGCCGCTGGCAAGCGCGGCCGCCCCGGCGCGCGCGCGGCGGCGCGACGAGGAGCAGTCGGGACCTGCCACTGCCCGCTCCGAAGCGCAGGAGAAGGCCTGCGCCGCCAGCCGCGACGAGACCGCCGAGGAGTGGCGCGAGCGCAGCCCCTTCATCCTCAACCGCTTCGAGAAGATCCTGGCGATGTCCGAGATGGTCGCCGTCGATCGCCCGTCCGACGACAGCGAGGAGCACGAGCCCGAGGCCGCGGACGAACTCGACGACATGGTGCTGAGCGAGCGCAAGGGCCGCCCGGCCTCACGCTTCCGCTTCGATCTCGACCTGCCGCCGGAGGCGATCGACGAGGCCGCCCTCACCGGGACCCTGACCTACCCGGAATGGGACTTCCGGAGCGCCTCCTATCGCGAGGACTACTGCCGGGTCCTTGCCGCGACGGCCCGGCAGGAGCTGGAACCGCCCGAGCAGGACGCGGCGACACGCGCGCTGGTGCGCCAGGTGCGCCGTCAGTTCGAGGCGCTGCGCCCCTTGCGTGTCCCGCAACGTGGGCAGATCGACGGCCCCGATCTCGATCTGGACGCCGTCGTGCGCCGGCAGGCCGAGCTCGCCGCCGGCGGGCCCGGCAGTGAGCGGATCCATCTGGCGACACGGCCGCAGGCGCATGACCTTGCCGTGACGACGCTGATGGATATCTCGCTCTCCACCGATTCCTGGTTCGACGACCTGCGCGTGCTCGACGTCGAGAAGCAGGCCCTCACTGTCTTCGCCCATGGCCTGGCCGCCTGCGGCGACCGGCACGAGATCCTGACATTCACCTCGCGCCGCCGCGACTGGGTCCGGATCGAAACGCTGAAGCGCTTCGACGAGGCCATGGGACCGGCTGTCGAGGCGCGCATCGCCGCGCTGCGGCCCGGATACTACACCCGCATCGGCACGGCGATCCGCCATGCCGCCGCCGGGCTCAGGGCGCGGCCCGACCGGCGAAAGCTGCTGCTCGTCCTTACCGACGGCAAGCCCAACGATATCGACCACTACGAGGGCCGTTTCGCCATGGAGGACACGCGCATGGCGGTGATCGAGGCGCGCCGCGCCGGCATCTGCGTCTTTGCCGTGACGGTGGACCGCGAGTCGCGCGCCTATATCCCGCATCTCTTCGGCCGCAACGGCCACGCCGTGGTCTCGAAGCTCGACCGCCTGCCGGCGGCCCTGCCGGCGATCTATCGCGCACTCGCAGCCTGAGCTTGATCCCGAAAAGCGGGAACCGGTTTCCGGAGAAGGTCACGCGACATCACGCTCTGAGGAGAACGCCATGACAGACGCCCAGATGGGCCTTGCCATCGCCACGCCGGCCATCATCGCGATGGCCGCAATGCTCTATCGCATGGGCGTGTTGCAGAAGGGCGGCGTCGCGGCAGCCGTGCTGATGTCGCTCGCCATTGCCGCCATGCTCTTCCTCGAACAGTGAGGCAGCCAAGCGCGCGCTGTTTGAGCCTCGACAAATTGCCACGGGCACGACCCGGCTAGTCTTCATGATACCCCGCATTCGGGGCCGAAACGGAGCCGGGACCATGACCACCCCACCCCTCGAACCCCTGGACGTGCACGCAATCCCGCACTCCATCCGCCATGCCACGATCTTCGGGATCCTGGAGCGTCTGGCCCCCGGCGAAGCCTTCAGGATCGTCAACGACCACGACCCCGCACCACTGCGACGGCAGATCGAGGCTCGCTATCCCGGCGCCTATTCCTGGGCCTATATCGTACCGGGGCCGGAGCTGTGGCAGGTCGAGATCGGCCGCAACGAAGCCGATGTCGGCACCGCCGATTGTGGCGGCCATGATGAAGGCCATTCCTGCACCTGCGGCCACTGAAGCCGCCCGACCGGGAGACCACAGCCATGCCGATGGCATCGCTGTCGCGCTGGACGATGAGCTATTTCGCAGCCGCGCTCGCCTTCCTGCTCGCGGCCGAGGCTCTCGCCATGGCTGGCCTGGGCTACCCGGCCGCTGGCCTCGGCGACCCCGCGACGCTCGTCCTCGTCCATATCGTGGTGATCGGCTGGCTCAGCCTCGCCATGGCGGGGGCGCTGCTGCAGTTCGTGCCGGTCCTGGTCTCCCGCCCCCTCGCCCTGCCGCAACTGGCCCTGCCTGCGCTCGTGTCGCTCAGTGCCGGCCTCCTCCTGCTCTGCATCGGCTTCGCGACGCTGGCCGGCTGGATCAACGGGCCGCTGGATGTCCTGCCGCTGGCGGCCGCTGCTCTGCTGACCGGCTTTGCCCTGCTCGGGATGATGCTGCTGGCAACAGTGCTGAGCGCGCGCCCGGTTACGCTGTTCTCATATTTCGTCCTGGCCGGTCTGGCCTGCCTCCTAGCCACGGCCCTGAGCGGCTCGGCTTTCGCCGCGATCCTGTCCGGCCGCGGGGGCTGGCTCGGCAACCTGGCGGTGCTGCCGGACGGCCTACCCTTTCATGCCTTGCTCGGCCTCGGTGGCTGGCTCGGGCTGATTGCCTTCGGCGTCAGCTACCGGCTCTTCGTCATGTTCATGATGTCGCCGGAACCGCCCGCCCGCCGCGTGCGGCCGGTGCTGGCCTGTGCCGGGCTTGGGCTTGCGACCGCGCTTGGCGGATTGCTCGCTCCCTTCGCCGGCTTCGCACCCGGGACCGGATGGCTCGCGACGGCGCTCGCCGCGCTCGCCATGGCGAGCGCGCTCTATTGCCGGGACATCCTCGCCCTCTATCGCACGCGCCGACGCAAGGCGCTCGAAATCAACATGCTCGCCGGCATCCCCGCCTATGTCTCGCTCGGTCTCGGCATCGCGCAGCTGCCGGTGGCGGTGGCGGTGGCGGCCGGTGACCGCATAATCGCTGCGCTGGCCTTCCTTCTCGTCTTCGGCTGGCTCAGCGGCCTGACGCTCGCCCAGCTCGTGAAGATCGTCTCCTTCATGACCTGGCTCGAGGCCTACGCGCCACGGCTCGGGCGCGGGCCGACGCCGCGCGTCGGCGAGCTTCTCGCCATGCCGCGCACGGGCTGGTGGTTTACGCTGTATTTTGGCGGCGTCACGCTGGGAACGGGCGCCCTGGCTGCCGGAGCAGCCTCCGGCTTCCGCTGGGCCATGCTGCCCTGTCTCGTGGGGACCGCCGGGGTTGCGGCAGAGCTCGTGCGCGTGCGCCGCTTGTCCGAGATCAAGGCCGACGCCCGGCCGCCAGCACATGAACACCCGAGGCTGCTGTTTGCACGCACCGGCGAAAGGAGACCACCTCATGTCGACCACCGAAACGCCGCAAGCCCGCGAGCTTGACGTCAGACCGATGTTGCGGGCTGGCGAGGAGCCGTTCCAGGCGATCATGGAGGCCGTGAGCGCATTGGCGCCCGGCCAGGCCCTTCGCCTTGTCGCGCCATTCAGGCCGGTGCCATTGTTCTCCGTCCTGGCAAACCGGGGCTTCTCGGCGAGCGACCGAGCACTCGACAACGGCGATTGGGAAGTGACCTTCGCACCCTTCCAGACCCCGGACACCAGCGAGGGTCTCGCCATCGGCAGCAGCCCCTCGGCCCTCTTCTGGGGCGAGCCTGCCGCGGAGCTCGACCTCTGCGACCTCGAGCCCCCCGAACCGATGGTGCGCATCCTCGAGACGCTCGAGAACCTGCAGCCAGGCGATGTCCTGTTTGCGCTCCTGGCTCGCGAGCCCGTCTTCCTGTTCCCGGAGCTGGCGAAGCGCCAGCACGAATGGGCCGGCAATTTCGACGCATCCGGCACGGCCTACCGCCTGCTCGTGCGCCATGGCGGCGGAAGCGCCCACCAATGAGTGTCAGCCTGCAACGCCTGGTTGAGATCGCGCTGCGCGACGTGCTCGACCCCGAGCTCGGCCGCAGCGTCGTCGATCTCGGCCTGATCTACACGATCCATGCGACATCGGACGGAGTGGTTGCGATCACCATGACCACGACGACCCGCGGCTGCCCGCTTGCGGGCTTCCTGAGAGAAGCCGTCGCGATGGCGGCGGGCGCTGTGGAAGGCGTCAGCGATGTCCTGGTGACGCTCACCTACGAGCCGGCCTGGAACCCCGGGATGATCGCCGCCGAATGAGCGCCGACGACGCTATCGTCAAAGATGTTGTGCTGCAACAAAGAGCGATTTCGCCAGGCTCCTAAAGTCTTCACGACCGGTAGATCTCCGGTCATTGGGCAAGGAGACAAGCCATGGGCGAAGAGCTCAAACTGACCCGTCGCAGTATTCTGGCGGGGGCGGCAGCCACCGGGGTATTCGTCCAGGCTGCCTCTGCGCCGGCTCAGGCACAGGCCGTGATGAGCAAGGCTTCGGCCGCGGATGTGGCGAAGCTGCCGCGCGTCAAGGCGAAACTGGTCGATCCGCCTTTCGTGCAGGTGCATGAGCAGGTCGCGACCGGTGGACCGAAGCTCATCGAGTTCGAAATGACGATCCGCGAGAAGAAGATCGTCCTCGACGATGCCGGCACCGAGACCTTCGCCTTTACCTTTAACGGTACTGTGCCCGGCCCGCTGATGGTCGTGCACGAGGGCGATTATGTCGAGCTCACCCTGATCAACGCCGAGACGAACGAGTTGATGCACAACATCGACTTCCATTCGGCGACGGGCGCGCTCGGTGGCGGGGCGCTGACCGAGGTCAGCCCCGGCGAGAAGGTCGTGCTGCGCTGGAAGGCCACCCGGCCGGGCGTGTTCGTCTACCACTGCGCCCCGCCCGGCATGGTGCCCTGGCACGTCACCGCCGGCATGAACGGCGCAATCATGGTGCTGCCGCGCGACGGGCTGAAGGACCATCTGGGCAAGCTGCTGAAATACGACAAGGTCTATTATGTGGGCGAGCAGGACTTCTATGTCCCGCGCGACGAGAGCGGCAAGTTCAAGCGCTATGCCAGCGCCGGCGAGGCCCATGAGGACGTGCAGAAGGCGATGCGGACGCTGACACCGAGCCATATCGTCTTCAACGGCAGGGTCGGCGGGTTGACCGGCAAGAACGCCATGACCGCCAAGGTCGGCGAGACCGTGCTGATCGTCCATTCGCAGGCCAACCGCGATACCCGTCCGCACCTGATCGGCGGCCATGGCGATTATGTCTGGGCCACGGGCAAGTTCCGCAATCCGCCGGAGCGTGACCTGGAAACCTGGTTCATCCCGGGCGGTTGCGCCGGAGCTGCGCTCTACACCTTCCTGCAGCCGGGCATCTACGCCTATGTCAACCACAACCTGATCGAGGCCTTCGAGCTCGGCGCCGCCGGACATTTCAAGGTCGAGGGCGAGTGGAACGACGACCTGATGAAGCAGATCCTGGGCCCTGCCGGCATCTGACCTTCCGCCTGTCTCCCCGCTTTTCGCGGGGAGACAGCCCCTCCCAAACGGGTTGCCGCCATGGCTACGACGCTACACCTAACGCTGCCGAGGGTGACGACCTCGCTCGGCCTCCTGTTCATGGCAGGCGCCATGGCGCTTCTGCTGTCCGGCCCTGCGCGTCGCACCATGCCGGCTTTCCCGCTGCCGCAGACCGCGATCGTGCCACCGGCTACGCTGCTGCATCGGCTCCCCGACGAATACAGCCGTGCGGGCCGCCCGGTCGACGCCCCGCGCATAGCCATCGCGATCAGGCAGCCCCTCGAGGTCATGCGCTACCAGGTCACGGCCGCCGATTATGCACACTGCGTCGGGGCCGGCGCCTGCAAGCGCCTCGATCATCCCGCGCCCCGTGGCGACCTCCCGGTGACCGGCGTCAGCCATGTCGACGCCACCGATTACGCCAATTGGCTGTCGCGCGAGACGGGGGCGATCTGGCGCCTGCCGACGGATCTCGAATGGGCCCATGCTGCCGGCTCGCGCTTCGTCGACGACGCGCGCGGCCTGGATGGCGGCGAGACCAACCCGGCGCGGCGCTGGCTCGCCGACTACGAACGCGAGGCCAACCGAAAGGCGGCGAGCGATCCTGCTCCCCGCCCGATCGGCAGCTTCGGCGTCAACGAGCACGGCATCCACGACATCGCCGGCAATATCTGGGAATGGACGCAGACCTGCCTGCGCCGCGTCGCGCTCGACGCCGCGGGCCGCAAGCTCGGCGAGACCAGTAATTGTGGGATCTATGTCGTCGAGGGGCAGCACCGCGCACCAATGAGCTTCTTCATCCGCAACCCGAAGGCCGGCGGCTGCTCCGTGGCAACCCCGCCCGACAGCCTCGGTTTCCGCTTGATCCGCGAACAGGACTGGCGCGACCGGTTGCGCAGGCTCCTGCCGGCATGAACGTCGCCATAGGCCGCGGCCTCAGCGCCGCACGGCCGGAAACCGCGAATGGCATCGAGTTCCTGCTCTGGATCCTGATCTGGAGCGAGCTCCTCGTCTTTGGCGCGTTGCTGGGCGCCTTCCTTCTGTTGGCCGCGCTCGATCCGCGGGCACTGGCCGCGCTGCGCGGCGCGCTCGACCTCAGCCTCACCGGCATGGCCACGGCCGTGCTCGTCACCAGTGGCTTCTTCGCTGCCCGTGCGACCTCCGGACAGCACCCACGCCGCAATCTCGTTGCCGCCGCGTTGGGGGGCTTCACCTTCTGCGCACTCAAGATCGCAGCGTTCACGCACGAGCTTCCGGTGCTCGCGGCAATGGAGGGGCGTCTCTGCGAGCTCTACATGCTCGTTGTCGGCTTCCACTTCGCCCATGTCCTGTTCGTCGCCGGATTGCTGCTGCTCGTCGCCTGGCGACCGGCGCCGCGCCATGTCGCCAGTATCGCGACGGTCTGGCACCTGATCGACCTCGTCTGGCTCCTGATCCTTCCCGTCGTCTATCTCGGCTGACATGCGATCTCGCGACGCCCTCACTCTCCCCATCGTGCTGTTTTGCCTGTTCGCCGCGACGGGCCTGAGCCTGCTCGCAGCCTCCGTCCTGCCGGTCGGGTTTCGCGGCCCTGCGATCGCTGCCCTCAGCCTGACCAAGGCGATGCTCGTGATTCTCGGCTTCATGCGGCTGCAGCGCGACAGCACGATGCTGGCCGGCGCACTGATCGGCTATGCCGCCCTCGTCTGTTTGCTGGCAGGCGCCAGAATCGCGCTGGCCGGGGTATCGTGACGCACTTGAACGCCCATCGCGATTGCGGTCTTATCCCGCATCCCGCCTGCGCAACGGCACTGCGCGGGCTCTTTTCAGATCGGCCATAGGGAAGGCAGCACCGTGGCATTGGATCGCAGCGTGCTGCGCAGCATTTCCCTCTTCTCCGCCATGAGCGATGCGCAGCTCGACCGCCTGACCGCGCTGGCCAGCGCGCGCCGCGTTCCCCAGGACGAAGCCGTGTTCGAGCAGGGCGATGCGGCAAAGGCCTTCTATCTCCTGCTGCATGGCCGGCTGAAGGTGACGCAGGTGACGCGCGATGGTCAGCAGATCATCGTGAGGGTCGTCCATCCCGGCGACCTGTTCGGCTTCACGCGCGCGCTCGGCCGCTCCGACTATCCGGGCACCGCGACGGCAGCCGTCGACAGCCTCGTTGCAGCATGGCCAAGCGAATCCTGGGACAGCTTCGTCGAGGACAATCCGCATCTGGCGATGAACGCGATACGAACCATCGGCCAACGCCTCGACGAAGCCCATACCCGCATCCGCGAGATGTCGACGGAAGAAGTCGAGCGCCGGGTGGCCCACGCCGTGCTCAGGCTCGTCGAGCAGGCCGGAAAACCCGTTGAAACGGGAGTGCGCGTCGATTTCCCGATCTCGCGGCGCGATATCGCTGAAATGACCGGCACCACCCTGCATACGGTGTCGCGCATCCTCAGCGCCTGGGAGACGCGGGGTCTGGTCGAGGGCGGCAGGCAGAAGCTCGTGGTGTGCGATGCGCCCGCCCTCAAGCGCCTGGCGGAAAACGCGGATTAGGCCACTCCGGCGCGTTGCAGCTTCGTGTCGGAGACGGGTCCGGTCAGGCCCGTTGCGCGGCCGGTGCGGCCTTCGGGGCGAGGCGTGAACCGGTCAGCACCGGCCAGTAGACCGCCGCGAAGACGAGGAATGCCAGCGACCAGCCCAACCCGGCTATGTGCAGCAGCGCAACCGGACCATGACCGAGCGCCGAGCAGATCCGCGCCACGGTGCCGATGAGGACGAGCCCATAGCAGGCCTGGGTCGCGGTCGTGGCGACCAGCGGGCGGCCTGTATGGCCAAGGCTGGCGCGTGACATCACGGCGAGCGTCATGGTGCCGAAGGCGCCGGCGGTCCAGGCATGGATGCCGGCGGCGGGCGCCACGAAACCGAGGCTCGCCGCCGCCGTAAGCGCGAAGCCCAGCGGCACGAAGGCGTAGCCGACATGCAGGACGACGAGCAGGGGATTGCGCCAGGTGCGCTCCCCCGCCCAACGGGCCAGCCTGAAGAGGTGGAGCGCGGACGCGGCCGCCAACACCACGCCGGTTGCAAGAGCATCGGGCAGCGCCACCCAAAGGCCGAGGGCAGTGGCGCTCGCGGCCAGCACACCCTTGTCGTAGCGCCCGAAGGGAACCGGCATCCGTCCCGGCCCACGCTGGGCCAGCCAGTTGCGTGTGAAGCTCGGCACGATGCGCCCCGCGATCAATGCGAGCAGCAAGAGCACGACGGCGATGGCGAAGCGACGGGCGAAGTCCGCGCTTCCAGCCAGCCCGGCCTCCAGATGGAAGGTCAGGTTGGCCGTAAGCAGCAGCCCGACAAGGGCCACGACCTTTAGATTGCGCCAGTTGCGCCCCGCCGCGATCTCGCGCGCGGCCGCGCCGGCGAGCAGCAGGAGGAAGAGCGCGTCGAGCGCCATGGCCAGGGGCCAGCCGATCACGGCGGAATAGGCAACCGCGACCCGGCCCGCGAACCAGGCGATCACGAGCACGAGCAACGGCCTGCCCTGCACAGGCAGCCGGCCTGTCCAGTTCGGGATGGCCGTCAGCAGGAAGCCGCCGACCGCCGCCGCCTGATAGCCGAAGAGCATCTCGTGGACGTGCCAATCCACTGGCGTGAACGCCGTCGGCAGGACGAGACGACCGGTGACGACCAGCAACCAGGCCAGGGTCGTCAGTCCGGCCTGCAGGGCGGCCAGAAGAAAGAAGGGTCTGAAGCCATAGGATAACAGGGCTGGCCCTTCATAGGCCTGCAACCGCGGTATGGGTGCCATCAGAACCATCCTCCGGCGGCCGGTTCGTGTCCGGCCGCGCCCGATCGGCGGGAATGTTGGACTACTGCGCCTTGGCGATCTGGTTCGCCTTGGCGATCAGGTCGGTGAAGACCTGCTTCGCCCGGCCGGGAGCCTTGGCAGCACCGGCACTGGCGGCTTCGAGATTGGTGGGTTCACCGACCACGACCAGCGCCACCATGCCCATGCCGTAGTGCGGCTTGCAGCGAACGCCGTAGACGCCGGCTTCCTTGAAGGTCACCTCGACCTGCTCGTTCATCTTGCCAGTGAACGGCTCTGCACTCGCCGGCAGCATCTCCGGAATGCTCTCCGCGTTGTGGCTCTTGTCGGTCGGAACGAACTTCACCATATCGCCCGGCGCGATCTTCACCAGCGCCGGCTCGAACACCATGACTCCGGCGGCGCCCTTGTTGAGCATCTTGATCTCGACTTCCGCGGCATTCGCCCCGGCGGCCGCCAGCGCCATCAGCGCACCGGCCAGAATGGTCTTGAACATCTGTCTTCTCCATCACCGCAACGAGTTCATCACTCTCTCGCTGCACCGCAACACTAGCGGCCGCGCGGCGGCGGCAATTTGCGAAATCGCAAATCCGCGATGGATTGGGACAGGGCTCCCGAACCTGGCCTCACAATTCCCGCAAGGCGGCTGCACCCGCTTCCGCGCTGCGTGCGATCTCGATGAAGAGCAGCGCCAGCTCTTCGAAGACGCTGCGATCGCTCTCGGCCTCGCTCAGCGCATCGAGCTCGGACAGGAACGCGAGCAGCGCGGTGATCCGCTCCTTGTGGTCGCGTGCTGCCGCGAATTGCCGGCGCCACTCGCGTCGGCGTTCGAGCTGGTCGAAGCGAGCGAGCGCACCGTCGAGCGTCTCACGGCAGGCGCAATCGAGCTCCTCGGGTCGCAGCACCCTGCGCAGCCGGCCGATCAGCTCGCTCGCTGGCGTCGCCGGAGCGCCGCGGTCATGAGCGTTGCCCGCTCCCCTGCCCTGCCCGCCATTCATGACCGGCTCCTTCCGCCTTCAGATGGGGTTCAACGCATTGCGCCCGGGCTTACGCTCCCACACGGGCATGGCCAGGGGCTCCGTGCAGGAAGCCGTTGGCCAGCGGCACGCCGGGATAGATCTCGCCGAGCCGTCTCTCGGCCTCTTCCGGGGCGATCCGCTCGCCGAGGACGTCGCGGAAGAGCTGCGCGACCGCGACCATGTCGCAGTCCTGCGGCGAGAGGCGCAGAGAAGCGACACCGGCGCGGCGTAGCAACGGGACATCGCGCAACAGGCCGGCACAGCCATGCGACAGGGTCTGCACGCCGTTCACGGAGAGGAATCCGGCGCCGTCCAGCGTCCGCACCGGCATGCCGTCGGGGTCCTGCTCGCAAACGAAGCGGCAATTGTCCTTGGTGAGCTTATGAGCGCGGGCATGGTAGCAACGCGCCGAGATCGCGAGCGGCACCCGGCCGAAGGCGAAGACCTCGATTGCGGTTTCCGGCAGCGCGGTGGCGATCGCTGTGACGGCCGCCAGCGGCAGCTCCGGCGGCAGGCAGATGCGTGTCGCGCCGCGCCGGGCCAGGAAGCCGGCCGTCGCCTCGTTGTAGACGTTGACGAAAGGCCCGATCGCATGCGGCCTGTCCCTGGGGAAGGCGAGGCAGGTCAGGTCATTGACCTCGACCATGATGTCTTCCGCCGACATGAGCTCGCTGGTCTGCCGTCGCTCGCGCGGGAGCGACACGAGGATCAGCGAGGCGTGTACGACCTGTTTTCCCGCGGCCTGCAGACGCTCGACGACGCCGGGCAGGTAATCCTGCTTGAATGGCGCGCGTTTGGAGCAGACCGCTTCCCCGACCACCACGGTATCGACCGGCGCCTCGTCGGCGATGCGGTAATGGAAGTCGCGCCAGCGCTCCGGTGACCAATGGTAGAGCACGGGACCGAGGGTGAGCTGCATCGTCCGTTCCTTCATCCAATCAGACGCGACAGCACTATCGCCAGGTCTTGCGGTAAGCGCCGACCGTGCTTGCCTGTCCCTCGGTCATGGTGGCGAGTCCGGCGGCGGGAGCGGGCTTTCCCGCATCGAGGGCGGCGATGGTCCGTCGGAACGAACGAACGACCTGCGCGATATAGGCGCGCCCGCGCTGCCGTCCCTCGATCTTGAGTGCGGTCACGCCGGCGGCACGCAGCGCCGGCAGCATGATCGCGGCATCGAGGCTGACCGGCTCCTCGAAAATGTAGCCGGAGCCTTTCGGCGTGGAAAACCGGCCCTTGCACAGGGTCGGATAGCCAGCCGGCTCGCCCTTGCCGAAGCGGTTGATGGTGAAGCCGCCGAGCGTCGAGACGATCTCGCCGTCCCGCTCCTCATAAGTGACATGGCTCGCCGGCGAGCAGACGCCCTGCATGTTGGGAGATTTGCCGGTCGCATAGGAGGAGAGCGAACAGCGGCCCTCCTCCATCACGCAAAGG
Source organism: Bosea sp. BIWAKO-01 (assembly GCF_001748145.1). Lineage (NCBI taxonomy): Bacteria > Pseudomonadati > Pseudomonadota > Alphaproteobacteria > Hyphomicrobiales > Alloboseaceae > Allobosea > Allobosea sp. BIWAKO-01. The sequence goes on from NZ_BCQA01000001.1 coordinate 2,055,120, forward strand.
CCGCCGAAGACGAAGACCTCCGTCTCGCAGGCACTTTCGCGGATGATCGCGGCGATCTCGGGTACGCTGAGCACGCGCGGCAATACCACGCGCCGGGCACCGAAGCTCTCGGCATAAAAGCGGATCGAGTCCGGGTTGGCCGCGCCGGCCTGGACCGAGACGTGCAGGCGCTGCTCGGGATGGCGCCTGGCAGCATAGTCGAGCGTCGCGAGATCGGCCAAAATGAGCGCATCCGCCCCGGCATCGACGGCGTCGTCAATTGAAGCCTGCCAGAGCGCGAGCGCCCCGGCCCGGGCGAAGGTGTTGATCGCGACCAGCACCTTGACGCCGCGCTGATGCGCGATCGCGATCGAGCGGCGCATCTCCTCGCGGCTGAAGTTCAGACCGGGGAAATTGCGGGCGTTGGTCTCGTCGCGGAAGCCGCAGTAAATCGCATCGGCTCCCGCCTCGACGGCCGCTTCAAAGCCAGCGGGAGTGCCTGCGGGACAGATCAGTTCCACGGCCCGGCTCCGAACGAATCGGGCGCCAGTCCCGCCCGCCCGCGCAACAGGCCGGCCAATGCGCGCCCCAGCGGCCCGAGCCTGCCGAACAGCAGCGCGCGCAGGTCCAGTCGCGCATCGTCTATGGCGTTGCGCAGCGCCAGAACCGCCTCGACATCACCCTCGATCACGAGCCTGCGCGAGAAGAACAGGGCATCGCCGTCGAACACCCCTTCCGCCATTCCGATCAGCCCTGCCAGCGGGCCGCTGATCCGAGCGTCGAGCCCACTCGGCAGCCGCCGGACCGCACGCGCCGCCGGCCGATCGAGGCGCGGCTCCAGAACGAAGGCGAAGGGCAGGTCGGTCGGATCGATGCCGAAGCGCTTGCCGGCATGCTCCCCCAGCCGGCTGTAGAGGCCGGGATGGCGCCGGCTGATGCGGCCGAGCATGAGCGCCAGCGCGGGCTGGAGCGGCTCGAGCGGCAGCGGCCGCAGGGCGAGCGACAGCAATGGCGGCAATGTCGCGGGCGCCGCGTCTGCCGCGGGCGTTTCAGGGCTTGGCATCGGTCACCTCACCGGACCGCTTCTAGGCCGCTTGCCGCGACACTCGTTGCGCCGGCGCAAAGACAGACACGAATGGACCAGGGAATGCTGCTGCAACTGGAGCGAGCCCCTTGCCGATACGCGAACTTCCCCGCTTTCGAGACCTGCGCGCCTTCACCGCCCATCTCGAAGCGGCTGGCCAATTGCACCGGATCGCCGAGCCGGTCAGCGTCGTGCACGAGGTCACCGAGATCCACCGTCGCGTCATCGCCGAGGACGGACCCGCCCTGCTGTTCGAGCGACCCGTGCGGCCCGATGGCACGGTCTCACCGATCCCCCTCCTCACCAACCTCTTCGGAACGGTCGAACGCGTCGCCTGGGGGCTCGGCATCCGCCCGGACAATCTGCCCGCGCTCGGCCGGACGCTGGCGGAGCTGCGCGAGCCACGACCACCGCGCGACCTGGCAGAGGCATGGCGGGCCTTGCCGCTGGCGCGAGCGGCCCTGTCGATGCGTCCGCGCGAAAGCGCCCGTGCGCCGGTCCAGGAGCGAATTTTCCAGGGCGACGCGATCGATCTGACAACCCTGCCGGTGCAGGTCTGCTGGCCGGGCGAGCCCTCCCCACTCATCACCTGGCCACTCGTGATCACGGCACCGCCCGAGCCGTCGCCCGAGGATGAGTGCAATATCGGCGTCTATCGCATGCAGATGCTCGGCCGCGACCGCGCGATCATGCGTTGGCTTGCCCATCGCGGTGGGGCAAGACACCACGAGCAATGGCGCCGCCTCGGCCGTGACATGCCCGTCGCGGTCGTGATCGGCGCCGATCCGGCGACGATTCTGTCGGCGGTCCTACCCCTGCCGGAAACCGTCTCCGAACTGCGGTTCTCGGGTCTTCTGCGCGGCGAGCGCCCTGTCCTGACGCCCTGCATCAGCGTTCCGCTCTCCGTCCCGGCCGAAGCCGAGGTCGTGATCGAGGGGCTCGTGTCGGCATGCGAGACAGCGCCGGAAGGGCCCTTCGGCGACCATACCGGCTACTATAACGCCGTGGAGCCCTTTCCGGTGATGCGCGTGACTGCGGTGACGATGCGCCGCGAGCCGCTCTATCTCTCCACCTTCACCGGGCGCGCACCGGACGAGCCGTCGCGCATCGGCGAGGCGCTGAACGTGCTGTTCCTGCCGCTGCTGCGTCGCCAGTTCCCGGAGGTGGTCGATGTCTGGCTGCCACCGGAGGCCTGTTCCTATCGGATTGCGGTCGTTGCCATCGCAAAGCGTTATCCGGGCCAGGCGCGCCGGCTGATGCTCGGCCTGTGGTCGATGCTGCCGCAATTCACCTACACCAAGCTCGTCATCGTGGTCGACGCCGATATCGATCCACGCGACTGGGCCCAGGTGATGTGGGCGGTTGCTACCCGGTCGGACACTGCGCGTGACCTCGTGACGGTGACCGACACGCCGATAGACTATCTCGACTTCGCCTCGCCCAAGCCTGGCCTGGGCGGCAAGCTCGGCATCGATGCGACCGGCAAGCTGCCGCCGGAGACCGAGCGGGAATGGGGGCGTGCGCTCGCGATGGATTCGGCTGTGAGCGCCCGCATCGACGCCCTGTGGCCCACGCTCGGCCTCGCAACCAAGCAGCGAGCCACGCGATGAACCGACGGTCGCGGGTGGTCGTCGGGATCAGCGGCGCGTCAGGCGCGGCGATCGGACTGCGTGTCCTGGAGCTACTGGCCGGGATCGCGGCGGTCGACATCCATCTCGTCGTCTCGCCCGCTGCCGAGCGAACCCTGGCCAGCGAGATCGGCCCCGGCGCTCTCGAGCGGGCACGCGCCCTGGCGACCCACTGCCACGATCACGGCGACATCGGCGCCACCATCGCCAGCGGCTCGTTCCGCACCGCAGGCATGATCGTGGCCCCCTGCTCGATGCGGACCTTGTGCGCGATCGCCTATGGCCAACTCGACGACCTGCTGGTGCGCGCCGCCGACGTGCAGCTGAAGGAACGCCGCCGGCTCGTGCTGCTGGCACGCGAGAGCCCACTGCATCTCGGCCATCTGCGGGCTATGACACAGGTCACCGAGAGCGGCGCGATCGTCGCGCCGCCCGTTCCCGCCTTCTATCTGCGACCGCGCGACGTGGGCGAGATCGTCGATCAGATCGCGCTGCGAGCCATCGGATTGCTCGATCTCGACACGTGCGGGCTGCCGCTCGCCGAGTGGCAGGGGGAGCCTGCCGGGAGCTAGACCGCCCGGCTCTAGCGGCGCACCGGCAGGTCGAGCTGGACGTCGAGGGCCGAGACGACCTCGCGCCCCAGGAGGCAGGCATGCTCCGGCATGAACACGTGACATCCATCGAAGCGGATCATCCCGTCCCGCGACATCTGACCGAGCTTGCCGTCGGTTCGATCCCGATTGCCCGCTCCACTCTCCTTGCACTCCCCTGCGTCACGGTTGCCGCTTCCGGCCTCAGCCTGGCCCGGCTATGCTCGCCGTCATGACGCAATCGGATCAGACAGGCGCCGAGCATGAGGCCGAGGCCTCGCGGACCGGGCTATGGCTGCTCGGCGGCGGCGCGTTTGCGCTGCTGCTGACCGGACTGCTGCTCTGGTGGCGCGAGGGCGACCGACTCTTCACCGACGGCCTCATCGCCGCCATCGTTGCCTGTTTCTGAGGCGCGCCGCGCCGTCCGACTTTTCCGAGGATCCCCGTGAACCGTCGCCTCATCCTGCCTCTCGTGGTTTTTCTGGCCGGCGCAGTCGCCCTGGCGGCGGCCGCGATCCTGACCTTCAGCCCGGTGCGCCAGGGTCAGAGCGCGACCTCCAGTGTCGGCGGACCCTTCACGCTGACGACGGGCGAAGGCAAGCCGCTGGCCGACACCGATCTGCGCGGTGCCCCCTTCCTCGTCTTCTTCGGCTTCACCCATTGCCCCGATATCTGCCCGACCAAGCTTTTCGAGATTTCCGAGACTCTGCGCGCCGCCGGCCCCAAGGGCGAAAAGCTGCGCGCGCTGTTCATCAGCGTCGACCCTGAGCGTGACACGCCGGAGGTGCTGAAGAGCTATCTTGGCAGCTTCGACCCGCGCATCGTCGGCCTGACCGGCGACCGTGCCGCCATCGACGCCACGATCAAGGCCTATCGCGCCTATTCCAAGAAGGTGCCGCTCAAGGAAGGCGATTACACGATGGATCACACCGCGCTCGTCTATCTCATGGACAAGAAGGGCGGTTTCGTCGGCGCCTTCAATATCGAGCGGCCGCCAGCGGAAGCGGCCGCGGAGTGGCTCAGGCATCTTTGAGGCTGCCAAGCGCGCGATCCGCGCGCCTTCGGTTCCTCTTGCTCGCCCTGAGGGGATAGCACCGGTGCCCCACGGACCACGGTGCGCCCGAAGCGAGCAGGAAGCCGGCGGGCGCGCCGCGCGGCGCCTCTGCTCCGCTGGAGCGACAGGAGCGGCGCGCTGGCCGCTCAGCTCTGGGGAATGAGCGTGACGCCCGAATTTGCAAAGGAGAGCCCGACCTCGCTGCCATAGGGCAGCAGATCGCGCCCGCCCGGTTGGACGACGAAGAGCTCGCCGACCTCGGTCTCGATCATCAGATCAAGGTGGTTGCCGAGATAGGCGCATTTGCGGACGGTGCCGCGCAGGCCCGGCCCGGAGGCAGGCCCCATCAACAGGCTTTCCGGCCGGATCGCCGCCTTGGCCGGTCCGGCGACCAGGCCACGCGCCGGCAATTTCACCTTTGCCGAGCCGATCATCACATCGGCGATGCCTTCGGAAACTTCCGAGATCGTGACGGGAACCATATTGGCATCGCCAATGAAGTCGGCGACGAAGGAGTTGGCCGGCTCCTCGTATAGCTCGCGGGGCGAGCCCTCCTGCGCGATCCGGGCATTCGACATCACGATGATCCGGTCGGAGACGGCGAGCGCCTCCTCCTGATCATGGGTGACATAGGCAACCGTCAGATTGAGGCTCTGCTGCAGCTCGCGGATCTCCTCGCGCACCTTGCGGCGCAGCTTGGCGTCGAGATTCGACAGAGGCTCGTCGAAGAGCAGGACCTGCGGCTCGAGCACCAGCGCGCGCGCCACGGCGACGCGCTGCTGCTGGCCGCCCGAGAGCTCGGACGGGTAGCGCTTCTCGAAGCCCTTGAGGCCGACGAGGGCGAGCTTGGCCAGCGCCATGTCCTGCGCCTCGGCCTTTGGCAGCCCCTTCACCAGTGGCCCGTAGGCGGCATTCTCCAGCACGCTCATATGTGGAAACAGCGCATAGGACTGAAAGACCATGCTGACGTCACGGTCGGCAGCGGAAAGCCGCGTGACATCCTTGCCGCCAATCAGCACCTGGCCTTCGCTGGCAATCTCAAGGCCGGCGATCATGCGCAGGGTCGTGGTCTTGCCGCAGCCAGAGGGGCCGAGCAGGGTCACCAGCTTTCCCGGCTCGATCGTGAAGCTGATATTGTCGACGGCAGTCACCGCGCCATAGCGCATGCTGACATTGCGGAATTCGACTGAGGCAGGTCCCGCCTTGGCCATGAGAGGTGCTGCTCCTTACTTGACAGGCTGTGCGGCGGATGTGGCGAGCGGGATCGCGCTGCGCCGCCCGAGCTTGCGCTCGCCGACGCCGAGCTGGATCAGGCCGATACCAACGGCCATGACCACGATCAGCACCGAGGAATAGGCAATGGCGAGCCCGAACTCGCCGGCCTCGACGCGCCCGACGATATAGGCGGTCGCCAGGTTGTACTCGGCGGAGACCAGGAAGATCACCGCGCTGACCGAGGTGATGCTGCGCACGAAGCTGTAGACGAGCGCGGAGACGAGCGCAGGGCGCAGCAGGGGCAGCACAACGCGCCAGAGCGTGGTGAAGCTGCGCGCCCGCAAGGTGATCGAAGCCTCGTCAAGGCTCTTGTCGATCTGCGACAGGCCGGCGATGCCGGAACGGACGCCGACGGGCATGTTCCGGAAGACGAAGGCGATGATCAGGATCAGCCCGGTCCCGGTGATCTCGATCGGCGGTACGTTGAAGGCGAGGATATAGGCGACACCGAGCACGGTGCCGGGGATGGCGAAGCTCAGCATGGTGGTGAATTCGAGCACATGGCGGCCGCGGAACTGCTGCCGCATCAACAGATAGGCGGTGAGCAGGCCGAGCACCGCCGTCAGCGGGGCCGAGATTGCCGCGACCTTCAGCGTCGTGAACAGCGAGTCCCACGCCGCACCCTCGAAGAATATTCCACGGCTGAAATCGATGGCGAAACCGGTGCGATAATGCTCCAGCGTCGGCGTGTGGTCGCGGCCCATGGTCTTCACGAAACCGCCCATCAGGATGATCACGTAGATCACGAAGGTCAGCGCCACCCAGGGCACGATCACCAGTGCGGAGATGAAGGTGACCGGCTTCGGCAGTTTTGCCGGCAGGCCGGAATCGCCCTTGCCGGTGACGGTCGTATAGGATTTGCCGCCGAGCCAGCGCTGCTGCACCCAGAAGGCGCCGAGCGTGAAGACGAGGAGCACCATCGCCAGCACCGCCGCCTGCCCCTGATTATGAGCGGCGCCGACCACGGCGAAGAAGATCTTGGTCGACAGCACCTCGAAATTGCCGCCGAGCACCAGCGGATTGCCGAAATCGGCCATGCTCTCGACGAAGCCGAGCAGGAAGGCATTGGCCAGGCCCGGCTTGAGCAGCGGCCAGGTCACCGTGCGGAACGTCGCCCAACGTTTGGCGCCCAGCGTCTGCGAGGCTTCCTCCAGGCTGGGGCTGATGCCCTGCACGACCCCGATCAGGACGAGGAACGCGATCGGCGCAAAGGCCAGGACCTGCGCCAGCAGCACGCCGGGCAGCCCGTAGATCCAGCGCGAGCGCGGGATCGAAAACCAGTCATAGAGCAGTCCGGAGACCACCCCGGAGCGGCCGAAGAGCAGGATCAGCGCGAGACCGATGACGAAGGGCGGCGTGATGATCGGCAACACGGTGAGCGCGCGCATCACACGTTTGCCCGGCATGCGCGTCCGCAGCACGAGCAGCGCGCAGGCAAGCCCGAGCAGCGTCGTGATGACGCCGGTCAGCACGGCAAGGATCAACGTGTTCCAGGCGACGCCGCAATTGGTGTTCGCGGTGACGCAGCCAAGTCCCCAGATCGAGGAATCGAACAGGCGCGCGACGAAGATGCCAGGCGCGAAGGCGCCGGCCTGATCGACAAGCGCGCTTTGCAGGATCGTCGCCACCGGGAAGAAGATGAAGAGCCCGATCAGCAGGACGATGATGCCGATCGAGCTGGTGGTGAAGATGTCGCCCCGGCAGAACCCGCGATAGGCGAGCCCATGACAGAGCAGCAGCAGGAGCGAAAGCACCGTCAGGAACGCGCCGAAGCCCATGCCGCCCTGAGCCGCGCCGCTGCCGCCGAGCAATGCGGCGAGCCAGGCGATACCCTGGCCCTGCAGCGTGATGGCAAAGCCCTGCGCGAAGAACAGGACCATGCCGATCAGCCCCGCCCAGATCAGCGTCCTGCCGACCGCAGCACTCTCGCTGCGGCCGAGCAGCAGCGTCACAGCCAGCAGCGCCACGCCAACCGGCAGCAGCCAGGGGGCCGTTCCGGACAGGGCCAGCGCGAGCGCCGTGCCGACCTTGCCGAATGGATACCCCGCGAGCCAGCCGAACTGGCTGAGACTGATGCCGTCAGGCAGGTACCAGGGAATGACCGCATAGCCGAGCCAGCCGAGCAGCAGGACGAGCCGTGTCGCAGGACGCATCGCAGGGGATCTCTTCAGAGCGCTGAACGGAAAATTACTTCGGCAGCGCCTTGACCTCCTTGTCCCACTTCGTCAGCAGCCGCGTCCGCTCCGCGGACGAACCGTATTTGACGAAGTCGTAGTCGATCATCTTCATCTCGGACATCTTCGGGGCCTGCGGAGGCACCGTCGAGTTCTTGTTGGAGGGGACCTGATAGGACTTGGCCGGGGCCGCCAGCGCCTGAGCTGCCGGGGTCAGCGCCCAGTCATAGAACTTCTTGGCGTTGTCGAGATTGCGCGCGCCCTTGATGATCGACATCGAGCCGATCTCGTAGCCGGTGCCCTCGCAAGGCGCGACTGCCTTGATCGGATCCCCCTGGACCGCGAAGACAACCGCGTCGTGGATGAAGACGATGCCGACGGCGGTTTCGCCGAGGCTCGCGGCCTTGGCGGGGGCAGCACCCGACTTGGTGTACTGGCTGACGTTCTTGTGCAGCTTCTTGAGATAGTCGAAGCCCTTGTCCTCGCCCATCAACTGGACCACGGTCGCGAGCAGGTTATAGGCCGTTCCCGAGGAGTTCGGATCGGCGACCTGGACGTCGTCCTTGAGCTTCGGGTCGAGCAGATCGGCCCAGCATTTCGGCTCGTTCAGGCCCTTCTGCTTGATCTGCTGGGTGTTGAAGCCGAAGCCGAGCGCGCCAGCGTAAATGCCGACGGAGCGCTTCTGCGCCGCCTTCCACTGCGACAGCGCCCAGTCGTGAAGGTCCTTGTTGACCGGCGATTCATATTCGAGAGTCAACCCTTCCTCGGCGGCCTGGAGATGGGGGTCACCGGTACCACCCCACCAGATGTCGCCGCGCGGATTGGACGATTCCGCCTTGAGCTGGGCGTAGATCTCGCCCGCCGACTTGCGGGTCATCGCGACCTTGATTCCCGTATCGCGCTCGAACGCGGTCGACATGGCGCGGCACCATTCCTCCTGGACGCCGCAATACATGACGAGTGCGCCCTGGGCCTGTGCGGGGGCCGCCGCAAAAGCAGCCCCGCTGGCCAACGCCGCCAGGACCCCGGTCCGGAGCCATTGAAATCCCTGCATGTCATCCTCCCGTTACGTGTCGTTCTTGGTTTTATTGTTGGCTTGATAGTGACGTGTTGCCGGCAAAGATCAATCGTTCGCCTGCTGGCTCCCGATCTGCGTGACCTGTTCGAGCTCGCGGCGAAGCCCCGGCGTGCAGCACAGGATCGGGTTGCCCTTGGCAATGCCGTCCCCGCTGAAGAAATCGCTGACATAGGCGCCGGCTTCGGCTGCGATCACGACACCGGCCGCGACATCCCATGCGTTGATGTGGAGTTCGGCATAAGCCTCCGTCCGGCCATTCGCGACATGGGCCAGGCCGAGCGCGCCGGAGCCACCGCGCTTCACCGAGGCGCCTGCGGCGTAGCCACGCCCGATCATCGCGACATAGCGTTCGGCCGGGATGCGCGTCGACCAGCCCAACTCGACATAGGCGCGCTTGATATCGGTCTGCCCCGACACCTTGATCGCCTCGCCATTCAGGGTCGCGCCCCGCCCCTTGCGTCCGACATAGATCTCGCCCAGCGCCGGCGCAGAAAGAATGCCGATCTCGGGGACGCCGTTCAGCAGAAAGCCGATCGAGATGCACCAGTTGCGGTCGCCACGGGCGAAATTCGAGGTACCGTCGATCGGGTCGATGATCCAGACCGCGTCCGAGGCTTCGCCGCCGCCCTCTTCGCCGATGATCGCATCCTGCGGGAACATCACGGCAAGGCGCTGCCGCAGGAAATCCTCGACAGCACCATCGGCGACGGTGAGCCAGTCCTGGGCGCCCTTCATCGTGACGCCAAGGCTCTCGCTCTTGTTGAAATAGTCGAGCGCCAGGAAGCCGGCCTGCTGGACGAGGCCCTGTACGGCATATTGGCGCAGATCGAGATCAGCGGGCGTCATGATCAGATCGCTCCGAGATCGACGGAGACCGGCTTGCCGATGCGTGCGGATTCAGTCGCGGCGTCGGCCAGGATCTGCGCCTTCAGGCCATCCTCTCCGGAGGGCAACGGCGCCGTCTTGCCCTTCAGGGCGGCGACGAAGGCATCGAGTTCGGCGCGATAGGCTGCGGCATAGCGCTCGAGGAAGAAATTCTGCACCGGGTCCGCCCGGAAGCCGGCACCGGTTGCGATCTCGACCGTGGTTTCGTGGATGTTGCCGGCCCGCAGCATGCCCTTCGAGCCATGGACTTCGATGCGCTGGTCATAACCATAGCTGGCGCGGCGCGAATTCGAGATCTGCGCGATCTTGCCGGACGCCGTGCGCATCAGAACCGCGGCCGTATCGACATCGCCGGCCTGCCCGATCGCCGGATCGACCAGCGCCGAACCGAGCGCGAAAACCTCGACCGGCTCCTCGGCCAGAAGGAAGCGCGCCATGTCGAAATCATGGATCATCATGTCGCGGAACAGGCCGCCCGAGCGCTTGACGTAGTCGACCGGCGGCGGCGAGGGATCGCGCGAGATCACGCTGACGATCTCGATCGCGCCCGCTTCTCCGGCCCGCAGGCGATTCTGGAGCGCAGCAAAGCTCGGGTCGAAGCGCCGATTGAAGCCGATCATCAGCGGCTTGCCGGTCTGAGCGACGGTCTTGAGGCATGTCTTGATCCGCGCGGCGTCGAGATCGACCGGCTTCTCGCAGAACACCGCTTTGCCGGAGGCGACGGCGGCCTCGATCAGGTCGGCATGGGTGTCGGTCGGTGTGCAGATCAGCACCGCATCGAGCGTCTTGTCGGCGAGAATCGCGTCGAGACTGGCAACCGCTGCGCCCGTCTCGGCCGCCAGCGAGCCCGCCGCATCCGCAAAGGCGTCCGCGACCGAAACCAGCGTCGCGTCCTTGCGCGCCGCAAGGTTCAACCCATGAATGCGTCCGATCCGGCCGGCACCCAGCAATCCCATGCGCATCGTCATATGTCCTGTCGTCAAGGCTGTGGCTGCGGCAGCGTTACTGCCGCGCTCCAAGAATCGTCTGGTCGAAATCGATGTTCGAGCCTGTCATCAAACCCGATTCGGCCGAGGCCAGATAGGCGACAGCGCGGGCGACCTCGCGCGGATCGAGCAGGCGGCCGAAGGGTTGGCTCGCGGCGGCCTGATCGAGCCAGCCATCCTGTGCGTCATGGCGCAACCGCATGATCGCGTCTTCGCCCGGCGTCGCCATCCAGCCGATATTGAGGCCATTGACCCGGATACGGTGCGGCAGGAGCCCGAAGGCGGCGTTGCGGGTCAGCGTCGCCAGCGCCCCCTTCGAGACGCTGTAGGCGCTCAGGAATGGCTGGCCGCCATGCGCCGACATCGACTGGATATTGACGATGGCGCCCTCGATCCCGAGTCGGCACATCAGCTCGGCGGCCCCCTGGATCAGGAAGAAGGGCGCACGCAGATTGACCGCCATGATGCGCTCATAGAGCTCGGGCGTCGTCTCCAGAATGGAGCCGCGATCCGTATCGCCGGCGGCGTTGACCAGGATATCGAGACGACCGAACGCTGCCTCGGCGGCCGGAACGATTGACTTGACCTGATCGAGCTCGGAAAGATCGGCGGCATGGAAGCGAACATCGCAGCCGGCATTGCGAAGATCGCGGGCAACCGCCTCGCCGCGCTCGCGATTGCGGCCGGTCAGCAGCAGGGAAGCAATCCCGCGCGCCTGGAACTCGCGGGCGACGGCTTCGCCAAGCCCCTGGCTACCACCAGTGACGATGGCGGCCTTGCCGGTCAGATCACGACCGAATTCGTTCTTCCCTGACACCTGACGCCACGCTCCCCAGCGAAATTTTGATACGAATGGATTGTCTTTGTCTGATTTTGGAATAAACATTCCGCCGATCAGCGTTTGAAGTCAAGGCGCTTTAACCGGAACCGGCATGTCATCAGGATCGCAGCCTCAGCCCACGGACAGGCCGGAATTCGACCGTTTCGTCGCCTTGCTGCGCGAACGGCGGCCATCCCTGCCGAAGCGGCTGAAACAGGTCGCTGATCATGCACTTGCCCATCTCGACGACATGGCCTTCGGCTCCACCGCGCAGATCGCGGAGAAGGCAGGCGTCCAGGCCTCGACGCTGGTGCGTTTCGCGCAGGCGCTCGACTATTCCGGCTTCAGCGAACTCCAGGAGGTGTTCCGCTCGCGTCTGCGCCGGCATGCTGCCGACCATCGCGCCCGTCTGGCAGCGCTGCGAACGGCAGGAACAGGCTCGGATGGCGGCGCAGCCCTGCTCGACGGCTTCATTCAGGCGAGCGAAGCGTCGCTTGCCCAGCTCCGGGCAGCTGTCAGGCCCGACCAGCTGGAAGAGGCGGCTGCCTTGCTGGCCAGGGCGCAAACCATCGTCCTCGTCGGCGCGCGACGCATGTTCCCGGTGGTGTCCTACCTCGCCTATGCCTTCGGCAAGCTCGGCATCAGGGCGGTGCTGGTCGACCATGTCGGCGGCCTCGGCCAGGAGCAGGCGGCCCTTGCCGGACCAGGCGACGCCATCCTGGCGATCAGCTGCGCGCCCTATACGACTGCCACGGTCGAGATCGCTGCCGCCGCACATCAGCGCGGCATTCCGGTGCTGGCCCTGACCGACAGCCCGCTCAGTCCGCTCGCCGAAAACTGTAATCTCTGGCTGGATGTCGCGGAGGCGGATTTCGGCGCATTCCGCTCGATGGCGGCCAGCGTCACCCTGGCGATGGCGCTTGCCGTCGCTACCGCCGAACACGCCGGCGCCAGCGCCGATCCCGATCTCGCAGGTTAGTGCGGAAAGCCGAAGCACCATGCCCGTCGCCCCTCAGCTCGACGTCATCACGATTGGCCGCTCCTCGGTCGATCTCTACGGCCAGCAAATCGGCGGCCGACTTGAAGACATGGGCAGTTTTCTCAAAGCGGTCGGAGGCTGCCCGACCAATATCGCGATCGGCACCGCGCGCCTGGGCCTCAAATCGGCCGTGATCACCCGTGTCGGCGACGAGCAGATGGGCCGCTTCATCCGCGAACAACTGGAGCGCGAGGGCGTCGAGACGAGCGGCGTGATCACCGACCCCAAACGGCTGACCGCACTCGTCATCCTCGGCGTGCGCGATGAGAAGACCTTCCCGCTGATCTTCTACCGCACCGACTGCGCCGACGCCGCATTGCAGGAAAGCGAGATCGACGAGGCCTTCATTGCCTCTGCCAGGGCGATCGTGGTCACCGGCACGCATTTCGCCATTCCCAACGCCGCAGCGGCTCAGAAGAAGGCGATCGCGCTCGCCCGCAAGCATGGCCGCAAGGTCGTGTTCGATGTCGACTACCGGCCCAATCTCTGGGGACTTGCCGGGCACCAGGCCGGGGAGGAGCGCTATATCCGCTCCGAGACAGTGACGGAGCATCTCCAGGCGATCCTGCCCGATTGCGACCTGATCGTCGGCACCGAGGAGGAGCTCCACGCCGCCGGCGGCTCGGAGGATACGCTTCAGGCCATCCGCACGATTCGGTCCCTGAGCGCCGCGACCATCGTCTGCAAGCGCGGCCCGATGGGCTGCGTGGTCTTTCCCGGCGCTATCCCTGCCTCGCTCGAAGACGGGATCAAGGGACCTGGCTTCCCGGTCGAGGTCTATAACGTGCTCGGTGCCGGCGACGCCTTCATGTCCGGCTTCCTGCGTGGCTGGCTGCGCGACGAGCCGATCGCAACCTGCTGCGCCTTTGCCAATGCCTGCGGCGCCTTCGCGGTCTCGCGGCTGCTGTGCTCGCCGGAAAGCCCGACCTTCCCCGAGCTGCAATATTTCCTTGCTCATGGTTCGCCGCACCGGGCGTTGCGCCGGGACGCCGAGATCAACCATGTGCATTGGGCGACGACGCGCCTGCCGCAGCCCGCGGGCGTGATGGCGCTCGCCATCGATCATCGGGCCCAGCTTGAGGAGATGGCCGACGCGGCAGGCGTACCGCAGGAGCGGATCGCCCATTTCAAGACGCTTGCCGTGAAGGCGGCGGCCCGTGTCGCCGACGGACGCCCTGGCTTTGGCATGCTGGTCGACGGCATCCATGGCCGTGAAGCGCTGTTCCGGGCGGAGGATCACGGCTTCTGGATCGCCCGCCCCCTCGAACTCCCCGGCTCGCGCCCGCTCGCGCTGGAGACCGACACGACTGGGTCTCTCGGGGCCACCCTGGCCGAGTGGCCGGTCAGCCATGTCGCCAAATGCCTGTGTTTCTACCACCCGGATGATCCCGAGGCTCTCAGGAATGCGCAGGAGCAGGTGCTGAAGCGCGTCGCTCTCGCCTGTCGACAGGTCGGGCGGGAATTGCTCGTCGAGATCATTGCCTCGAAGCACGGGCCGGTTGCGGATGACACGGTCGCGCGGGTGATGACGCGACTCTACGCCATCGGTATCAGGCCGGACTGGTGGAAGCTCGAGGGCCAGCCCTCCCCGGCCGCATGGAGCGAGATCGATGCGGTCATCGCCGGCCATGACCCCTATTGCCGCGGCGTGTTGCTGCTCGGCCTCGATGCGCCGGAAGAGACGGTCGCGCAGGCCTTCCGCGCAGCGCAGGGCTCGGCGTCGGTCAAGGGCTTCGCCGTCGGCCGCACGATTTTCGGGGAAGCGGCGCGTGGCTGGCTTGCCGGCAGCCTCGATGACGAGGCTGCGACCGCGATAATGGCAGAACGCTTCGCCCGGCTGGTCGCAGCCTGGCAGGAACGCTGAGGAACTCCCAATGGGTACGATCCGCCTCACCATGGCGCAGGCGCTGACACGCGCCATGCAGGCACAGAAGACGGTGATCGACGGCAAGACCGTGCCGATCTTCGCGGGCGTCTGGGCCATCTTCGGGCACGGCAATGTCGCCGGGCTCGGAGAGGCGTTGCATGCCGCTTGCGACACGTTGCCGACCTATCGCGCCCATAACGAGCAGGCCATGGCGCATGCTGCGATCGCCTTCGCCAAGGCATCGCGCCGGCGCCAGATGATGGCGGTGACGAGCTCGATCGGCCCCGGCGCCACCAACATGGTCACGGCTGCCGCCGTCGCGCATGTCAACCGCCTGCCGCTGTTGCTGCTGCCGGGCGATATCTTCGCCGGGCGCCTGCCCGACCCGGTGCTGCAGCAGATCGAGGATTTCGGCGACGGCACGGTCTCCGCCAATGACTGCTTTCGTCCGGTCTCGCGCTATTTCGACCGGCTGACACGGCCGGAGCAGCTGATGCCGGCCTTCGAGCGGGCCATGACCGTCCTGACCGATCCGGCCGAATGCGGGCCAGTGACGCTGGCGCTCTGCCAGGACGTGCAGGCCGAAGCCTATGACTATCCCGAGAGCTTCTTTGCCGAGCGGCTCTGGACGCCACGCCGCCCACGCCCGGACGAGCAGGAGCTGACCGAGGCGGTCAGACTGCTCAAGGCGGCGAAGAAGCCACTCGTCATTGCCGGCGGCGGCGTACTTTATAGCGGGGCCGAAGCCGCGCTCGCCGAATTCTGCGAGGCGCACGGCATTCCCGCCGCCGAGACGCAGGCCGGCAAGAGCAGCCTCGGCGCAACCCACAGGTTCAATCTCGGCGCCATCGGCGTCACCGGCACGGCCGCCGCCAATGCGCTGGCACGCGAGGCCGATCTGGTCCTGGCCGTCGGCACGCGGCTGCAGGATTTCACCACCGGCTCCTGGGCACTCTTCGCCAACCCGGCCTGCCGGATCGTCGGGCTGAACACGCAGGCCTTCGATGCCGGCAAGCACCGCGCGCTTCCGCTGGTCTGCGATGCCCTGGCCGGCCTTTCCGAGCTGGCTACGGCACTGGCGGGACATCGCGCGCCGGCGGAATGGACGGAGCGGGCGGAATCCGAGGGCAAGACCTGGCTTGGCCTCGCCGCGCGCTATACCGATCCCGGCAACCAGCCCCTGCCGAGCGATGCGCAGGTGATCGGCGCCGTGCAGCGCTGGAGCGAGCCGTCCGATGTCGTGCTCTGCGCCGCCGGCGGACTGCCCGGCGAGTTGCACAAGCTCTGGCAGGCCGGCGCGCCCGGCGGCTACCACATGGAATACGGCTATTCCTGCATGGGCTACGAAATCGCCGGCGGACTCGGCGTCAAGATGGCCGATCCGAGCCGCGAGGTCGTCGTCATGGTCGGCGACGGCTCCTATCTGATGATGAACTCCGAGATCGCGACTTCGGTGATGCTCGGCCTGAAGCTGACGATCGTCCTGCTCGATAATCGCGGCTACGGCTGCATCAACCGGCTGCAGAATGCGACGGGCGGCGCCTCCTTCAACAACCTGCTGCGCGACACCCGCCACGAGACGCTGCCCGCAATCGATTTTGCCGCCCATGCCGCTTCGCTCGGTGCCATCGCCACGAAGGCCGGCAGCCTCGTCGAACTGGACGAAGCGCTGCGTGCCGCCCGCGCGCATGCGCGCACCACCGTCGTGGTGATCGATACCGACCCGCTCGCCTCGACCGATGCCGGCGGCCACTGGTGGGATGTCGCGGTGCCGGCAACCTCCGCGCGCGCCGAAGTCCGGCAGGCGCGTGAGCGTTATGAGACTGCGTTGAAGTCACGCCCCTGATCCCGAAGGACACTTATCCATGCCCATCCGCATTGGTGCCAACCCGATTGGCTGGTCGAATGACGATCTCCAGGAGATCGGCGGCGCGACATCGCTCGAAACCTGCCTCGCCGAGGCGCGTGAGGCCGGCTTCACCGGCATGGAGCTTGGTCACAAGTTCCCACGGCAGCCGGCAGCGCTGAAGGCGGCTCTCGCCCCCTTCGGCATGGACTGCATCTCGGGCTGGTATTCAGCTGAACTGCTCCAGCGCGACGCCGACGAGGAGATGCGCCATCTGCGGCCGCATCTCGATCTGCTCAAGGCCATGGGCTCGACCGTGCTGGTCTTCGCCGAGACCTCGAATGCGATCCATGGCGACCGCTCGAAGCCGCTCTCGCAGCGCCCCGTGATGAGCGCGCAGGACTGGGCCGAGTTCGGCCACCGGATCACGCAGGTTGCCGAGCGCACGCTGAGCGAAGGCGTCCGGCTGGTCTATCATCACCACATGGGCACAATCGTGCAAAGCGAAGCCGATATCGACGCCTTCATGGCGGCGACGGGCCCCGCCGTGCATCTCCTGCTCGACACCGGCCATGCCACCTGGGGTGGCTCGGACCCAGCTGCGCTCGCCGCGCGCTATCGCGGGCGGATCAGCCATGTCCACGCCAAGGACGTGCGCCCGCATGTCATGACGCAGGCAGCGGCGGAAGGCTGGAGCTTCCTTGATGCCGTGCTCGGCAAGGGCAGCGATCTCGGCATCTATACCGTGCCGGGCGACGGGATGGTCGATTATCCCGCGGTGTTCCGCGCATTGCCGGGCTATTCCGGCTGGGTCGTGGTCGAAGCCGAGCAGGATCCGGAAAAGGCCCATCCGCTGACCTATGCCAAGAAGGGCGTCGCCCATCTCAAGCACAGCCTGAAGGAGGCCGGGCTCGTCTGAGGCCCGGATGCGCCATGTCGAAGCTGCTCGTAAAACCATCCGCCCCAGATCAGGACGGCCGCATCCACAACGTCACCCCGGAATCGGCCGGCTGGGGCCATGTCGGCTTCGAAGTCTACCGGCTCGCGGACGGCCAGGTGCTTGAACGGGATACCGGAGACCGGGAGGTTTGCGTCGTCCTGCTGTCGGGGAAGGCCGCAGCCATGGCCGGGGGCGCCGATTTCGGCGTCATTGGCGGTCGGTCCTCCCCGTTCGAACCCGACCCCTGGTCGCTCTATGTACCGGCCGGATTGCGCCTAGCCGTGACGGCACAGGGCCCCTGCGAGCTGGCGATCTGCTCGGCGCCGGGAAAGCCGGGTTCAAAACCCAGGGTGATCGCGCCAGCGGATGTCGGCTGCATGACGCGCGGCAGCGGTACGAACACCCGCCATGTCCGCAATATCCTGCCCGAGACCGAGCCCGCCGAAGGGCTGCTCGTCGTCGAGGTGATCACCCCGTCAGGCAATTGGTCGAGCTATCCACCGCACAAGCACGACCAGGACAGGCTGCCGCAGGAATCGCTGCTTGAGGAGACCTATTACCACCGGCTCTCGCCGCCCCAGGGCTTTGCGCTGCAGCGCGTCTATACCGATGACCGTTCGCTCGATGAGACGCTGTGCGCCGAGGATGGCGATGTCGTGCTGGTGCCAAGGGGCTATCATCCGGTCGCGGCACCGCACGGCTATGAGCTCTATTATCTCAACGTGATGGCGGGTCCGAAGCGGGTTTGGAAATTCGCCAACGATCCTGCCCATGAGTGGATCGTCAAGCCCTGAACGGTCAGGCGCGGCGGGTCGCGCGAATGCAATCCGCCGCTTTGCGATGCCCCGGCGCTCAGCGGCGTTTCCGGATTTCCCGCAAGCGTTCGATATCGGCGCAGAGACGCTCGACGGTCTCCGGGGGATATCCGCGCAGCACCCGGCCCCGTTCCAGCGAAGGCAGCCACAGCAGATAATCGACGTCCCGCTCGTGGCACCATTCCGGCGACGAAATCGAGACCATCTGCCCGGCCAGTTCAGACCAGATCATGCGTTCGCCGCTGCCGTTATCCTTGGTCATACCCAGCCCCCCCGCTGGAGATTCAGAACAGCGTTACCTGATACTTGTTCCAATCACCTAGTATTTTGGCCAATCCAATTCTTGCGTTACTCCTCCCTCAGAGAGCAGGGCATGATATTTCTCAGAAATACTTGAGATTCCGAAACCCTGAATTCCGCGACCGGCCCCGCCGGCAATCACAGATCCGCCGCCAGTCGGGACCTTTCCAAAATATGCGATCCAAAGACCCAGAGACCGATCGTTACAGTACAGATAAATCATAACATCCGTAAAATACCAGAGGATCATCTGACTGGATCGCTGAAGAAGGCTGCGGGTCTCGTTTCAGATACTCCAATCCTTCAGCGGAATCTGCGAACCAACACGACTTGCATTCGCCTGAGAGGATCGTCGCGCGCCGCTGGCGACATTACGCCATGGTCGGCATGACCCTTGGCCAGGTCAGCATCTCCCTTGCGTAACAATCTCGTGAGGATGGCCGTCACCGGGCGATCGCGTGCGCCCTTGCGTCCCGCGTCACGCTGAAATATCCTCACTTGTAGATTTTATAACAATCATCCGAGCAATGCCCCGATCCGATCGATCCACTTCCCCCAGTCCAGCTCCGCGCCCTCGCGGTCGGCGACTCAAGGACCAGATGTCGGGCCGCGAGGCTTTGCTTCTCGCTGCGACCAGCGCCTTTGCGCGTCATGGCTATGACAGCGTCGATCTGCGCAGCCTGGCCGCTGCCGCCAAGGTCGACCCCGGGCTGGTGCGTGTGCATTTTGGCGGCAAGGAGGGGCTCTGGCTCGCGAGCATCGACCACGTCGCCTCGTATACGGCGCAGCTGCACGCCGAGATCCGACGCCTGACGGCCGAGACACGCCCGCTCCGGGACCGAGTGACCGATGCCATCCGTCTGACGGTGCTCTTCCATTTCAGCCACCCGGAACTCGGCCTCTTCATCGCGCAGCAGGCGAGGGAGAGCGGGGCGCGACTGGCCGCACTGAAGGAACTCCTGCTTCGTCCCGCGCTCGATGCCTTCATACCGCTTCTCGATCAGGCGGTTCGCGAAGGTGTCACGCATGCGAGCGACCCCTTCATCGCCTTCTCGATTCTGGCCGGCGCATTCTTCTGGCCCTCGACCGCGCCGGACCTCGTTCAATCCCTGTCCGCGAGCCCCATGGATCGCGGCCAGTTTCAGGAGCATTTCCTTGAGAATCTCATCGCCGTATTCCTGTCCAAGCCCAACTAGAGGGAGGACACCCCTGCCTCATGCCCCCGCAAGAACGAAGAAGGCTGCCCGCGCTTCCGGCGGGCAATGCTCGTGGTTGGATACGGCCCTTGCTCATGGAAGACTGCGCGATGCCCCGCCGGCGAGCGCGCCGCGACCGGCACCATTGGAAGGATGCGACGGATGACCACCTACACGCCGCGGCGCCGTTTCGCGCTCTTCAGCCTTGCCTTCATCTGGCCGCTGCTTGGCGCAGCAACCCTGGCCCAGGCGCAGGGGGCCGCGCCCCCGCCTCAGGTGACCGTGGTCGAGGTCAAGGCCGGCAAGGTGCCGCTCACATTCGAATATGCCGCACGCGTCGAGGCCTCTCGGGAGGTTCAGGTCCGGGCCCAGGTTGGCGGGATTCTGCTGAAGCGGAACTTCGTCGAGGGCGCCGAGGTCAAGGCCGGTGACATTCTCTTCGAAATCGATCCGAGGCGCTACGAGGCGGACGTTGCCAAGGCCAAGGCACAGCTCCAGCAGGCGGAGGCCCAGCTCGCCCAGGCGACGCGCGATGCCGAGCGCTATACGCGGCTGGCCCAGAGCGGCTCGGGCACGGAAAAGGCACGCGATGACGCCCTCTCCGCCAAGGAACTCGCAACGGCTTCGGTCGCCGTCGCTCACGCCGACCTGAACGTCGCGGAACTCAATCTCGGCTACACCAATGTCAGGGCGCCGATCAGTGGGGTCACGAGCCGCGAGGAGTTGCCCGAGGGCAGCCTGATCGGCACCACGGGCGACAGCAGCCTGCTTACCAAGATCACCCAGCTCGACCCTGTCTATGTCATCTTCAACTCCAGCGAGAGCGAAGTGGCCGAGGTCAGGGCCCTGCTCGAGGCTCAGGGCATCTGGGAACGTGCCGGCGAGGTCCTCTCGGTCAAGCTCACCTACGGCGATGGCCGCGTCTATGCGCAGCCAGGCGTCATCGATTTCGCCTCCTCCGGCCTTGATCCGGAAACCGGGACGCTGCGGCTGCGTGCCGTTGTCCCCAATCCCGAGCATCGCCTGCTGCCCGGCCAGTTCCTGCGTGCGATCGTGATGGGTGTCGTGCTCAACGACGCCATCGTCGTTCCGCAGGCAGCCGTCTCGCAGGGACCGCGCGGACAGTTCGTCTACACGGTCGACAGCCAGGGGAAGGCCGAAGCCCGCCCCGTCGTACTCGGACGTCAGGTCGCCGACGGCTGGATCGTCACGTCGGGCCTCAAGGCCGGCGACAAGCTGATCACGGAGGGGATCATCAAGGTTCGCCCCGGCGCTCCGGTCTCGATCGCTGCTGCGGCGCCCGGAGCTGCCAAGCCATGAATCGCTTCTTCATCGACAGGCCCGTCTTCGCGGCCGTCATCTCGATCGTCATCGTGCTTGCCGGCCTCGTCGCGATCCGGGCACTTCCGATCGCGCAATATCCCGAGCTGACGCCGCCGCAGATCGTCGTCAGCGCCACCTATCCCGGCGCCAGCGCCGAGACGATCGCGCAGACGGTGGCAGCGCCGCTCGAGCAGCAGATCAACGGCGTCGAGGGCATGCTCTACATGCAGTCCTCGAACTCCAGCAGCGGCCAGATGTCGCTGACGGTGACATTCGCGCAGGGCACCGATCCCGATCAGGCTACGATCAACGTCAATAATCGCGTCCAGCGCGCAACGCCGACCTTGCCGCAAGAGGTCACCCGGCTCGGCGTGACGGTCAGCCAGCGCTCGACCTCCATCCTCGGCCTCGTGGCGATGTATTCGGAGAACGACCGCTTCGACACGACCTATGTCGGCAACTATGCCCTGCTGAACGTCATTGACGATCTGAAGCGCATTCCCGGCGTCGGCGACGCGGCCTTGCTCGGCCAGCGCGACTACTCGATGCGGATCTGGCTCAGTCCCGACAAGCTCGCCCGCTACGGCCTGACGACCACCGATGTCGCCGCAGCCATTCGCGAACAGAATGCCCAGTTCGCAGCCGGCCGCTTCGGCGATGAGCCGAACGACCCATCGACCCCCTTCACCTATTCCGCCACGACCCAGGGGCGTCTCCCGGATGCCGAGGCGTTCGGCAACATCATCCTGCGCTCCGACATCAACGCGGCGACGCTCAGGCTCAAGGATGTGGCGCGGGTCGAGCTCGGCTCGGCCAGCTATACCGTCGACAGCAAGCTCAACGGCAAGCCGGCGGTGCCGCTTGCGGTCTATCTTCAAACGGGAGCGAACGCGCTCTCGACCATGGAGGCGCTCAAGAGCCGCATGGACGAGCTGAAGCAGTCCTTCCCGGAGGGCATGGCCTACAGCATTCCCTACGACACGACGAAGTTCATCCAGGTCTCGATCGAGGAGGTGGTCAAGACCTTCGTCGAGGCCATCGTCCTGGTCATCCTCGTCGTCTTCCTCTTCCTGCAGAACTTCCGGGCGACGCTCATCCCGGTCATCGCGGTGCCGATCTCGATCATCGGCACCTTTGCCGGCATGTACATGTTCGGCTTCTCGATCAACCTGCTCACCCTGTTCGGCCTCGTCCTGGCCATCGGCATCGTCGTCGACGACGCGATCGTGGTTCTGGAGAATGTCGAGCGCATCATGGCGACCGAGCACCTGTCGCCGCGAGAGGCTTCGATCAAGGCGATGAGCGAGGTCACCGGGCCGGTCATCGCGATCGTCCTGGTGCTGTGCGCGGTCTTCATCCCCGTGTCGTTCATGGGCGGGTTGGCCGGCGCGATGTACAAACAGTTCGCGGTCACGATCGCCCTGTCGGTCACGATCTCGGGCATCGTCGCGCTGACCCTGACTCCGGCGTTGTGCGCGCTGATCCTGAAACCGGGCCATCAGGAACCGGCCCTGCCGTTCCGGCTGTTCAACCGCTTCTTCGACAAGCTGACGAGCGGCTACGTTTCGGGCGTCGGCTTCCTGGTCAAACGCTTCGCCATCGGCCTCGTGCTCTTCGCCGTGCTCATTGCCGGCACCGGCATCCTGTTCCGGACCATTCCGGGCTCGCTGGTTCCAGACGAAGACCAGGGCGTGCTGCTCGGGGTGGCGATCCTGCCTCCGGCCGCCTCGCTGAACCGCACCGTGGCGGTGATGGATCAGGCTGCGGCCAATATCGGCAAGCACCCGGCGGTCGAGAACGTCTTCGCCATTTCGGGGTTCGACCTTCTCTCCGGAAGCGAGCGGACCAGCGCCGCCACGACCTTCGTGACGCTGAAGGACTGGAGCGAGCGCCGAACCCCGGACCTCGATGCGCGCAACCTGGTCAAGACGTTCACCGGCATGAATATCGGGATCAAGGACGCCATGGTGCTGTTCTTCAATCCGCCGCCGATCAGCGGGTTGAGCACCACGGGCGGGTTCGAACTTTATGTGCAGGATCGCACCGGAGGCGGCGTCCAGTCGCTCTCCGCCGCCACCGCACAACTGGTCGAAGCCGCCTCGAAACGTCCCGAACTGGCCGGCGTGCGCACGACCTTCGACACCGGCGTTCCGCAGTACCGGCTCGACCTGGACCGCGACATGGCCAAGGCGCTCGGCGTACCGATCAGCTCCGTCTTCGAGACGATGCAAAGCACGTTCGGCAGCCTCTACGTCAATGACTTCACGCTCTATGGGCGCAACTACCGCGTCAACCTGCAGTCGGAGGCCGCTTTCCGTCAGGCTCCGAAGGATCTCAAGCAGGTCTTCGTGCGCTCGAGCAACAACAAGATGGTGCCGCTCGATACGCTGGTGAAAGCCGTGCGCGTCGCCGGCCCCGACCAGTTCGAGCGCTTCAACGCCTTTGCCGCCGCCAAGGTGATGGGCAATCCGGCGCCCGGATACACATCGGGCGCGGCGATCGCGGCGATGCAGGAGGTGGCGCGCGAACTGCCGCAGGGCTTCCAGATCGCCTGGACGGGCTCGGCCTATCAAGAGCTCGCAACCAGCGGAACCGGCTCGCAGGCCATGATCTTCGGCATCATCATGGTGTTCCTGATCCTCGCCGCGCAGTACGAGAAATGGAGCCTGCCGCTGGCGGTCATTCTCGCGGTTCCGTTCGCACTGTTCGGGGCACTGCTCGCGGTCTGGCTCCGCGGCCTGACCAACGACGTCTATTTCCAGATCGGCCTTGTCACGCTGATCGGTCTGGCCGCCAAGAACGCCATCCTGATCGTCGAATTCGCCGTTCTGGTGCGCCAGCAGGGCATGAGTGCTGCCGAGGCTGCGCTGGAAGCGGCGCGGCTGCGCTTCCGGCCGATCGTGATGACCTCGCTCGCCTTCATTCTTGGCGTCGTTCCGCTCGCGATCAGCAGCGGAGCGGGCTCTGCGAGCCGGCACTCGATCGGCACGGGCGTGATCGGCGGCATGTTGGCGGCAACCTTCATCGCCACCTTCTTCATCCCGATGTTCTACCGGCTCATCGACTGGCGCGACCCTCGCCCCGCCAAGGATGCAGGCCCCGCGGCGAACGCCAAGGGGGCGGCGGAGAACGCTGGAAACGCGACCTGAACCTTGGACCGGTCCATGGACCGGTCCGGTAACCACCTCGCTCACGTGGCGCGCGGCCGGGATGATCGCGCGCGACAAATCGGGCGTCGGGCACTAGGCTCGACGCCGCAACCAGCACGATGTGATGGGACACACCATGAGCGAATTCAGAATTGCCGTCGTGATCGGCAGCCTTCGTCGCGATTCCTTCAATCGCAAGCTTGCCACGGCGATCGCCAAACTCGCCCCGCCCGAATTCAGGCTCCATCAGGTCGCGATCGGCGATCTGCCGCTCTACGATCAGGATGACGACGCGAACCAGGCCCCGGCCGTGAAGCGGCTGAAGGCCGAGATCGCCGGGTCCCAGGGCGTCATCTTCGTCACGGCCGAGTATAACCGCTCCATCCCCGGCGTGCTGAAGAACGCGATCGATCAGGCCTCGCGGCCCTATGGGCAGAGTGCCTGGGCCGGCAAGCCGGCCGGTGTTCTCGGCGTGTCGGTCGGCGCTATCGGAACAGCGATTGCGCAGCAGCATCTGCGCAATGTCCTCGCCTATCTCGACATGCCGACGCTCGGACAGCCGGAAGTCTTCATCCAGGCCAAGGATGGACTGTTCACCGAGAGCGGCGAGATCGGGGAATCCAGCCGGGCTTTCCTGCAAGGCTGGGTGGATGCCTATGTCGCCTGGGTGAAGAAGCACCCAGCCTGACGCGCCCCTTCTCGGAAGGTCTGACGACGCCATCCCGACTTTGTGCCGCTGAAGCGGCCAAACCCGGATGGCCATCGCGCTTGCGCGGCATTACGGCAGGCGCCCATCCGACACCGGCGCAGGGCGGCCTCCAGCGCACGCCATTACGCGCCGGCGAGAAAGGGCTCCGCCTGCCGAAATGCCGCTGCGGCCTCCTTCATTGCGCGCGCAGCCTGGGCATTCGCGAGCTTTCGCGCGGCCTCGTCGAACAATTCCGGTCTGGGCGTTTCCGTCCGGAACCGTCCCAGAGCTGCGAGCCCCTGCGCAATCAGCCGCCGATCCTCGTCCCCGAGCCCTCCCTCAGACACCAGCCGCTGCAGCGCCGTCGCCGCGATGCCGAGATTGAGCACGCCAAGCAGGCCGCGCGCAGCGCCGCCATCGCCCTCTCCGGCTCGGGCGAGGTGCAGAGTGAGGCGCATGATCTGCCGGGTCATGCCCTGATCCCAGCTTGCCCCGCGCCTGGCTTGCGGATTGGCGAGGAGCCGCTCGAGGTCTCGCCGGATATCCTCGCGGGTCCTTGCCGCGTGCCGGTCATGCCTGCGCGGCAGCAGAATGAAGCTGCTTGTCACCAGCACCGCAGCGACGACAAGCGCGCCGGCCTCGCTCAGGATTGCGGCGGGCTTGGTGACGGCCGGCAACACCGCCTGGCTGGCCAGGAGAAAACACATATTGGCGTCGATCGCCGCGATTGCCGTCCTGCGGCTCGCGCGCGCCAACCCTCCAAGCAGGAGGAACGGTGCCACCGAAAACAGCAGTTCGGGCACGGTCTGGACATGCGGCTGCACGCCGAGGCGGTAGATCAGGGCAGCCACCACCCCGGCCAGAACCCCCTTCAACATATGCGGCGCAATGGCCTGCGGCTGCGCCAGCGAACCCAGGACCATCGAGAAGATGCAGACTCCCAGCGCTGCGAGTTCCGCCACCGGCCAGTTTGCAGCATAGGCCGCAGAGGAAGCGAGCCAGGTGGCCAGCCCCGACACCGCGCCGGCGGTGGTGCCCAGCGACCAGTCGCCATGAGGATTGTGCAGGAAGGCAGGCACCAGACCGGAGAGCTCATCTCCGGCCGGGCGGTCCGCACTGAGTGCGGCTTCTGCTGCGACCAGCCCCCGCAGACTGTCCGACAGGCGGGGATCCAGCCCTTCGGCACGGGGTACCTCTCCTTGCGCCTCTGTTTCCCGCTCGAAATGTGCTGCCAACCGGTCAAGTTCGGGCAGAGCCCTGGCGATGGTCTCCTCCGACGCCTCCCGCGACGCAGCTGCGCGCCCTGCCGACATCACCAACAAGGCGGCCGCGACCAGTGCATCGACGCGCTTGCGACGCCGCGAGCCCCGCAGCGAACCTGCCGTCATCTGATCCGCCGCCTGGGTGACGCTGCTCATCTCGGCGAGAAGCTGCCGTTCGGCTAAGGCCATCCGATCTTGCGGAACGCCCTGGAGCGCCAAGGCTGCGAACCGCACCGCTTTCCCGGCCATCAGTCCTGCCCGGGACATGAGAGCAGAACGCGATGCTGCCGGCGTGAACAGCGCCGTGAACAGCGTCACGACGGCCACGCCGATCAACGTGCACTCAACCCGTGCAATGGCGATGTCCCAGGATCGTTCGGGGGAGAACACGGTTGGCAGGATGACGATGGCCGCGGTCATACCGCTCATCAGGGCGCCATAGGCGGTGACGCCGCGCAGCACATGCGTCAGCGCAGTGTTGAAGCCGACCCAAAGGCCAAGCGCGAGCAACAGAAAATAATGGTTGGGAATCAGATGCAGCAGGCCGAAGCCGACGGCTGCGCCAATCAACGTTCCGAGAATCCTGAGAAAGCCACGGGCGAACAAGAGCCCGCGCGAGGCTTGCGCCACAACCCAGACCGGCATCGCGGCCCAATAGGCGTTGGTGATGTGAAGCGACGAAGCGAGAGCAAATGCGAGCCAGGCGGCAAGAGCCAGCAGCGCTGCTTGCCGCAGGCCGGCGCCATCCAGTCCCAGCCGGAGCAAGGGGGAAGACGTCACGGCCACGGCTCGCGCATGTCCTGAGCAGCCTTCTCCAAGCGGACCCCTGTCGGTCGGGTGCCCGACACCAGGCCCGGCGGGCGTTCACGCCACCATACCGCATGAGGCCGGTGGAGTGCACAAGGCGCATCGCGTTCGGCTCAGCCCCGCGACATTTCGGACACGAGATCAGGCGACACCGATCAACCAGCCTCGGTCCGCGAGCAACAATTCAGCGCCCCACTCCGCGCGGCCAGCCTAGAAACCCTCTAAATCATTGTACTTGCACCATAATTTTTCATTGGCTAATGCGACGCATCCTCAGGACGCGTGCCAGCGCGGCCGACAGCCTCGCAAGACGGGATATGTCCTCCGATCCAACCAGCCTTGCCGCCCTCTACGCCGATGAGCGGCTGCGCCTGCAAAGACGGCTGGTGAAGCGCGGCCTTTCAGTCTCCGCAGCGGCCGATGCCGTCCAAGAGGCATTCCTTCGTCTGTTGCGCATCCCGCGCGCCGAAATCCGCGACATCCGGGGTTATCTGCATCGTACCGCAGACAGCGTGGCGATCGATACCTGGCGCCAGCAGGGCCGCGCCGCCGCCGTGATCAGCCCGCTTGCAGCCGCAGATCACGAGATCGCCGATCCGGCGCCCCGTCCCGATGCCGCGATGTTGGCAAGAGAGGAGCGCGCCGCGCTCGAGACCGCCATCAAGATCCTGCCTCCGCGCAGCCGGGAGGTCTTGCTCCTCCACAAATTCGACGGCCTGAGCTATGCGGAAATCGCCCAGCGGCTCGGCATCTCCCGAAACACCGTCATGGTGCATCTCGCCAATGCGATGGCAGGTCTGCGGCGGCAGCTGCGCGATAAAAATGCCCCGCCCGCCTAATTAGGTTTCCGCCCCCAATCGTCTAATTAGGCAGAATGGCGCAATCCCACAGGGCCGGCCGTTGCGAATGAATGGAGCCAGAACGCGTGTGGGACCAGCGAAAACCGATACCGCAGCCGGGTGAAGCGCGTTGATGGGCACAAGCGAGCCGTCATCGGCAGAGGACGCAGCGATTGCCTGGTTTGTCAGACTTCGCGACGAGAACGCGGGAACGCGGGATCGCCGCGCTTTCGAGGCGTGGCTTCAGTCGGACCCTGCGCATGAGCGGGCCTGGCACGAGCTCGAGCAGATCTGGGGCCGCCTCGACACGGTATCCGGCAGCGCATCGGCTCGGAGTTCTCTCAGCCTTCAGCCACGGGCGCGACCTCGCCGATCAGCGGCGCGGCACCTCGCGGCTGCAGCCGTGGTGCTGCTGGGCCTGGCCACCGGCTGGCAACTCGCACCGGCGGGGCTGCTGGCGGATTATCGTTCCGGCATCGGAGAACGTCGGACCATCAGCCTCGCGGATGGCTCGCAGATGGAACTGGGCCCCGGCAGCGCCGCGGATGTGACGTTCGGTGGTGGGCAGCGCAGCGTCAGGCTCGTTGCCGGGGAAGCCTTCTTCACGGTTGCCAGGAATGCGGGCCGACCTTTCGTGGTCGAAGCGGGACAGGGCAAGGTCGAGGTGCTCGGTACGGCCTTCGACGTGAAGCTGCGGGCCGATGATGGTGTGGAGGTTGTCGTCACCGAGAGCACGGTGGCTGTGAGCGCAGCGCGGGGCGAGCCCGTTCGCGTGAGCCAGGGCCAGGGGGTCAGCTTCGATCGCGCAGGCCTCTCCCCGGTCCGTCCCGCCGATCTCGACAGCGCTCAGGCCTGGCGTCAGGACCAGCTCGTCTTCCATGATGCGCCGCTGAGCACGGTTCTGGCCGAGCTGCGCCGCTATCGCCGCGGACATGTCCAGCTGATCGGCAGCAATCTTGGCGAGCGACGCGTCACGGCCGTGTTCGACGCGCGCCATATCGATGCGGCGCTCGACAGCATCGCCCGCAGCCTCGACCTGCGCGTCCTGCGCGCCACGAACTGGCTGATCGCGCTCGTCCCGGCCTGACCCCGCAAGAATCCGTACCCCGCACTAATTACTTTTCGCGGAGCCAGCGTCTTCGGAATCAGGAGCCGCGCCCGATGCCGCGTCTCCGCGCAATCCGGGGACAAGGGTTCTGGCGATATGACGACCGAAGAATGCCGCGCGCGGACGAGGCGTCCAGTGCTGGTAACGCTGCTGCTGGCGGGAACCGCCATTCCTTCGTTCTGGGCGGTGGAGCGTGCAAACGCCCAGTCGCCCGCGGGCGCGGCAGCGAGCGCCAGCATCCCCGCGCAGTCGCTGTCTTCCGCACTGATTGCCTTCTCGCGCCAGAGCCGTATCGAGATCTTCGCACCGTCCAGCACCACCGCGGGCAAGCGCTCGTCGGCCGTGAACGGGACACTGGCGCCAGAGGCGGCCTTGCAGCAGCTCCTGGCAGGTACCGGCCTTACCTATCACTTCACCGGCGCAAGAGTCGTGACCATCACCGGACCGCTCCCATCGGCGACAGGAGGAGCGGCCCTTCCCCCGGGAGCGATCGCCCTCGACACGATCGATGTCACCGGTGGCTCGATCGCGCGCGGCGGGGTCAGCGAGATCGTCATCGGATCGCGGGAGCTCGAGCGTAAGAATCCGACCGATACCCGCGATATCTTCTCCAGCGAGCCCGGCATCAAGGTCGGCGGCTCCATCCCCGCGACCCAGAAGGTCTATGTCCATGGCGTCGAAGAGAACAATCTCGCGGTCACCATCGACGGCAGCCGCCAGAACAACAAGGTCTTCCACCATAACGCCACGACCCTGATCGAACCCTCCTTCCTCAGGGCGGTGCGTGTCGATGCGGGTATCGCTCCAACCGATGCCGGGCCGGGCGCGATCGGCGGCGCCATCGCCTACGAGACCAAGGATGCGCGCGATTTCCTGAGCGGCAACGGCATCGGCGCCTACGCCAAGTCGATGTTCAACACCAATGGCCGGACTTTCACCACGAGCCTGTCCGGCTATGCCCGCCATGACGGGTTCGATGCGCTCGGCTATTTCACCCTCGGAAAGGGCGACAACTACAAGGCGGGCAATGGCCGCGAGGTCGGCGGCACCTCGACCGATATCCTCAGTGGGCTCGTCAAGCTCGGCTATGAGGCCCCGACGGGCGATCGCGTCCAGATCAGCCATGAGCGCGTCCGCGATGATGCTCCCCGACCGTTCCGCGCCAATATCGGCGCGATCACGGGGCGCCCACCCTGGGAGCCGCGCATCCGCAATTACACCATCGAACGGCAGAACACCGTGTTCAGCTACAGCCGGACCACGCCGAACGGCTGGTGGGACCCGAAGGCCGTGCTCGCCTACAGCGTAACCGACGTCGACACGCCGATCTTCGAACGCCCGATCGGTACGAGCCCGCTTCCGGTGACCTATCCCGGCAACGGCCAGACCGACAGCTTCAACGCCAAGTTCGAGAGCCGCTTCGGCTTCGGCCTGGGCAGCATCACGGCCGGCGTCGATTTCTACAAGGACAAGGCGCTCTACAAGGACCGCAACTTCCGGACAGACGAGAGGGCGAGCAATCTCGGCCTCTACGCCCAGGCGCGACTGCAGCCCTGGGAGCGGACACGGATCTCCTTCGGCCTGCGTGGCGACCGGCAATGGTTCACCGGCACGACTGGCCAGGAATGGGATAATTCCGGGCTGAGCCGCAATATCTCTGGCGAGTTCGACATCATTCCGGAATTCCTGACCGTGAAAGCCGGCTACTCGCATGGCTGGGGCGGTATCCAGCTCGCAGAGAACTTCATCATGAACACCGCCTGGCGCTATGGAGCCGGCATCAAGCCCGTGACGGCGGACAACGCCATGGCCGGCCTGATCGCGCGTTACCAGGGCTTCACGCTGGAAGGCAGCATTTTTCGGACCGCCCTGGACAATGCCCGCGCGGCGCGCTTCGCCATCGCCAGCGGCACCCTGACTCGCGATGTCGAGTCGCTGGGTTACGAGATCGGCCTCGGCTATGCCTGGGAAGACGGCTTCGTCCGCGCCAAATATGCCGATATCAATGTGAAGATCGACGGGCAGCGCGCCGATTCCGATACGGGCACCTATCTCGCGACGCCGATCGGGCAGGTCATCACCCTGACTGGCACCCATACCTTCAAGCAATGGGGTGTGACTGTCGGCGCCGATGTCGAGATCGTGCTCGACTACAAGAAGGTGCAGCCGGGCAGCCAGCCGCTGAAGGGCTATGAAGTCGTCAACACCTTCATCGAATACAAGCCGGCAAACTATTCGAGCCTGACCTTCCGGGCCGAGGTCAAGAATCTGCTCGACAAGACCTATGCCGATCGCGCGACCTATGGTCAGGAATTCGGCACGGTAACGCCGCTCTACCAGCCGGGCCGGGCCTTCGTGCTTAGTGCCGCGGCCAGGTTCTAGGGACAGGCCCATGCTGCGCACCTGCCTTCTCGTTGCCGCTCTGCTGCTCGCGCCGGTTCAGGCTGCGGCGAAGCAGGTTATGGACCTTGCCGGCCGCATGGTGACGATCCCCGACCGGGTCGAGCGTATCGTGATCGGCGAGGGGCGCTACGTGCCGGCGCTCGCTGTGCTCGACCGGGCCGATCCGGTCGGCCGCGTCGTCGGGATGATGGGCGACTACGAGGATGTCGACCCTGCGACCTACGCGAAATATCGCGCGAGGTTTCCGCGCATCGCCGAGATCCCGCGCATCGGTCGTGCTTCGCGCGAGAGCTTCAGCATCGAACGCGCCATCGTTCTGCAGCCCCAGGTCGCGATTTTCGGGCTCGATGGCCACGGGCCCGATACGCGCTCTGGCGAGGTGATCCGCGCCCTGGAAGCCACCGGCGTCGCGATCCTCTTCGTCGATTTCCGGCGCGACCCACTGGTCAACACGCCGAAATCGATGGAACTGCTCGGCAAGGTGCTGGGACGCGAGCGGGAGGCGGGTGAATTCGTTGCGGCCTGGAAGGCCGCCCTCGCGGAGGTCGAGGACCGGCTGGCCCGGGCCCGCCCCGCCCCCGCGCGTGTCTTCGTCGAGAGCCGGGTCGGTCTCGACAGCGGCTGCTGCGAGACGATGACGCGCGGCATGATGGGGCGTTTCGTCAGCGCTGCCGGAGGCATCAATATCGCCGAGGCAATGGTGCCTGGCGAGGCGGGCTCCGTCACCCTCGAATGGCTTCTGGCGAACCCGCCGGACGTCTATATCGGCACTGCCATCGGCGGCGTGGACAGTCTCGACCGGCCATGGCTCGCGCTTGGCGCCGGAGTTCCGGCCGAGGCTGCAAGGGTAACGCTTGCCCGCTCGATGGGGCGCATCGGCATCGCCGAGCTGGCTGCCGTCAGGAATGGCCGCGCCCACGCCATCTGGCACCATTTCTACAATTCTCCCTTCAACATCGTTGCCGTGCAGGCCTTTGCCAAATGGCTGCATCCCACGCTCTTCGCCGACCTTGATTCCGACCGGTTGCTGCGTGACCTTCATGATCGCTTCCAGCCCTTCCCGCTGGACGGCGCCTACTGGATCTCCCTCAAATGACGTCGTCGGCCCCCGTACCTGCCGCAGCACGCCATCGTGACATGTCCGAATGGACGCTCTCCGTCGTCGAGAGCTTCGATATCGCGCCGCACATGCGCCGTGTCGTCGTGACGGCGGAGAACCTGGACGAGCTTTCCTATGCGCCCGGACAGGCGCTGATCCTGCGCATGCCGCTGCCTGACGGCGGCACCGGCCGGCGCGACTATACGATCCGCTGGTTCGACCGATCGCAGAAGCGCCTCGCGATCGATTTCGTGATGCATGGCGCCACGCCGGCGCCAAACTGGGCGCGAGCGGCCAAGCCCGGGGATACCCTCCTCGCGCAAGGCCCGCGCGGCCGCACGACCCTCAATGCCGAGGCCGATTGGCATCTGTTCTGCTGCGACGAAACCGGACTTCCTGCCGTCCAGCACATCCTCGAGGCGATGCCGGCCGGACACGCCGCCTTTGCCTGGATCGACGTTTCGGATGCGGCGGCGGAAATGCCGCTTCAGACCGCCGCGGCGCTGACGGTCGAGTGGGTGCATCGCAACGGCGCGGCGGCGGGGCCGAACACGCTGGTGCTTGATCGCCTGCGCAGCTTTATCCTCCCGGAGGGACGCGGGCACGCCTATCTCGTTGGCGAGACCAGCAATGTCCGCGCCCAGCGACATCACCTGATCGGGCGCGGCCTGGGGCGGGATCAGATTGCGTCCGAGGGATATTGGCGTCCTGGCCGCATCGGTGGGCACGACCATGTCGATGACTGAGGCAGGCGGTTTCAAGCCTAGGCAGATTGGAGCTGCACCAATGATAGTGTAGGGTTAGCTCGCACGGGTTGTGCGGGCCGGCGTGCTGTTTGTAGCGGGTCGATCCGAACTCGAAGGAGGCCCTTCGATGATACGCTTGGCCTTGACGACCGCACTGCTTCTCCCAGTCCTTTCCCACCCCGTCATGGCCGCAGGAGACGCCACCACAGGCGAGAAGATCTTCCTGCGATGCCGCGCCTGCCACCAGATCGGCGAGACCGCGAAGAACGCGGTCGGACCCAAGCTCAACGGACTGCTGGGGCGACCCGCGGGATCGGTCGAGGGCTACAGCTACTCGGCTGCCAACAAGAATTCCGGCATCACCTGGGACGAGTCGACGTTCCGCGACTACATCAAGGCTCCCCAGGCCAAGATTCCCGGTACCAAGATGGTGTTCGCCGGCCTGAAATCCGAACAGGAAATCGATGATGTCGTCGCCTTCCTCAAGCAGTACGACGCTGAGGGAAAGAAGAAATAGCCACCCTCGGCGCTGAGCTGCGGCAATAGCGCAGCTGGCTCCGGTGGGGCCTCGATTGACAACCAGCGAGCGCAGTCGGACACTATTCATCGACCATAGGCTGAGAAGCGATGCGCTTTGCAGCCTGGGCGGGAGCTTTGCGTCACATGTGACGCCCAATCGTCTGACGGACCGGGAGGTTCGGCGATGGCGAGCAGGAAGCGACGCTTGAAGCCGGTTGACGCGCTCGTCCGAGCCCGCGCCACGCGATCCCTCTGCGCCATCCCACCTGTCTTCCTTCCCGACCCGCTGATGCCGCTCTCCGACGCCGCCATGGGCAGGCGGTCTCGGTTCCATGCCGCGAAGAAGTCCGATTTTATGACGTCGCCACGCCTCGATCGCGTCGCGGCGCCCGCCGGACCCCGTTCATCACCCCATAGGCAAAGGTGACCGACCATGGGTGTTGCCGTCGTACTTGCGCTGGTTGTGATCGGCTCGGTGGCGTTCCACCTGCTGAGCCCATGGTGGTGGACGCCGATCGCCTCCAACTGGCACTATATCGACAACACCATCATCATCACGTTCTGGATCACCGGCACAGTCTTCGCTGCCGTGGTGCTGTTCATGGCTTATTGCCTGTTCCGCTTCCGCCACCGCGAAGGACACCGCGCGGCCTATGAGCCCGAAAACAAGCGGCTCGAATGGTGGCTCGCGATCGGGACCGGGATCGGAGTCGCCGCCATGCTAGCGCCTGGCCTCGTCGTCTGGAAGCAGTTCGTCACGGTGCCAGCCGATGCCGCAACGGTCGAGATCGTCGGCCAGCAATGGCAATGGAGCTATCGTCTGCCCGGCGCCGATGGTCAGCTCGGCGCGACCGACGTAACCCTTGTCAGCCCCGAGAACCCACTTGGCCTCGACCCCAAGGATTCGCGCGGGCAGGACGACGTCATCATCCAGGGCGACCAGCTTCACCTCCTTCTCGACAAGCCGGTGAAGGTGCTGCTGCGCTCGCTCGACGTCGTGCATGATTTCTACGTGCCCGAGTTCCGCGCCAAGATGGACATGATCCCGGGCAGCGTCACCTATTACTGGTTCACGCCGACCCGCACCGGCACGTTCGAGGCGCTGTGCGCCGAACTCTGCAGCACCGGCCACACCTTCATGCGCGGCGGTGTCGTCGTCGAGCCGGAGAGCGAGTATCGCGGCTGGCTCCAGCAGCAGAAGACCTTCGCGCAGCTCACTGCGGCGGCGCGGGCTCAGGCGAGAAACTAGGAAGGGGTGACGGCTGAGCCTCCGGCGAGGCATGGCATCTCAGGGAGAGCGGGAGGCAGTTTGATGGTCGATGTGCCGAGTGACGCTGTCGCACCTCTATCGACCGCCGAGGTCGAGGATGTCGAGCTCTACCATCCCAGAAGCTGGGTCACGAAGTACGTCTTCTCCCAGGACGCCAAGATCATCGCGATCCAGTACTCGTTGACGGCGCTGGCGATCGGCCTTGTCGCCCTCGTCCTGTCCTGGCTGATGCGGCTGCAGCTCGGCTTTCCCGGTCTCGTCTCCTTCATCGACCCGGAGCGCTACTACCAGCTCATCACCATGCACGGGATGATCATGGTGATCTACCTGCTGACCGCGCTGTTCCTCGGAGGTTTCGGCAACTACCTGATCCCGCTGATGCTCGGCGCGCGCGACATGGTTTTTCCCTATGCCAACATGCTGAGCTACTGGATCTATCTGCTGGCCGTGCTGGTGCTCGTCGCCGGCTTCTTCGTGCCTGGCGGAGCGACAGGGGCCGGCTGGACCCTTTACCCACCGCAGGCGATCCTTGCCAATACGCCCGGGCAGCCCTGGGGCATCATCGTGATGCTGGTCTCGCTGATCCTCTTCATTATCGGCTTCACCATGGGGGGGCTGAACTATGTCGTAACCGTGCTGCAAGGCCGGGCGAAGGGCATGACGCTGATGCGCATGCCACTCACCATCTGGGGCATCTTCACCGCAACCGTGATGGCGCTGCTCGCCTTCCCGGCCCTCTTCGT
This sequence comes from Bosea sp. BIWAKO-01, assembly GCF_001748145.1. Classification (NCBI taxonomy): domain Bacteria; kingdom Pseudomonadati; phylum Pseudomonadota; class Alphaproteobacteria; order Hyphomicrobiales; family Alloboseaceae; genus Allobosea; species Allobosea sp. BIWAKO-01. The sequence goes on from NZ_BCQA01000001.1 coordinate 2,090,632, forward strand.
GGGAGCGGTGATGATGCTGCTCGACCGGCTGATCGGCACGAGCTTCTTCATGCCTTCAATCGTGGCATTGGGAGAACAGCTCTCCTATCGTGGCGGCAGCCCGATCCTGTTCCAGCACCTGTTCTGGTTCTTCGGGCACCCTGAAGTCTACATTGTCGCGTTGCCGGCCTTCGGAATCGTCTCCGACCTGATCAGCACCCATGCGCGCAAGAACATCTTCGGCTACCGCATGATGGTCTGGGCGCTGGTGGCGATCGGTGCACTCAGCTTCGTCGTCTGGGCGCACCACATGTATGTCAGCGGCATGCATCCCAGTTTCGGGTTCTTCTTCGCGACCACGACGCTGATCATCGCGATTCCGACCGCCCTCAAGGTCTATAACTGGGTGCTGACGCTCTGGCGCGGCGACATCCATTTCACCGTGCCGATGCTGTTTGCGCTCGGCTTCATCGTCACCTTCGTCAATGGCGGTTTGACCGGGCTATTCCTTGGCAATGTCGTCGTCGATGTGCCGCTCTCGGACACGATGTTCGTCGTCGCCCATTTCCACATGGTGATGGGCGTCGCTCCGATCCTCGTCATCTTCGGCGCGATCTATCACTGGTATCCCAAGGTCACCGGGCGGATGCTCGATACCGCGCTCGGGAAGCTGCACTTCTGGGCCACCTTCCTCGGCGCCTATCTGATCTTCTTCCCGATGCACTATATCGGCCTGATGGGCGTGCCGCGCCGCTATCACGAGATCGGCGACATGGCCTTCGTGCCGGCATCGACCGCGACGCTGAACGCCTTCATCACCATCGTCGCGCTGATCGTCGGCGCCGCCCAGCTCATATTCGTCTTCAATCTCGCCTGGAGCCTGAAGCGAGGCCGACCGTCCGGAGGCAACCCCTGGCGGGCGACCACGCTGGAATGGCAGACGCCCGAGACGCCGCCAGCCCATGGCAACTGGGGCAAGACGCTGCCGGTGGTCTATCGCTGGGCCTATGATTACAGCGTGCCCGGCGCAGCAGAGGATTTCCTGCCGCAGAACCAGCCTCCCGATCCACGAACGGTGTGAGGAGGCTGCATCGTGTTCGTCATCGTCCTGTTCATGATCCTGATGGCAACGCTCGCCGGCTGGTGGCTGTCGCATCAGCGGCTGGCGGCCAAGCCCTGGCTCGAAGTCGGGGTCATCGACGAGGCCCGAGATACCAGGCCGCGATCCCCGGTGATCGCCAAGCTCGGCCTCGGCGCCTTCCTCGCGGTCGCCGGCTCGCTCTTCGCGCTCCTGATCAGTGCCTATTCAATGCGCATGAGCATGGCGGACTGGCGCTCGCTGCCGATGCCGATCGTGCTCTGGTTCAACACCGGGCTGCTGATGCTCGCCAGTGTCGCCCTGCATTCGGCGGTGATCGCAGCGCGCTGCGACGAACCAGCGAGCATCCGCTCCGGGCTGCTGGCTGCAGGGGTGTGCTCGCTCGCTTTCCTGGCCGGACAAGTGCTCGCCTGGCGCGAACTCGCGGCTGCCGGCTATTTCAACGCGGCGAACCCGGCCAGCGCCTTCTTCTATCTGGTCACGGCAATCCATGGCCTGCACATGCTTGGAGGTCTCGTGGCGTTGGGGCGGACGACGATCCGGTCCTTCGACCCAGGCGGAGGTACCCCGCAGGCATCCGGCGCTTTGCGCCTGAGCGTCGAGCTCTGCGCGATTTACTGGCATTTCCTGCTGCTGGTCTGGCTCGTTCTCTTCAGCCTGCTGATGCGCTGGACCGACGACCTGATCGAGATTTGTCGCGGATTACTGAGCTAGGAGGCGCGATCGATGAACGAGCTATCGCCGACCGTCCTGAAGCCCGGAAGCACGCATCCCGCCGGCTGGAACAGTATCGTCGCGGACTGGTCCTCGGATCAGCGGGCGTTCAAGACGGCCTCCTGGGGGAAGGCCATGATGTGGATCTTCCTGCTCAGCGACACCTTCATCTTCGGGACCTTCCTGATCTCCTACATGACGGTGAGGATGTCGACCGTCATACCCTGGCCCAATCCGAGCGAAGTCTTCGCACTCGAGATCGGCGGCCACCACTTGCCGCTGATCCTGATCGCCATCATGACCTTCGTGCTGATCAGCAGCAGCGGCACCATGGCGATGGCGGTCAATTTCGGCTACCGGCGCGACCGTCGGAAGACCGCCATCCTGATGCTGCTGACCGCCCTGCTCGGCGCGAGCTTCGTCGGCATGCAGGCTTTCGAATGGTCGAAGCTGATCGCGGAAGGGGTCCGTCCCTGGGGCAATCCCTGGGGCGCCGAGCAATTCGGTTCGAGCTTCTTCATGATCACAGGCTTCCACGGCACCCATGTCACGATCGGCGTGATCTTCCTGCTCGTCATCGCGCGGAAGGTCTGGCGGGGCGATTTCGACCAGGAGCGCCGCGGATTCTTCACGAGCCGGAAGGGCCGCTACGAGATCGTCGAGATCACCGGCCTGTACTGGCACTTCGTCGACCTGGTCTGGGTGTTCATCTTCGCGCTGTTCTATCTCTGGTGAGAGGTCGACATGGCTCAGTCAAATACTCCGCATGGCGATACAAAGCAGCATCCCATCCGGCTTTATCTCGTCGTCTGGGCGTGGTTGTTCATCCTCAGCGCCTGCTCCTACATGGTCGATTATTTAGGCCTTGTCGGCTACTTGCGCTGGTCGCTGATCCTGCTCTTCATGGCGTTGAAGGCAGGGTTGATCATCGCGGTCTTCATGCACATGGCCTGGGAGCGCCTGGCACTCTCCTACGCGATCCTGCTGCCGCCTGTCGTGCTGATGGTCTTCGTCGCGATCATGGTCCTGGAAGCGCACTACACGCTCTTGACCCGACTGGCGTTCTTCGCGACGAGCTGACGTGCAGAGCGACCCGACGCGCCGCTCGACGAAACCGCCCGCGCCCGGCGGACGCTCCCTACAGCCCCGGAAGACCGCAGGGAGCGAAAGAGCGGCCCGCTGTCAGGCGTTGCCGACACTGCCATAGACCATGCGCCCGCGATGGAAGGTGGCGCTGCGTGCCGGCAGGCGGGCGACCGCCTCGGCGGAGCAACTGGCGCCGACCAGGGTGAAGGCCGCATCATCGCCAGCCTTCGGCCAGACCCGATTGCCCTTATCGTCCAGGGGCAGCACCCCGCCTGTGGCGATGGCCATGGCGCGCGACAGCCGGTACTCATCGCTGCCACGGTAGAGCTGAGCATACAGGTTGGCTTTTTCCAGCATGTCGGCGCAACCGAATGGCGACCAGTGATCGATCACACTGTCGGTCCCGGTCATCACGAAGACGCCTGCTTCGCTCAGCCGGGGCAGCGGCATCATCAGGCCGCCGATCGGCACCGTCGAGGCGATGGTCATCTGTTGTGCCGCCAGACGGGAGGCGGTTTCGGCCAGGGCCTCCGGAGCAAGCGTGGTGAGTGCGAAGGCGTGGCTGATGGTCACCTTGCCGCGCAGTGCCGGATTCTTCTCCACTGTATCGATCATGTGGTTGATCGCAGCCACGCCTGCCGGATTGGTCTCATGCAGGTGAATGTCGACGCCCTTGCCGGTATCGAGAGCGATCTGGAACATCGCGTCGAGCGATTTCTGCATCGAACCGTCGACATTGGTCGGGTCCAGGCCGCCGACATATTGCACGCCCATCTGCATGGCTTCGCGCATCAGGCCGTCGACCTTGGAATGCAGCAGTCCGTGCTGCGGGAATGCGACGATCTCGCAGCTGAAATCGCTGCGGTGATTCTCCAGCGCGCGCTGCAGGTGCTCCAGGCTCTTCAGCCCGCTGACCGGGTCGATGTTGCAATGGCTGCGCGCCACGGTCGTGCCCTTGGACTGCAGCAGGGCAATCAGCTGCTCGGCGCGCTGTTGCGAGGTCGGCAGCAGCTTGGGGAGCAGTTTCTGTTCGAGCGCGATCATGTCCATGATGGTCTTGCCCTGGCGCGGTCGGGGCGCCTGCCACGGGCCACCGTAGAACGTCTTGTCCAGGTGAATGTGCATGTCGCGCATCGCCGGCAGCATGAGTTGGCCGTGCACCTGATAGAGCGGCACGCCGGCGGGCGGAGTGGTGTTTGCCGGGTGCAGCGCGGCGATCTTGCCGTCCTTGATCTCAAGCGTATGGAGCGCGGTGCGGGTGCCGATCACCGTGTCGCCGTCATACTCGAAGCCTTCTTCGAGCCGCACGTCGCTCAGGTAGTAATGACGATCGGTCAGCGTGGTCGCTCCAGCCTCGGATGCGGGGCGGCCCGTGCTGGCCGGTGCTGCCTGTGCAGCACCACTGGCCAAGCCGATGACCGCGCAGGCGGTGGTGAGCTTTCCAGTCTGGCTGAGAAAGCTCCTGCGGCTTTGTTGATGGACACGTTCCACGTTCGTTTCCTTAACCCAGGGGTTGGTCTTTTCAGCCCCTAGATTACGAATGGGCCGCCCGGGTTGGCAGCGATATTTGCCAATGATGACTATTCGATTTGGCAATGACGCCCGTCAGGGCCACGCGCCAGCGCCAATCCGGTTCACTCACCGCTCCAGCCGGCAGAACTCGGCCAGTCTTTCCGCCAGCACGACGGCCGCTGCAGGAGCGTTGTCGCGGTAATACAGCGCCAGCTCGAAATCGTTCACCTCCGGCAGGCCTTCTGCCGTGCCCAGAATTCGGTGGTCGGGCAGCCGGCAGCCGGCCGGCAGCAGGGTCACGCCCAGCCCGGCGGCGGAGGCGGCAGCCAGCGCCGCCAGGCTGGCGCTGCTGTAGCTTACACGCCAGCGAATGCCGAGGCTGTCCAGCGCCTGGCAGAGCTCCTCGCGATAGAGACCGTTGAGCGGGAACACCGCCAGCGGCACCGGCGAACGTTCGATAGCCGGGTGAGCCTGGCTGTCCAGCCACAGCAGCGGTTCGAGCCTGGCCGCGCGCGGCGGCTGACGGCGGCGCTGCTTGACCAGGATCAAGTCGAGTTCCTCGCGCTCATAGGCGCCGCGCAGATCGGCACTGAGGCCGCTGGTGACGTCCAGCCGCAGATGCGGTTGCTCACGGCTGAATGCCGCCAGCAGGTCGACGGTTGGGACCGTAAAATCCTCCGGCATGCCAAGCCGCAGCACACCGTCGCGCCAGAAGCCGGTCAAGGCGTCATGCGCCTCCTCGTTCAGGGCGATGATGCGTCGTGCATAGCTCAGCAGCCGGCCGCCCTCCTCGGTCAGCTCGACCTGATGCGAGGAGCGCTCGAACAGCGGCTTGCCCAGCATCTCCTCCAGGCGCCTGACCTGCTGGCTGACGGTGGACTGCGACAGGGACACGCGGTCGGCGGCGCGGGTGAAGCTTTGGCTCTCGCAGACCGCGACGAAGCTGAGCAGCAACTGCGGGTTGAACATCGGATAGCGATTCATGCGCCCGCCGCCAGCATCTCATGGGCCGATGACCCGATACTAGGTGGTGCCGATGGTGTTGGCCAAGGTGAGCCCGCACGCATATCCGCGGCACTGCGGGGCAGCGTCAGCGGTGATTCGGAAAGATCTCCGGGATCGAGAGGCATCTGTCGGTAAGCCCCTGTTCCTGGGAATAGCGGGCCATGGCCTCAATCGCCGTGCGGTTGGGCTCGATCCCGTAGGACCAGTAATCCTTGCCCATGATCTCTTCGGTCTGGCGCAGCGCCGCCTCCTGCCAGGGCAGCATCGCCGTGTCATAGGCAAACTGGTGCAGCTCGCTTGCGGCGTAGGCCTTGGCCTGCTCGAAGGCCACGGTCAGCGACGCGGCAAGATCGGGATGCCGATCGGCGATGTCGGCGCGGATGCCGATCAGATGCATCGGCGGGAACAGGCCGGTCTTGCGGAAATAAGCCCGCTCCGCCGCCGGAACATCCGGAAACAGCCGCCGGATCGCCGGATGCCCGTCGGCGAAGGCTTTTGGCGCCCGCGGCGCGATGATGGCATCGAGCTTGCCCTCGAGCAGCCACTGCCAGAGTGTCTCCCCGGCTGGCAACCGCGTCGTCTCGAATCGGGGAGGCAGCGTGACGGGCACCTTTTCCGCGCGGCCGGGTGCATCGATTCCGCCGATGACCCAGTGGATCGCTTCCGGCCGCACGCCGTATTCATCGGCGAGAAGCCCGCGCACCCAGACATTGGCCGTGAGCTGATATTCCGGGACGCCGACGCGCCTGCCGGAGAAATCCTCCGGCCGCTCGATCCCGGAATCGCTGCGGACATAGAGCGCGCTGTGGCGAAATTTGCGCGAAACGAACAGCGGCAGACCCAGATAGCGACAGGTGCCGCGCGAGCGCAGCAGGAGGTAGGTCGAGAGCGACATCTCGGTTATGTCGAACTCGCCTCCAAGCATGCCGCGCAGGAAGACCTCCTCCGGCGGCAGGACCGACCAATCGAGCCTATAGCCCTTCGGCCGGAACATGCCGGCGATCAGCGGCCAGGTCCGGTCATAGGCGCCGCAGCCGACCGTGAGCCGTGTGTCCTCTCCCAGGGGCCCGTTCATCGGTCGGAATAGCCGGGGATGATCAGTGCATCGATGATGTAGCGACCGCCGGCCGCGACAACGGCGGCGCCCCGCTCCAATTCGGCGAGCAGCTCGTCGACGCTCCGGACCGAAACAGCGCCTTCGAAACCCTGCGCGCGCGCCAGCCCGATGATGTCGGGCGCCGGATCGTCCAGCCGCTGGCCGATCCACTTGTTCTCGACCGGCCGGCCGCGCTGTCGCGCCATGCGCTCCTGATGCACCTCGTCGTTGAAATAGGACCGGTTATTGGCGACGACGAGCAGCATCGGCACGCGCTGATGCGCGGCGGTCCAGAGTGCGTTCACGCCCATCAGGTAATCGCCGTCGCCGATGACGCCGATCGTCATCCGGCCGCTGTCCTTCAGCGCGATCGCGGCGCCGATCGTGTGGCCAGGCCCCGTACCGACGGCGCCGCCGCCGTCCTTGCCGAGAAAATCCAGTGGCGTGCGGAATCGGCAGGCGCTGCGCGGCCAGCCGAAGGACAGCCGTGCGAACGTCACCTCCCGATCGCGCGCGAAAGCCGAGATCGTGAAGGCCATCTGTTCGGCATTGAACGGCGCGGTACGGTCCGGGCCCTCCGAGGCTGTCTGCGTCCAGTGGCCGCCTTCGGGAACCAGTGACGGAGCCGGTTGCCAATCCGTGCCGACGGCCTCCAGCAACTGACTGACGAAGCGGTCCGGGTCGGCCGCGATCCTGACATCGCAGGCCGGCAGCGCCTGATGGTCCATGCTCCAGCCATTGGCGACATGGCCGTCGAGCGAGCAGTGGACGATCGCGGTCGTCAGCGGTTCCTGCGTCTGCGAGGCACCACAGCGGGCGCTGAGGAAGCCGGCGAGATCGTGCCAGTCGAGGCTGACGATGGCATCGGCCTCGCGCAGCAAGTGCTGCTCGGCGTCGTTCGGACGCTCGCCGACCGGGGCCAGCGCATGGAGCCTGTGCTCGGTCGGGAAGCCCGGCGCATTATGCGTGGCCGTCAGAACCGTCGCCCCCAGCCGCTCGGCCAATGCGATGCGGCGTTGCCAATCGCCGGCATGGCGCGAGACGCGACCGATCAGGAGCAGGGGCGCCCGCGCATTGCGCAGGATCTCCAGCGTCCGGGCGATGTCCTCGGCGGGAGCCGCGGCCGGCCGTGGCGGCGCAAAGCGGCGGATATCAGGGACCTTCACCGCGCGGTCGAGCCGGCCTTCCTGCATCTCGGCGTCGAGGCAGACATAGACCGGGCCGGTCGGAGCGGTCCGCGCGATCTGGTCGGCGCGCAGAAGGGATTCGACCGCAGCCTCGGCCGAGGCCGGCTGGTCGTCCCATTTCGTGTAGTGCCGGACCAGCGCGCCCTGGTCGCGCGCGGTGTGGATCCAGTCGATCCAGGGCCGGCGGCGATGCGCGTCGACCGGCCCCGTGGCGCCGAGGATCAGCATCGGCCGGCGATCGCACCAGGCGTTGAAGATCGTCATCGTCGCATGCATCAGCCCGACATTGGAATGCAGGATGACGGCCATCGGCTCCTGCGCCACCCGCGAGAACCCGTCGGCGATCGCCACCGCGTGTTCCTCGTGGAGGCAGACGATCATCGCCGGGTCATGGTTGCCGAGGTGGTTCACCAGGCTGTCATGCAGGCCCCGGAAGCTCGCGCCTGGAACCAGTGCGACAAATCTGTAGCCCAGCGCCCTGATCGTCTCGGCAACGACGTCGCTGCCCCATCTTTCGGTCGCCGGCGCCGCGGCGCCCACTTCGGTCTGCATGGTCATGTCCATCTGGCTGTCGCGCTTACTCGCTGAAGACCTCGTCGCGGCCCTTACGGATCGCCGGCAGGATGGCGACGGTGAGCATTGCGAACGCGATCAGGATGAGGATGGCGGCGATCGGCCGCTCGACGAAGGTCATGGGGTTGCCGCGCGAGATCATCAGTGCCTGACGGAGGTTTTCCTCCATCATGCGGCCGAGCACGAAGCCGAGCGTCAGCGGCGCCGGCTCGAAGCCGAACTTGGTGAGGCCGTAGCCGAACACCGCCAGCGCTCCCATGATCAGGATGTCGGCCGGCTCGTTGTTGATCGAGTAGACGCCGATGCAGCAGAAGATGACGATGCCGACGAACATCAGGCGATACGGCACTTTCAGCAGCTTCACCCAGAGCCCGACCGCCGGCAGATTGATGACCAGCAGCATCAGGTTGCCGACCCACATCGAGGCGATCAGCCCCCAGAACAGGTCGGGCATCTTGGTCATGATCTGCGGACCGGGCACGATGCCGTGGATCGTCATTGCGCCGACCATCAGGGCCATCACGGCATTGGGTGGGATGCCGAGCGTCAGCAGCGGAATGAAGGAGGTCTGAGCTCCGGCGTTATTGGCCGATTCCGGCCCGGCGACGCCCTCGATCGCACCGCGGCCAAAGCGGCGCGGATCGCGGGCCAGCTTCTTTTCGAGCGTATAGGAGGCGTAGGGCGCAAGCACCGCACCGTTGCCCGGCAGGATGCCGAGGATCGAGCCGAGCAGGGTTCCGCGCAGGATCGGCTTGGCCGAGGCGCGCAATTCCTCGGGGCCGGGCAGCAGCCGGCCGATATGGGTCTCGCGCACCTGCCGTGACTCGCCATGCTCGAGGCTGCGAAAAACCTCGGCGATGCCGAACAGCCCCATGCCGAGCAGGGCGATCTCGATGCCGTCGGCGAGCCAGGTCGCCCCGAAGGTGAGGCGGAGCTGACCGGTTGTCAGGTCTGGCCCGACGGTCGAGAGCAGCACACCGACCAGGATCATCACCACGGCCTTGAGCACAGAGCCGCGCGCCAGCAGGACTGCGAAGGCGAGCCCCATCAGCATGAGTGCGAAGTACTCCGCTGGCCCGAAGATCAGCGCGATGCTGGCCAGCGGCGCTGCGAGGGCGGCAATCACCAGTGTCGCGATCGTGCCGGCGACGAAGGAGCCTATCGCCGAGATCCCAAGCGCGATGCCCGCTCGGCCCTGGCGCGCCATCTCATGGCCGTCGATGGCGGTGACGACAGCGCTCGACTCGCCGGGGATATTGAGCAGGATCGAGGCGGTGGAACCGCCATACTGGGCGCCGTAATAGATGCCGGCCAGCATGATCAGCGCGGCGGTAGGATCGAGGCCGAAGGTCAGCGGGAGCAGGATCGCGATGGTCGCGATCGGCCCGATCCCAGGCAGGACGCCGATCAGCGTCCCCAGCATGCAGCCGGCAAAGCAGAGCAGGATATTGGTCGGCGACAGCGCGATGCCGAGGCCGTGGCCGAGATTCTGCAGGAGTTCCATGCGCGCCTCAGAAGTTGATCGAGAACGACGGGAGCACCAGCATCGGGATCGGCTGGTTGAGCGCGAAGCGGAACAGAAGGGCACAGGCGACAGTCATCGCCAGCGCAAAGACAATGAGCTCGCGCGGCTGGACCTCACGTGAGCCGAAGCCGGCGACGAGCATGGCAAGCGGCGCCGCGACGACGAAGCCGGGCTCACGGATGGTCGCGGCGAAGAGCACGATTCCGGCCAGCACGAAGGCCGGCCCGCGCAGATGCCAGCGTTCGAGCGCGTCGCCATCCTCGATGAAACTCAGCACGACGAGGATAGCGCCGCCGATGCCGATTGCGATCGCCGTCCAGCGCGGCACCATGGCCGGGCCGATGACGCGCAGCGTGCCCTGCGCGAGATTGCCGAGCATCCACACGACGACGGTCGCCGCTGCGATGAGGATCAGGCCGGAGACCAGATTCTGCGGAGAACGCACAACGCGTTTCCACCGGGGGAGAGGCTCGGACTGGCTCATGGCAGTTTCGCCCTGGCTCGGGAGGCGGCGCGTTGCGGCCGACTCGGCATCATTCGACGGTCACGCCGACGGTGCGCACCATCTCGCCCCATTTGGCGACCTCGGCCTTCAGATAGGTCGCGACCTGGGGAGCCGAGCGAACATGGAGCTGGTAGCCCATGCCGAGGAGCTTCTCCCGCGTCTGCGGCTCGCTGACGATCTCGTTGATCGCGGCGTTGAGCTGCTCGACAATGGCCGGCGGCGTCTTGGCCGGGGCGAGCACGGCGACCCAGGATTCGGCGACGAAGGGGAATCCGGACTCGGTGTAGGTCGGAACATCGGGCATCGCCGCAACACGCGTCTCGCTCGCAACGGCCAGTCCCTTGAGCTTGCCCTCCGCGACCTGCGGGATGATGCCGAAGGACGAAGCGACCATATCGACCTGGTTTCCGAGTGCCGCCTGCACCGAGAGTGCGCCGCCCCGGAAGGGGATATGCGAAGCCGGCTGCATGGCGAGGCGTTTCAGGAAATACTCGGTCGCCAGATGCGAGCCCGAGCCGACGCCGGCGCTGGCGAAAGTGATTTCGTCCTTCTTGGCCCAGGCGAGATAGTCCTTCAGGTTGCCGGGCTTCGACGGATGCGTCGCGATCGTCTCCGGCGACGAAACCGCGATGGCAACCGGGACAAGCTGATCGAGCGCGTAGTCGCGCTTCTTGTAGAGCGTCTCGTTGATGGCGATCGCCGTCGAGGTGACGAGCAAGGTCAGTCCGTCGGGCTTCGCATGCGCAACGATCGCGGCCGCCGTATTGCCGCCGGCGCCGGCCTTGTTCTCGACCGTGACCGCCTTGCCCCATTTCTCGTTGAGCTTCTGGCCGACGATGCGTGCGAAGGTATCGACGAAGCCACCGGCGGCAAAGGCGACCGTCATGTTGATGCGGTCGGACGGGTAGGCCGGCGCCTGCGCCGAGGCGAGGCCCGCAGAAGCCGAGAGTGCGATGCCGGCTCCGACGAGGCGGGCGGCGGCGCCATTGAGACTACGCATGTTTCTCCCTCCGTTTATGTATTTTTATGACCCGCGAGCAGTCACGCAGGCTTTCCGATCGCTCCTGTCAGCTTCTTGCCGGCCGCTTCAGGTTGACGTGGATGTGCTTTTCCTGGGTGTAGCTGAGAAGTTCTTCGAGGCACTCCTCGCGGCCGAGGCCCGATTGCTTGTAGCCACCGAAGGGTGTGCCGAGGAAATGCCGCGAAACCTCGTTGATCCAGACAAAGCCGGCCTCGACCTCGCCGGCGAGACGGTGCGCGTCGCGGACGTCATTGGTCCAGATCGAGCAGGTCAGCCCGTATTCGACGCTGTTGACGGTCTCGAGCATGCTTGCCTCGTCCGACCAGCGGAAGACCGCAAGAACCGGCCCGAAGACCTCCTCGCGCGCCAGCCGCATCGCAGGCGTCACCCCGGTAAACACGGTGGGCTCGACGAAATTGCCGTTGGCGAGCGCCGGATCAAGCGGGCGGCCGCCGCCACAGAGCAGGTTCGCACCCTCGGCCTTGGTGTCCGCGATGAAGCCCATCACCTTGTCCAGCTGGGCGCGGCTGATGATGGCGCCCATCGTGGTCGCCGGATCGGTCGGGTCGCCGGGGCGGAATTGCTTCACGCGCTCGGCGATACGCGCCACGACCGCGTCATGGATTGCCTCGTGGATGAAAGCCCGGCTGGTCGAGCCGCAGGACTGGCCACACCAGATGAAGTTCATGCCGGCGACCACGGCGGCTGCGACCTCGTCGGGATCGGCATCTGCAAGTGCAATCAGCGCATTCTTGCCGCCGAGTTCGAGCAGGACCGGCTTGATGGTATCGGCGCCGGCCTTCATGACGGCGCGCCCGGCCTGGACGCTGCCGATGAGCGAGATCATCGCGACGCCGGGATGGGCGGCAAGCGCCGCTCCGGCCTCGCGACCGCCTGGGAGTACGTTGAAGACGCCGGGAGGCAGCAGCCCGTCGATCAGTTCGGCAAAGCGCAGCGAGCTCAGCGGCGCCTGGTCCGGCGGCTTGACGATGACGGTGTTGCCAGCTGCGAGCGGCGCGGCCGACTTGGCGGCGCAGAACATGAACGGGTGGTTGAACGGGATGATGCGGCCGATGACGCCGCGCGGCTCGCGCACCGAGAAATTGACCGAGTCGCGGCCAAGCGGCACCGATTGGCCCTTCATCTCGGTGACGAGGCCGGCGAAGAAATCAAGTTGAGAGGCGGCGTTGGCAACGTCCCCGAGCATCTCGTGGACCGGATTGCCGCCGTCGATGGCGTCGATGAGCGCAAGTTCCCGCGCGTTGTCGCGGACGATCTGGGCGATTCGCCGGAGGATCTTGGCGCGCTCGGCCGGGGCGACGTTCCGCCAGCTGCGATAGGCGGCACCAGCGGCCCGGACCGCGGCATCGACATCACTGCTTCCAGCTTGCGCGACGAAGCCGAGCGACGCGCCCGTCGCCGGGCTGGTCAGTTCGAGACCGCCGGTCTCGGCCGCCTCGCGCCAGCTGCCGTTGATGTAGAGGTTCCGGTTGCGCGGCAAGACATCGGGCGATGCGCTTGCAGTTGCTGGCGCGATCGGATCGCGAATGTCCTGGTCCATCGTCTGTCTCCCCTTCCGGCGAGGCCGGTCGCGCCGGCTTGCTGCGCCGGCGCATTTTCTTGCTTGCCTATTGGGTATCGGCTTCGCCCGGAGCGGTCTTCGCGGTGTTTCGGGCTTCAGCTATAACTTTCGCGACTATGAGAGCTCCGGCTGCTGCCCGGAGAGTGCGGCGCGTACGGCATCGAGCATCGCGAAGCCGTCTTCGGGCTCGGCCTGCAACGGCAGGCGCCCGAGACGTTCCTGCTGGAGGACGACCCCCTCGGTGACGGCCGGGTCGATGCCAAGCTCGCGAAGCGTCAGCGCGACCTCGCGCATTTCGGCGGCACGCCGGACGCCGTGCTGCAGCATGCGGCTGACATTGTAGGGAACGACCTTTGGCCAATCGAGGCCGGGATAGCTGCGCCCGAGGGAGTCGAGGATCACCGCGTCGATTCCGGCGACGCGGGCCGCCGTAAAACACTCATAGGTCAATGCCTCCAGTCCCTTCACCATGACGCTGCGGACCATCTTGATGATCGTTGCCGAGCCGATCTGCGGCCCCGCCGGCCCGAGTTCCATGCCGAAGCCCGCGAAGATCGCGATGAAATGCTCGGCCGCCTCGCCGGCGACCAGGCAGGGCGTGGCGTGGCGCTTGGGGTGAACCGGCGCCATGATCGCGAGGTCGAGATAGGCACCAGGCGCAGCAAATGCCGCGGCCGCCTCGCGCTTCCGACCGGGCGAGACCGAATTGACGTCGACGAAGACCTGGCCGGGGACGAGGCGCGGCGCAACCTGACGGGCAGCATCGAGGCTGTCGGCCGCGGTGACGGCCGAGAACACGAAATCGGCGCCGGCCAGTGCGGCTTCTAGGCTGTCGGCAAGGCGGACGCCCAGGCGCTCTGCCGGCTCGCGGACGCGCTCCTCCGTAGCTGCGGTGTCGAAGGCGGCGATCTCGACGATACCGGCTTCGAGCAGGCCGCCGGCGAAGGCTTGCCCGGCCTCGCCGAAGCCGATGAAGCAGAGTCGCGGCGGGTTAGGGCGCGGGGAAACGGTTTGCAGCATGATGCCCTCTGCGGTCAGAGAATCTGGCAGATATCGTCGAAGTCGAACCGCGCGGCGCGCGGCCTGACGCTTGCCGGGTCGCCATGACCAATATTGATCAGGAAATTGGACCTGACCTGACCACCTGGGAAGAATTCGGCGTCCACGACATCATGCAGGACCCCGGACATCGGGCCGCAATCGAGCCCCAGCGCGCGTGCCGCCATCAGCAGGTAGGCGCCCTGCAGGGTCGCATTGCGGAAGGCCGCCCGGGCAGCAAGATCGGGATCCGCGAGATAGCCCGCACGCTTGTCGACCGCATGCGGCGCCAGGAGCTCGAGATGGTCGAAGAAGCGGCTGTCGATGCCGAGAATCGCGGTCACCGGCGCTGCCATGGTCTTGTCGACATTGCCGGGCTTCAGCCCGGGGCGCAGCCGCGCCTTCGCCTCCGGCGAGACAACGAAGACGATGCGCTGCGGGCTGATGTTGCTGCTCGTCGGCGGCATCCGCGCGAGTTCGTAGAGCTCGCGCAGCTGCGCGTCGCTCACCGGCTTCGGCAGCCAGCCGGAATAGGTGCGCGCCTCGCGGAAGAGAATGTCGAGGCAATGCTCGGATACGCGCTGTCTTGAAGTCTGCTGAAGCATGAGCTGCGAACCTGCGGATATGACGCCGGAACGCTATCCGCAGGATGCCAGTCGCGTCTTCGTGTGCTGGTTCGCAAGAGCTATAAGTGCCGGGAATATCAGATGCCGGTAGGCCCATCCGGCGAGGCTCCGTCCTCGTCGAGCAGGCCGGTCGCCCGCAATTCGCGCAGATGCTCGCGCAGCGCCGCCAGCAGGGCCCCGACGCTCGGCGACCGTCGGCGATGGCGCAAGGTGATGATACCGGCTGGACGGCTGCCGGAGACCATCGGAACGGGCAATATCCTGACAGCACCGCGGCCGAGATCACCGGCGAGCATCAACCGCGGAAGGATGGTGACGTAGTCGTTCGACAGGACGAGCTCGCGGATGAAGGAAATCGAGGTCGAACGCAGCGGCGCAGCCAGCATCTCCAATCCGGAATAGGCGATCACCGCATCGATCTCCTGGCCGAGGCGCTGTTCCAGCGAGGGCAGCACGAGGCCGAACTTCCCGAGTTCCGCGCCCGTGCTGCCGGGGCTCCCGAGCAAGGGATGGCCGGCCCGCGCCAGGACCGAGATCGGCTCGTGATAGATCGTCTCGCGGTGAACGTCGTGGGCGGTCTCGAGCTCGTAGAGCCGCCCGACGATCAGATCGAGCTTGCCGCTCTCGAGCTGCGGCATCAGCTCCGCCGTGCGCCCCTGCACCAGCCTGATGTTCAGCTCGGGATTGGACGCTCGCAGCCGGCCGAGCGTCGGCGGCAGCACGCTTGTCGCCGCTGTCGGCAGGGCGCCGATGACCAGCGTGCCGGCCTGCCCCTGCTCGATCAGCCCGATATCGTCCGTGAGTCGCTCGACCAGCGACAGCATGGCCCGGCCGCGCTCGACAACGGCACGGCCGAAGGGATTGATCATCACGCCGCGGGCCATCCGGTCGAAGATGGGATGGCCGATGATCTGTTCGACATCCTGCACCGCCTTCGACACCGCGGGCTGCGTGATGCTGAGCGTGTGGGCCGCGGCCAGGAAACTGCCCTGCTCGGCCACGGCAATCACGATCTCGATCTGCCGCAACTTCAGGCGCGCATTGATCTGCGATCGCATGGCCAGCCTCTCCCCATTGCAGGCAAGCCCTTTGCCCTAGTGCGGAGTCAATGACAAATCGCGGATCAGCGGCCTCGCCGACACAGCCCCACCGAATCGATGGCCCATCGGACGGGTGGGCCTTCCGGCCGCGAATGCCGGCATGATCAGGCGGCTGAAATGGTGTTTCTCAGGAAGGATCTGTTCGCAGGCCCCTCGGCAAGCCTGAGGACCGAGTGCAGCAACCTGCAATCAGGATCGCAGTACCACCCGCCAGCTCATCAATGATGCTGTGGTCCGGGTCGGAAAATTTGGCGGAGCAAAGCGCCCGAACACCAGGCCCATGGGGTCGCGGAGAAGGCCAACTGCCTGTTGGATGAGCCGAAGGAAGCTGGGACGAATTTCCAATCGACCTGTCAGTCGACGGGATCGCATTCCATGCGCACGCGCTGACCGGGCTCGTTGTGCGTGCGGCAGGAAACCAAGGCTGGCACTGTCTTGCTCGGTACCACCGGCATTGCAGCGGGCTCGACGCGGGAAGCGGGTAAAGATGCCGGTTTCGCAGCTTTCGCGACGACGGGGGCGGGCTTAGGAGCCGTCCTCGTCACCTTCTCATGCTCACGTTCGATTGACGCGGGCTTAATTGGCTCCGGCGCGGGCTCAGACAGCGCCACGGGCGCCGCTTGTTGCGGAGCTGATCGAGCAGGTTGCCAAGGACGCCAGGTCGCCAGCTGGGCAAAAGTCTCGATCGTCGGCTTTGTGATCGATTCGACCGTCGGCACTGATTGCGGCGAGCAGCCAGACACCAGCAGGCTCGCGAGGCCCGCACGACAGAACAAGTTCGCCATAAAGACCCCTTCATACTCGTGGCGAAGTCGGGGCACTAAGCAGGCGGAATGTAGCCTTTTTGTGCCCGGGTACGTCGGGCGGTTTGCTGATCGTTGCGCTCAACCCGCGGTGCGTCGCACTGAAAGACGACGGTGCGTTGATGCCGAGCGAATCATGCGCCGCGCTCGATCAATCGGCCGGCGCGACCTATGCGGCCGGCGCTGCGAATAGGAGCGAGGTAAATGGCGCTCGGTGTTGGGGAAAATGTTGGGGTGATTCCGGCCAATACCGGACAATCCCGCACAATCTCAATCAATTAGCGGGAGGATATGGTGGAGCCAGGCGGAATCGAACCGCCGACCTCTTGAATGCCATTCAAGCGCTCTCCCAACTGAGCTATGGCCCCACGCTGGCCGATTGATTTGGGGGTCAACCGGCAAATTCCCGGACACCGCAGGAGTGGCTTCAACTTCGAAGCCCGGCGATGTCCGCGTCGTCACTGTTGCGACGGAGGGCTCTATAGGCGGGCTCGGCAGAAGACACAAGCACCTATATCGCAGAAATATTTTTTGTCCTCAGACGTCCTCGTCACCCTCGATGTCGCCATCGATCAGATCGGAGACGTCATCGTCGCCTTCCTCGTCCTCTTCCAGGAACGTGTCGTCTTCCTCGGCAGCGATGTCGTCCTCGACCTCGATGTCGTCCTCGCTGGTGACAACCGCGTCCTTCTCGCTCGTTTCGGCATCGGCCTCATCGAGAGAGACAAGCTCGACCGCGCCGTCAGCGGCCTCGGTCTCGTCCTCGTCATCCGCTTCCTTGGGGACAACCGCCGCCGCTTTGGCCTGCGGCTCGAACATCGAACGCGGGAAAGCCTGGCCCGTATAGGGCGAGACGATCGGGTCCTTGTTCAGGTCGTAGAATTTGCGTCCCGTGGTCGGGCAAACGCGCTTGGTACCAAGTTCCGGTTTCGCCACTGCGTCGGACCTTCATTCATTCATGTTTTGAAAAGCAGGCGCGTCCGTTAGTCGTGCCGGCCGGCCCTGTCAAATGCTGATTTGATTCGCGTCTCGCGCGTGGCGCGCGACGGGTGGCCATGCTAGGCAGCCAGCGTCCAAGATCAAGCAGCCAGAGACGATCGACGTGGCCCACGCGCAGCACCCAACTCCCGTCACCGCCCGGGCCTCCGGCCCGCTCTCCGGCCGTGTCCGGGTTCCCGGCGACAAGTCGATCTCGCATCGCGCGATGATCTTCGGCTTGCTCGCCATCGGCGAGACCAAGGTCGCCGGCCTGCTCGAAGGCGAGGACGTACTGCGGACGGCCGACGCGGCCCGTGCGCTGGGCGCCATCGTGCATCATGACGGCCCCGGCGCCTGGCGCGTCCAGGGCGTCGGCGTCGGCGGGTTGAGGGAGCCGGCCGGCCTGCTCGATTTCGGCAATGCCGGCACCGGCTCGCGCCTGATGATGGGCGTTTGCGGCGCGCACCCGATCACCACCACCTTTGACGGCGATGCCTCGCTCAGGAAGCGGCCGATGCGGCGTATCCTCGATCCGCTCGAGCTGATGGGCGCCACCATCCTGTCGCAGGAAGAGGGTGGACGCGTGCCGTTGACGATCCGCGGGCCGAAAGAGGCGCTGCCGATCACCTATCGCACACCGGTCGCCTCGGCGCAGATCAAGTCGGCCGTGCTGCTCGCCGGCCTCGCCGCCCCGGGCGAGACCACGGTGATCGAGACCGAAGCGACGCGCGACCATACCGAGAAGATGCTGGCGCATTTCGGTGCCGAGGTACGGGTGACCCTCGAAGGCGCCCATGGCCGACGTATCGTGCTGACGGGCCAGCCCGAATTGCAGGCGGCGCCGATCGTGGTGCCTGCCGACCCCTCCTCTGCCGCCTTCCCGCTGGTCGCCGCTCTGATCGTGCCGGGCTCCGATATCCTGATCGAGAGCGTGATGACCAATCCGCTCCGCAGCGGGTTGCTGACCACGCTTCGCGAGATGGGAGCCGACATCACGGTCGAGAGCGAAGCCAATGAAGGCGGCGAGACAGTCGCAACGCTGCGCGTCCGCGCCGGCGCCCTCAAGGGCGTCGAGGTGCCCCCGGAGCGCGCGCCATCGATGATCGACGAGTACCCGGTCCTCGCGGTCGCCGCGTCCTTTGCCAGCGGCACGACCCGGATGCGGGGGCTTCAGGAGCTGCGCGTCAAGGAATCGGACCGGCTCGCCGCTGTCGAGGCAGGATTGAAGGCTGCGGGTGTGACCTGCCGGATCGAAGGCGACGACCTCGTCGTCGAGGGCGGAAACGGCAAGGTCACGGGGGGCGGCACGGCCGCGACCCATCTCGATCACCGCATCGCAATGAGCTTCCTCGTCATGGGGCTGGCGACGCAGAAACCGATGCAGGTCGATGACGGTGCGATGATCGCGACCAGTTTCCCGACCTTTATCAGCCTGATGAACGGGCTGGGCGCTGAGATCGCATGAGCCCTGCCGCGATGCGCAAGCCCCTGGTGATCGCCGTGGACGGTCCTGCCGCCTCGGGCAAGGGTACGCTGGCGCGGCGGCTCGCGGCCCATTACGGCCTGCCCTCTCTCGATACCGGCCTGCTCTATCGCATGGTGGCCCGCGCAATGCAGGACGCGGGCAAGGATATCCATGATGCCGAGGCCGCTGCAGCGATTGTCTCGACCTTCGATGAAGGGGCCTTCGCCGAGGACAGTCTGCGTGGCCGCGAGATCGGCGAGGCCGCATCGGTCGTTGCGGCGATGCCGGCGGTGCGCAAGGGGCTGATCGATCGCCAGCGGCGCTTCGCCGGGCAGCCGGGCGGCGCCGTTCTCGACGGGCGCGATATCGGCACGGTGATCTGCCCCGAGGCTCCGGCCAAGCTCTTCGTCACCGCGACGCCCGAGGTGCGGGCGGCCCGGCGCCACAAGGAACTGGCCGGGCGCGGCGAGCTTGCCACCTTCGAGGGTATCCTCGCCGATATCAGGCGTCGCGATGCCCGCGATTCCGGCCGCAGCGACGCTCCGCTGAAGGCCGCCGAGGATGCTGATATCCTCGACACCTCGGCTCTCACGGTCGAGGAGGCAGTTGCGGCCGCGATCGCCATCGTGGATGCCCGCCGCGCGGGCTGAGCCTGCCGATAAATCATTCTTGGCGTCAGCCGAAACGAGGTGCACACTCCCACCGCTCCCTGATGGCGGAGGTGGAGATGCGGCACGTGCTGTTCGGTCTCTTGAGTCTTGCGGCCGCCGGCCTCTGGACGAGCACGGCGTCGCATGCGCAGCCGGCGGCAGCCCCACCCGACGAGGTCGATGTCGCCCTCGTTCTGGCGGTAGACATTTCCTACTCCATGGATCTCGACGAGCTCGCGCTGCAGCGCGGCGGCTATATCGAGGCCTTTCGCTCGAAACAGCTGCACGACGCCATCGCCAAAGGCGCGCTCGGCAAGATCGCCGTGACCTATTTCGAATGGGCCGGCGGCAATTTCCAGCATATCGTCAAGCCCTGGACGGTCATCGACACGCCGCAATCGGCTATCGCCTTTGCCGAGGAACTGGGCGAGGCCCAGACACGGCGCGGCCGGCGGACGTCGATTTCAGGCGCGATCGATCTCGGCATGCAGTTGCTCGAGCAGGCCAATGTCACCGCGATGCGCCGTGTGATCGACATCTCGGGCGACGGCGCCAACAATGACGGGCGCCCCGTTACCGCAGCGCGCGACGATGCCCGCGACAAGGGCATCAGCATCAACGGCCTGCCGGTGATGCTGAAACAGGCGAGCTATTTCGATATCGACAATCTCGACGTCTATTACGAGGACTGCGTCGTCACCGGCATCGGCGCCTTCGTGATCCCGATCCGCGAACGCCACCAGTTCGTCGATGCGACCCGCACCAAGCTGGTGCGCGAGATTGCCGACGTCCCGGCTGCCGAGGCAACCATCCAAAAGGCGCAGGCCAAGGAGCCGCGCGTATCCTGCCTCTCGGGCGAGAGGCAATGGCGCGACCGGATGGGGAATTGAGGCAGCCTCAGGTGCCCCGTGGCTTCGCTCGCGTCGTCGGCAGCGCTGCGGCTGGATCATCCGGCCAGAGATGGCGGGGATAGCGGCCCTTCATGTCGGCCTTCACCGCAGCCCAGGAGCCGCGCCAGAAGCCGGGCAGATCGCGGGTGACCTGGATCGGTCGATGCGCTGGCGACAGCAGCTCCAGGACGAGGGGCACGCGGCCGGCCGCGAGCGAAGGGTGCTGGGCCAGCCCGTAAAGCTCCTGCACGCGCACTGAGATCGTCGGCCCCGCCTCGGCTGCATAATCCACGGCGAGATGGGAGCCGGTCGGTGCAGCGAAATGCGTCGGCGCCTCGGCATCGAGCCGGCGTTTCAGATCCCAGGGCAGCAGGCTGGCCAGCGCCAAGTCGAGGTCGGCCGGCGCAATCGCAGCGAGCGAGGTTCGCCCCTCGATATGGGGCGCAAGCCAGAGTTCCGGCTCGGCTGCGAGCCCGGCATCGGACAGGTCGGGCCAGGGATTCTCGCCTTCTGCGCCGACTGCGGCCTGGCGCAGGAAGGCGGTACGCTCGCGCAATTGCTGCTGTGCCTTCGTCCATGGCAGCAACCCGATGCCCAGCGTCGCGACACCAATGGCCAGGATCGCAGCGTTCTCCGACGTTGCCTCGACTGGAAGCGGGCGCTCCGACAGGCTGATGGCGCCGTAGCGCCTGACCGCACGCGCACGCAGGGCGCGGGCATTGCGGTCGAAGATCGTTTCCGTCCGCTCCTCCATACCGAAAGGGGCGAGGCCTTCGGCGGCCTGACGCAGGACTTCGTCTTCAGCGATTGCGGCGCCTGCGAGGATTCGAGCCTGCTGCGCCATGCCCGTCATGTCCGCCACGACGATCCAGGGCTCGCGGGCGAGGCGCTGTGTCGGCTCCAGAGCCGCACCGCGGCCATTGGCCAGGAGATACTGGCCCGAGCCTGGTGCGCGAAGCCTGGCGATTCGCTCGGGATAGGCGAGCGCGAGCAGGAAGCCGATGGAGCCCGGCGCGTCGTGCCCGGGCCGGCTCGCCTTCTCCGCCAACCGGGCCCACCCCTCCGCGAGACGGCGCATATCGGCAGCGCGACCGCCGCGCTCCCGCCCGAAGCGCTCTGCCCGTTCGGCGAGATCCGTCGCATCCCCGCCGAGCCCCCGCTCGACCAGCAGCGCCGCCAGTTCCGCCGCCGCCCTGGCCTGGCCGAAACGCGCGGCAACGACGACCATGCGGGCGAGGCGTGGTGGCAGCGGCAATGCCTGCAAGGCCCGGCCATCGGCGGTGATGCGGCCATCATCGGCGAGTGCGCCGAGATTGAGCAGCAGCGCCCGCGCCTCCTTCAGGGCAGGCGCCGGCGGTTGATCGAGAAAGGCGAGCGATGTCGGATCGGCGACGCCCCAGGCCGCGCAATCCAGCAGCAGCGGCGCGAGATCCGCCGAGAGGATTTCGGGCCGGGCGAAGGCTTCCAGGGCGCCGGTGCCAGCCTCCTCCCAGAGGCGGTAGCACACGCCCGGTTCGGTACGGCC
The DNA here is from genome assembly GCF_001748145.1 of Bosea sp. BIWAKO-01. Classification (NCBI taxonomy): domain Bacteria; kingdom Pseudomonadati; phylum Pseudomonadota; class Alphaproteobacteria; order Hyphomicrobiales; family Alloboseaceae; genus Allobosea; species Allobosea sp. BIWAKO-01. Next base: position 2,112,591 of record NZ_BCQA01000001.1, read on the forward strand.
GGCGCGGCCGCGGCGCTGGTCGGCCGCGGCGCGGCTGACCCGGCGGGTCTCGAGCCGCGTCACGCCGATATCGGGCTCGTAGACCGGGACGCGCGCGAGACCCGAATCGACCACCACGCGCACCCCCTCGATGGTGAGCGAGGTCTCGGCGATCGAGGTCGCCAGCACGATCTTGCGACGTCCGGCCGGCGCCGGCAGCACGGCGCGATCCTGCTCGGCCTGATCGAGCGCGCCATAGAGCGGCGCGATCTCGACCGCGGGATCGCGCACCCGTTCGCGCAGCCGCTCCTCGACCCGCCTGATCTCACCTTGTCCCGGCAGGAAGACGAGGAGCGAGCCCGGTTGCTCGTTCAGGGCCTGCTGCACGGCCTCGGTGACCTGGTCCTCGATCCGCTTCAGCGGATCTCGGCCGCGATAGCGCGTCTCGACCGGATAGGCCCGGCCCTGCGATTCGATGACCGGCGCGGCGCCGAGCAGCTTTGCCACCCGCGCGCCGTCCAGCGTGGCCGACATCACCAGGATTCGCAGGTCCTCACGCAGTCCGCCTTGCGCGTCGAGCGCCAGGGCGAGACCGAAATCGGCATCGAGCGAGCGTTCGTGGAATTCGTCGAAGAGCACGGCGGCGATGCCGTCGAGTGCGGGGTCATCGAGGATCATTCGCGCGAAGACCCCCTCGGTGACGACCTCGATCCGCGTCTTAGGCCCGATCTTCGATCCGAGCCGCACACGCAGGCCAACCGTGTCGCCCACGCGCTCCCCCAGCGTCTGCGCCATGCGACCGGCGGCGCCGCGAGCCGCGAGCCGGCGCGGTTCGAGGACGATCAGCTTGCCGCCGGCCGCCCAGGGCTCGTCGAGCAGGGCGAGCGGGACGCGCGTGGTTTTGCCGGCGCCGGGAGGGGCAACCAGCACCGCATTCGGGCCGGCACCCAGCGCCGCGGCGAGATCGCCCAGGACGGCATCGATCGGAAGCGGGGTATCGAAATCGCGCATGGCGCGATGTGACGCAGCCGGCGCGCGGACGCAAGCGATGGTGACCTCAGGCGGCCTGCCGAAGCCCCACCTCAAAGGGGCTGACCGTGATCGCTCCGGCTTTCAACTGAACCATCGAATTGCATCCGAGCGCCTGCCAGCAGTCGCGAGCGGCATCGACCGGCTCGGACGCGACGACGATGCTGTCGCTGCGGTCGCAGATGTAGAGCGTCGGCGGACGCGTATCGGACGACCAGCGCACGGCGTGGATCGTCTCGCCATCGGCGAGCGCGGCGGCACAGCGCAAGGGCTCGCGAATTCCCGCTGCCTGCATCAGGGTCAGCGCCTCGCCCAAGGTCCAGGCCAGCGCTTCGCCGGGCGAATAGCCGTCCGCCATGCGGGCGAGCGCCAGCAGGAAGATCGCTTCCGAATCCGTCGTGCCGACACGGGCGGCATAGAGCGAATCGGGAATCAGGCTCTCGAGCTTGCGGCGGATCAGGGCATAGCCGCCGATCTGGCCGTTATGCATGAAGAGATGCCGGCCATGGACGAAGGGATGGCAATTGGCGCGAGTCGTCGCCGTGCCGGTCGCAGCGCGCACATGGGCGAAGAAGAGATGCGAGCGCACCTGACGGGCGATCGAGAGCAGATTCTCGTCGGACCAGGCCGGACGGACTTCGCGATACTGCCCGGGCTCCGGCTTCTCGCCATACCAGCCGACGCCAAACCCATCGCCATTCGTGCCGGTCTTGCTCTCCTCGGCATGGAGAGACTGGTGAATCAGCGAATGGCAGGGCGAGGCGACGAAATCCTCAAGAAAGACCGGAACGCCGGAATAGGCGAGGAAACGGCACATGGTCGGTCCCGAATCAGGCTGCGGGCGGGACGCCGCATCGAGGAGATTATTCCACGAGAATGAACCGTGACATAACAAATCTTCCCCGCACTCTACTCGCTGCAGGAGAAATCCAGCTTCGCTTCCTTGCGGCTCCTGCCGACCTTCACCTCGATCTCGAGCGGAGCGCAGGTGGCGCTGTCGAGCAGGAAGGCCTTGTGGATGCGCCCCTCCTCGCCGAAGAGGAACCCGCCATAGACGCGCCTGAGCAGGATCCTCTCGCCGGTCTTCGCCTTCTGCCTGACGGTAAGGGAGGCGAGGTCGCGCGCGATCTTGTCCGAGGATTTGGTGTTCTTCGCGCCGGTGAAGGAAAGCGTCACCAACAGCGCATCGGCCGGCTCGCCGACTTCGCCCTCGCCGATCACGACATTGTGGAGCGCCTTCTTCGCCCCGACCAGATTCTCCGAGAGCCTGCCGGTACGCTCGAGGAAGAGCTGGGCCTTGATCTCCTCGACCGCGACCTGAGCGAAGGCCGAAGCAGGAGATGCCGCCAGAAGGCCCAGGCCGAACAGTGCGGAGAAAGCCGGTTGCATCGTCAAAGCCCCATCTGAATCGCGCCCTATCGGCAGGATTGCGCAGCTATGCCATTTCGCCGTGAGGTTGCCAGCCCTCCGATCAGGCTTTACGCGACAACACAACCGGGCGATGACGGAAGCCGCTCGATATCGGGATTGGGGGAGCGGGTCCTTGAAATCAGTGATCTCGCTTGCGGGCGCATCCCTGGGGCTGTGCCTCGCTCCCAGCATCGCGTTCGCGGCGGGCGATATCGGCGGGGCGACGCTCGGCGCAGCCTGGGCTCTTCCCTTTGCCGGCATGCTGCTCTCGATCGCCCTCGGACCGATCCTGTTTCCGCATTTCTGGGAGCTCAATTACGGCAAGTTCGCAGCCTTCTGGGCCGCGCTCGTACTGGTACCGCTGGTCCTCTTCCGTGGCTTCGATCCGGCGCTCGGATCGCTGCTTCACACCGCGCTGCTCGAATATGTCCCCTTCATCATCCTGCTCTTCGCGCTCTTCACCATTGCTGGCGGCATCCTGATCACCGGGAATTTGCGCGGTACGCCAGCGACCAATACGGCCCTGCTGGCGATCGGGACCGCGATGGCGAGCGTGGTCGGCACGACGGGTGCCTCGATCATCATGATCCGGCCGCTGCTGCGCGCCAATGACGACCGCCGCCACAACGTCCATGTCGTCGTGTTCTTCATCTTTCTGGTCTCTAATATCGGCGGCTCGCTGACACCGCTCGGAGATCCGCCGCTCTTTCTGGGCTTCCTGCGCGGCGTCAGCTTCTTCTGGACGACCCAGCACCTACTTCCGGAAACCAGCTTTGCGGTCGCTGTGCTGCTCGCGCTGTTCTTCGCGCTCGACAGCTATTTCTTCAGCAAGGAAAAGGGGTCCCCCGCGCTCAGGGATCCCACGCCGGACCGTGCCATCAAGCTCTTCGGCAAGGTCAATATCGCGCTGCTCGGCGGCGTCATCCTCGCCATCCTGATGTCGGCGAACTGGAAGCCCGGCACCGTCTTCGACATTCATGGCGTTCATGTCGAACTGCAGAACGTGGTGCGCGACGTCGTCCTGCTCGGTCTCGCCGGGCTCTCGCTCGCGTTGACGCCGAAGCCCGTGCGGGCCGGCAACGAATTCAGCTGGGGACCGATCAAGGAGGTCGCCAAGCTCTTCGCCGGCATCTTCGTCTGCATCATCCCGGTGCTGGCAATGCTGCAGGCCGGCAAGGACGGGGCCTTCGCACCGCTCGTCGCGCTGGTGACCCATGCCGACGGAACGCCGAACAACGTCGCCTATTTCTGGCTGACCGGCCTCCTCTCGTCCTTCCTCGACAATGCCCCGACCTATCTGGTCTTCTTCGAGCTTGCCGGCGGCGACGCGAAGGCCCTGATGACGACCGGTGCGCTGACGCTGACCGCAATCTCGGCGGGCGCGGTCTTCATGGGCGCAAACAGCTATATCGGCAACGCGCCGAACTTCATGGTCTACGCCATCGCCAAGGATCGGAAGGTCAATATGCCGAGCTTCTTCGGCTACATGATGTGGTCAGGCGCGATCCTGATCCCGCTCTTCCTGCTGCAGACGGTGATCTTCTTCAGGTAGCCGCTGGCCTGTCCGGCGGCTCAGCCCCGTGCCGGGCGCCCGCCGCCCCCTTTTACGGACGAGGTAGGGGGCGCTCCGGCGCCCCCTATTGCTGCGAGGCGCTAGGGCCGTCCCGTCGGCACGCCTTCGCGAATCCTCTGCGAGAACGCGGGATCGTCGAGGGACAGCGTGCGTGCCCGCTCGCTGATGCGCCCGCGTCGAATCAGCTCGTCGAGCGGCATGTCGGAGCGGATCGCACCGATGCGGGCGAGATAGCCCGGCAGGTAGCCCGAGAGCAGCACGCGCGGATCGAGCGGCAGCGAGAAGGTCCAGCCGGGCGCAACCGAACCGACGAGATGGTAGACCACCGTCGTGCAATTGGTCGTCAACGTGTTGTACCAGCGCGGCTTCTTCGCCAGCCGGTTGATGTCAGCGGCATAGGCGAGCAGCACGTCGCGGGCCTGGGTCGGGGTCGCCGCGAGCCGGAACAGCCTCACATCCTCGCCACGTGCATGGGTTCGCAGACCAACGATGTCGCGCTCGTCGGCGGCGACATAGGCCATCTCATAGGTCCGGAAGAAGCCGGCCAGCGACGACCATTCCTCGCCCTTTTCGCGCCTGACCTCGATCGAGAAGGTCAGCGGCAGCGAATCCGAAAAGGTGAAGCTGACGAGCAGATGCGCGATCGCCTCGCCGGACCAATAGGACAGGAAGAGATCGGCCCCCTCGATCTTCGAGAGGTCGAAGCTGCGCGTTTCCCAGTGCTGATCGTAGTCCGCTTCGGTGCGCCAGCGGAAATGCCGCAAATTGCTGACAGTGATGCGGTCGCCCTCGCGCGCGATCTCCGGCAGGCGCGCAAGCTCGGGTATCCAGTCGCGATCATGGGATGGCAGCATGCTGTTCCACCAGCCGAGCAGGCCAAGGAACACGACCGCGAAGCCCAGCGGCAACCGCAGGGCGCCGGTCCAGATCCCGATCAGCCCGGCCAGCGCGGCGAAGCCGAAGCCGATGGCGCCCATGATCGCCAGCGCGCCGTTGAGGCGGAACAGCAGGAGGCCGACGCCCCAAAGACCCGCCCCGACGATGACGAGGGTGGTGAGAAGCTTCAGCAGAATCAAAAAGAGGCGGCTCATCGCCGCCTCTCGTAACACATCAAACCGATTCGGACGTCACGCCGCGAGCGAACTCGTCGGCGCGGCCGCCTTCACGGCATCATCGACATGGCTCTCGAAGCGCTTGAAGTTCTCGCGGAACATGCCGACGAGCGTCTTGGCGGTCTCGGCGAACTCGGCCTTATCCTGCCAGGTTTTGACGGGATAGAGGATGTGCGGCTCGACGCCGGGCACCGAGGTCGGCACCGCGAAGCCGAAATAGGGATCGCGGCGGAAGTCGGCACGGTTGAGCGAGCCGTCCAGCGCCGCCGACAGCAGGCGGCGGGTGACGCGGATCGGCATGCGCCGCCCGGTGCCGTACTTGCCGCCGGTCCAGCCGGTGTTCACCAGCCAGCAATCGACATGGTGCTTGGCGATGAAGTCGCGCAGCAGATTGGCATATTCCGACGGGTGACGCGGCAGGAAGGGCGAGCCGAAGCAGGTCGAGAACTCCGGCTCGACGCCGACAAGGCCGCGCTCCGTGCCGGCGACCTTGGCGGTGTAGCCGGAGAGGAAATGGTACATCGCCTCGGCCGGGGTCAGCTTGGCGATCGGCGGCATCACGCCGAACGCGTCGGCAGTCAGCATCACGATGTTCTTGGGCGTGCCGGCCCGGCCGGTGCGCGACGCATTCGGGATGAAGTCGAGCGGATAGGCCGAGCGGGTGTTCTCGGTCTTGCTCTGGTCGTCGAAATCCACGACCCGGCTGATCGGGTCGAGCACGACGTTCTCGAGCACGGTGCCGAAGCGCTGCGAAGCAGCATAGATCTGCGGCTCGGCCTCGGCCGAGAGCTTGATCGTCTTGGCGTAGCAGCCACCCTCGAAATTGAAGATGCCGTCCTTCGACCAGCCATGCTCGTCATCGCCGATGAGCGTGCGGTCAGGGTCTGCCGACAGCGTGGTCTTGCCGGTGCCGGAGAGCCCGAAGAAGATCGCCGGGTCTTCATTGCGGCCGACATTCGCCGAGCAATGCATCGGCACGACACCCTTGGTCGGCAGGATGTAGTTCAGATAGGTGAAGACCGATTTCTTCATCTCGCCGGCATAGGCGGAGCCGCCGATCAGCACGATCTTGCGGGTGAAATCGATGGCAACGACGGTCTCGCTGCGGCAGCCATGGCGCTTGGGATCGGCCTTGAAGCTCGGGAGATCGACAATCGTCATCTCCGGCACATAGGTCGGAATCTCTTCCGGAGCCGGGCGGATCAGCAGGTTGCGAATGAAGAGCGAGTGCCAGGCGAACTCCGTGAAGACGCGAGCCTTGACGCGATGCACCGGGTCGGCGCCGCCATAGAGATCCTGGGCAAAGAGTTCCTTGCCTTCGGCGTGGCTGATGAAATCAGCGAGCAAGGTCTCGAACTGCTTCGGCGTGATCGCGCCGTTGTTCTCCCACCAGACGGTTCCTTCCGTCAGCGCGTCCTTGACGACGAACTTGTCCTTCGGAGACCGGCCGGTATGGCTGCCGGTATCGGCGCAGAGCGCACCGCCATGGGCGATCTCGGACTCGCCGCGCCGCAGCGACTCCTCGTAAAGGCGCGCCGCTTCGAAGTTCCAGCGCACCGCCTTGAGCTTGCGGAAGCCGAATGTGTCGGCGCCGCAGGCGGTGTTGAAGTGACCGATAGTCTCCACAGGCATTCTCCCGAACGGCGCCCTTCGACGCCTAGTTTCGACATGGCGGACTGTGCTTCCGCCACCGTGGGCGAGATCAAGTGCGGCGCTCTTTAAGCGCATGGCGACGCCGGCTCAAGTCACCGACGAAACTTGAGCAGGCACAAACTTCCCTAAATCGATTGAATAAACCGAGCCCTCCGGCACAGCGTCATCAGGCCGCAGCTCGAGCTTTCTGGGCCAGCGCCACCAGGGCGGCACGCAGCGCCCCCGGGCTGGTGACACGCTCGGGAAAGACAAGGCGCGCCGCCGCATCGCCGCAAACGAGATCGAGCCCTTCGGGATCGAGCCCCGTCGCCCGCCAGCGCCCCTCCGCCTCACCCAGCAACCGCGTCGCATAGAGCGCGAGCGCGTCCGCATGGTCCTCGTTCATATGCGCGACGGCGCCGTCCTCGGCCTCGATCAGCGCATCGCACCCCGTCAGGTCGAGCAGGACGTCACCTGTCGCGATCTCGGCTGCGCGGGCAAACCCGCCATTGGGATGGAGCCCGGAGACCTCGAGCCGGAAGAGCGAAAAATCGGGAAAATCAATGTAGAGCTTCGACTTGGGGTGACGCGCCAGGAACCGGCGCCGCGCCCGCGGATCGTCGGTGCGCAGGGCACGCCCGGCCACGCTGACGCGCTTCGAGTTGGCCATGGGGTCGCCCTTGCCGAGCGCAAAGCACAGGATCGAGCAGCGCGGATCGGCGTCGAGATTGCGCGTGTGCAATGCGAGCTTCGAGAGCAGAAGGAGCGGTGTTCCGTCGACATCGGTCGCGACATTCACGAGAGTCGACAACGGAAATCCGCTTGCCGGATCAAGGGTCGCCAGCGGCGCGGTGCGAGCAATGCGCAGCAGCTCGCGCGCCATCGCGACCGCATCGAAGGAATCTGGCGCTGTGCCCCCGAGTTCGACGCCGCGTGGCGTGATCGCCTGTCCCTGAACCTCAGACATCGCACGCTCCTCACTCTCAAAAATCGGCTTTGGCGAGCTGCACCAGCCGAAGCCGCCGCGAGCCGCTCCGGAGCCTTTCGGCCTAACAACGCGTTAGGCTGTAGCGAAACCGTCACGGCACCGCTAGATTGCAGCCACGGTTTGGCCGCTCTCTCGCGAGAGTGGACCCGTCATTGCAACGCGGCCCAGAGACGTAAAGCCCATGCCAACCATTGCGCTGGTCGATGACGACCGCAACATCCTGACCTCGGTTTCCATCGCGCTCGAGGCCGAAGGATACCGGATCATGACCTATACGGACGGGGCATCGGCGCTTGATGGGCTGAAGCAGAACCCGCCAGATCTGGCGATCTTCGATATCAAGATGCCACGCATGGACGGGATGGAGCTGCTTCGGCGACTCAGGCAGAAATCCGACCTGCCGGTGATCTTCCTGACGTCGAAGGACGAGGAGATCGACGAGCTCTTTGGCCTGAAGATGGGCGCGGACGACTTCATCCGGAAGCCGTTCTCGCAGCGGCTGCTGGTCGAGCGCGTCAAGGCGATCCTGCGCCGCTCAGGCGCCAAGGATGTCAGCGCGCCCGCGCGGCCGGAAGACGCCAAGGCCCTGGAGCGCGGCCAGTTGCGCATGGACCCGGAGCGTCATACCTGCACCTGGAAGGGCGAGCCGGTCACGCTGACCGTCACCGAATTCCTGATCCTGCAGTCGCTGGCACAGCGTCCCGGCGTGGTGAAAAGCCGCAACGCCCTGATGGACGCCGCCTATGACGACGAGGTCTATGTCGACGACCGCACCATCGACAGCCATATCAAGCGGCTGCGCAAGAAGTTCAATCAGGTCGATGCCGAGTTCGACATGATCGAGACGCTGTACGGCGTTGGTTATCGCTTCAAGGAGATGTGAGAATCGCGATCGATGCCTTGACCTGCTCCGAGGGACACTTAACCGCCTTCGTGAAACTGGAACGCATCACGCATGGCGACGATTGAACAGGACAGACCCCGCGCCGAAGGCCGCCACAGCCGTCCGGCGCTGCGGCGGCGCGTAGCGCTTGCGGGGCGGCATGCCTGGCGCGCCATCTCGTCGCGCGCCGCCTCCAGCCTGACGCGTCGCATCGTCGTCCTCAATCTCGCCGGGCTCGTGGCACTGCTGCTCGGCTTTCTCTACCTCAATCAGTTCCGTGAAGGATTGATCGAGTCGCGGGTGCAAAGCCTGCTGACGCAGGGCGAGATCATTGCCGCATCGATCGCGGCCTCCGCGACGGTCGAGACCGACACGATCACGATCGACGCCGACAAGCTTTTGCAGCTGCAAGCAGGTGAAAGCGCCGGCATTGCCGATGATCCGCTCGATTTCTCGATCAATCCCGAGAAAGTGGCGCCACTGCTCAGGCGCCTGGTGACCCCGACGAAGACCCGTGCCCGCGTCTATGACAAGGACGGGATGCTGACGCTCGACTCGCGCAATCTCTATTCGCGCGGCGACGTGCTCCGCCTCGACCTGCCGCGCCTCGGCGAGCAGGACGAGGCGCCCTTGCTCGAGCGCACCTGGAACATGCTGCGCAACCGGCTCGGGCGCGCCGACGTGCCGGCCTATGACGATTTCGCCAATGCCAATGGCAAGTCCTATCCGGAGGTGGCACGCGCCTTGAGCGGCGTTCCAGCCAGCGTCGTGCGCGTCAATACGCGCGGGCAGACCATCGTTTCCGTCGCCGTCCCGGTCCAGCGCTTCCGGGCCGTGCGCGGAGCGCTTCTGCTCTCGACGCAAGGCGGCGACATCGACGGCATCATCGCTGGCGAGCGCTACGCGATCATCCAGGTCTTTGCCGTCGCCGCGGGCGTGATGATCGTGCTGTCGGTGCTGCTGGCCGGCACGATCGCCGAGCCGATCCGCAAGCTTGCCGACGCTGCGCAGCGCGTGCGCAAGGGCGTGAAGTCGCGTGAGGAAATTCCCGATTTCACCAATCGCCATGACGAGATCGGACATCTGTCGGGCTCGCTGCGCGACATGACGAAGGCGCTCTACAACCGCATCGAGGCGATCGAGAGCTTCGCCGCCGATGTCGCCCATGAGCTCAAGAACCCGCTCACCTCCCTGCGCAGCGCCGTGGAAACGCTGCCGCGCGTGAAGAACGACGATTCCCGCGGCCGGCTGCTCGCCGTGATCCAGCATGATGTCCGGCGCCTCGATCGCCTGATCTCGGATATTTCGGATGCATCGCGGCTCGACGCGGAACTGGCACGCAACGATGCCGCCCCCGTCGACATGGCCCAGGTCCTGGAAGCCGTGGTCAGCTTGCAGAACCAGACGCGGCGGGACGGTCAGCCCGGGATCGAGCTTTCGGTCGAGCGGCGCGGGCAGCGCCCCGGCGGGCGCCAGGACTTCCTGGTGATGGGCCATGATTCCCGGCTCGGCCAGGTCATGGTCAATCTCATCGACAACGCTCGTTCCTTCTCGCAGCCCGACAAGCCCGTGCGCGTCATACTGTCGCGCGTCGGGCCCGATGTGCTGATCAGCGTCGAGGATGACGGGCCGGGCATCCCGCCCCACGCCATCGAACGGATCTTCGAGCGCTTCTATACCGATCGGCCGGATGAGGGCTTCGGGCAGAATTCCGGGCTCGGCCTTTCGATCTCACGCCAGATCGTCGAGGCCCATCGCGGCAGCATTCGGGCTGAGAACCGGCTCGACCGCTCGACCGGAGCGGAAGACCCGCCACGGCTCGGAGCGCGCTTCGTCGTGCGGCTGCCTGCCGTTCAGCACATCGCCTGAGTTGCCGCCATGGACAATACAAACACGGCCGCAACCGGCGAACGCGTGCATGCCAGCACGATTGCGATTGGAGAGGCCGGAATCATCATCCGCGGTCCATCCGGCGCCGGAAAGTCGGTTCTGGCGTTGGCCCTCATCGCGCTCGCCAGGCAGGACGGCCTGTTTGCGCGCCTGGTCGCCGACGACCGGACCGAACTGAATGCGACTGGCGGCAGGCTGGTCGGCTACCCCGTCTCCCCGCTGGAAGGACTGATCGAGCGACGCGGTCTCGGCCTCACGCCCGAGCCCCACTTGCCCGGCGTCGTGATCCGGCTGATTGTCGATTGCAGCGGCGAGGAGCCGGAACGCATGCCTGAGCCCGAAGCGCTGGTGGAACGCCTGGCAGGTGTCGACCTGCCGCGGCTGACCGTAAAGGGTCGGGCCGGTGACGAGCGGCTTGTCCTCACCGCCCTGCGCTTGTTCATGGGGGATGCGTGAGCCTTGTTTTCGACAAGATTCAATCAAGCTGTCTTGCCTAACCCGCGCGCCTGCCGCATAAACCGCGACCTTGTCCGGGCGCCTGCAAGCGCTCTCCGGTGCGATAGTGAATGATCGGACTCGTCCTTGTGACGCATGGGCATCTGGCGACCGAGTTCCGCTCAGCGCTCGAACATGTCGTCGGCCCCCAGCAAAACCTCGCCACCATCGCCATCGCCCCCGATGACGACATGGAGGCCCGTCGACGCGACATCATCGCGGCGGTCGAAGCCGTCGAGAACGGCAAGGGCGTGATCGTTCTCACCGACATGTTCGGTGGCACGCCCTCGAATCTGGCCATCTCGGTGATGGAACCCGGGCGGATCGACGTCGTGGCCGGGATCAATCTGCCGATGTTGATCAAACTCGCCAGCGTGCGCGAGGAGAAGACCCTCGACGAGGCCGTAACCAGCGCGCAGGATGCCGGCCGAAAATACATCACCGTAGCCAGCCGGGTCCTGGCGGGAAAATAGGATGAGCGGCCAGGTGAGCAGCAGCGAAGACGATTGTGATTGCCCGGAGACGGCGATCCCGAACGGCGCGCTTTATTGCGAACTGCCGATCGTCAACAAGAAGGGGCTGCACGCCCGCGCTACGGCGAAATTCGTGCAGTGCGCCTCGAATTTCGACGCAGACATTACCGTGACCCGCTGCGGCGAGACCGTCGGCGCAACCTCGATCATGGGCATCCTGACGCTTGGTGCCGGCATCGGCTCGACCATCACCGTCGTCGCCAAGGGCCGTGACGCCCAGGAGGCGCTGAAGGCGCTTGAAGCGCTGGTCGCCGACAAGTTTGGCGAAGGCGAATAGGCCGTAGCGCCAACCGCGCTCCCTTGCAGGTCGCGCGAGGTCAGATTTTGCTGCGCTGGCCTAAGATGCGTTGGTGGCAAACCATCCTGTCCCTTCCCGGACTGCTGACTTCCGACGGCAGATACGCGACCACGCCGAATGCGGGCGTCAGACAGGCGAGGTTCGCGCATGTCGCGCCGGGCTCGTTCCCGGTGCATATAAAGACATCTTTATATCTTTGATTGCCTTCTGACGCCGTCGCTGCTAGAGAGCCGCGCGTCATTCAAGATCAAGCCATTGGAGCAGCCCCGTGTCGAAGCACGATTACATCGTCAAGGACATCAGCCTCGCGGATTACGGCCGCAAGGAAATCAACATGGCCCAGGACGAAATGCCGGGCCTGATGGCGATCCGCGCCGAGCACAAGGGCAAGGCCCCGCTCAAGGGCGCCCGCATTGCCGGCTGCCTGCACATGACCATTCAGACCGCCGTGCTGATCGAGACGCTGAAGGAACTCGGCGCCGACGTGCGCTGGTCGTCCTGCAACATTTTCTCGACCCAGGACCATGCCGCCGCCGCGATCGCCGCGACCGGCACCCCGGTCTTCGCCATCAAGGGCGAGACGCTGGAGGAGTATTGGGAATACGTCCTGCGCACCGCGACATGGGGTGACGGCGGCACGCCGAACATGATCCTCGACGACGGCGGCGACCTGACCATGCTGATCATCCTCGGTGCCGAGGCCGAGGCCGGCAAGGCCGAGTTCCTGGACAAGCCGGGCAACGAGGAAGAGACGATCTTCTTCAAGCTGATCAAGCGCGAGCTCAAGGCCAATCCGGGCTGGTTCACCAAGACCCGCGCCGCGATCAAGGGCGTCTCGGAAGAGACCACCACCGGCGTGCACCGCCTCTACGAACTGGCCAAGGCCGGCCGCATGCCCTTCCCGGCGATCAACGTCAACGACTCCGTCACCAAGTCGAAGTTCGACAACCTCTATGGCTGCCGTGAATCGCTGGTCGACGCCATCCGCCGCGGCACCGACGTGATGATGTCCGGCAAGGTCGCGGTCGTCGCCGGCTATGGCGACGTCGGCAAGGGCTCGGCCGCTTCGCTGCGCCAGGCCGGCTGCCGCGTGCTCGTCACCGAGATCGACCCGATCTGCGCGCTGCAGGCGGCGATGGAAGGCTACGAGGTCGTGACCATGGAAGATGCTGCGCCCCGCGCCGACATCTTCGTGACCGCCACCGGCAATCTCGACGTCATCACCGTCGAGCACATGCGCGCCATGAAGCACCGCGCCATTGTCTGCAATATCGGCCATTTCGACTCGGAGATTCAGGTCGCCGGCCTGAAGAACTTCAAGTGGGACAACGTCAAGCCGCAGGTCGACGAGGTCGAGTTCCCCGACGGCAAGCGCATCATCCTGCTGTCGGAAGGTCGCCTGGTGAATCTCGGCAACGCCACCGGCCACCCGTCCTTCGTGATGTCCTGCTCGTTCTCGAACCAGACGCTGGCCCAGATCGAGCTCTGGAACCACCACGCCAAGTACGAGAACAAGGTCTACACGCTGCCGAAGCATCTCGACGAGAAGGTCGCGGCGCTCCACCTCGCCAAGGTCGGCGCCAAGCTGACTGTGCTCAACGATGCGCAGGCGAAGTATCTGGGTCTGGCCCCGACCGGCCCGTTCAAGCCCGAGCTCTACCGCTACTGACACGCCAACAGGCGTAAAGTTGAAGAAGCCCGGCGTTCGCGCCGGGCTTTTTTGTATCTGACTGACCTCTTATTGTCGCAAGAAGACACCACTAATAGACAGCGCCATACAACCAGGCTCAATTTGTTGATTTCTTGATCTGGAGCGGCACTCGGTCGCGATTTTCCACGCATTTACCAGCCATTAAGCACTTCCTGCCGGACTCCACCGGTGATTAGAGTGGAGCTGATTCGGGCCCGCTGCGTTCGCGCGAGGTCGAGCAAGCTCAAACGAGTTGGTGTGGTGGTGTGCGTGCGTCCGGTTCGGGCTGCGGCGCCTCGATCGGCTTTCCACCTTGGCCGTTCAACGCCAGGGTCGGGTTCAGACTAAGTGACGGAAGCAGAATGAGACGAGCGGGGCGAAAGAGACGGAACGGAGATGCGGGGCGCCACAGCGCACTGCTCCCAGGCCTCGCCGTCGGCAGCATCCCGCTTCCGGCGCTCGCACAGACCGAGATCATGGCTCCGCTCCCGGCAGGCGCGCTTGGCGCCGGCAGCCTTTCGATCGTCCTGGCAGGGCTAGTGGTCTTCGCGGCAACAACTTCGATCATCTATGTGCGCGAGCGGGGACGCTGGCAGCGCCGCGAAGGAGAACTCGCGAGCGAACTGGAAGCGGCCCGCAGCCACCAGGAACGCCTGGGTGCGCTGCTCGCGTCCGATGCCCAGGTCGTGGTCAGCTGGAACGGAAAGAACGCCGAGCCGATCTTCGAGGGCGACAGCGGCTTTCTCGGCGCGCCCGGCGCTGCCCTGGCCCTTGCCTATGGCAGCTGGGCCCCTCCCGCCGACGCCAAGCGCCTGGAACTCGCCACCGACGCATTGAAGGAGCGCGGCGAAGCCTTCGGCTTCACGCTCAGGAGTCGCTCCGGCCCGTTCATCGATGTCGAAGGCCGTCCCGTCGCAGGGCGCGCGGTGATCCGTTTCCGCCAGGTCAGCGGCGAGCGGGCCCGGGTCATGGCGCTGCAAAGCGAACTCGAGCATGTCACCGCCGATCATGCAGCGCTCTCGACCTTGCTGGCTGGCCTGCCGCAGCCGGTCTGGACGCGCAATGCCGACGGTCGCCTGAGCTGGGCCAATGCCGCCTATGCCCGCGCGGTCGAAGCTGCCGGCGGCAGCGAGGCGGTGAAGGGCGGCCTCGAGCTGCTCGACCGCAATGAACGGGAGAACGCAGCCAAGGCGCGCAGCGAAGGGCGACCGTTCGCAACACGCGCTCCGGCTGTGGTGGCCGGCCAGCGGCATACGCTCGACATCCTGGAAATGCCGACGCCGGCGGGCTTTGCCGGTATCGCGACCGACATGAGCGAGCTTGAGGCCGTTCGCGCCGACCTGCAGCGCCAGATGGATGCGCATGTGCGCACGCTCGACCGGCTGAAGACGGCAGTGGCCGTGTTCGACGCCTCACAGCGGCTGGTCTACAGCAATTCCGGGTTCGAGACGCTCTGGTCGCTCGACTCCGCCTTCCTCGAAGGCAAACCCAGCGATAGCCAAATCCTCGACCGGCTGAGAGCCGAGCGCCGCCTGCCTGAACTCGGCGACTACCGCAGCTGGAAGGCTGCGGTACAGGCTACCTATACAAGCCCGCGCGCCAGCGAGGACTGGTGGTATCTGCCGGACGGGCGGACGATCCATGTCGTCTCGAGCCCCAACCCGCAGGGCGGCGTCACCTATCTCTTCGACGACGTGACCGAGCGCTTCACGCTCGAATCCCGATTCAATGCACTGTCACGCACGCAGCGGGAAACGCTCGACTCGCTGCGCGAGGGTGTCGCGGTCTTCGGCTCGGACGGCCGGCTCAAGCTCTCCAACCCCGCCTTCGCCCAGGCCTGGAAGATCCATGGCGACCTGGCCGCAGCCACGCCGCATATCGACGAGGTCGTCCGGCTCTGCCGGCCGCTCTATCCGCATGACGATGTCTGGACCGAGCTGCAGAGCGTCATCACGGGCGTGCGCGATGCGCGTGAGGACTATGGCTGCCGGATGGAGCGTCGTGACGGCAGCGTGCTCGATTGCGCCGCCGCGCCGTTGCCGGACGGAGCGACGCTGATCACCTTCGCTGACGTCACCGCAAGCGTGAATGTCGAACGTGCCCTGACCGAAAAGAACGAAGCCCTGGAGAAGGTCTCGCGGCTGCGCGAGGATTTCGTCCACCACGTCTCCTACGAACTACGCTCGCCGCTGACCAACATCATCGGCTTCGCGCAATTGCTCGGCGCCGAGACGATCGGTGCGCTCAACGAGAAACAACGCGACTATACCGGCCACATCGTGCGCTCGTCCGGCGCATTGCTTGCGATCATCAATGATATTCTCGACCTCGCCTCGATCGACAACGGCGCTTTGGCGCTCGAATTCCAGGAAGTCGATGTCGCCGAGACCATTGCCCAGGCGACGGCCGGCCTGCACGATCGCCTGATCGATAGCAAACTGACCCTCAAGGTCGATATCGCGCCCCAGACCGGCCCCTTGCGCGCGGATGGCCGCAGGTTGCGGCAGGTGCTGTTCAACCTGATCTCGAACGCGATCGGCTTCTCCGCTCCTGGCCAGACCATCGGGGTCACGGCCGGGCGCATCGGCGGCGATGTCCGCATCACCGTCGCCGACGAAGGCCGCGGCATCCCGGCCGAAGTCAAGGACAAGGTGTTCGACCGGTTCGAGAGCCATTCTCTCGGCTCCAAGCATCGCGGCGTCGGACTTGGCCTCTCCATCGTGCGTTCCATCGTCGAGCTGCATGGTGGCCATGTCGAGCTCGATTCCGCGCCAGGGCAGGGCACGCGCGTCACCGCGGTGTTCCCCTCGGAAGGCATGCCGCTCTCGGATGCCGCTGAATGACAGAGGATAGCGTGAAGACAGGCGGGCATCGGCTGACGCTGGCCGGTGAGGCCGCCACAGTGCGGCTCGGCCGCGATCTCGCCGCGATCCTCAAGCCCGGCGATATCGTGGCGATCTCCGGCCATCTCGGCGCCGGCAAGTCGTTGCTGGCGCGCGCCATCCTGCGCGAGCTTGCCGACAACCCGGACCTGGAAGCTCCGAGCCCGACCTTTACCCTGGTGCAGAGCTACGACACGCTGCGCGGCAGCGTGATCCATGCCGATCTCTACCGGGTGCGATCCCCCGACGAACTCGACGATATCGGGCTGATCGAGGATCTCGACCGCATCATCACGCTGGTCGAGTGGCCGGACCGTGCCGGTACGCGGCTGCCAGCCGGTCGCCGGCTCGACATCGTGCTCGACGTCGACCCAAAGGCGCCCGAGACCGGGCGGATCGCCAGTCTCGCGGGCGGTGTGCTCTGGCGCTCGCGCCTTGCCATCGCGATCGCAGCACGGCGATTGATCGACTCCGCCGGATGGGGTGAGGCCAAGCGCGACTTCATGCTCGGCGACGCCTCGACCCGCGCCTATGAGCGGCTGACGCGTCCGGATGGACAAACCGCCATCCTGATGATTTCGCCGCCGCGCGCGGACGGCCCCGCGATCCGTCTCGGCAAGCCTTACAGCGCCATCGCGCATCTGGCGGAATCGGTCGATGCCTTCGTCGGCATGGATCGAGGCCTGCGCTCGCTGACCTATTCGGCGCCCGACATCTTTGCCCAGGACCTCGAGACTGGCCTCCTGCTGATCGAGGACCTCGGCGATGAGGGTGTGCTCGACGAGAGCGGACCGATTCCCGAACGCTATGAGGCCGCCGCACGCCTGCTGGCCGACATGCATCGCCACACCCTTCCGGCGATCCTGCCGGTCGCCGACGGGCGCGACTACATCGTGCCGGACTATGATCGGGGTGCGCTCTCGATCGAGACCGAACTCGTGCTCGAATGGTACGCCCCGCATATTGCCGGCGTGACCTTGCCCGCGGTGACCCATGCCGAATTCAGCCGCATCTGGAGCAAGCTGTTCGACGAAATCCTCGCCGCACCATCGACCTGGACGCTCCGCGACTTCCACTCCCCGAATCTGATCTGGCTGCCGAAGCGTGAAGGACACGCCAAGCTCGGTCTGATCGATTTCCAGGACGCCGTGCTCGGCCACCCCGCCTATGATCTGGTCTCGCTGGGACAGGACGCGCGCATCGACGTGCCGGCAGCACTGGAACTCAAGCTGCTTGCCGCCTATGGCTCGGCGCGGCGGGCCGCGGACGAGAGCTTCGATCTCGCCGGCTTCGCTCGCGCCTATGCGATCCTGGGCGCGCAGCGCAACACCAAGATAGCCGGCATCTTCGCACGTCTCGACAAGCGCGACGGCAAGCCCGCCTATCTCAAGCACCTGCCGCGAATCGAAACGTACTTGCGACGCAACCTTGAGCACCCAGCGCTCGAAGAGCTGAAGGCCTGGTATCAGGCCCATCTGCCGAAGCTGTTCGAGACAGCCGAAAGCCCCTGAGAGGTCGTCCGCGACAAGCGCGACCTCGACGCGCTATGGATCGCGCAGGTTCATCACAATCGGGAGATTCGCGTGACTGAGACGGGTTCGCGGCCGATCCGCCGGGCCATGGTGCTGGCTGCAGGCGTTGGCCAGCGCATGCGCCCCATCACCGACAGCCTGCCCAAGCCCTTGGTCCGGATCGGCGGCAAGGCGATGCTCGATCACGCGCTCGACCGGCTCGCCGAAGCCGGCGCCACCGAGGCGGTCGTCAACGTCCACCATCTCGCCGAACAGATCGAGGCTCACCTCGCCGGGCGCACGCTTCCCAGGATCATCATCTCGGACGAGCGCGACGAGCTGCTCGAAACCGGCGGCGGCGTGAAGAAGGCCCTCCCCCTGCTCGGCAGCGAACCCTTCTTCCACGTCAACTCCGACTCGCTCTGGAGCGAGACCGGCATCTCCAACATTGCGGCTATGGCGCAGGCCTGGACGCCGGCGGAGATGGACATGCTGATGCTGCTGGCCCGGCGCGAGGACAGTGTCGGCTTCGACGGCGCCGGCGACTTCTTCCAGGATGCGGACGGCCGGCTGACGCGGCGCGGCCAGGCGCCAACGGCACCCGTCGTCTATGCCGGGGTGATCATCATGAAACCCGAGATCTTTGCCGACACCCCCGAGGGCTCGTTCTCGCTCAACCTGCTCTTCGACCGGCTTATCGCGCGGAAGCGCCTGTTTGGGCATGTTCTGCAGGGCCAGTGGCTGCATGTCGGCACGCCGGAAGCGATCGCGCCGGCAGAAGCCGCGTTCGCGGCCGCCCAGAGCTTCCATGGCTGAGCTCAACCTGTTCACCATCCCCGCCGGCACAGCGTTTCTCGACGTACTGGCGCAGGCGGTGCTGGACGGACGATTCGGTCAAGTCTACGCGCCGGATGATCCGGCAGCGATGGCTCGCGCGACGCTCTATCTCCCGACGCGCCGTGCAGCGCGGGCCCTGGTCGCCGGCCTGTCCGCGAGGCTTGGCGGCAAGCCGCTGCTGCTGCCGCGCATCGTGCCGCTCGGCGATGTCGACGAGGCCGAGACGGCGCTGATCGGCGCGGGCGGCTGGGATGGCGCGCGCGTCGGGCCGATCGACCCGCTGGCGCGGCGGATGCTGCTGGCGCGGCTGGTCGATAGCTGGGGGCGCACGGCGAACCGCAGCCACCTGAAGCTCGACCCGTCAGAGCCCTCGCTCGTGCCGTCGACGCTGGCCGAGGCCTGGGGGCTGGCTGGCGATCTCGCCGCCCTGCTCGACCAGATGCAGACCGAAGGCGTGCCGGTCGAGCGGCTGGCGACCCTTGACGCCGCCCGTTTCGACAAGGTCTGGCAGCTCAATGCGAGCTTCCTGGCCATCCTGGGCGAGGCCTGGCCGAAGATCCTCGAAAGCCGCGATGCCTGCGATCCTGCCGATTTTCGCAACCGCATGCTCGAAGCCGAACGCCAGCGCCTGCTTTCCGGCAGCGTAACTGGGCCTATCATTGCTGCGGGCTCCACCGGCACGATCCCGGCCACGGCGCGGCTTCTCGCGGCGATCGCACGAATGCCCAATGGCGCGGTCGTATTACCCGATCTCGACCTCGACCTGGCTCCGCTCGCCTGGGAGGCGATCGAGAAGGAGCCTGCACCGTCCCACCCGCAGGCGGCGTTATATCGGCTGCTCCAGACATTGAAGGCCGGCCGTGACGACGCTCAGCCGCTGGCGAGACCGGAACCGGGCCGCGCGGCCCGGGCGGCGCTGCTGCGCGAGGCGATGCTTCCGGCCTCGGTCACGGAATTCTGGGCCGACCTCGCGACCCGCGTTTCCCCTGGCGAGGCTGAAGCAGCCTTCGATGGGATCAGCATCGTCGAGACAGCCGACGAGCGCGAGGAGGCGCTGGCGGTGGCTATCGCGCTCCGTGAAACACTGGAGGAGGACGGCAAGCACGCGGCACTGATCACTCCCGATCGCGGCCTCGCCGAACGAGTCGTCGTGGAGCTCCGGCGCTGGGGCATCGAAGCCGATGATTCCGCTGGCCTGCCGCTGGCGCGCTGGCCGGCCGGCGCCCTGCTGCGCCTCCTCCTGGAGGCTGCGCGAGCCCAGATGACGCCGGCCAGCCTCGTTCCCCTGCTCGCCCACCCGCTTTGCCGGCTCGGACTGTCGCGACAGACCGTTGCCGCGGGCGCAGCGGCGCTCGAGATCGGCGCCTGGCGGGGCGAGGCTGTCACCAAGGGGTTTGCGGGCCTACGCGACAGTTTCGCGGCGGTTCCGGGACTGATGCAGGACCGGCATGCGCCTGCGCCGCGCCGGCGCCTGAACAGCGCGGATCTCGCCGCCGCGGGCCTGGTTCTCGATGCACTCGAGGCCGCCATGGAGCCACTGCTCGCAGCACTGGCCGCCCCCCTGCCTGCCTTCGCGACTGTCGTGACGGCAAGCCGCGACGCCCTGGTCGCACTCAGCCGGGCGGAGAACGGCGCCACGCTCGCCTTCGTCGGGCCGGACGGCGAGGCCCTCGCAGGACTGTTCGACCAGATCGACGGCGCCCTCCCCGATGCACCCGAGGCCGGCCATCCCCGCGACGTCATTGCGATCCTCGACAGCCTGCTGGCCGAGACCTCGGTCCGACGCAGCGGGACGGGCCATCCTCGCGTCAAGATCTGGGGCTTGCTGGAAGCGCGCCTGCTGGAAGCGGACCATGTCGTGCTGGGCGGCCTCGTCGAGTCCGTCTGGCCCCCGGAGGCCAAGACCGATTCCTTCCTGAACCGGCCGATGCGGGCCGAACTGGGCTTGAGCGCCCCCGAGCGGCGCATCGGCCAGACCGCGCATGATTTCATCCAGGGCGCGATGGCGCAGCGGGTGACCCTGACCCGCGCACGCAAGGCCGGCGAGGCCGAGACCATCGCCTCGCGCTTCTGGCAAAGGCTCAAGGCCGTGACCCCGCAGGATGCTTGGAACGGGGCCGCGGCCAGGGGAGCGCGTCTGACCGGGCTTGCTTCACTCCTGAGCAAACCCGCCGACGCCAAACCAATCGGCCGCCCTGCTCCGCGGCCCGCGCGCCAGCTCCAGCCCGTCGCGCTCAGCGTCACCGAGGTCGAGACGCTCTACCGCGACCCCTACCAGATCTTCGCCCGCAAGATCCTGAAGCTCGACGCCCTTCCCGAGCTTGTTGGTGACCCCGGCGCCAGCGATCGCGGCAACCTGCTGCATGATATCGTCGGGACTTTCGCGGAGACCTATCCGGAGCAGTTGCCGGCCGACTCACTCGATCACCTGATCGCGATCGGCAAGCGCCTGTTCCAGGCGTTTGACGATACGCCCGAGGTTCGCGCCTTCTGGTGGCCGCGCTTCCTCCTGACCGCCAGTCATTTCATCGGCTGGGAGGAGCGCCGGCGCGGCGAACTGGCACGGGTTGCAGTCGAACGCGGTACCGCGGCAACGTTCAAGCTGCCGGACGGCGCGGAATTCCGGCTGAGCGGGCGAGCCGACCGAATCGAGATCACGCGCCAGCCATCGCTGCGCATCATCGACTTCAAGACCGGAGCTCCGCCAAGCAAGGCGCAGGTCGAGAAGGGCTTTGCGCCGCAATTGACACTGGAAGCCGAGCTCGCGGCGCGAGCCGGATTTCGCGAGGATATCGCTCCTGCGCCGGTCGACGCGCTGCTCTATCTCAAGCTCCATCACGATCCGAAGGGCTGGGCCAAGGACAAGCCGCTCGAGTTCGACGGCGAGCCTCTCGCCGATGTCGCCGCGCGCCATCTCGAGCGGCTGATCGAACACCTCCATGCGCTGCGCAGCGGGCGCGAAGCCTATGTCTCGCGGCGCGCGCCCGACTATATCAAATATGCCAGCCCCTACGACCAGCTCGCGCGGGTCAAGGAGTGGTCGGCCGCACCGGGTGGCGACGAGCCCGGAGGCGAGACATGAAGCCCGGCTGGATCGTTCCCCCGCAGACCAACCAGCGCCAGGCACTTGCCGCCCGGCCCGATCTCAGCGCCTGGGTTTCGGCCAATGCCGGTTCAGGCAAGACGCATGTGCTGGTCAACCGCGTGCTGCGACTGCTGCTCGACGGCGTCGCACCGGCGCGCATGCTCTGCATCACCTACACCAAGGCGGCGGCCGCCAATATGGCGAACCGCGTGTTCAAGGCGCTCGGCGCCTGGGCGACCATGCCGGATGATGCGCTTTCGGCGGCGCTGGACGGCCTGACCGGCGAGCGAGCGACGGCGCGGCAGCGGGCAAGCGCTCGCCGGCTGTTTGCCGAGGCGCTGGAGACGCCGGGCGGGCTCAGGATCGAAACCATCCACGCCTTCTGCACGCGCGTGCTGCAATCTGCGCCCTTCGAGGCGAACGTACCGCCGCGCTTCGAGGTTGCCGACGATCTCGCGCAGGCCGAACTGCTGCACGACGCAAGGCGCGAATTGCTCGCCGCCATTGCCGCCGATCCTGCCGGTGCGGAGGCACAGGCGCTCGACTTGCTGGCCAGGCAGGCGGCGCAGGACACCTTTGACGCGATGATGCAGGAGGCTTTGCGTCAGCGCACCCTGTTCAGCGATGCGGAGGGCCGCGCCCGCTCGGCGCAGGAGATGCGCGAGGGCATTTCGGGCTTCCTGGGAATTGCACCTGACCTGACGAATGACGAGGTGCTGGCCGATTTCCGGCGCCATCTTGCTTCCCTTCCGGGGCTTTCCGCTCTCGTCTCGGCGCTGGAAGCCGGTAGCGCGACCCGGCAGAAATTTGCGGCTGCGCTGCGCAGCCTGACAGCGCAGCAGTTCGAGGGTGACCCGATCGCAACCTGCCGCTCCGGCTTCATCACAGCCGAAGGCACGGTCAACGCGCATATCAGGGGCAAGGGAAAATCCGAGTTCGAGCCGGCGCTGATGGCCGTGCTCGACGCACTCGCCGATCTTCTGCTCGGTGCAGTCGACCAGCTCAACGCCATCGCCATCCGCGACCGCAGCCACGCGCTCGCGCTGCTGGTGACAAGGATGCTCGCCTCCTACCAGCGGCTGAAGAGCGAACGCTCGCTGCTGGACTATGACGACTTGATCGCCAAGACGCGCTCCCTGCTCTCGCGCGTCGAGGCCGCCTGGGTGCTCTACAAGCTCGATGCCGGCATCGATCACATCCTGCTCGACGAGGCGCAGGACACCAGCGAGGCGCAATGGGCGATCCTGGGCGCGCTCGCCGACGAGTTCACGGGTGGACGGGACACACGGGCAGAGGGCCCCAAACCCCGGACGATCTTCGTCGTCGGCGATGAGAAGCAGTCGATCTACGGCTTCCAGGGCGCCGCGCCGAGCGCCTTCGGCGAGCAACGGACCCGGCTCGGGCTGAATATCCGGCAGGCAGAGCTCGCATTCGAGGCGGTGAGCCTCAACACCTCCTTCCGCTCGGCGCCCGACATCATGCGGGCGGTGGACATCGTCTTCGCGGTGGCGGAGCACGCGCGCGGGCTGGTCTTCGACGGCAGCGCCCGGCCGGAGGTGCATGACACCGTGCGCCAGAGCGACCCCGGCGCTGTCGATCTCTGGCCGCTATCGGCCGACGACCAGAGCGAACCGCCGGATGCCTGGACGACTCCGGTCGACGCGCCCGAGCAGCGCAGCGGGACCGTGAAGCTCGCAACGCGCATCGCCGGCGTGCTGGCGCGCTGGACGCGCAGCGGGCAGGATGATCTCGGACACGGCTTCAAGCCCGGCGACGTCATGATCCTGCTGCGCCAGCGTGGGCCGCTGTTCGAGGCGATCGTCAAAGCCCTGAAGGATGCGGGCGTGCCGGTGACCGGCCGCGATCGCTTGAGCCTCGCGACACACCCCGCGGTCGAAGACCTCGTCGCACTCGGCCGGGCGCTGCTCCTGCCCGATGACGACCTGTCGCTGGCCATCGCGCTGAAGACGCCGCTGCTTGGCCTCGACGACGACGATCTGATGCGCTTCGCGCCGGAGCGAAAGGGCTCGCTGCGCAGCGCCCTGCACGGCATCGGCGAAAGCGAGCCGCGCTTCGCTGCCATCGAAGCACGGCTCTCCCAACTCGGTGACGACGCACGGCGCATGGGGCCCTTCCGCTTCTTTGCGCAGCTGCTCGGGCCGGAAGGCGGGCGCAATCTCGCTCTGGCTCGGCTTGGCGCCGAGGCCGGCGACGCGCTCGACGCCTTCCTCAATGCGGCGCTCGACTATGAGCGGCGGCACGGCCCATCGCTCGCTGGCTTCCTGCACCACATCACCCAGGCCGGGACCGAGGTTAAGCGCGACCTTTCCAGCAGCGCAGGCGAAGTGCGCGTCATGACCGTGCATGGCTCGAAGGGATTGGAGGCGAAGATCGTGATCCTCGCCGATCTCGCCCCCGAGCCCGGCGCCAAGCGCTTGCCGAAGATTCTCGCGGTGGAACCTCCCAGGGGCAAGCTCGTGCCGATCTGGCCACCCGCCAGGGCAGACGATGCGGAGGCGACCCGCAGGGCGAAGGCGCAGGTCGTCGACCAGCTGGCCGAGGAGCACCATCGCCTCCTCTATGTCGCGATGACCCGGGCCGAGGACCGACTGATCGTCTGCGGAGCGCAAGCCAAAGGCGAGGCGCCACCCGGAAGCTGGTATGCGATGATCGAAAGCGGACTTTCGCTCGCGACATCGGGCCTGCAGGAGGTTGCCGCACCGGACGGCATCGGCACGATCCGGCGCTTCATGGTTTCGGCAGCAAAGCCCACCGGTCCTGTGGAAGAGGCGCAGTCCAGGCAAGTGCTCGCCGAACCCGCCTGGCTCCGCGCCTCCGCGCCCGCCGAACAGGAACCGTTGCCACCGCTCAAGCCGTCGAATGCGATCAGCGCCGCCGATGCGGCCGAGCGGCCGGGCGACGGCCCATTCCTTGCCGAGGCAGCACAAGCCGGTCGGCTGGCGCATCTGCTCCTGCAGATCCTGCCGGATGTCGACGAGCCGGGCCGCACCGCGACGGCACAGGCACTCGCCGCCCTGCGCGGAGCCGGTTTGCCTGACGCACGACGCCAGGCGGTCATTGGCCAGACCCTGGCTTTGCTTCGCGACCCCGCGCTTTCCGCCCTGTTTTCATCCGGATCGCTGGCTGAGGTTCCGATTGCCGGCGAGATCACGCTTGCCAATGGTGCAGTGCGGGCCGTCTCGGGCCAGATCGACCGGCTCGCCGTCACGGAAAACGAGGTGCTGATCGCCGATTTCAAGACGGCGTCGCGGCCGCCGGCCGATGAATCGGCGATCCCGCCCGCGACGCAAGCCCAGCTCGCCGTCTATCGCGCCCTGATCGGGCAAATCTATCCGGGGCGGCAGGTGCGGACCCTGGTGATCTACACCGCGACGCTCGCGACACTGGAGCCGCAAGCCGCGGCGCTCGATGCCGTTCTGGCGAATTTGGCAGGGTAGCCCTGCTTCAATGCAAGGCCGACGAAACTTGACCCAGGCTGCCGGCGTTCATAGCTTCGCTGTCGAATGCAGCAGTGCTGCGAACTGCTTTTGAAAGGCGATGAAGCCATGGCGACGAACAAGGTAACCGATGCGAGCTTCGAGGCGGATGTCCTCAAGTCGAGCGAGCCGGTCGTGGTCGATTTCTGGGCCGAGTGGTGCGGCCCCTGCCGGATGATCGGCCCGGCGCTCGAGGAGATCGCCGGTGAGATGGCCGGCAAGGTCAAGATCGTGAAGATGAATGTCGATGAGAACCAGGCCATTCCCGCCCAGTTCGGCATCCGCTCGATCCCGACCCTGATGCTGTTCAAGGACGGCAAGCTGGCCTCACAGAAGGTCGGCGCGGCCCCGAAGAGCGACCTTTCGCGCTGGATTTCGGCCTCGGTCTGAGCTCTGCCGGCCTGTCAGGCCAAAAATCAGCCCGCCTTCCCTGGGGAAGGCGGGCTTTTCTTTGGGCGAATGGCGCCCGTTCCGTCGAAGAATCAGACCTTCGAGCGGGAATCGACGCTCCAGGCGCCAGCACCGGCGAAGACCAGGTAAAGGAAGATGAAGCAGTAGAGGATCGCCGCATCGCCGCCATTGAGCAGCGGGTAGATGCTGCGCGGGGCATGGAACATCCAGTAGGCATAGGCCATTTCGCCGGCCAGCACGAAGGCGACAGGGCGCGTCCACAGGCCGATCAGGATCAGGAAACCGCCAAAGGCCTCCAGAATGGCGCCGAACCAGAACAACGTGAAGGCGGCGGGCAGGCCGCTGGCGGGCGCGGCCGGGAAACCAAAGAGCTTCTGGGTGCCATGGATGATGAAGATCAGCGCGGTCACGATGCGCAAAACGGCGAGAGCCTGCGGGGCATAGCGGCTGAGGGAATTGGAGGCTTGCATTCGGACATAACCTTCTAGGTCGCGGAGGCTCGAGTACGTCGGAACAGGCTGGATTCGTGCCGAATTGCGGCATTGCATCTGGGCTGCGCGGCGAAGTTGTCGGGTTTCACGCGATTTTCAATTCACAAGAACGTTTGCACTGCAACATTCCCCGGGGAAGTGCCATGGCTGGCGCATTTGCCACAAATCCGAGTCATCGCTGCTCCGGGCCCGTGCTGGAATCTGGTTTCCCTTAACCGGCCCTTAAAAGCGCCATGTTTGACTCATGTGTGAAGTTCGCGCGTTTTCGGTGCAAAGGGCGCGGTTTCATGGGGCTGAACGGGGCAGAATGAACGATCGGGTGAGACGAGGCGGCGAGCGGCGCGAGCCGTCCTTCGAGAGCGGGCGGAGCGAGAGTTCCGACGCCTTCGACATGCGCCTCTCCGCCGATGATCGCTCGAGCCGCAGCCATCGCGGCGCCGCACGTCAGGAGCCGAGAGAAGAGATGCCGAAGATCCGCAAGAGCGGAGGCGGAAATGGCGGGGGCCGGCGGCGTGGACGCAAGCGCCGCTCCTTCCTCGGCCGGATGATGTACTGGACGCTGGTCCTCGGTCTCTGGTGCGTCATCGGTGTCGGCGGGCTGGTAGCCTATCACGCCGCGCAATTGCCGCCGATCAACCAGCTCACCGTGCCAAAGCGTCCGCCGAATGTCGCGATCCTCGCGGCCGACGGCTCGCTGCTCGCCAATCGCGGCGAGACTGGCGGGCGTACCGTGACGCTTGGCGAGATTCCGCCCTATCTGCCCAAGGCCTTCGTCGCGATCGAGGATCGCCGCTTCTACGAGCATTTCGGCATCGACCCGATCGGTATTGCCCGCGCCATGGTGCGCAACGTCACCAACCGAGGTGGCGGCGTCCAGGGCGGCTCCACCCTGACGCAGCAGCTGGCCAAGAACCTGTTCCTGACCCAGGAACGCACCGCCGCGCGCAAGATCCAGGAAGCGATCCTGGCGCTGTGGCTGGAGCAGACCTACAGCAAGGACCAGATCCTCGAGCTCTATCTCAACCGCGTCTATTTCGGCTCCGGCGCCTATGGCGTCGAGGCGGCGGCGCAGCGCTATTTCAACAAATCCGCCCGCTCGGTCACCGTCCCCGAAGCCGCCATGCTGGCGGGCCTGGTACAGGCACCGTCGCGGCTGGCGCCCAATCGCAATCCGGATGCCGCCGAGAAACGGGCGCAGCTCGTGATCGCGGCCATGGCCGAGCAAGGCTTCGTCTCGCAGGCCGCGGCGAAATCGGCACTGGTCGCACCCGCGGAAGCGGCCGAACGTGTCGGCGCCGGTTCGGTGAACTATGCTGCCGATTACGTCATGGACGTGCTCGACGACTTCATCGGTGCGGTCGAGGGCGACGTCACGGTGCTGACGACGATCGATCCAAAGCTGCAGGCCGCGGCCGAAACGACCCTTGTCGAGTCTCTCGCCGCTCAGGGCGGGAAGCTGAATGCCAGCCAGGGTGCGGTCGTTTCCATGGCGCCGGACGGGGCGTTGCGCGCGCTGATCGGCGGACGCGACTACACCAAGAGCCAGTTCAACCGCGCGACCGCGGCCAAGCGCCAGCCGGGCTCATCCTTCAAGCCCTTCGTCTATCTGACTGCGATCGAGCATGGCCTGACGCCGGACACGATCCGCGACGACTCCCCGGTCTCGATCAAGGGCTGGCAGCCGGAGAACAACAGCCGCACCTATCGCGGTCCGGTGACGCTGCAGACCGCCTTCGCCCACTCGATCAACACCGTCGCGGTGAAGCTGAACCAGGAGGTGACGCCGAAGGAAGTCGTGCGCACCGCCCAACGGCTCGGCATTTCCTCGGGCCTCCAGGCCAATGGCTCGCTGGCGCTCGGTACCTCGGAAGTGACGCCGATCGAGCTTACCACGGCCTATGCCAGCTTCGCGAATGGCGGGCAGTCCGTGCTGCCCTATGTCATCCGCGAGGTAAAGTCGGTCTCGGGCAAGGTGATCTATGCCCGCAAGGCCACGAGTTTCGGGACGGTGGTGCAGCCGCAGGTGCTGCCGATGATCAACGCCATGTTCCACGAGACCATGACCAGCGGTTCTGGCAGCAAGGGCAATCTTTCCGGTTGGGAAGTCGGCGGCAAGTCGGGAACCACGCAGGATTTCCGCGATGCCTGGTTCGTCGGTTTCACCTCCAAGCTGGTGACCGCCGTCTGGATCGGCAATGACGACAACAGCGCCATGAAGCGGGTCTATGGCAGCGGATTGCCGCTCGAAGTCTGGGGCAAGTACATGAAGGCCGCCCATGTCGGCCTGCAGCCTTCGCCGCTGCCGGGCGGGTTGTGGCGCGCGGGGCCGAAATCGATCTTCGATGGCGGCGCGCCAGTGGCCGGCATGCAGCCGCCGGCGCAGACCCAGACAGCGGGAGCTGGCTCGGACCGCGCCTGGGTGCCGCCTGCGCCGCAGGAGAAGAACTTCCTCGAGCGGCTGTTCGGCGGCTGAGCCTTTTCAGGCCTTGACCGCTCTCACCTTGCGCGAGGCGTGAAACAGGACCAGTGCCGACACGCCGAGCAGCGACATCATCGCCGGCAGCGGCAGCGCGGAGTCGGTCAGCAACTTGCCGACGACGAGACCGACACAGGCCGAGAACAGCATCTGGCAGAGCCCGACGAAGGATGATGCAGCACCAGCGCGATCCGGAAACGGCATGAGCGCCGAGGCCTGCGCCTGCGGCATGCTGAGCCCGATACCGATCGAATAGATCGCCCAGGGTATCGTGACGCCGAGGGCGCCGCCGAAGCCGGCGGTGAGGCATAGCAGCATGCTCAACCCGCCCGCAGCCAGGAATGCCACGCCGATCGCAATGACGCCGTCAAGCCCACGCCGGCCGACGAGACGCTGGGCGATGATGGTGCCCAGGATGAAGCCGAGCACCCCGAACCCGAAAGACAGGCCGTAATCGCGCGGCGACAGCCCGTAGATGCTGATCAGCACGAAGGACGAGCCGGAGATGAAGGCGAAGAGCCCGCCATAGGCCAAGGCCGTGATGGCGACATAGACACGATAGGGACGGTTCCTGAGCAAGACGCCGAAGCTGCGGAAGATCGCCAGCAGCGACAGCCGCTCCGCTGAGCGCGTGCGGATGGTTTCCGGCAGGAACAGGATGATCACGGCCGCCAGCAGCAGCGCGAGGGCGAGCGTCGCGACAAAGGTCGAACGCCAGCCAAAGGCCACCTGCAGGATGCCGCCGACCGCCGGCGCAATGGCTGGGACCAACCCCATGATCATGCCCATGCGGGCGAATTCCCGTCCGGCGCGCGGCCCCTCATAGAGATCCCTGACCATGGCCCGGCCGAGCACGATCGGCCCGGACGCCCCCAAGGCCTGCAACACCCGGGCCGCCACCAGCCACTCGATCGAAGGCGCAAGGGCGCAGAGCAGGGTAGCAACCAGGAAGAGCGCCAGGCCAGTGAGAAGCACTGGCTTGCGCCCCAACCGGTCCGAGAGCGGCCCCCAGACGATCTGGCCTCCGGCGAACCCGAACAGAAAAGCGGAGAGTGTCGCCTGCGCCCCCGCAACGTCGGTGCCCATGACCCGAACGATCTCGGGCAGGGACGGCAGATAGAAATCGGTCGAGAGCGGCCCGAGGGCCGTCAGCATGGCAAGGACCGCGGTCATTGCGAGCGTGTCGGGGCGCAGCTTCACGAGACCATCCCTGTTTCGGCTGATGCCGGGTTAGGGGAGGTTGCGCCTCAAGTCGAGCCGAACGCCTGCGGCCACGACAGCCTCAGCCGTAGCCATGCAGCCCGGCGCCATGGCGCTTCAGCCAGGCTTCCGCTTCTTCGGTCCGTGGGCAGAGCTTATGCGTCAACGCCCAGAAGCGGTGGGAATGATTCATCTCCTTGAGATGCGCGACCTCATGGGCCGCGAGATAGTCCAGCACCAGTGGCGGGGCGAGGATCAGGCGCCAGGAGAAATTCAGGTGCCCTTTCGACGAACAGGAGCCCCAGCGGCTCGTGGTGTCGCGGATGGTGATCTTGCGGGCGGGGATGCCGAGCGTCGCCGTGTGGTGCCTGACCGCACGCTCGAGATCATCCAGCGCAGCGCGGCGCAGGAAATCCTTGACCCGACGCGCGACATGAGCCGCTTCACCGGCGACCGCGATGATGGCGGTGCCATCCTTGTCGATTGTGGCATGGGTGATGCCGCGCACCTTCGACCAATGCACGATCCGGTGAGGTGCGCCGCGAAAGGGCACGACCTGTCCCGGCTCAAAGGGCACCGAAAGCGGACGCTTGGCGAGCTTTGCCGCGATCCAGCCGCCATGATTCTCGGCAAAGATCTTACCAGTGAGGAAGTCTGCGCGTTCCGGCAGCGTCAGCGTGATCTCGCCCGTCGCCTGCGAGACACGCAGCGTCATCCGCCGAGCGGCAGCACGCCGCTTCACCGCAACGGAGAACAGCGTGCCGCCATGAGCGACCTCGATCCGATCCGGATCAGGCTGGCGCTTGAACAGGGAGAGCCGCATCGCTCGCAATTGTGCTGGATTCGCGGGCGATGCGGAAGGGCTTCAGTTCGCGATCTTCAAGGCCTTGCGCGCGACGGCCGCGCTGTCGTCCCGGCGCACCTTGGCTGCCTCCATGTCGAGGCTGACCATGAAGTCGGAAATGCGGGGCGCGATTTCGGCGCGGAAGCGCGAACCGTTGAAGACGCCGTAATGGCCGACGCCCTTCTGGAGGTAATGCACGCGCTTGTCGGCCGGGATATTGGCGCAGAGATCATGGGCGGCCTGGGTCTGGCCGACACCCGAGATATCGTCGTTCTCGCCCTCGACCGTCATCAGTGCAACGCGCCGAATGGCTTTCAGATCAACCGGCTTGTCGCGATGCATCATCGTGCCCTTGGGCAGGGCATGCTGAACGAATACGGTATCGACCGTCTGGAGATAGAACTCCGCCGTCAGGTCCATGACCGCGAGATACTCGTCATAGAAATCGCGGTGCTTCTCGGCCGAATCGCCATCCCCGGCGATGAGGTGCTTGTACATCTCGTAATGGGCCGAGACATGCCGATCGATATTCATGGCCATGAAGCCGGACAGCTGCATGAAGCCGGGATAGACCTCCCGGAAGGCGCCCATATGCGGGAACGGCACCATGGTGAGGCAATTGCGGCGGAACCATTCGGTACCGCGCTCCATGGCAAGCTGGTTGACCGCGGTCGGCGAGCGGCGGGTATCGATCGGACCGCCCATCAGGGTCATCGAGCGCGGCGCATTGGGATCATTCTCCGCTTCCATCCGCGCGATCGCGGCGATCACCGGAACCGCAGGCTGGCAGACGGCCATGACATGGGTGTCGGGGCCGAGCGTCTGGAGCATGCCGACGACGTAGTCGATATAATCGTCGAGATCGAAGCGACCGGCGGCGAGCGGCACCAGGCGGGCATCCGTCCAGTCGGTGATGTAGACCTCATGGCCAGGCAGGAACGCCTCGACCGTGCCGCGCAGCAGCGTGGCATAGTGGCCCGACATCGGGGCAACCAGCAGCACCTTGGGCTGCGGCTTGCGACGCCCGGCAATCTTGCGGTCGAAATAGACCAGCTTGCAGAAGGGCCGCTCCCAGACGACGCGTTCCTCGACCGCGACCTTGACGCCGCCAATCGTGGTCTCGTTCAGGTCGAAGGCGGGCTTGCCATAGCGGCGCGTCATCCGTTCGAACAGTTCACAGGACGCAGCGACCGTGCGGCCGAGCGGCGTGTAGGTCAGCGGATTGGCTGGGTTCTTGAACGCCAGCTGCAGCGCATCCGACATGCCACGAACGGGCGCGACCATCGTATGAACCGCTTCGTAGGCGTGATAAGCGAACGACATGGCAGCTCCATACATGAAGCGACGTCCCCCGGGTGCCGGATGCACCTGATGATGCGCCGCAACAAACAGCGCAGCCTAGATTGTTTCTGCTCTCATTCAATCCGGCAAAAGGCTAAGATTTTCCTTCAATGCCAAAATGCCACAGTTTTGCACTGCAAAACCCCGGTCCGCCATCGGATGCATGGGCGTCATGACGGTCCCTGATGCCGATCTCCCGCCGCTGGCGCGATCCAGCCGTCATTTGCGCCTCGACACCCTCGTGCGGTTGCGCTGGCTTGCTATCGCCGGCCAGAGTCTCGCTGTCGCCGGCGTGCATTTTGGCCTCGGCTTCACCCTGCCGTTCGGCTGGTGTTTCCTCGCCATCGCAATTTCCGCCTGGCTGAACATTGCGCTGCGCATTCGCTTTCCGCTCAGCCACAGACTGCGCGAGGATGCAGCGACCGCGCTGTTAGCCTTCGACATCATCCAGCTCGCAGCCCTGCTCTACCTGACCGGCGGCCTGCAAAATCCCTTCGCAATTCTGTTCCTGGCGCCGGTGATGATTTCGGCGACCGCCTTGCCGCCGCAGCGCACCATGCTGCTCGGGCTTCTCGCCGTCGTGCTGGCGAGCGTGCTGAATTTCACGCATCTGCCCCTGCCCTGGGCCGGGCCCAACCGGCCGGTCCTGCCGCCATTCTATCAGGCCGGGAACTGGATCGCGCTCGTGCTCGGGCTCGGCTTCACCGGCATTTATGCTTGGCGCGTCGCCAAGGAAGCGCGCGATCTTTCGGAGGCTCTCGCGGCAACGGAGTTGGTCCTGGCTCGCGAACAGCACCTTTCGCAGCTCGACGGCCTCGCCGCAGCAGCGGCTCATGAACTCGGTACGCCGCTCGCCACGATAGCCCTGGTGGCACGAGAATTGTCGCGGCTGGCTCCGCCGGAAGGCGAGATGGCAGAGGATATCACGCTGCTGCGCGAGCAGGTCGAGCGCTGCCGCGGCATCCTCGGCAAGCTCACCTCGCTTCAGGACGACGATGCCGGCCCGCTCGACCAACTCTCGCTGCGCCTGCTGATAGAAGAGACGGCCGGCCCGCAG
Organism: Bosea sp. BIWAKO-01; assembly: GCF_001748145.1. Taxonomy (NCBI): domain Bacteria; kingdom Pseudomonadati; phylum Pseudomonadota; class Alphaproteobacteria; order Hyphomicrobiales; family Alloboseaceae; genus Allobosea; species Allobosea sp. BIWAKO-01. The sequence goes on from NZ_BCQA01000001.1 coordinate 2,145,735, forward strand.
CGGCCCTTCGGCGTGCCGTTCCGCATCGAGATGATCGGAGACAAGCCGGAACCTGTCTGCCGGCGCAACCCGGGCATGATCTACGGCCTCGGCAATATCGTCGACAATGCCGTCGACTTCGCCCGTTCCGAAGTGGCGATCATCGCACAATGGACCGATATGCATGTCATGCTGACCATCGCCGATGATGGCCCGGGGTTCCCTCCCGACGTCCTGATGCGCGCCGGCGAGCCCTATCTCTCGCGCGCAGCGGCAGAAAGTCGCGCCGGCGGCGGTTTGGGCCTGGGACTTTTCATTGCAAAAACGCTGCTGGAACGCGGCGGTGCGGCGCTCGAATTTTCGAATCTGCCATCCCCGGCGAGCGGCGCGTCCGTCCGCATGGTCTGGCCGAGGGCGGTGTTCGAGGCCGACGCAAAACCTTCCGGGTCTTCAAAACGGGAGGAAATGCCACTACCTGAGGGCGACGGCCCCTTCTCGCCGTCCTGATGCGCGAAGCCCATGATCGCGTTACAATTCCGCCGGCCCGAACCGGTGGCAGGAGAGTTGAGATGCAACAGGCGCTGAACGACGCCGCCCAATCGGACATGACCCTGCTGCTCGTCGATGACGACAAGCCGTTCCTGACCCGACTCGCGCGGGCCATGGAAGGGCGGGGTTACTCCGTACGCATCGCCGAAAGTGTCTCGGCTGGTCTTGCTGCTGTCGAGGAAGAGGCCCCGGCCTTTGCCGTCATCGATCTGCGCCTTGCCGATGGCAACGGGCTCGATGTCATCGCCCGCCTGAAGGAGCGCCGCCCCGACGCGCGCGGCATCGTGCTGACCGGCTACGGCAACATCGCGACCGCCGTCAGTGCCGTGAAACTCGGTGCCTTCGATTTCCTGGCAAAACCCGCTGACGCCGACGAAATCCATTCGGCCCTGGCAGCTGCGCGCGATTCGCGGCCGATGCCGCCGGAAAACCCGATGTCGGCCGATCGGGTCCGCTGGGAACATATCCAACGTGTCTATGAGTTGTGCAGCCGCAATGTCTCGGAGACGGCGCGGCGGCTCGGCATGCACCGGCGCACGCTGCAGCGCATCCTGGCAAAGCGCGCCCCGCGCTAAAGCATCGGCCCGACAAGTGGACCGCGGCTTTCGGGAACGCCGATGCAAGCGCTGAAGGTTAGATCATTGGAGCGGATATTCGCTCCAATGATCTAGAGCGGCGGGTCCTCGATCAAGGCAAGGCGCTGGGCAGACAGCCTGGCGAAGGCGATCGTGAGCGCCTTGCGTCGCGCAGCCACGAGCGGATGTCGCGGCGCATCGCGCAGGAGTTCGCCGCCATAGCTATCGGCGATGATCAGCCCGACATCGTCCGGCAGGATTTCGCGCGGGAATTCCGGCGCGACCGCGAAGAGAAAACCATCGCAATAGTCGCGATAATCCGGCCACTTGCCATCGACGCGATAGTCCTCGATGCCCGACTTGACCTCGATGACCAGGAGTTCGCCGGTCGGCGACAAGGCGACGATATCGCCCCGTCTGCCATTGGCGAAGGTCATTTCCTTGACGATGGCATAGCCGCGCTCACGCAAATGCCTGGCCGCACCGCGGCAGACGGCACGGGTGATGTCGGGACGAGCAGGCGGCGGGTTCAGCACGGAATCGATAGGCGACATACGATATGTTCACTATCTGTGCGCCTCGACGCAAGTCGAAGACTGTTGCAGGCCTGCGCCGTCCCGCTATGGTCCCGGCGCTTTGAACTCCCATCTTGCCCCCCTTCTGATCATCATCCCGGCGGCCGCCGCTTCGGCGTCGCTCTGCGTGCTGTTGCGGCCGCTGCTGATTCGCTATGCACTGGCGCGGCCGAATGCCCGCTCCAGCCATACGCAGCCGACGCCACAGGGCGGCGGCATCGCGGTTCTCGCCGGGGCCTTTCTCACGTTGATCCTGGCTCTGCTGCTCCTGCCCTTTCCCACAGCGGAGCGCGCCGATCTGGTCTGGGTCATGGCAGCAGCAACAGCACTGGCGGCCGTCGGCGCCTGGGACGACATTCGCCCGCTTCCGGCCGCAACCCGCCTCGTCCTGCAGGCGCTTTGCGTCGGGATCGTGCTGTTCTGCGCCGCACCCGAGTTCAGGCTGTTCCCGGAATTGATGCCGCTCGCGCTTGAGCGTGGTCTCGCGCTCATCGCCGGGCTCTGGTTCGTCAATCTCACCAACTTCATGGACGGTATCGACTGGATCACCGTGGCCGGCATCGCACCGCTGGCCGGTGCTCTTGCCCTGGCCGGCGCCAGCGGGGCGCTCGATCCCGCCAGCGGCCTGCTCGCCGCCGCATTGTTCGGCGGGCTCATCGGCTTCGCGCCGTTCAACAAGCCGGTGGCTCGGCTCTTTCTCGGCGATGTCGGCTCGCTGCCGCTCGGATTGCTCAGCGCCTATCTGCTTTACCGACTGGCAGGAACCGGCGCACTGACGGCCGCCCTGATCCTTCCGCTCTATCATGTCGCGGATTCGACGATCACATTGTTCAGGCGGCTGGCGCGCGGCGAGAAGGTGTGGGAGGCCCATCGCAGCCATTTCTACCAGCAGGCCACCGTCAACGGGTTCAGCGTTCGTGAGATCGTGACGCAGGTCGCGCTGCTCAACCTTGCCCTGATCGCGCTCGCGGGGTTCAGCATCGCCTCTCGAGCGTTTTGGCACCAGCTCGTCTGTCTTGGCCTTGCAGCGGTGCTGACCGGGCTGCTGCTGTGGCACTTCGCCCGCAAGCGGGTCCGGCCGTGAGCGAGCGCGTTCTCGTTACCGGAGCGAGCGGCTTCATCGGCCCGCATGTCGTCGCTGGCCTTCGCGCGAGGGGATACAGCATCCGGGTAGCCCAGCGGCGCGAAGGCCCCGCGGACGAGGGCATTGAACGCGTGATGATCGGCGACCTCTCCGGGCCAGTGGATTGGCGCCGAGCTGTCGCCGGCATCCGCCATGTCGTCCATCTCGCAGGCCTCGCCCATGCGGGGCCGGGTCTCGACGAATCGCTCTACCGGCGCATCAACACCGAGGCGACACTCGCATTGGCGCAGGCTGCTCGGCAGGCAGGCGCAGCGCGTTTCATCTACGTCTCCTCCATCAAGGCTCTTACGGGGGCCTTTAACGGCCATTTTCGCGAGAGCGACCCGCCAGCGCCGGACGATGCCTATGGCCGTTCCAAGCTGGCGGCAGAGCAGGGGCTCGCGGCGCTCGATCTCGACTGGATCTCGTTACGGCCGGTTCTGGTCTATGGGCCCGGCGTCAAAGCGAATATGGCATCCCTCCTGAAGCTGGCGCGTTTGCCGATACCCTTGCCCCTCGGCGGTCTCGATGTTCCGCGCTCCCTGCTTGCGATCGAGAACCTTGTCGACGCGATCCTCTTCGCCCTGACATCCGCTTGCCCGGCGCGGCGTAGCTATACGGTTGCCGACCCCGAGCCGGTCAGCGTGGCGGAGATGATCGCGGCTATGCGCTCCGGCCTCGGGCGCAGACCGGGCCTCCTTCCCATTCCAGCAGCCCTGCTGAAGCAGGCGGCGCGGCTGGCCGGGAAGGAACAGGCCTTCGCCAAGCTCAGCGGCGGGCTCGTCGCGCGCCCCGAGGGGCTGATCAGGGCCGGTTGGCGGCCACCGGCAGCGACGCTTCCGGCACTGGCGCAGCTGGCTGCGGCTGCTGACGCAGTTTGAAATCCGGAATCGCCTCCTCCAGCACCGCTTCGGCCGCAAGGCGATCCTCAGCCTTGATGGCGGCATCCAGCCGCGAGAGCCAGCCCTGCATGCGGGCGCGCCCCGCGAAGCTCAGTTTTGCCGCCATCACGCCGTCGAGCCCCGTCTCGGCCATCGGTTCGTCATGCGCGAAGAGAATCTCGTTCAGACGCTCGCCGGGGCGGACGCCGGTGATCGCGATTTCGATATCGACGCCCGGCTCATAGCCCGCGAGGCGAATCATGCGCTCGGCCAGATCCATGATCCTGACCGGCTGGCCCATCTTGAGCACATAGACGGCCGCGCGCTCGGTCTCGGGCCCTGCGGCGCGGGCATGCGACGCGGCGGTCAGCACGAGATCGCAGGCTTCACGGATCGTCATGAAGTAGCGGATCATCTCCGGGCTGGTCACGGTCAGCGGACCGCCGCGCTTGATCTGAGCCTTGAACTTCGGGACCACCGAACCGACCGAGCCCAGCACATTGCCGAAGCGCACGGCAACGAGGCGCATGCCGGAGGCTGCTGCGACGAACTCGGCATCGCGCGACTGGGCATACATCTCGGCGAAACGCTTGGTCGCTCCCAGCATCGAGACGGGCTCGATCGCCTTGTCGGTCGAGATCATCACGAAGATCTTGGAATCCGCCGCGATCGCGGCATCAATGACATGCATCGAGCCGAAGACATTGGTCTTGATACCCTCGGCCCAGTCAGCCTCGAGATAGGGCACATGTTTCAGCGCCGCGGCGTGGATAACGATATCAGGCGCAAATGCGGTGAAGAGCGGCGTGATCCGGGCGCGGTCGCGCACATCGGCAAGCGCTCCCGAGATCTTCGTCTCCAGCCGATGAGCTGCCAGTTCCTCGGTGATCTGGAACAACGCCGGCTCCGAGCTCTCGACGACGAGGAGCTCCGAAGCACCGAAGGCCGCGCAGCGCAGGCAGATCTCCGAGCCGATCGAGCCGCCGCCACCGGTGACGATGACGCGCTTGCCCTTCAGGAAGGAGCCCAGGCGATCGCGATCGATCTTGACCGAAGGGCGAACGAGCAGGTCCTCGATTTCGAGCGGCGCGAGCTCGGTCTCCCCACCGCCTTCGGCGAAGGAATCGAGCCGCGAGATCGGCAGGGCGAGCCTGCGCGTCCGGGCGAGCCATTTGTCCGGCTCGGCTTCCGGTGCCAGGGCGCTCGAAGTGGCGACGATACGACGGAATGGCTCACCGCGCTCGGCTGCTTCGCCAGCGACCGTCTCGATCTGAGACAGCAGACCCAGCACGGGAACCCCGCGGATCGACTGGCCGAGATCGTCGGCGCGCGGTGACAGAATGCCAGCAGGCTTCAATTTGCGCATGGTCCCGGCTTCCATGGCGCGAATGACCATCTCGACCTCGACGCCACGCCCCAGCAGCAGGGCAGGCAGCGCCGCGTCGCGCACGGCATGCTGCTTGGAACGGGAATATTTGAGGTAGCGATAGGCTAGGCGCGGACCACCGAGCAGCGCGTTCTGCACAAGCCAATAGAGAGCGATGGTGATCTTGCCGAAATAGAAGGCGCCGTAGAGGCTTGGCGATAGCAGGAGATAGTCAATCACCAGCAGCGACAGCGACAGGACGGTGACCGCCTTGACGATGTTCGAGAGGTCTGGAAGCGAGGCGAAGCGCCATTTCGAGCGATACAGCGAGAAAAACCAGTAGACCGCACCGGCATAGACGACGAAAAATGGCAGGAAGCTCGGCAGATAGCGCAGATGCTCATCGAGCTGCGAGCCCTCGAAGCGCACCACGAAAACAGAGACGATCGCCAGCGCCGTGACCAGAAGGTCATGGGCGACGACGGCGAGCTTCTTGATATTCTGCTTGATGATTGGGGCCATGGCCGGCGGGGTATCCCGCTCCCGTGCTGCCTTGTCAACGCGAAGCGGCTGGTAAGGAGCGCGCTGCGTGCCGAATCAAGCTTCCGCGTGCGAGGCCTTGGCGCGCGAGTACCCGAGGCCCTCGAGAATGAAATCGACCATCTCTTCGATGCTTGGCCCCGGCAGACTCAGGCATTGCGAGATCAGCATCGGATGGCAGAAAGGCGTCATCGCAAAGCGTACGCAGGCGGTGGCGAGTTGCGGGTCCATCGGCCGGAATTCGCCCGAGGCGATGCCTTCCGTAACGACGCCACGCAGGATGCCGTCATAGCGCCCAATATGAGCCTGGACGACCTCCCAGCTCTCCTCCATCGCAGCGGCAACCATCTCGTGCACCTTGTGGTGGTCGAGATAGCGCAGCGAGTTGATGCGGTTGTTCGTGATCAGGATATCCCGAAGCCGCTCGGCCGCAGAACGATCTTCCCGTGCGATCGCCGTAACGGCCGCCTCCATCTCGCCCATGTAGCGCTCGGCGACGGCCTCGTTGATGGATTTCTTGGAGTCGAAGAACCGATAGACATTGGCGGGACTCATCCGCAGTGCCTTGGCGATGTCCGCCACCGTGGTCTTCTGGTAGCCGATGTCACGAAAGAAGCGCTCCGCCGTATCGACGATGCACTGCCTCGTATCCCGCTCAAGATGACTCAACTCGGTTTCTCGTTCAGTTGCTCTGCGATTTCGGGTGGGAATTGTTCATTATGATGAATTTCATCATTCGTCAACGCCATGAGGAATAAAGACTTTAGCCAAATCTTCCTGACATCTCTGTCCGGTAGACGGCAAAACTGACCAGTTTGTCAATCCGCCCAGAACCGGGTGCGGTGAAAGTGTCGCAGGTCAGGCCGCGCCGAGCCGGCGCAACTCGATCAGGCGGACTGCGCCCGCTCCTGAGCCAGGGTCCAGATCGCGTCGATGTCGAGATGCCGGGCCAGATGCTCGGCCAGACGGTCGAGCGCCAATTCGACCTCATCCTCGTAATTCAGCGTCGAAGACAGCGTTCTGCCCGCGATACCCGCAAGAATGGCCGCACGGACGGCATCTGAGGCAAAGGCGCCATGCAGGTAGGTCCCGATCACACGCCCATCGGACGAGGCTGCTCCCTCCCGCCGCTCACCAACCTGGAAGGGCGCGCGTTGCGTGTCGGCCCCCTCGGTGCGGCCAAGATGAATCTCGTAGGCTCGCCCCGACGATGCGCTGGGCGCATGGGTGAAATCGACCTCACGCACGGTCTTGCCAGGCTCCAGCACGGTCTCGACATCGAGCATGCCGAGGCCTGGAGCCTCGCCTGACGGGCCCTCCAGACCATGAGGGTCCCGCACGATACGCCCGAGCATCTGGTAGCCACCGCAGAGACCGATGACATGACCTCCGCGTCGGCGATGGGCGGCGAGATCGATATCCCAGCCCTCGGCGCGCAGAGCCGCGAGATCGCGGAGCGTCGTCTTTGAGCCGGGCAAGATCACGAGATCGGCGTCACCCGGCAGCGGCGTGCCGCGGGTCACCATGACCAACTCGACGGCCGCCTCCAATTTCAGCGGGTCGAGATCGTCGAAATTGGCGATTCCCGGCAACACCGGCACAGCGACCTTGAACATGGCTCCGGCCTTGCGCGCGCCGGACGTGAGATCGAGCCCATCCTCAGCCGGCAGGCGCGCTGCCTCGGCGAACCAGGGCACAACGCCGAGGCAAGGCCAGCCCGTCGCCTGCGAAATCGTCGAGATGCCGTCCTTGAAGAGGGCTGCGTCGCCGCGAAAGCGGTTGATGGCAAAGGCCCGAATCATCTCGCGATCGGCGGTATCGAGCACGGCATGGGTGCCGACGAGACTGGCGATCACGCCGCCGCGATCAATGTCGCCGATCAACAGCGCGGGAACGCCGGCCGCGCGGGCAAAGCCGAGATTGGCGATGTCTCGTGCGCGCAGATTGGTCTCGGCCGGCGAACCCGCTCCCTCGACGAGAATAAGATCGGCCCCGGCGCTCAGCCGCTCAAAACTCTCCAGCACGTTCGGGAGGAAATCGCCGCGCCTCGCAAAATCGCCGGAAGCGAGGTGCCCCGCGACGCGCCCCTGCAGCACGATCTGGCTGCCTGTGTCGCTTTCCGGCTTGAGCAGCACCGGGTTCATGTCGACATGCGGCGGCACGCGCGCGGCGCGGGCCTGAAGAGCCTGGGCGCGACCGATCTCGCCCGAGGCGGTCGCTGCGGCATTGTTCGACATGTTCTGCGGTTTGAACGGCCGCACCCTGAGGCCACGATCGGCAAAGAGCCGACATAATCCAGCGACGAGCAGCGACTTCCCGACATTCGAGCCGGTGCCGAGAATCATCAGGGCGGGGGTGGGTTTGGACCGTGCCATGGCGCTTGCTTAGGCGGCGCTCAGGGCGCGGGCAAGCAGGCGGCCAGGGAGAGGGAGGGTCACCGGTTCACGCCAATATCCCGCAGCTCCAAAGGGGCGAAGAAACCGCGGGCGCCCGTCGTGAACCGGCAAAACCGAGATAAGCATTGACCGCTGATGAATGTCAACATTCATCATTCCATATTCTGTCAGGAGCATGAGACCGTGGTTGGGCCGGTGCGCACGGCAGCGGGACATGGTACAGGCCGAAGCTCTCTGGCACCCAAACCCGACAAGATTGCGATGAATCCGATCTTCTCCGCCCTTCAGACCAGCGTCTTCGAAGTGATGTCGCGGCTCGCGCGCGAAACCGGTGCCGTGAATCTCGGCCAGGGCTTTCCCGATGATCCGGGCCCCGAGGATGTGCGGCGAAAGGCCGCCGAGGCGGTGATCAATGGCTGGAACCAGTACCCCCCGATGATGGGCCTGCCTGAGCTGCGTCAGGCCTGTGCCACGCATTACAGGCACTGGCAGGGCCTCGACCTCGAACCGGACAGCGAGGTGATGGTCACCTCGGGGGCAACCGAGGCGATCGCCGGCGCCCTGATGGCGCTGATCACGCCCGGCGACGAGGTCGTGCTGTTCGAGCCGATGTACGACGCCTACGTGCCGCTGGTCCGTCGGGCGGGCGGTATCCCGAAATTCGTGACCCTGACTCCGCCAGCCTTCGGCCTGAGCGAAGAGGCGCTGGCCAAGGCCTTTTCACCAAAGACCCGGGTCGTGCTGTTCAACAACCCGCTGAATCCGACCGCGACGATCTTCAGCGCTGCCGATCTCGATCTGCTGGCCGATTTCTGCATCCGACATGACGCCGTCGCGATCTGTGACGAGGTCTGGGAGCATGTCGTCTTCGACGATCGCAGGCATGTACCGCTGATGGCGCGACCGGGCATGCGCGAGCGCACGGTGAAGATCTCGTCGGCCGGGAAGATCTTCTCGCTGACCGGGTGGAAGGTCGGGATGGTGATGGCGGCGCCCAATCTGATGCGCGTGCTCGCCAAGGCGCATCAATACATCACGTTTACCACCCCGCCGAACCTGCAGGCCGCAGTCGCCTATGGGCTCGGCAAGGATGATTCCTATTTCGACGGGATGCGCGCCGATTTCCAACGCTCGCGCGATCGCTTCGCCAACGGGTTGCAGGGTCTCGGCTTCAGCGTGCTACCAAGCGTCGGCACCTACTTCCTCAATGTCGACATCGCGCCACTCGGCGAGACCGACGACATCGCGTTCTGTCAGAGACTTGTCACCGAGAACGGCGTCGCCGCGATCCCGGTCAGCGCCTTCTATGCGGAGGGTGCAGTCAAGACCGTCGTGCGCTTCTGCTTTGCCAAACATGACGCGACGCTCGATGCGGCGCTGGAGCGGCTCGCGGCCTGGAGGAAAGCGGCCTGAGCTGCGGAAGCCCCGCTCTCAGCTCTTCCGCAGTGCCTCAACGAGGATGCCGGCCTTGATCAACGGCGCCTCGAGGCGCTTGGCGCTCGCGGCGAGTCCACTGGCACGCAAGGCTTCGATCGCAGACATGATCTGCGCGAGGGACTGCTCGGCCAGGCCGCGATCACGGCGGCGTTCGGCGAGCTGCAGGGAAGCCTGTCCGTGACTGGCCGTGGTTGCCGCCCAAAGGGAGGGTACTGTCTCGCGCCGGCGCTCCTCGAGCGCGACAGAGAACAAGGCGAGGGCCTCTTCGAGCACGAGAGGCTCGCTATAACGCTCGCCCATGGCCGCTAGCACCCCACCCATCTGATGCTGCAACTCGGCCCAGCGCAGAGGCTCCCGCGCCCGGTCGATGGTCTTGGCAACCCTGTTGAAGCCGTTGAAAGCCCGCTCGAGCAGGGCGAGGTCCTTCCGGCGCGAACCGAGCTCGGCGCGTGCACGAGAAATCAGGTGCTCGGCCTCGAGCCAACGCGCCTCGTCGCGACTCCGATCCCAGCGAGCAAGGACATCGGCGAACGCTGCAACCGCTTCCTCCAGCAGATCGTCGTCCGCGCTGGCCTCACCCAGCATCGAGGCAAGTCGGCCAAAGCGGACCTTCAATCCATGCCAGAGGGTCGGCGCTTCATCCCGGCGGAGGTCCTCTAATGCCGCCCGGCAACGGCCGAGCGCCTCGGCGCGCAGTTTGCCATCGCCGGACATCTCCGCGAGGCTCTCGAGCACCGCAGCGAAAGCGTCCTGGACCCCGGCAAAGGCGACCGTATCCTCGAGGCTATCGAGCCCCTCGAGCAAACGGCGCAGCAAGCCAGTCGCCGCGTCATAGCCGTCTCGCCCACCGAAATCTTCGCTGATCCGCGCCAGCGCTTTTGCCTGGGCGAGAGCCAGGTCCCGACTGCGATCGAGATCGGCCAGACCGATGAGCGCAGACGCTTCGCCATAGCGGTTAGCGGCCTCCCGATAGGCCTCCGACGTCATGCGCAGAAAGCTGATTGCCGCCCGGTCGGTGCGATTCCCGCCGGCCGTGAGCCGTTGCGCGACCGTCAGCGCCGAGAGGTCGGTCGAGCCGCCGATCACATGGAGCTCGGCCTGCGCCAGAGCCCTGTCCGCATCGACGAAGCGGCCGGCGGCAAGCGCTGCCGCCGCCTCGCTTCGCAAATGCCAAGTCGACTCGTCGCCAAGAGGATCGCCGAGTCGACCTGCCACTGCGAGGAAATCCTGCGCCTTGCGGTCGAGCAGCGCTTCCTCGGGAAGCGTTGCGCCGGGTCGGCGCAGCCAATCGGCGACCATGGCCGGCAGCGCCACTGCCGGCAGGCCGTAGCGCACGGTGACGCGCACTAGGAGCGGCGCGATCTCCTCTGGCCCGCTGATGGCATCCTCCCGTTCCGGATCAGCCCTGGTGCCTCACTTCGCGGCGATGACCGCGATCTCGACCGTGAACTGAGGCGCGGCAAGCTTGGCCTCGACGGTGGCGCGGCCCGGAGTCTGGCCGGCGACGACCCACTTGTCCCAGACGCCGTTCATCTCAGCGAAGGTCGACATGTCGGAGAGCCAGATATTGACCATCAGCAGCTTGGTCTTGTCGGTGCCGGCTTCGGCCAGGAGGCCGTCGATGATGCCGAGGATGTCGGCGGTTTGCTCGGCAACGCTCTTGCCGGCAGCCTTATCGGCGACCTGACCGGCAAGATAGACGGTGTTGCCATGCACGACGGCCTTGGACATGCGGGGGCCGATACCGATGCGCTGGATGCTCATGATCAGATCTCCTGAAGTAAGGGGCTTGCTGGTAGCCCGAGATATCCGCGCACGCAAATCTCTACAGCCAAAAAGCTGAAGCAGCTTTCCCGCATGAAGCCGGTACGCGTCCCGCCTGAGCCCATGACTATGATGCGGCTACCCAGCCTGCCCAGAGCGCAGCGTAGCGCGCCGCCTTGCCGATGAACACGAGCAGCGTGAAACGGCCGAGCGGGTAATTCATCGTTCCGGCGACGACGGTCAGCGGGTCTCCGACGATCGGCAGCCAGGCAAGAAGCAAGGACGGCCAGCCAAAACGGCCGAACCAGGCCTGGGCACGGCCGAGCTTCGCAGGGTCCGGGCGCAGCCTGGCCGGCAATCGCTCCAGCCCGCCTTGCGTGATCAGCCGGCCGATCCACCAATTGAGGATCGAGCCCGCAGTGTTCGCGAGGCTCGCGACCACGAACAGCGCCAGCGGCTCGGCACTCCTTGCCGCGAGCAGGCCGACAAAGACGGCCTCCGACTGCGCCGGCAGGATCGAGGCGGCGACGAAGGCGGCGCCCGCCATGACCGCGAGGGCGGACAAAGCCTCCATGGCGGTTTCTCAGAGGCGGCGCAGGGCGACCTGCTGGATGCGATGACTCGCGCCCTTGGTCAGGATCAGGCTGGCGCGCTGGCGAGTCGGCAGGATGTTCTCCTGCAGGTTCGGCATGTTGATCCCGGTCCATAGACTCTCGGCGATCGACAAGGCCTCCTCCTCACCGATCTCCGCATATTTGCGGAAGAAGGAGCGCGGATCGCGGAATGCGGTCTGGCGCAACGTCATGAAGCGGTTGACGTACCAGCGGTGCAGGTCGTCCTCGTGCGCGTCGAGATAGACGGAGAAGTCGAAATAGTCGGAAACGAATGGGATGACCTTGCCGTCCCTCGGCATCCGGCTAGGCTGCAGGACGTTGAGACCTTCGAGGATCAGGATATCGGGCCGCTCGACGGTGACCTGCTCACCGGGAACGACGTCGTAGACAAGGTGCGAATAGACCGGCGCCAGGACCGCAGGCCTGCCTGCCTTCACATCGGAGAGGAAACGCAGGATCGCGGAGCTGTCATAGCTTTCCGGAAAACCCTTGCGCTGCATCAAACCGCGCCGCTCGAGTTCGGCATTGGGCAGCAGGAAGCCGTCCGTGGTGACGAGCTCGACCTTGGGCGTGTTCGGCCAACGCGAGAGCAGCGCCTTCAACACGCGCGCCGTGGTCGACTTGCCGACCGCGACCGAGCCGGCGACCCCGATGATATAGGGCACCTTGACCTCGGCTTCCGCCAGCAGAAAGCGCTGCGTCGCCTTGAACAGGCCTTGCGTGGCGGCGACGTAAAGCGACAGCAGCCGCGATAGCGGCAGGTAGATCGCGACGATCTCGTCCAGCGAGATCGGATCATTGATCGATTGCAGCTTGGTCAGGTCGTCGACCGAGAGCGTCAGCGGCGTATCGGCGCGCAGATGCGCCCATTCGTCCCGCGTGAAGGTCCGATAGGGTGAAACCAGATCGGGATCGGCCGCGGCCGGGATCAGACGTTGGTCCATGCTGCCGCGATCCGCATTCCAGACTTCGAGATTCAAGGCTCGGACATCCTCGACTGGACTCTGAGCATGCTGCCTTCCGAAAGCCGGGTCCGGCCTTCGACAACATGGCTCAAGGTTTCCTCGCCGCCTTCTCAGCTAGACCGGATCGGGCGGTACGGGCCTCAAGCTGGCTCAACACATCTTGCAATGCAACATCGCGCGACGAAAGCACGACCAAGAGATGATAGAGCAAATCGGCACTTTCGGCGATCAAAGCCTGCTTGTCGCCTTGCACAGCTGCAATCACGGTTTCGACAGCTTCTTCGCCGAGCTTCTTGGCCGCGCGTTCCGGCCCTGCAGCCAGGAGCTTGGCGGTCCAGGACTCTTCGGGCGAGGCCCTTCCCCGCTCGGCGACGATCTTTTCGAGATCGGAGAGTGTAAAGCCGCTCATCGCTCAATCCAGCCGCATCGCCAGCCCTGCCGCCGCCATATGGGCTTTGGCCTGGGGAATGGTGAAAGTACCGAAATGGAAGATCGAGGCCGCCAGCACGGCGCTGGCATGGCCCTCCCGCACGCCATCGACGAGATGGTCGAGCGTGCCGACACCGCCCGACGCGATGACAGGCACGGAAACCGCATCGGCGATCCTGCTGGTCAGGTCGAGATCGAAGCCTGCCCCGGTGCCGTCGCGGTCCATCGAGGTCAGCAGCAGCTCGCCGGCGCCGAGCGAGACGACCTCGCGGGCATAGGCGACTGCATCGATCCCGGTCGCATTGCGGCCGCCATGAGTGAAGATCTCCCAGCGCTCCGGCGCGACTTTCTTGGCGTCGATCGCGACGACGATGCACTGGTCGCCGAACTTTTCCGCCGCTTCCTTGACGAAGGCGCGCCGCTGCACGGCCGCCGTCATGATCGCGACCTTGTCGGCCCCGGCCAAGAGCAGCCTGCGGATATCGTCGACCGAGCGGACGCCGCCGCCCACGGTGAGCGGCATGAAACAGGCTTCTGCCGTACGCGTCACCACATCGAACAGGATGCCGCGATCCTCATGGCTCGCCGTGATGTCGAGGAAGCAGAGTTCGTCCGCGCCGGCTGCGTCATAGGCCTTGGCGGCCTCGACCGGATCACCGGCATCGACGAGATCGACGAATTTCACGCCCTTGACGACACGGCCGTCCTTGACGTCGAGGCAGGGAATGATGCGGGTTTTCAGGCTCATGCCGCTTGCCCCTTGTCGGCCTGAGCGATCCGCGCCAGCGCTGCGGCCGGATCGATGCGCCCGTCATAGAGCGCGCGGCCCGTGATCGCGCCTTCCAGGATGGCGGCATCGGGGGCACAGAGGCGCTCGATATCGGCCATCGAGGCGAGCCCGCCCGACGCGATCACCGGAATGGTCAACGCCCCGGCGAGCGCGATCGTGCCGTCCCAGTTGATGCCCTGAAGCATGCCGTCGCGCGCAATGTCGGTGTAGATGATCGCAGCGACGCCTGCGTCCTCGAAGCGGCGGCCAAGATCCACGGCGGCAAGCGAAGAGGTTTCGGCCCAGCCCTCGACCGCGACGAAGCCGTCGCGCGCATCGATGCCGACTGCGACCTGGCCCGGAAAGGCCTTCGCCGCCTCGCGCACGAAAGCCGGATCCCGCACGGCGGCCGTGCCGATGATGACGCGGCGCACGCCCTTGGCGAGCCAGCCCTCGACGGTCGCGATGTCGCGAATGCCGCCGCCGAGCTGCACCGGAAACGCAACCCGTCCGAGGATAGCCTCGACAGCTCCCGCATTCATCGGCTTACCGGCAAAGGCGCCGTCGAGATCGACGACATGGAGCCATTCGAAGCCCTGCGCCTCGAATTCCGCGGCTTGCGCGGCCGGATCGTCGTTGAAGACGGTCGCCTGGGCCATGTCGCCCTGCTTCAGGCGAACGCAGCGACCGTCCTTGAGATCGATGGCAGGGAACAGAATCACGGTGTCCATCCCAAGAAATTGGTAATCAGCTTCAGTCCGAGCTTCTGGCTTTTCTCAGGGTGGAATTGCGTGCCAGCGATGTTTCCGCGCGCCACCATGGCGGTGACGGGGCCGCCATACTCCGTGAGCGCCAGCACGTCCTCGGCCCGCTCCGGCGTCAGCGCGTAGGAATGCACGAAATAGGCATGCAGGCCGCCCGGACCGGTCTCGATGCCGGCGAGCAACGGATGCTCGTCCTGCGCATGCAGATTGTTCCAGCCCATATGCGGGATCTTGAGACTCTCGTCGGTCGGCCTGATCAGGGCGACATCGCCTGGAATCCAGCCGAGGCCGTCCGTCACCGTGTATTCGAGCCCTCGGCTTGCGAGGAGCTGCATGCCGACGCAGATGCCAAGAAAGGGGCGCTGCTTGCCACGGACGACCTCCTCGAGGACCTCGACCATGCCGGCGACGGCATCGAGCCCGCGGCGACAATCGGCGAAGGCGCCGACACCCGGCAGAACGATGCGATCGGCCGCACGCACGACCGCCGGATCACTCGTGACGCGAATGGTCGACGCAATGCCGGACTCGGCTGCCGCGCGCTCGAACGCCTTGGCGGCCGAGTGCAGATTGCCGGATCCGTAATCGATGATGGCGACGGACTGGGTCATCGGCCTTGCGCCTCAGGAAAGAGTCCGATCACCGGAACGGCGCTTGAGGACTGGAAACGCGGAGGGACCGGCGCGGCTTCGCGTGCAGCCGGCGCGGGCCGGCTTTCGAGTGCCCGCTCGAAATAGCGTCGTTCGGCGCTCGCGAGATCGGGAGCCTCGATCACATCGGCCAGGCGCCAGCCTTTCCGCAGCAGCTTGCGCGCAATCAGGTTCCGGCCTTCGAGCCCGAGGAAGAGCCCGACGGCGAATTGCGTCAGCAGCGCCGCGCCGCTGGCGAACCCAAGATCGCGCTGCGCGTAGAACACGGCGGTCCAGACCAGCGCGAAGACGAGCGTCGCCAGCCAGAGCCGCTTCGACAGCAGCCAGAAGCCCGTGAAGAGGAAGGCTGCCCAGGCGAAGGTCTCAGGCAGGAGCCGCGCCTGCTCGATATCGTCGCGCTCGCTGCCGGAGCCGGGCGGCGGAATCAGGACCGTATAGAACGCCATGTCATGGCCCCTTATAGCGCGCCCTTGGTGGACGGCACCCGGCCGCCTTCGCGCGGATCGACCTCGAGCGCGTGACGCAGCGCCCGCGCCAACCCCTTGAAACAGCTCTCGGCAATATGATGAGCGTTGTCGCCGTAGAGTGTTTCGACATGCAGGGTCAGGCCCGCATTGATCGCAAACGCCTGGAAGAACTCGCGCACCAGCTCGGTATCGAACGTGCCGATCTTCTCGGCCTTGAAGCTCGTGCGGAACACCAGGAACGGCCGGCCGGACACGTCGACGGCGACGCGGGTCAGCGTCTCGTCCATCGGCAGATGCACGTCTGCATAGCGGCGGATGCCCTTCTTGTCGCCGAGCGCCTGCTTCAGCGCCTCGCCGAGCGCGATGCCAGCGTCCTCGACCGAGTGGTGATCATCGATATGGGTGTCGCCCTTCACCGTGACCGCAAGATCGATCAGCGAATGGCGGGCAAAGAGATCGAGCATATGGTCGAAGAAGCCGACGCCTGTCGCGATCTCGGCCTTGCCCGTACCGTCGAGCGAGAGCTTGACCGAGATATCGGTTTCATTGGTGCGGCGCTTCACTTCGCCCGAACGCATTTGAAAAGCCCTTGTGACCTTGCTGGCCGGTGCTTTAGCGCGCTTTCCCCTCGACTGAAATCAGCCGAGCGACAAGAATTCGCGCCAAAGTGGCTGCTGGAGCATGTTCTCGTCGCAAAAGTGCATCCCACTTTTGCGGCACATGCTCTAGCAGCGCGTTGACGCTCACGCCACCCGGCCGATTGTGCAGCGCCGGAAAAGCCCTACATCTGGCGGACGGCCGGAAACACTGGAAGACGCTCTGATGGATAACGACAACAAGCCCCCCGTGATGCACGCCACCACCATCCTGATGGTGCGCAAGGGCGGGCGCGTGGTGATCGGCGGCGATGGGCAGGTCTCGCTCGGCCCGACCATCATGAAGGGCAACGCCAAGAAGGTGCGCCGCCTCGCCAAGGGCGCGGTGATCGCCGGCTTCGCGGGCGCAACGGCCGATGCTTTCACCCTGTTCGAACGGCTGGAGACCAAGCTCGAGCAATACCCGACGCAGTTGCTGCGTGCCTGCGTCGAGCTTGCCAAGGATTGGCGCACCGACCGCTATCTGCGCCGGCTGGAAGCGATGCTGCTGGTCGCCGACAAGGAGGTCAGCCTGCTGATCTCCGGCACGGGCGACGTGCTGGAGCCGGAAGCGGGCGAACATGGTTCGGTGATGGCCATCGGCTCCGGCGGCAATTTCGCCCTGGCAGCGGCGCGCGCACTGGTCGATGTCGAGCCCGACGCCGAGACGATCGTGCGCAAAGCGATGAAAATCGCCGGAGACATCTGCGTCTACACCAACCACAGCCTCGTCATCGAGAGCCTCGACATCGCCTGATGTCCGCTGACGCCCAATCGGAAGTATCCATGACCTCTTTTTCCCCCCGCGAGATCGTCTCAGAGCTGGACCGCTTCATTGTCGGCCAGAAGGATGCCAAGCGCGCCGTCGCCATCGCATTGCGCAATCGTTGGCGCCGTCAGCAGCTCGAGGGGCCGCTGCGCGAAGAGGTCGCGCCCAAGAACATCCTGATGATCGGGCCGACCGGCTGCGGCAAGACCGAAATCGCGCGCCGGCTGGCGCGCCTCGCCAATGCGCCCTTCCTCAAGGTCGAGGCGACCAAGTTCACCGAGGTCGGCTATGTCGGCCGCGACGTCGAATCGATCATTCGAGATCTTGTCGAGATCGGCATCAGCCTCGTCCGCGAGGCCCGGCGCAAGGATGTCCAGGCCAAGGCGCATCTTGCAGCCGAGGAGCGCGTGCTCGACGCGTTGGTGGGGTCGACGGCCAGCCCGGCGACCCGCGATTCCTTCCGTCGCAAGCTGCGCGCGAACGAACTCGACGAAAAGGAGATCGAGGTCGAGATCGCCTCCGGCGCCGGCTCGACCCCGATGTTCGAGCTCCCCGGAATGCCCGGCGCCTCGATCGGCGCGATCTCGCTCGGCGACATGTTCGGCAAGGCTTTCGGCCAAAAGGGCAAGCCGCGGCGCATCCTCGTCAAGGATGCCTATGGCCCGCTGATCGCCGAGGAGAGCGACAAGCTGATCGACCAGGACGCGATCGTCCAGGATGCCATCCGCGAGGTGGAGAATAACGGCATCGTCTTCCTCGACGAGATCGACAAGATCTGTGCCCGCGAGGGCCGAGCCGGCGCAGATGTCTCGCGTGAAGGCGTGCAGCGCGACCTGCTGCCGCTGATCGAGGGCACCACGGTTGCCACCAAGCACGGGCCGGTGAAGAGCGACCACATCCTGTTCATCGCGTCGGGTGCCTTCCATGTCTCGCGCCCGTCCGACCTGCTGCCCGAGCTGCAGGGACGCCTGCCGATCCGCGTCGAATTGCAGCCGCTCGATGTCGAGGATTTCAAGCGCATCCTGACCGAGACCGAGGCGAGCCTGATCAAGCAGACGGTCGCGCTGATGGCGACCGAGGAGGTTACCGTCGACTTCACCCCGGACGCCATCGACGCCATTGCCCGCATTGCGGTAGCGGTAAACTCCACCGTCGAGAATATTGGCGCGCGGCGGCTCCAGACCGTGATCGAACGGATTCTCGACGAGATTTCATTCACGGCCACAGACCGCTCGGGCGAGACCGTCACGATCGACGCGCCCTATGTCGAAGCGCGGATCGGCGACCTCGCCAAAAATGCGGATCTGAGCCGGTTCATCCTGTGACGCAGCCACCGGCGGAGCCGAGTCCTGCCGGGTCGCGCCTTGCGCGCGATTCGGCGGTGGTCGGCGCTGCCACGGTGCTGTCGCGCCTGCTCGGCTTCGCCAGAGATGTGCTGATCGCGCGCCTGCTCGGTGCCGGCCCGGTCGCGGATGCCTTCCTGGCAGCCTTGCGCCTGCCCAATCTCGTCCGGCGCGTGCTCGGCGAAGGCGGGCTGAACGCGCCCTTCGTGCCGCTCTATCTCGATATCAAGGCTTCGCGCGGCGAAGCGGCGGCTCGTGGCTTCGCCGGAGAAGCCACGGCGCATCTCGGCCTGCTGCTGCTGGTGCTGATCGCATTCGGCGAAATGTTCACGCCCTGGCTGGTGCTGGGGCTCGCCGGCGGCTTTGCGAACGAGCCCGAGACGCTTGCACTGGCCAGCCATTATACCCAGTTGATGCTGCCTTTCCTGCTGCTGACGACGCTCGCCGCGTTGCTGGCTGCGCTGCTCAACGCCGAGCGCCGGTTCACGACGGCGGCTCTCGCGCCGGCGTTGATGAACGCCATTCTGCTCGGTGTGCTGCTTGTCCAGCTCTCGCGCGGCGCGGAAACCATGGTGAGCGCCAGCTTGCTCGCCATTTTCGTCAGCCTGACGGGGTTCGCCCATCTCGGCCTGATCCTGTTCCGATTGCGCAAGATCGGGCTGCCGCGCCTCAGCCTGCGCTGGTCGCCTGACATGAGCCGCCTCGTGCGCACAGGCGGAGCGACCCTGCTCGCGGCATCGAGCGCACAACTCGTCCTGCTGGTTGCGATGCAGATCGCCTCGACAGAAGGCGGAGCGGTCGCGGCGCTCTATTACGCCGACCGCATCTTCCAGCTGCCGCTCGGTTTCGTCGGGGTCGCGATGGGCACCGTCGTGCTCTCCGAAATGGCCAGCCATGAGAGTGCGCGGGACGATGCCATGCTCGGTCGTGCGCTGGCGCTGGGGCTGGCGCTGGCCGTTCCGGCGGCCGTCGCATTGGCCGCGCTGGCCGAGCCGATCGTTTCGGTGCTGTTCGAGCACGGCCGTTTCGGCGCCGAAGATCGGGCGCGCACCGCGGGAGCCCTGGCAGCTTTCGCGCTCGGTCTTCCGTTCGCGGTGATGGCTAAGGTCTTCGGTCAGGTCTATTTCGTCCGGCGCATGCCACGTATCCCGCTGCTTGCTGGACTAGCCGCTGTCTTGGTGGCCGTTTTCTCCGGCTATGGCGCTGCGCCCGGCAAGGATGCCGCGACCGTCGCCGCCCTCGCGGCAAGCCTTGCCTTTGTTGCCCAGGCTGTTCTGCTGTCGCTCCATCTGCGGCGCCAGGGCCTGTGGCAGCCGAGCCTTGCAAGCCTGCGGCCGATCATCGCCATCCTGGGCGCCAGCGCCGTCATGCTGGGCGCGCTCCTCCTGCTTCTGCCGGCGCTGACGACCTGGCTCGCCCCTGGCGAGGCCCTGCTCTTGCGCGTTGCGTCCCTGGCCGCGCTTTGCCTCGGCGGCCTCGCGGCCTATGGCCTTGCCGGTGTCCTCTTCGGTGCTTTCGGCCTGCCGCACTTGCGCCTTGCCCGCGCTTCCGCCAGAACGCCGCGTTCCTGATACCCGCTCGCGACAATGGAGCGCCTGATGGCCGAATTTCCCCAACGCGTCTTTTCCGGCATGCAGCCGACCTCGACGCTTCACCTCGGCAATTATCTCGGCGCACTCACGAACTGGGTCGCGATGCAGGAGAGCTATGACTGCGTCTATTGCGTGGTCGACATGCACGCCATCACCGTCTGGCAGGACCCTGCCGAGCTGACGCGTGCCATCCGCGAGGTCACAGCGGCCTATCTCGCCGCCGGCGTCGACCCGAAGAAGAGCATCATCTTCAACCAGAGCCAGGTCGCGCAGCACGCCGAACTCGCCTGGGTGTTCAACTGCGTCGCCCGCCTCGGCTGGCTCAATCGCATGACCCAGTTCAAGGAAAAGGCCGGCAAGGACCGTGAGAACGCCTCGGTCGGGCTCTACGCCTATCCGAATCTGATGGCGGCCGACATCCTGCTCTACAAGGCGACGCATGTGCCGGTCGGCGAGGACCAGAAGCAGCATCTCGAACTGGCGCGCGATATCGCGCAGAAGTTCAACAATGACTTCGCTGAGCAGATCGCCGCTCGCGGCCTCGGCACCGGCGAACTCGGCTTCTTCCCGCAGCCCGAGCCGATGATCCAGGGCCCGGCGCCGCGCGTGATGAGCCTGCGCGACGGCACCAAGAAGATGTCCAAGTCGGACGCATCCGACTATTCCCGAATCAACCTGACCGATGACGCCGAAACCATCGCGCAGAAGGTCCGCAAGGCGAAGACCGATCCCGAGGCCTTGCCATCCGAGGAGAAGGGCCTTGAAGGCCGGCCCGAGGCCGAGAACCTCGTCGGCATCTATGCCGGCTTGAGCGGAGAAAGCAGGGCGCAGGTGCTCGGACAGTTTGGCGGCGGACAGTTTTCGGCCTTCAAGGCCGCGCTTGTCGACCTCGCCGTGGCCAAGCTGGCGCCGATCGCGGGCGAAATGCGCCGCCTGCTCGCTGATCCCTCCCATATCGACGGTATTCTCGGACAGGGCGCCGAGCGCGCAGCAGAGATTGCCGCCCCGATCATGCGCGACGTCAAGGACGTGGTCGGCTTCGTCCGCGCCCGGTGACGCAGGTGGGCTTGCGCTGACGTTGCGGCGCAGGCCACCATGACCTCTCCCGAAGCGGCGGCAGGTTTGAATCGATGGTGACGCGACGGCGGTCCTATGAAACGGGCCATCGCCCGAAATTCCTCGCAGTGGTCGACGATAGCGAAGAATGCGCCAAGGCCGTGCGCTTCGCCGCGCGGCGTTGCGCGCGCATCGGCGCTTCGATCGTGCTGCTCGGCGTCATCACACCGCCCGAGCACGAGACCTGGCTGGGTGTCGGTGAGGTGATGCAGGCCGAGGCGGAAGCGGAGGCCGAACGGCTGCTGGACGATGCGGCTGCAACCGTGCGCGCGCTCGCCGGGCTCGAGCCCGAGAAGGTTGTCCGCACGGGCGTGAAGTCGGACGAACTCGTCAAACTGATCGAGGCCGACGAGGATATCTCGCTGCTGGTGCTCGCCGCCGGCACCGGGCGCGACGGTCCAGGCCCGCTGGTCAGCGCGCTTGCCGGCAAATCGGCCGGTACCTTCCCGATCCCGGTCGCAATCGTGCCCGGCCATCTCGAGGACGAGGAGATCGACGCGCTGGCCTGAGCCGCAAGGCCGGGTTGGCGCTGGAATGATTCCAGCAACGCGCCTATATCGGGCTCAGGAACGGCGGCCTTGACCCGCCGGCACCGGAGGCCACCATGTTCATCCAGACTGAAGCCACGCCGAACCCGGCGACATTGAAATTCCTGCCTGGGCGCACCGTCATGCCGGACGGCACCCTGGAGCTGCGCGACGCCGAGCAGGCCGACCGTTCGCCGCTGGCCTTGCGTCTCTTCGCCGTCAACGGCGTCTCCGGCGTCTTCCTCGGTTCCGACTTCATCACGGTCACCAAGTCGGGCGGCGAATGGCCGCATCTCAAGCCCGCGATCCTCGGCGCGATCATGGAGCACTTCATGTCGGGCGCGCCGGTCCTCTCGGACGGCTCGAAGGCCGATGTCACGGACGAAGGCGAATTCTTCGCACCGGAGGACGCGGCCACCGTCGAGACGATCAAGGACCTGCTGGAGACGCGCATCCGCCCGGCGGTCGCCGGCGATGGCGGAGACATCACCTTCCGCGGTTTCAAGGACGGCGTCGTCTACCTCGCGATGAAGGGTTCCTGCTCGGGCTGCCCGTCCTCGACCGCAACGCTGAAGCACGGCATCCAGAATCTGCTGCGCCACTTCCTTCCGGATGTGCGCGAAGTCGAGGCCGTCTGATATCCTTCGCCTGGGCATGATCTCGTCCGAACGCCGTTCTGCATTCCTCAGGATCGTGACCTGATGCGCATTCTCGCCATCGACACCGCGCTTGGCGCCTGTTCCGCCTGTGTCCTCGACATGGGCGAAACCACGCCCCTCGCACGCGAACAGGTTGCGATGGATCGCGGACATGCCGAGGCGTTGATGCCGCTGATCGAGCGGGTGATGAACGCCGTCGACGGCGGGTTCTCCTCGCTTGACCGCGTTGCCGTGACCATCGGGCCGGGCAGCTACACCGGCCTGCGCGTCGGAATCAGCGCCGCACGCGCCATCGCGCTGGCTGCGGGAATCCCCGCCGTCGGCGTGACCACGCTGGCGGCAACCGCCGCGCCGCTCATCGGAAAGGAGTCGGGCCGCGTCATCGCCGCCGCTCTCGACGCCAAGCACGGCCAGGTCTGGTTCCAGGCGCTGAGCTCGCAGGGCAAGCAGCTCGTTTCGATACGGCAGGCCAATTATCGGGACGCTGCACGGGCGATCGGTGCCGGCCCGGTGAGTCTCGTCGGCTCCTCCGCGCTTGCCGTTGCGAATGAGGCTTGGGCGATCGGGCTCGACGCGCTGGTCATCGACGACGCCAAGGCTCCGGATGTGACCTGGGTCGCCCGACTCGGGCTTCTCGCCGATCCTGCCGCCGCGCCGCCGCGCCCGCTCTACCTCAAGGAGCCGGAGACGACACCGCAGGACCGCGCCCGCTTGCCGCGGCGCTGACGGCGTTCATTTCGACGTTTTGCCGGCTCCCGTGAACATGCGATCAAGCGGCATGGATTGGCTGCGTAAACTTCTGCACCCTCACGCTGCGCCGGCGCGGACAGCGCGCCTCGACGTGCGGCACGCACGCCATGTTGCGGCACTTCATCATCTCGGCGGTTTTGCCCGCGGCTGGGAGCCCGGAGAATGCGCGGGGCTTCTGGTGGACAGTGCCGTTGTCGCCGACGGCGTGTTCGCCGGCAACGAGCCCAATCCCGCCGGCTTCGTGATGTCGAGGCGGGCTGTGGACGAGGCCGAGATCCTGAGCATCGTCGTCTCGCCCCGGCAGCGCGGCAGCGGCCTCGGTCGCGCATTGCTCTCGGCCCATCTCAGCCAACTTGGCGGCATGGGCGTCGCCCATGTCTATCTCGAGGTGGAAGACGGCAACGCCGCTGCCGACCGGCTCTACCGGCATTTCGGCTTTCGTGAGGTCGGGCGGCGCAAGGGCTACTATCCCAAGGCCGACGGCACGCGCGCCACCGCCGTCACCATGCGACTCGATCTCGCGTGACAGCGGCAGCCACGTCGTCCATGAAGCGCACCGGATTTCTGTCCTTCACACTTTCGCGATCTGCGCGACGGGAGCCAAGCCCCGCATGAACGGTCTACGCCCCGGCGCGATCCTGCGGCTCATCCTGCTCGGTCTCGGCACTGCCGCGCTTGTTCCGGTGCAGCTCGTCGCATTGCGCCTTGGGCCACGGCATGGCTGGACCGTGCCGCTGTGGTTTCATCGGCTCGCCTGCACCTGCCTCGGCGTCCGGCGTCATGTCCGCGGTACCCCGCCGCCGAAGGGCGCAGGCGGCCTGATCGTCGCGAACCATGTCTCCTGGCTCGACATTCCGGTGATCGGTGCCGCGCAGCCGCTTTCCTTTGTTGCCAAGGCCGAGGTTGCGACCTGGCCGGTGATCGGCTTCCTGGCTGCGGTGCAGCGCACGCTGTTCATCGACCGAACGCGCAAGACCGCAACGGCCGGCATCACCGCCGAGATGGGCAAGCGAATTTCCGACGGGCAGGCGGTGGTGCTCTTTGCCGAAGGCACCACGGGCGACGGCACAAGAACATTGCCGCTGCGGTCTTCCCTGCTCGGTGCCGTTCACGAAGCGCTCGGCCGCAACGACAATAACGGCGACATCACCGTCTATCCGCTTTCGATCACCTATACCGGCTTTCACGGGATGGCGGGCGGACGCGTCGAGCGTTCTTCGCTGGCGTGGTATGGCGATACGGAGCTCGCACCCCATCTTAAAGCCATGCTCAATTCCGGTGCGATCGATGTTGAGCTCGCTTGGGGCGAGCCGATCCGCATGGGCCACGAGATTTCGCGGAAGGTCGCGACCCGGCGGGCGGAGCAGGCGATCCGCCGCGCGCGTCGCGAGGCGGTGACCGGGCGGCCCGTCTCGTGAAGGTCATTACGCGTATTGGCGCGGATGTTGCTTTGTGAAGGACGCATAGCGCGAGCTCATTTTCACGGCGCGCGATCCAGAGTAAGGAGACGGTTTGGAGACCCGATCCGAAACGATGAAGAAAGTCCACATCAAGTCCTTCGGCTGCCAGATGAACGTCTATGACGGGCAGCGCATGGCCGACATCCTGGCCGCGCAAGGCTACGAGGAAACGGCGGCGCCGGAAGGCGCGGACCTCATCCTGCTCAACACCTGTCATATCCGCGACCGCGCGGTGCAAAAGGTCTATACCGAGCTCGGCAAGCTGCGCGACCTGAAGAACGGCCAGAACGCCGCCGGCCAGGAGACGAGAATCGTCGTCGCCGGCTGCGTCGCCCAGGCTGAAGGCGCGGAAATCCAGCGCCGGCAGCCTGCCGTGGACCTCGTCGTCGGCCCGCAAGCCTATCACCGGCTGCCGGAGCTGCTGGCGGAGGCGAAGCGCAAGCGCGTCGTCGACACGGACCTGCCCATCGACGACAAGTTTGGCTTTCTGCCCGCGCCGAAACCTGCGGCCATCCGGGGCCGCGGCATCTCGGCTTTCGTCACCATCCAGGAAGGCTGCGACAAGTTCTGCGCCTTCTGCGTCGTCCCTTATACGCGGGGCGCCGAATTCTCGCGGCCGGTCACGGCGCTCGTGAGCGAAATCGAGCGGCTGGCGGATGCCGGCGTGCGCGACGTCACGCTGATCGGCCAGAACGTCAATGCCTATCATGGCGAAGGCCCCGACGGGCAGATCTGGGGCCTGGCGCGGCTGATGCACCGCGTCGCCGAGGTCGCAGGCATTGCCCGTATTCGCTATACGACGAGCCACCCGCGCGACATGGATGACGATTTGATCGCCGCCCATCGCGACCTGCCGCAGGTCATGCCGTTCCTGCACCTGCCGGTGCAGGCGGGCTCGGACCGCATCCTGGCAGCCATGAATCGCAAGCACACGGCAGACGAGTATCGCCTGCTGATCGAGCGCGTGCGCAAGGCACGGCCCGATATCGCGTTGTCCTCCGACTTCATCGTCGGCTTCCCCGGCGAGACCGAGGCGGATTTCGCCGAGACGCTGCGGCTGGTCGAGGATATCGGCTTCGCTTCGAGCTACACGTTCAAATACTCGCCCCGTCCGGGCACGCCCGCGGCCGAGCTGGACCACCAGATCGCCCCGGACGAGATGAGCGAACGGCTGCAGCGCCTGCAGGAGCGCGTCGAGCATCACCGGCAGGCCTTCAACCACGCCATGGTCGGCCGCACCGTGGATGTCCTGTTGGAACGTGCCGGACGTCACCCCGGACAGCTTGCAGGGAAATCGCCATACCTTCAGGCTGTGCAGATCGACACCAAGGCGAATCAGATCGGCGACATGGTGAAGGTGCTGATCGAACGGGCTGGCTCCAATTCGCTGTTCGGCCGCGAGGCCGGGCCAGAGGAGCTCGCCGCGTGAGCGCCAGATCGCCAGGCCCAGCTTTCGAGCCAGCTCTCAATGCCTGTCATCAGGATGAGATCGACGCGTCCGGATATGCCGAAGGACTACCCGGCCTCACGCCCCTGTTCGGCCGGGCACGCGCGCCAGGGAGACGACTCTATTGGCACAGACTGACCAGGTGACCCCGAGATCCGATCGAGAGCCGCGCCGCGAGGGCGCATCGCCACGTGTCGAGAGCCTGACACGCGACGGGGTCCCCGCCACGGAAGTCGTGTTGTCCTTCGAGGATAACCGGCTGGCCAGTCTGGTCTTCGGTCAATACGACCAGAATCTGGCGCATCTCGAGCGCCGGCTCGGTGTCGTGATCAGCCCGAACGGCAACCATGTCACCGTCAAGGGCCCGCGCGAGACGGCCGAGCAGGCCGGGCGCGTGCTGAAGACGCTCTATACCCGCGCCAAGGCGGGCGCTCCGCTCAATCTCGGCGAGGTCGACGGAGCCATCGAGGAAAGCAACGTCCAGCGTTCGCTGTTCCCGGCGGAAAATACCGGCAAGGCCTCGTTCGAGGCGATCGTCACCCGCAAGCGCGGGCCGGTGCGGGCCCGTAATGCGGCGCAGGATGCATATCTGCGCCAGCTCAAGCGCCACGAACTCGTGCTCGCGGAGGGGCCGGCCGGCACCGGCAAGACCTGGCTCGCGGTCGGTCATGCCGTCTCGCTGATCGAGCAGGGCGTGGTCGAGCGCATGGTGCTGTCACGTCCGGCCGTCGAGGCCGGCGAGCGCCTCGGCTTCCTGCCCGGCGACATGCGCGAAAAGGTCGATCCCTATCTGCGCCCGATCTATGACGCGCTGAACGACTTCATGGAGGCGCGGCATGTCGAGCGCGCCCTGCAGACCGGCATGATCGAGATCGCTCCGCTCGCTTTCATGCGCGGACGGACCCTGACCAATGCGGTCGTGCTGCTCGACGAGGCTCAGAATGCGACCTCCGTGCAGATGAAGATGTTCCTCACCCGGCTCGGCGAGGGCTCGCGCATGATCATCACGGGCGATCCGAGCCAGATCGATCTGCCGTCGGGACAGCGCTCGGGATTGGTCGAGGCCGTGAGGCTCTTGGCCGGTGTCGAAGGCGTCGGCCATGCCCGCTTCGAGGAAGGCGACGTGGTCCGGCACGATCTCGTGCGCCGCATCGTGATGGCCTACGAGGATGCTTCCCGCCGAGAGCGGGATGAGCGCGAGGAGCGTGCCCGTTCCGTCGTCGCGGAGGCGGCGCCTGAAGACCATAGCGAGGGTCTGCGGCGCACATTGTCGCGGGAGAGGCCGCGATGAACGATCGACCTCGTTCGCGGCGCGCGGCGCCGCGAACGCAAAGCCTTGCGATCGACATCCGCCTGGAGTCGCGCCGCTGGCGCGATCTCGCGGATCTGCGCGAGCGCGTTGCCCGGGCAACAGAAGCGGCGCTCAGCGTCGCCGCCATCAAGCCGCTGGCCGAAGCAGAGCTCAGCCTTCTCTTCACCGACGACAAACGCATCCGCATCGTCAACCGCGACTGGCGTGGCTTCGACAAGGCGACGAATGTGCTGTCCTTTCCGGCCGCGCCGCCGGAGCGGATCGGATCGAGCCCCGTCCTCGGCGATATCGTGCTGGCCTATGAAACCCTTGCGCGCGAAGCCGAGAGCGAAGGCAAGAGCATGGGCGACCATCTCAGCCATCTCGTCATCCACGGCCTCCTGCACCTGCTGGGCGAGGATCACGAGACCGAAGCCGAAGCGACGCGGATGGAAGGGCTCGAGATCGCCGCGCTCGCGAGCCTCGGTATCGCCAACCCCTATGCCGGCACAGAACCAGAAGCCGCTCCAGCGGCACAGACCAAGGCAGATCACCCCGTACCATGAGCGACGACAGTAGACCCTCCCCAAGTGAACCTCCCAGTCGCGGCCTGGCACAATGGCTGAGCCATTTCCTCGACCGGCTAGGCCTGCGAAACGGGGCAACGATTCGCGAGGACATCACCGAAGCGCTCGCCCAGGGGAGCGGGCAGCTCGCCGATCTGAGCCCGCAGGAGCGGGCCATGCTCTCCAATGTTCTGAGCCTGCGCGAGCGCCGTATCGCCGATGTCATGGTCCCGCGCGCCGACATCATCGCGGTCCAGTCCGAGGCAACACTCGGCGAATTGCTGGCCCTGTTCCGCACCGCCGGCCATTCGCGCCTCCCGGTCTATGGCGAGACGCTCGATGACCCCCGCGGCATGGTCCATATCCGCGATTTTCTCGACTTCATCGCAGCCCGGGCCAAACCTGGTCGCCGCGGCGCGCAGCCGGGAACGGCCGGCCCCAATCTCGGCGCGATCGATCTTTCCGTCACTCTGGCTTCGGCCAAGATCCTGCGGCCCGTGCTCTATGTGCCGCCGTCGATGCCTGCCGTCGATCTGCTGGTCAGGATGCAGGCCACCCGCACGCATATCGCCCTCGTCATCGATGAATATGGCGGCACCGATGGCCTGGTCTCGATCGAGGACCTGGTCGAGATCGTGGTCGGCGATATCGAGGACGAGCATGATCTCGACACTGCGCCGACGATCGCGGTGGCTGGCGAGAACCGCTTCACCGCCGATGCCCGCGCAACGCTGGAAGACCTGAAGGACGCCACCGGGATCGACCTTTCCGAGACGGACGTCGCCGAGGACGTCGACACGCTCGGCGGGCTCATCGTCACGCTCGCCGGGCATGTCCCGGCGCGGGGCGAGCTGATCCAGGGCCCCGAGGGCCTCGCCTTCGAGATTCTCGACGCCGACCCGCGCCGCATCAAGCGGCTGCGCATCCATCGGAATGTTCCCGCCGCGCCTGAGGCTCCAGCGACGACGGATCCCGGCTGATGCGCTTTGCCGCCCTGGCCGACAGGGTCATTCTCGCCTGGGGCTGGCCGAAGCGCCTGATCGCGCTCGTCGCCGGTGCCAGCGGCGCCCTCGCCCTGCCGCCCCTCGATCTCTGGCCACTGATCGTCGTGCCGATGACCATTTCGGTCTGGCTGATCGACGGCGCCGTCGGCACAAGCCGCGGGGCGCGCGTCCGCGCAGCCATGGCGGCCGGCTGGTGGTGGGGTTTTGGCTTCTTTCTCGCGGGACTGTGGTGGCTTGGTGCTGCCTTCCTTGTCGAGGCCGATAAATTCGCCTGGGCCATGCCGCTCGGCGTCATCGCCCTGCCCGCCTTCCTCGCCGTCTTTCCGGCCCTGGCCTTCGGTGCCGCCCGCCTGGTCTGGCCACATGGCGGCGGCCGCATCCTCATCCTCGCCGTCGCGCTTGCCTTGAGCGAGTGGCTGCGCGGGCATGTGCTGACGGGCTTTCCCTGGAACGTCTACGGCATGATGCTGGCCGGTCAGCCATGGATTGCGCAGTTCGCCTCGGTCGCCGGCCTTTACGGCCTGACTTTGGTGGCGGTCGCGCTCGGCGCCGCACCAGCGACGCTAGGGACCGGCAAGCCGGGCCCGGAGCGCTGGCAGGCGCCAGTTCTGGGGCTCGTGGTTCTGTGCGCGCTGCTCGGCTTTGGTGCTTGGCGCATTCCCGCCACGCCATCGCCCACCGTCCCCGGCGTGAAACTTCGCCTGATGCAGCCCAATCTGCCGCAGGACGCCAAGTTCAATCCACGCAACGGCGAGGCGATCCTCAACCGCTATCTTGCGCTCAGCGACCGGGCGACAAGTCCCACGACTCTGGGCGTCCAGGACGTCACCCATCTGATCTGGCCGGAATCGGCCTTCCCTTTCCTGCTCGGGCGAACCCCGGGAGCGCTTTCGCGGATCGCGGCCCTGCTGCCGCCGAACACAACCTTGATCACCGGCGCAGCCCGCGCCGGCGAAACGCTGCCGGGCGAAAGTCGGCCGCCGATCTTCAATTCGGTCCAGGTTGTCGACGATCAGGGCGTGATCCTCGCGAGCTACGACAAGGTCCATCTCGTGCCGTTCGGGGAGTACCTGCCCGCGTTCCTCGAGACGCTGATCCGCAGTGTCGGACTGTCCGAATTCGTTGCCGTTCCCGGTGGTTTCACGGCCGGTGCACGCCGGACACCGCTCACCGTGCGCGGCTTGCCGCCGGTCGCATCGCTGATCTGCTATGAGGCCGTGTTTCCCGGCGAGGTGATGCCGCAGGGCCCGAGACCGGGCTTCATGCTCAATCTCACCAATGACGGCTGGTTCGGTCAGACGAGCGGTCCTTACCAGCATCTCGCCCAGGCCCGGTTGCGGGCCGTCGAGCAGGGATTGCCCCTGGTGCGCGTCGCCAACACCGGCATATCCGCTGTGATCGACGCCTATGGCCGGATCACCGGCAGCCTGCCGCTCGGGAGCGAGGGGGTGCTCGACGCGGCCCTGCCCACTCACGCCTCTGTTACGCCTTACGCGCAGCTCGGGGATGTCATTTTTGCAGGCCTTGTTATAATATTCTTGCTTACCGCGCGGTTGCGACGTTCAAAATAATTCCAACTGGAACTATTCCCAGCGCGGAAGATGTCGTTTAAGAAGCGATTCAGTTGAAACTAGTGTATTCTATTTGACCATAGGACACTGCCGGATTGCGGCTTCGGCAGAATGACCCTGATCCGAGGCCCGTCGATCCATGCTGAAGAAAATCCCCAATCCGATCGATCGCCATGTCGGCAGCCGCGTCCGGATGCGCCGCATGCTTGCCGGCGTCAGCCAGGAAAAGCTTGGTGAAGCACTTGGGCTGACCTTCCAGCAGGTTCAGAAATACGAAAAGGGCGCAAACCGCATCAGCGCCAGCCGCTTGCAGCAAATCGCCAAGATGCTGGATGTTCCGGTTTCGTTTTTCTTCGAGGGCGCCCCGTCCGGCGACATGCCGTCGGGAGGCTTCTCGGACGCCGCCTCGACGACCTATATCTCGGATTTCCTGGCTACCAGCGAAGGCGTGCAACTCACCAAGGCCTTCGTGCGCATCAAAAATGGCCAGGTTCGACGCCGGGTTATCGACCTGGTTGAGGCGATTGCCGAGGAACACGCTGAAAAGCCGTGATTGAAGCGCCTCGGCGTTCGTCTTGACGAACGTTTCTCCCGATAAACGGATTTGAGCGCTTGACGGCGAACACGTTCGCTGCAAGAACGCTGCGCCCCGCACCGGCAGGGTCCGTGCTGGCGGCCACCAGCTTGCCCGTGCATGAAGGATCCTTCGTCCGTGTCACGCCAGAACTATCTCTTCACCAGCGAGTCCGTTTCAGAAGGTCATCCTGACAAGGTTTGCGACCGGATTTCCGACGAGGTCGTCGATCTGTTCTTCAAGGAAGCCGTCAAGGCCGGGATGGATCCCGCCCAGGTGCGCGTTGCCTGCGAGACCCTGGCCACGACGAACCGCGTCGTCATCGCCGGTGAGGTCCGCACCTCGCTCGACGAGAAGGCGCTGAAGAGCAAGGTCAAGTCGGCAGCCCGCAAGGCGATCCGCGCGATCGGCTACGAGCAGGACGGCTTCCACTGGAAGAAGTGCAAGATCGACGTGCTGCTGCACTCGCAATCGGCCGACATTGCCCAGGGCGTCGACGCCGCCGGCAACAAGGAAGAAGGCGCGGGCGACCAGGGCATCATGTTCGGCTACGCCTGCCGCGAGACGCCCGAGCTGATGCCGGCGCCGATCTACTACGCCCATAAGATCCTCGAAGTCCTGGCCAAGGCCCGCCATGCGGGTGAAGGACCGGCCGCCAAGCTCGGCCCCGATGCCAAGAGCCAGGTCACTGTCAAGTACGAGAACGGCAAGCCGGTCGGCGTCACGCAGATCGTGCTCTCGACCCAGCATCTCGACGACTCGCTGAGCTCTGCGGATGTCCGCAAGATCGTCGAGCCGCATATCCGCGAGACGCTGCCCGAAGGCTGGATCTCGAAGGACACCGTCTGGCACGTCAATCCGACCGGCAAGTTCGTGATCGGCGGCCCTGATGGCGATGCCGGCCTCACCGGCCGCAAGATCATCGTCGACACCTATGGCGGCGCTGCCCCGCATGGCGGTGGTGCATTCTCCGGCAAGGACCCGACCAAGGTCGATCGTTCGGCTGCCTACGCTGCGCGCTACCTCGCCAAGAACGTGGTTGCCGCCAAGCTCGCCGAGCGCTGCACGATCCAGCTCTCCTACGCCATCGGTGTTGCCAAGCCGCTCTCGATCTATGTCGACCTGCACGGCACCGGCAAGGTCGACGAAGCCAAGCTCGAAAAGGCTCTGGGCGAGGTGATGGATCTCAGCCCGCGTGGCATCCGCACCCATCTCAACCTCAACAAGGCGATCTATGCGAAGTCTGCCTCCTATGGCCATTTCGGCCGGAAGGCCGGTCGCGACGGCAGCTTCTCCTGGGAGAAGACCGACCTGATTGACACGCTGAAGAAGGCCGTAGCCTGATCCAGCGCGGATGTTATGACGGGGTTCGGTCTACCGGATCCCGGAGAGGCCGGAGCGATCTCGCTCCGGCCTTTTGCTTTCGCCGGTAACGACGGGGTTTTGGGATCATGAGCGAAGAACGAGACCTGGAGAGAGATCTCGAACGAGCCTTCTTCGGTCGGCGCAAGGGCAAGCCTCTACGCGAAGGTCAAAGCGTGCTGATCGAGGGCACCCTGCCACGGCTGCGCCTGCCCGAAGGCGAGATCCTGGATCTGAAGGCGTTGTTTCCCAAGCCGGTTGAGGCGGTGCGGCTGGAGATCGGCTTTGGCGGCGGCGAGCATCTGCTCTCCCGCATGCGAGAGAGTCCGGAGATCGGCTTCATCGGCTGCGAGCCCTTCGTCAATGGCATGGCGAAGTTCCTGGCGGTGATCGAGCGGGAAGGCCTCACCAACGTCCGGCTCTGGGATGGCGATGCCGCGCTGATGCTGCCGCGCCTGCCGGAAGGCGGCCTCGATGCGATAGACCTGCTCTATCCCGATCCCTGGCCGAAGCGCAGGCAACGCAAGCGCCGTTTCGTCTCGGAGCGAACGCTCGCCCTGTTCGCACGGGCGCTGAGCAAGGGTGGGCGTTTCCGCTTCGCCAGCGATATCGACGACTATGTCGGCTGGACCTTGTCGCGGCTGCTGCACTCACCGGATTTCGACTGGGCCGACGAGCGCGCCGACGACTGGCGCCAACCCTATCCGGGCTGGATCCGCACGCGTTACGAGGCCAAAGCCATCGCCGCCGGGCGCGTACCGAGCTATCTCACTGCACGCCGTCGCGCATCCTGAGGAAGCCGAGGACGCGCTGCGCCGTCACCGGCGTCAGGTTGCGGTAGTTCTGGCGGGCCCGCTCGACCGCAGGTGCCGATCTGCCATCGCCCTTGCGCAGGGTGATCAGGGCGCGAGTGGTCTCCCAGGACCAGCCAAGCCCCCGGCCGACGAGCAACACCGCATCGCGATCCGGGCCGAGGATGATCTGCTCCGTCGCCTGCAGGCCGAGCCTCGCCAGGATGGCGACGCCGCAGATGGCGTGTTCGGTTGCACCCGAAGCGGCGAGCTCGGCGACCTTGGCCTCGTCGAGTTTGCCTTGGTCATGGAAGGCCTTGATATCGGCCAGCGCGGCGCTGAACTTGCCGAGATCGTCCTGAAGCTGGTCTTGCGCGGCGACAGCATCGGCGCTGCGCTCGACCGCGCGGTCGACCGCTCCGCCCATCGCCGGCTCGAACGTCGCAGCGAGCCTGCGGCGCGCCGAATTCTTCGCAGCCAGCGTCAATTGCTCGACCAGCTCTGCCGGGATGTCGCTCCGGCTTCCCAGCGTCGCCTGCAGGCCATCATCCTGGACCGCGCGCATCACCAGCACGCCCATGCCATGCCGCGAGAAGCGGGCGGACTGGTTGGCCGCAACCGCGTGGGTCACGACACGACCGCCCCGCAGGATCAGGAAATCCGTCACCGGCTCAGCGAGATCCGGACGCTCGGTGATCGCGAGCATATGGTCGCGCCCCTTTGCGGCGGAGATCGCAACCAGATCCTGATCTGACAGCACGGGCGAGCCGACCAGAACCGGCCGCGCAACCGCGATCTCGTCGAGCGCAAGCTGGCGAACCACGCCGCCTGGCGCATTCGGCACGACGGACAGCCGCTCGGATAATTCGACCCGCGCGCGGGTTTCGATGGCGCGGGCGAGCCTGCCGATCACCACGTCGAAGACGCTGATCTGGTCATCGCCCATCGTCGCGGCCGTACTGACGAAGAGATCGGTCAGACGCATCAGGATCTGGACGCGCTCATCGCCCGAGCCACGCGACATCGTCGCTTCAAGATCACGCAACAGCGCGCTGACCGAACTCATTACGCAACCTCTTTACGCACCATTGGCCGACGCTAGACGAGAAGAATGACCAGCCGGTTAGCGCAATTGCATAAAGCCGGACGCGGAAAGGAAGCACCATTGCCGTTACATGGCGTTCCTTTCGACACCCTGCTTCCTGACAGGGCAGCTTTGATCTTGCATGCCCGGCCGTTGCGGACTAAATAGCGACGCAACAGCTCTGGTTTCGGTGTAAGCCGATGATCAAGAGCGGGCCGGCCGGCCCGCTCTTTTTTGTTGGCCGCAAGCCCTGCCGGAGCGAAGGCAGGCAGTCCGAACATGAACGAGCCGACAGCAGCAGATCAGGACAGGCGCGTAGTGACCGAAAGCGGTGTGGCCGCGCGTGTCGCTGCCATCATCGAGCCGGCGATCATCGATCTCGGCTACAGGCTGGTGCGCGTGCGCGTCTCCGGCCAGAACGGTTGCACCGTGCAGATCATGGCCGAACTCCCGGACGGCACGATGACCGTCGAGGGTTGCGAGGCGGTGAGCCAGGCGGTCTCGCCGGCGCTCGACGTCGACGATCCGATCCAGGCCGCGTATCATCTCGAGGTGTCGTCGCCGGGGATCGACCGGCCACTGGTGCGCCCGAGCGATTTCGCGCGCTGGTCCGGTCACCTTGCCAAGATCGACACGCACGAGCCGGTCGGCGGCCGCAAGCGCTTCCGCGGCATCCTGCGTGGCGTCGAGGGCGATACGGCCCTGCTCTCGCGCGACGATGCGAAGACCGAGGAGGAGCGCGACGTCGCGATTCCGATGAACGCCATTGGCGAAGCACGGCTTGTTCTGACCGACGCCCTGGTCACCGAATCACTGCGGCGGGGCAAGTCTGGCCTGCCGCCCGAGATGCCGCCGGCGGACGATATCGCCAGCCCTAAGAAGGGCAGGGGCAAATCACTGGGACCGCGCCCGGGTAAGCAGCCCAAGCCGGCTCCGCAGAACGACAACGAAGAGGAGTGAGCGTCATGGCTGTTAGCGCCAACAGGCTCGAACTGCTGCAGATCGCGGATGCCGTCGCCCGCGAGAAATCGATCGATCGGCAGATCGTCGTCGATGCGATGCAGGACGCCATCGCCAAGGCCGCTCGCTCGCGCTACGGCGCCGAGACAGACGTCCATGCCGAGATCAACACCAAGTCGGGCGAACTTCGCCTGGCGCGCCACCTCCAGGTCGTTGAGCAGGTCGAGAACACCTCGACCGAGATCACCCTGGCCGAGGCCAAGCGCCACAATCCGGCGGCCCAGGTCGGCGACGTCATCTCCGATCCCCTGCCGCCCTTCGATTTCGGCCGCATCGCCGCTCAATCGGCCAAGCAGGTCATCGTGCAGAAGGTGCGCGAGGCCGAGCGCGATCGCCAGTATGACGAGTACAAGGATCGCATCGGCGAGATAGTCAACGGCGCAGTGAAGCGCGTCGAATACGGCAATGTCTTCGTCGATCTCGGCCGCGGTGAAGCCATCATCCGTCGCGACGAGATGATCCCGCGCGAGACCTTCAAGGTCGGCGACCGCGCCCGCGCCTATGTCTACGACGTGCGCCGCGAGCCGCGTGGCCCGCAAATCTTCTTGTCGCGCACGCATCCGCAGTTCATGGCCAAGCTGTTCGGCCAGGAAGTGCCGGAGATCTATGACGGCATCGTCGAGGTGAAGGCTGTCGCCCGCGACCCCGGCTCGCGTGCCAAGATCGCGGTGATCAGCCGCGATTCCTCGATCGATCCCGTCGGCGCCTGCGTCGGCATGAGGGGCTCGCGCGTGCAGGCCGTCGTCGGCGAGCTGCAGGGCGAGAAGATCGACATCATTCCGTGGTCGCCGGATGTTGCGACTTTTGTCGTCAATGCACTGCAGCCGGCTGAGGTCGCGAAGGTCGTGCTCGACGAAGAGGCCGACAAGATCGAGGTCGTGGTTCCCGACGAGCAGCTCTCGCTCGCCATCGGCCGCCGCGGTCAGAATGTCCGCCTCGCCTCGCAGCTGACCGGCTGGGACATCGACATCCTGACCGAGGCCGAGGAATCGGAGCGCCGCCAGAAGGAATTCCTGCAGCGCACCGAGACCTTCATGAACGCGCTGAATGTCGACGAGACCGTCGGCCAGCTGCTGGCCTCGGAAGGCTTCCGCTCGGTCGAGGAGGTCGCTTATGTCGACCTCGCCGAACTGGCCACGATCGAAGGCTTCGACGAGGAGACGGCGGGTGAGATCCAGTCGCGCGCACAGGAGTACCTGGCGACGGTGGAAGCCGAACTCGACGACAAGCGTCGTGCTTTGGGTGTCGAGGACGCATTGCGCGAAGTCGAAGGCATCACCACATCGATGATGGTCGCGCTCGGAGAGAACGATGTGAAGTCCGTCGAGGATCTGGCGGGCTGCGCGACCGACGATCTGGTCGGTTGGACCGAACGCAAGGATGGCGAAAGCACGCGCCATTCCGGCTATCTCGACGGGTTCGACCTGTCGCGTCAGGATGCGGAGGCCATCATCATGGCCGCGCGCATCAAGGCCGGCTGGGTCGAAGCTCCCGCCGAGGAGCCCGAGGCCGACAGCGAAGCGGCCGAGGCCTGAGTCAGGCGCGCGTGATGAAAAGGCCGGAAGCGGCGCGGCCCGCGCACAAGGACGGCCCTGAGCGCAGCTGCGTCGTGACCCGCATGGTCAAGGCGCCGGAGGATCTGATCCGGTTCGTGGTCAGCCCCGACGGGGTTCTCACGCCGGATTTACGCCGCAAGCTTCCGGGCCGCGGCGTCTGGACGAGCCTCAGCGCGGCCACGGTCGCCGAGGCAATCAAGCGTAAGGCCTTCGAGCGCTCGCTCAAGACCAAGGTCACGATACCGCCTGATCTTGCCTCTATGATCGATGGCTTGATGCATCGCGACGCCGTCCAGGCGCTGGCCATGGCCAACAAGGCGGGACTGGTTTCGTCCGGTTTTGCCAAGGTCGAGGCTTCTATCGGATCGGGGCGGCTCGCCGCGGTCATCGAAGCCAGCGATGGCGCCGAAGACGGCCGGCGCAAGATAGGACAGGCTCTCAGGCGGGTCGCGGCAGCGCGAGCCGAAGATGGGCTGAAGGTCCGAAAGACACCGGTTGTCGCGGAATTCGCGGCGGCTGATTTGGAATTGGCGTTGGGGCGGTCACATGTGATACATGCGGCCCTTGCTCCGGGACCGGCGGCCGAGGGTTTCCTCTCCCGCTGGCGTCGGCTCGTCCGATACCGGACGGGCGATGCCGGTGCGTTGGGCCCGGAAAGCCCGACGGATTTCGACGAGACAGACGAACACACGACCGAACCGGCAGGACCGAAAGCGGAATGAGCGATACCAAAAACCCGGGCGACAAGACTTTGACGGTCAGCCCTCCGAAGACCCTGACGCTGAAGCGGCCGATCGAGCAGAGCACGGTTCGGCAAAGCTTCTCGCATGGGCGCTCGAAGCAGGTCGTCGTCGAGGTCAAGCGCCGCGTCGGTGGGCCCGAAGTCAAGGAAGCGCCGGTGGCTCGCGCGCCGCAGCCCGCGGTGCAGCCTGCTGCCCCGCGTCCGGTCGTGCCTCAGCCGGCTCCCGCAGCTCCGAAGCCGAGCGGCATGCTTCTGCGCACCCTCTCGGACGACGAGAAGGATGCGCGTCAGCGCGCCCTGTCCGACTCGCGAGCCCGTGAGCTCGACGAGCGCCGTCAGGCCGAAGAGGAAGCCCGCCAGCGTGCGCTTGTTGCGGAGCGCGAACGGGCCGAGCGCGAGGCAGCCCTTGCCCGCCAGCGCGAGGAAGAAGAGCGCCGTCGTCAGGAAGACGAGCAGAAGCGTCGCGCCGAAGTCGCCGCTCGCCAGCGCGATGACGCCCAGGCCGCTCGTCCGGCAGCCCCCCAGCAGCCGCGTGATCAGGCCCCGGCCCCGGCCCCATCCGCTCCGCCGCAGCAGCAGGCGCAGCCGTCCCAGCCTTCAACCTATGCTCCCGCCGCACGGCCCGCATCCGGCCCGCGCGAGTTTGGTGCTGCACGTCCGCAGATGCGCGACGTCGGTGCACGTCCGCCGCGGCTCGACTCGCGTCCTGCGCGGGTCGACGCGCCGCGTCCCCCCCGTGCCGGTGATCCGAGCGCTCCCGCAGAGCCGGCGGTCGTCCGTCCGGCCCGCCAGGCCCCCTCGGCCGGCGCCCCGCGCAGCCGTCCCGATGACGGTGAAGCCCGGCCGGCGTTCCGTCGTCCTGGCGGCGCTCCTGGCGCAGCCAATCGCGGTGCGCCCACTCCTGCCCCGAAGACGCCCAAGGCCGGTGAGAAGCCGCGTGGCCGCCTGACGCTCTCGACCGCTACCGGCGGTGATGACGAGCGGACACGGTCGGTTGCAGCCTTCCGCCGCCGCGTCCAGCGCATGACCGGGCACCGTGCCTCGGACGTCGCCAAGGAACGCGTGATGCGTGAGGTGATCATCCCCGAGACGATCACCATCCAGGAACTCGCCAACCGCATGACCGAGCGTGGCGTCGACGTCATCCGCCTGCTGATGAAGCAGGGTGCGATGCACAAGATCACCGACGTGATCGACGCCGACACTGCTCAGCTCGTGGCCGAGGAAATGGGCCATACCGTCAAGCGCGTCGCCGAATCCGACGTGGAAGAAGGCTTGTTCGATACGCCCGACACCGATGAGATGCTGACGCAGCGTCCGCCGGTCGTGACGATCATGGGCCATGTCGACCACGGCAAGACCTCGCTGCTCGATGCGATCCGCCAGACTCATGTCGTGACCGGCGAAGCTGGTGGCATCACTCAGCATATCGGCGCCTATCAGGTGACGACGCCGACCGGCTCGAAGGTGACCTTCATCGATACCCCCGGCCACGCCGCCTTCACGGCGATGCGTGCGCGCGGCGCCAAGGTGACGGATATCGTCGTTCTCGTGGTGGCGGCCGACGACGGCGTGATGCCGCAGACGGTCGAGGCCATCAACCACGCCAAGGCGGCCAAGGTTCCGCTGATCGTGGCGATCAACAAGATCGACAAGCCCGACGCCAATCCGGACCGCGTGCGGTCCGAGCTGCTGCAATACGAGATCCAGGTCGAGACGCTGGGCGGCGAAACGCTGGAAATCGAGGTTTCGGCCAAGACCGGCAAGAACCTCGACAGGCTTCTCGAGGCCATTTCGCTGCAGGCTGAACTGCTCGATCTCAAGGCCAACCCCGACCGCGCTGCCGAAGGCACCGTGATCGAGGCGAAGCTCGATCGTGGCCGCGGCCCGGTTGCCACCGTGCTCGTCCAGCGCGGCACGTTGCGCACCGGCGACATCGTCGTGGCCGGCTCGGAATGGGGCCGGGTGCGCGCTCTGATCGGCGACACCGGCGCCCAGATCAAGGAAGCGCCCCCGTCGCTCCCGGTCGAGGTTCTCGGTTTCAACGGTACACCTGAGGCCGGTGACCGCGTCGCGGTCGTCGAATCCGAAGCGCGGGCCCGCGAGATCACCGATTACCGTGAGCGCCAGAAGCGCGACCGCATCGCGGCACGTGGCGGTGGATCGGGCGCAGGCCGCTCGCTCGCCGAAATGATGCGCGACCTCAAGGAAGGCGCCGGCCGCAAGGAATTCCCGCTTGTCGTCAAGGGCGACGTGCAGGGTTCGGTCGAGGCCATCGTCGGCACGCTCGAGAAGGTCGGCAACGACGAGGTGCGCGCACGCGTGCTTCAGTCCGGCGTCGGCGGCATCACCGAATCCGACATCACGCTCGCCCAGGCTTCGGGCGCGGCCGTGATCGGCTTCAACGTGCGTGCCCACAAGGAAGCGCGCGAGGCGGCCGAACGGGCCGGCGTCGAAATCCGCTACTACAACATCATCTACAACCTCGTGGATGACGTGAAGGCGGCGATGTCGGGCCTGCTGGCTCCGACGCTGCGCGAAACCATGCTCGGCAATGCCCAGATCCTCGAGATCTTCAACGTCTCGAAGGTCGGCAAGATCGCCGGCTGCCGCGTCACCGACGGCACGATCGAACGCGGCGCCAATGTCCGCCTGATCCGCGACAATGTCGTGGTTCACGAGGGCAAGCTCTCGCAGCTCAAGCGCTTCAAGGACGACGCCAAGGAAGTGGTTGCCGGCCAGGAATGCGGCATGTCCTTCGAGAACTATCAGGACATGCGCGCTGGCGACGTGATCGAGTGCTATCGCGTCGAGGAGATCAAGCGGACGCTGTGATCCGTCATGGCCGGGCTTGTCCCGACCGCCTGACGATGACGAGCGCGCGCTCCTTCGCAGAACCTTGACGTCATGGCCGGGCCAAGCCCGGCCATGACGTTTCTACGATCCACGCTCATCCGGTCCGAGTCCGGAGAACGAGAACCATGGCAAGACCAGCAAAACCCAGCGGCCCCTCGCAGCGACAACTGCGCGTCGGCGAACTCATCCGTCACGCACTGGCCGAGATGCTAGCCCGCGGCGACATTCACGACGACGTGCTGGCGAAGCATGTCATCACCGTGCCGGAGGTGCGGCTCTCGCCCGATCTCA
Source organism: Bosea sp. BIWAKO-01 (assembly GCF_001748145.1). Taxonomy (NCBI): domain Bacteria; kingdom Pseudomonadati; phylum Pseudomonadota; class Alphaproteobacteria; order Hyphomicrobiales; family Alloboseaceae; genus Allobosea; species Allobosea sp. BIWAKO-01. The sequence continues at coordinate 2,186,584 of NZ_BCQA01000001.1, forward strand.
AGCTCGCGACGGCCTACATCATGCCGCTCGGCGGCAATGACATCGCGCCGGTCCTAAAGGCGCTCGATGGCCACAAGCGCTACATCCGGGGCGAGATCGCCCATCGGGTGAACCTGAAATACGCGCCTGATATCCGCTTCCGGCAGGATGAGAGCTTCTCGGAGGCCGAGCGCATCGATGCGCTGCTCGATTCCGAGACGGTGCGCCGCGACACGCTGCGCCAGCCCCTGAAGATCGACCAAGACGACCATCATGACGACGAATAGCGAGACAGTGGCGCCTCCGCAGGCGCAGCAGCCGCGCCCGAAGAAGCGCGACGTTCATGGCTGGGTGGTGCTCGACAAGCCCGTCGGCATGACCTCGACCCATGCGGTCAGCGTGGTGAAGCGCGCCTTCAGCGCCAAGAAGGCCGGCCATGCCGGAACGCTCGACCCGCTCGCTTCAGGCCTGCTGCCGATCGCACTGGGGGAGGCGACCAAGACCGTCCCCTTCGTCATGGATGGTCGGAAAGCCTATCAGTTCACCGTCGCCTGGGGCTCGCAGACCGAGACCGACGATACCGAAGGCCGCGTCATCGCGACCTCGGAGCTGCGCCCGCTGGAAGACGCCATTGCGGCCCTCCTGCCGCGCTTCACCGGCACGATCCTGCAAACGCCTCCCAAATACTCGGCCATCAAGATCGCCGGCGAGCGCGCTTATGACCTCGCCCGGGACGGTGAAGAGGTGGTGCTGGAGCCGCGCCCCGTGGAGATCGATGCATTGTCGATCGTCAGCCATGACGGCGCGACGACGACCTTCGAGGCGGAATGCGGCAAAGGCACCTATGTGCGCGCCATCGCTCGTGATCTCGGCGTTGCGCTCGGCTGCCTCGGGCATGTCGCCCATCTCAGGCGCACGCGCGTCGGCCCCTTCACGGTGACCGAGGCAACGACCGTCGAGACGCTGCGCAGCAGCCAGGAAGAGGCCGAGGGCGCACTCCGGCCGGTCGCGGCAGCGCTTGAGCTCATTCCGGAGATCGTGGTCCATCGCGATGCGGCCCTGCGGCTGAAGCGTGGTCAGAGCGCGCTATTGCGCGGTCGCGATGCCCCGATCGAGGCCGAGGCCGTCTATGCCACCAGCGGCGGCGTGCTGATCGCCACTGGCTCGATCAGCAATGGCGAGCTGGTGCCGCATCGTGTCTTCAATCTCTAGTCCATGGGGTCGGATCTCGTATCCGACCCCATGATTCGCCCCCCTGGGTTTGCGTCGGCTCTTCCGAAAGCCGCAATTCATTTTTCGGGCCGCCGGGACGAGATTGAACTGCGTGGCACGCAAGCGTGCAGCGTCACGCAGGGGCGGTGCGCGAAACAGGCGGCTGTACTTCCCGGCTGAACTACGATGGGCTTTCATAGCCCATTTTGAAGCCCGCCGAGGCGGCATCGAGCGCCGCTCCGGGGGACCATGTCCCTCAGCCAGGTTTTTCACGCTTTTGGCGCCCTTGCTGCCAACATCGTGCCGACCATGAGAACGGTGCGCCATTCGAAATCGAACTTGATCGTGCCAAGCCGCTGTATCCGGCCGCGCGGGCCGTACTCGAGTTATGGGTCACGGAGGATGGCACGGTCGCGGCTCGATCTGCGCCGCGACGGCCGCTGCGGCAAGCTGCGGGGCACCGCCCCTCGTGCCTATGGCGGCCGCTACGAAAGCGACCCGTCGCATCTCTATTTCGAAGACGATACTGGCCTCCTTGCGCTGGCGAGCTGCGTCGCGGCGACCTGCCACTCGGCGGCCGCCCGCTACCAGAAAGCCTGAATTGCTCGCGATGGTTCAGTAACCGACAGTGAAGCGTCGGCGCGAATGGGCTGGCTTCTCCAGTTCGTCGACCAGTGCGATCGCGTAGTCCTCGGCCGAAATCGCGCTCTTGCCCTGCGCATCGACCAGAAGCTGATCCCCGCCGAGGCGGAACGTGCCGGTGCGCTCGCCGGGCTGGATCAGCGCTGAGGGTGACAGGAACGTCCAGTCCAGTTTGTTCTCACCCTTGAGCAGCTCGAGGAAGGCGCCGCCCTTCTTCGCTTCGGCCAGATAGATCGCCGGGAACTCCGGCGTGTCGAACAGTTGCTTACCTGGCGCGACCTCGAGACTTCCCGCGCCACCGACGACGAGATAGCGCTTCACGCCGGACTGCTTGACGGCGGCCAGCAGAACCGCCGGGTCGCTCGCGGTGAAATGAACGGCGCTGATCACCGCGTCATGATCGGCGAGCACACTGGCCAGCCCGTCGCGATCGAACACATCGCCCTTCAGCGCCGTCACACCGGTCGCCGCTGCGACCTTTTCGGGGTTGCGGGTGATCGCCGAAACCGCGTGTCCGCGGGCGGAGAGCTCGGCCAGCAGGCGCGAGCCGATGAAGCCGGTAGCGCCAATGAGAGCGATTTTCATGAGACCTGCCTTTACCTAGTATCTTTCAGAAACCAACATCCTGTGTGATACTAGATGGAGGCAGCGTGGAGCCTCGTAAAGAAGGCACTTTCACGCGACATGGTCACCTCAGGGAAACCCCGATGCTGCAACGCCCGGACGCCTTCAACGCGCAATGCCCGACCCGCCAGGTCCTCGACCGCATCGGCGACAAATGGGCGGTGCTGATCCTGATCCTGCTCGGAGAGGGGACCTTGCGGTTCAACGAGCTGCGCCGGCGCATCGACAACATCTCGCAGAAGATGCTCTCGCAGACATTGCGAAGCCTGGAGCGCGATGGGTTGATCAGCCGCGAGGCGTTCCCCACCGTGCCCGTGACTGTCGAGTATTCGCTGACCGAGCTCGGCCGCACGCTTGCAGCGACCGTGCACGGATTGACGCGCTGGGCCGAGGCCCATATCGGCGAGGTCGAGGAAGCGCAGAGGCGCTACGACCGCGGTCTGCCCCGGCCTGCCTCGTCGCCGCGCTAGCGTTTTGCCCAGATTCGTGTATATCCCGCGCCAACCGGCCTTGCGGCTGGCTGCGCATCTCCTCCGCGATGAGGTGGATTGCGGGTTCCGGACCTTGCTGGACGACATCCCGGCCTGGCCCGCCAGATCAACATCCAACTGAAGGATCACACGATGTCGATTACGCCGGAGCGCAAGACGGCGCTCGTGAAGGAACATGCCACCAAGCCGAATGACACCGGTTCGCCGGAGGTCCAGGTCGCGATCCTGACGGAGCGCATCAACAACCTGACCGGTCACTTCAAGTCGCATGTCAAGGACAACCACTCGCGTCGCGGCCTGCTCAAGCTGGTTTCGCAGCGCCGTTCGTTGCTCGACTATCTCAAGGGCAAGAGCGAAGCGCGCTACAGGACGCTGATCGAGAAGCTCGGCATCCGCCGCTGATCGATCGCAAGAGCTTCCCGCCCGGCACCGATCGGTTCCGGGCGGTTTTTCCAGAGCATGATGCCGAAGGGTGGGAACCACTTTTTGGGCGACATGATGCTCCTACTCCAGGGTCTGGCCGCAATGGTGCGGCGCCCTGACTCCAACGCGGCGGCCGCATGGGTGGCTTAGCCGCAGGCCTCCGCCGGACGCCCCGACGTCCATGGCAGGATCGCCGAGCGCTCGGGCGCAATGCTCACCGTCTCCCGAGCTTTCCGCCGTCTTGCCCATGGGCTTGAGACGTCCGGACGTGTGCCACATCCGATCCGAAAGAGAACCATGTTCGACATCCAAACCGAAGAGCTGATCTGGGGCGGGCGCAAGCTCGTGCTCGAAACCGGCAAGGTCGCCCGCCAGGCCGACGGCGCCGTGCTCGCCACCTATGGCGAGACCGTCGTGCTCGCCACCGTCGTCTCGGCCAAGGAGCCGAAGCCGGGCTTCGACTTCTTCCCGCTGACCGTGAACTACCAGGAAAAGACCTTCGCAGCCGGCCGCATCCCGGGTGGCTACTTCAAGCGCGAAGGCCGTCCGAGCGAGAAGGAGACCCTGGTCTCCCGCCTGATCGACCGGCCGATCCGCCCGCTCTTCGCCGATGGCTACAAGAACGACACCCAGGTGGTCTGCACCGTGCTCCAGCATGACCTGGAGAACGACCCCGACATCGTCGCGATGGTCGCTGCTTCGGCCGCACTGACCCTGTCCGGCGTGCCCTTCATGGGCCCTGTCGGCGCCGCCCGCGTCGGTTATTTCGACGGCGCCTACAAGCTCAACCCGCTGGTCGACGAGATCAAGGAATCGAGCCTCGACCTCGTCGTCGCCGGTACCCAGGACGCCGTCCTGATGGTCGAGTCGGAAGCCAAGGAGCTCTCCGAAGAGATCATGCTCGGCGCCGTGATGTTCGGCCACAAGCATTTCCAGCCGGTGATCGACGCCATCATCCGTCTGGCCGAGAAGGCCGCCAAGGAGCCGCGCGACTTCCAGCCGGCCGACCAGTCGGCGATCCTCGACGCCGTGCTCAAGGTCGGCGAAGCCGAGCTCCGCGCCGCCTACAAGATCACCGCCAAGGCCGAGCGCTACAAGGCTGTCGACGCCGTCAAGGCGAAGGTCGTCGAGGCGCTGGTCTCGGCCGAGCCGGATGGCGTGAAGACCTTCACCAAGGAGCAGGTCGCCGGCCAGTTCAAGGAAGCCCAGGCCAAGATCGTGCGCTGGAACATCCTTGACGACGGCATCCGCATCGACGGTCGCGACGTCAAGACGGTCCGCAAGATCGTGGCGGAAGCGGGCATCCTGCCGCGCACCCACGGCTCGTCGCTGTTCACCCGCGGCGAGACCCAGGCGCTGGTCGTGACCACGCTCGGCACCGGCGATGACGAGCAGTTCATCGACTCGCTGGAAGGCACCTACAAGGAAACCTTCCTGCTGCACTACAACTTCCCTCCCTACTCCGTCGGCGAGACCGGCCGGATGGGCTCGCCCGGCCGCCGCGAGATCGGCCATGGCAAGCTCGCCTGGCGCGCGATCCGTCCGATGCTGCCGGCCAAGGGCGAGTTCCCCTACACGATCCGCGTCGTCTCGGAGATCACCGAGTCGAACGGCTCCTCCTCGATGGCCACCGTCTGCGGCACCTCGCTGGCGCTGATGGATGCCGGCGTGCCGCTGAAGGCTCCGGTTGCGGGCATCGCCATGGGCCTGATCCTGGAAGGCGAGCGCTTCGCGGTGCTCTCCGACATCCTCGGCGACGAGGATCACCTCGGCGACATGGACTTCAAGGTGGCCGGTACCGCTGCGGGCATCACCTCGCTGCAGATGGACATCAAGATCGCCGGCATCACCGAGGAGATCATGCAGGTCGCGCTTGGCCAGGCCAAGGGCGGTCGTGACCACATCCTCGGCGAGATGTCCAAGGCGCTCTCCACCTCGCGCGCCCAGCTCGGCGAATATGCTCCGCGCATCGAGACGATGAAGATCCCGGTCGACAAGATCCGTGAAGTCATCGGTTCGGGCGGCAAGGTCATCCGCGAGATCGTCGAGAAGACCGGCGCCAAGGTGAACATCGAGGACGACGGCACCATCAAGATCGCCTCGGCCGACGGCAAGTCGATCGAAGCCGCGATCAAGTGGATCAAGTCGATCGTCTCGGAAGCCGAGCCGGGCATGATCTATGACGGCACCGTGGTGAAGATCATGGAGTTCGGCGCCTTCGTGAACTTCTTCGGCGCCAAGGACGGCCTCGTTCACATTTCCGAGCTGGCCGCCCAGCGCGTCCAGAAGGTCTCGGACGTCGTCAAGGAAGGCGACAAGGTCAAGGTGAAGTTCCTCGGCCAGGACGAGCGCGGCAAGATCCGCCTCTCGATGAAGGTCGTCGACCAGGAGACGGGCGAGGATCTGACCGAGAAGCTCAAGGCTGCCCGCGACGCCGAGAAGGCCCGCGAGAAGCAGTCCGCCAGCGAGTAAGCTCCGGCTTCATCGCCAGACCACAGGACGCCCCGCATCCCAGGATGCGGGGCGTTTTCTTTTTTGTGGTGCGAAGGGGCTGGCGCTCACGCCTGTCGCCCAATAGTCTAGACTTATTGGCTCTTGGAGATCGGCATGACCGACCACAGCATCACGTCGCTCGAGACGCTCGCCGCCCGATATCCGAACCCCGTCGCGCCAGCCTCGGTTGCCAAGGAGATCGACCATGTCGACGAGAACTATGCTGCGCTGATCGCTGTCTCGCCCTTCATGGTGCTCGCGACCAACGGTCCGGAGGGCCTGGATTGTTCGCCGCGCGGGGATCTGCCGGGCTTTGTCACGGTCCGGGACGCGAAAACGCTCCTGATTCCAGACAGAAAAGGCAATAACCGTCTGGATTCATTAAGAAATATCCTGTTCGATCCGAGAATCGGAATGCTCTTCCTGGTCCCCGGTTACGGCGAAACCCTTCGGGTGAACGGCACAGCGACCCTTTCGGCCGACCCCGAGCTCTGCGCGCGCTTCGAGATGGCCGGAAAGCTGCCGGCCTGCGTGATCGTGGTCGATGTGGAACAGGTCTACTTCCAGTGCTCGCGCGCCGTGGTCCGGGCCGACCTTTGGAGCCCGGCCAAGCATGCCGACAGGCGTGAGTTGCCAAGCGCCGGACAGATCCTGCGTGACATCACTGCGCGGAACGAGGCGATCGAGACCTTCGACGGCGCAGCCTATGACAAGGCGCTGCCGGAGCGCGTGAAGGCAACGCTGTACTGAAACCGTCATGCTCGGCCCCCGGCCGAGCAGCCGCGTCTTGCGACGCGACTCGTTGAAGGGCGTGTCACGATGGGTTCAGGCCCAACGATGACACGCCGAGCCTGAACCCCGATCAGGTCACAGCAGGCCGTTGTCGCCCGCCAGCACCTTCAGGTTCACATCCGGCCTTGCACCGACATGGCTGATGATTTCGGCAGCCGCGAGCGCGCCAAGCCGCAGCGAGTCCCGCACCTCGCGCCCCGAGGTCAGGCCGAAGAGGAAGCCCGCGGCGAAGAGGTCGCCCGCGCCGGTTGAATCGACGATGCGCTCCACCGGGAAGACCGGTTCGGCAACAATACCGTCCGGCGTCACCGCCAGAGCGCCCTTCTCCGAGCGCGTCACCGCCGCAACGATGTTCTCCGCGCGCAGCGCAGCGAGCGCGCTGTCGAAATCGCCGGTCTGGTAGAGGCTCTTCAGCTCGTGCTCATTGGCGAAGACGATATCGACCAGCCGGTTGCGGATCAGCCCGAGGAACTCGTCGCGATAACGATCCACGCAGAAGGAATCCGACAGGGTGATCGCGACACGGCCGCCTGCTGCATGGGCAAACTCAGAGGCCTTGCGGAAGGCTTCCTTGGCTGCCGGCGGATCCCAGAGATAGCCCTCGAGATAGATGATATCGGCGTTCTGGACCGTATCCTTGTCGACATCCGCGACGGTGAGGCCCTGGCAGGCGCCGAGATAGGTGTTCATCGTGCGCTCGCCATCAGGCGTGACGAAGATGAAGGAGCGGGCGGTCGCCGGGCCCTCGGCGGCGAAAGCCGTATCGAAGCTGACGCCCTGCGAGGTCAGGTCATGCCGGTAGAGCTTGCCGAGTTCGTCCTGCTTCACCTTGCCGATGAAGGCACCCTTGCCGCCAAAGGAGGCTAGGCCCGCGATGGTATTGGCGGCGGAACCGCCCGAGATGACCTTGGCCGGGCCCATCGCCGCGTAGAGCGTCTCCGCACGGGGCTCGTCGATCAGCATCATCGCGCCCTTGGTCAGCTCATGCGCGACCAGAAAATCCTCTTCCGCGCGAGCGATGACATCGACGATGGCGTTGCCGAGCGCCAGGACATCATAACGGGCATTTTTCATGAAGGAGTTCCGCGGGTTGGCGAGGATGGGACGAATGATGGGCGTTTCGCATCAGGACCGGATGCGGTCAAGCGCGGCCGCGCCGGCGACTGGCCTGGTCAAGCACGGCGCGCAGCGCAGCAAGTTCGTCGGGGCCGAGTTCGGCGATCTCAAGGGCAAGGCGGTTGGCGATCAGCGTCGCCTCCGGTGCAAGTCCCGCAGTATCGACCGTGATGCGGGGGTGGGACAGCTCGGCGAGACGAACAAGTTCGTCAGCCTCGTCCCAGATCACGCCGAGCAGATGGATCACGCCCTGGATCAGCGCAAAGGTCGGCTGGCCGCGCTTGCCATGCTCAAGGGCCGAGAGATAGGCCGGCGTGACGCCCAGCGCCGCCGCCATTCCGGCCAGCGTCACGCCGCGAGCTGCGCGCAGCTCCCGAACGCGCTGGCCAAAAGGTGTCACGCGCCACTCTCACGGTGCCGGCGCAGGCGGATATAGAGCGCGCCGGCGCCGCCATGACGCTGCTCGGCCTCCTCGAAACCGACGACGAAAGGGCGCAGATCCGGTAGCCGCAGCCAGTGCGGCACGCTGCGGCGCAGGACCCCACGCTCTTCGCCGAAGATCGCATCGCCTGCGGCGCCCTTGCCTGTCACGACCAGAGCCAGCCTGGTGCCGCGTGCCTGCTCGCGGCGCAAAAAGGCACATAGCGCCGCATGAGCAGCATCCTGCCGCAGGCCGTGCAGGTCGATTACCGCCTCGACGGATTGGGTTCCGCGACGCAACTGCGTGCGCAGGCGGCGCTCGAGCGGCGCCAGCGGCGGCGGGGTGGTCTTGGTCGGTTTGACGGCAACCACCACAACAGGGGTGGCAGCTTCGGCAGGAGGCGGCACCGGGGCTGCTGCAGGCTCCTCAGGCGGCAGCGCGGCGCGCCCCGGCAGTGGCGTCACCGAACGCGCAACCTGCCGCCACAGGGCAATGTCGGCTTCCGACAGGGTCTTCTCGCGACGGCGGCGCATTCCTCAGCGCGCCTCCGCCCGCGGCCAGAGCACCGTGAAGTCAAAGGAATGGCGGACCAGCCCGGCGCGATGACCCGCCGCCTGGCCCGAACCGACGAACAGATCGACCCGCGACGGTCCGACGATGGCGGATCCCGTATCCTGCGCAATCATCAAGCGTGACAGCCGCTCCATGTCGCCGCTGCCGGTGGGAATTGTCGCATCGATCCAGGCCGGCAGTCCGTAGGGCCAGATGGCGCGGTCGATGGCGATGCTACGCAGCGGCGTCAGGGCCAAACCCGCACCACCGATCGGCCCCAAGTTGGGCGGCAAATCGTCCTTGCGGGCGAAGAAGACGAAGGAGCGGTTCAGGCGGATCAGGTCGCGGGCAAAACCGGCATCGGCCTTCAACCGCGCGACCAGCTTGTCCATGGTCATCTCGGCCGGCGGGATGTTCTCGCGCTCGCTGAGCACCCGGCCGAGCGAGGTATAGGCGTGGCCGTTGCGGCCGGAATAGACCAGCCGCACGACCCTGCCGTCCTGCAACCGAACCCGTCCGGAGCCCTGCACCTGCAACACGAAGCGGTCGACCGGATCGCGCAGCCAGGCGATTTCCAGGCCCTGCCCGTCGAGCGCGCCACTCTCGATCGCCGTCCGATCGGGATAGGGCTCCAGGCCCCGTGGAGTGCGGCGGGCGGCGGACAAGGCAGGTTCCAGCCCTGGCCAGGCGTCGCCTGCAAGGCGCGTCACCAGATCGGCAGGGCGGGCATAGAGCGGCGTTGGGAACTGGGCGGAGGGGGTGAGCGAGCCTTCGAACTCCGGCTCGAAATATCCGGTCATGAAGCCGCGCTCGGCGCCGCTCGGCCGGATGCGCCAGAAACTGAAACGCTCCTCGAAGAACCGACGCGCCGCCGTCCGGTCGACCGGCCCGCGAGCCGTCAGCCTGCCGGCTTCGGCGCAGATGCCGCTGAGCGCAGGCGGGATCGGGGCGCCTTGCCGAAGCGGGGGATCGGCGGCGCAGCCAGCTGCGAAAATCGCCAGCGCAATGCGGTGATCGTCATCGGGCCATCCCGGTATCGCGCCGGGAGAGATGGCCTCTGCGCGGGCGCCGGGCGGCAAGCTTGGACCGGCGGGCGCTTGTGTCATTGCAGCGGACAACATGGCGGCCACCAGCGCAATGCGCCCGAGGCCACGGGTCACGCGCCGGCTTCGGTCGCGACCAAAAGCCAATTCGGGTCGCGGCTGCCGAGCTGACGCGAGAAGGTCCAGATATCGTTGACCTCCGAGACCGCTTCGGCGCTGCCGTCCACCACGACGCCCTGTGCATCACGGACAACACTGATCAGCTGCGAAACGAATGCGATCGTCACCTGAGCCGTCTTGCCCTTGACGTCGACGGCGGTGATCTCGGCCTTGTCGATCGAGACGAAAGAGGATTCCGCCTTCTCGCCGCGCTTCTCTCGGTCGGTAATCGCCTGCTCGAAGCCATCATAGACTTCCTTGGCGAGGAGGCCCTTCAGGACCTTGCGGTCGCCGCGGGCGAAGGCCGTGACGATGGTCTCGTAAGCCGATTTCGCACCCTGCAGGAAACCCTTCGGGTCGAAATCCTGCTCCTGCCGAACGATGGCCTCGATGCCGGCAATGATCGGCGAATCCGCAGGCGCAATGTCCTTCCAGCGCTCGGCCGCAGGAACCGCCGTCGCAGCGGGATCATTGGCTGCGCCCGGCAGGCGAATGACATTGTCGCGCTTGGCCTCGGGAGCGCCGGCCTGATCAGGTCGCATCGGCGGCGTCTCACGCCGGGCGAAGGGATCCTTTGGCGGCTGCTCGCTCCCGGTCTTCTGGCCAAGCACGGAGCGAAGCTTCCAGGCGACGAAAACGGCCAGAGCCAGGAAGACCAAAGTCGTCATGTCGAAGGAATTTTGCATCGAACGCTGATCCGGAACCCCAGTGACCGCCTCGCATCAACGGCGGCGGTCGGCCGGCCGCCGCATGCGATATGGTGATCAAGGCTCGTAACATCCACCCCCGAGCTTGTGAAGGCGGCTTCTTGTGCCTGAGGAAGCTCCATGATAGCCGACGCAAGCATTGCACCGGGGAGCGGTGCGCAGTCCCGGGCGCCGGCAAGGCGTGGGATTTCCCGATTAAAGCCTGCCAGACGATGATGGGACCGATGGCCAACGACATCCCCAACGGCAACGGCGCGAGCGAGGCGAACGCTCAGCCGAGCATGAATGCCCTGATCCAGTACACCAAGGACTTCTCTTTCGAGAATCCGAAGGCGCCGCGCGCGCTCGGCCAGCAGAACGAGCAGGGCCCGCAGATGTCCCTGCAGGTCAATGTCTCGACCACCGCGCTGTCGGAAACCGACTACGAGACCGTGCTCCAGCTCGAGGGCAAGGCCGTCCTGAACAACGAGACGCTGTTTGCGTTCGATCTCAGCTATGCCGGTGTGTTCCGGCTGCTGAATATCCCGCAGGAGCATATTCACCCCGTTCTGGTGATCGACTGCGCGCGGCTGCTGTTCCCGTTCGCCCGCCAGATCATCGCGGACGCGGTCCAGACCGGCGGTTTCCCGCCCTTCTATGTTCCGCAGATCGACTTTGCGATGCTCTATCAGCAGCGCATGCAGGAGCTTCAGGCCCAGCAGCCGCAGGCGCCCAACGCCTGAGCGAGCCTACTGCCTCTGCAAGCCGACGATATCGAAAGGGCCCTCTCGGGCCCTTTCTTGCATTTCAATCAATAATCACGCGCATTTCGCGACGCCTTGCGCATCGGCAAGGCAACCTCCATTTCCCACTTTCATTGAAGCGGGCGCCAATCCGGCGTCCGCATTTTGCTATGTGGAGACCCGATGGACCATCTGATGACGCTTGCTGCCGACCCCGCCGTATGGGCGGCTCTCGGGGCACTGATCGCCATGGAGGTTGTCCTCGGCATCGACAATCTGATCTTTATCTCGATCCTGACCAACAAGCTTCCGGAGGAACAGCGCTCGCTCGGTCGCAAGATCGGCATCGGGCTTGCCCTGTTCATGCGGCTCGCGCTGCTCGGCACCGTTGCCTTCATCGTGCAATTGACGGAGCCGATCGTCTCGCTGTTCGGCAAGGCCTTCTCCTGGCGCGATTTCATCCTGATCGCGGGCGGCCTCTTCCTCGTCTGGAAGGCGACTGTCGAAATCCATCACAAGGTCGACGTCAATCACGGGCCCGACATGTTCGACGGCGGCCGTGCGGTCACCGTGACCTTCGGCGCTGCGATCTTTCAGATCCTGCTGCTCGATCTGGTCTTCTCGATCGACAGCATCATCACCGCCGTCGGCATGACCGAGCATGTCCCGGTGATGATGATTGCGGTGATCGTCGCCGTGCTGGTGATGCTGCTTGCCGCCGACCCGCTGGCGAAGTTCATCGAAAAGAACCCGACGATCGTGATGCTGGCGCTCGGCTTCCTGCTGATGATCGGCGCCACGCTGATCGGCGAGGGTTTCGGCGCCCATATCCCGAAGGGCTACATCTACGCCGCCATGGCCTTCTCGGCCTTGATCGAAGGCCTCAACATGATGTCGCGGCGCGCCGATCGTCACCGCAACTGACCAAACCGAAGCTGAGCCGCGTGAGGCGGCTCAGCTCTCCTTGGCCAGACCGAGATAGCCACTCCAGAGCGGTGTCTTCAGGGTCAGGATGAAGTTTTCATGAGCGGCCATTGCCGCCTCGTCGAGGCAGGGAGCGAGCGGGCGCTGGCGCTGCGGCCGCTCTGAAAGATCGGCGAGACCGTTGCCGGGACCGGCAGCGCTGACCACGCCAAGTCCGAGATCGGCCTGTTTGCCGCCGATCAGCTCGATATAGACCTCGGCGAGAATCTCGGAATCAAGCAGCGCGCCGTGCTGGGTGCGTCTCGTATTGTCGATGCCGTAGCGCTGGCAGAGCGCATCGAGACTGTTCGAGGCGCCGGGATGCTTGCGCCGCGCCATCGCCAGCGTATCGACGACCAGCGACGGCTCGATCGGGCCACGGCCGACGCGCTTCATCTCCATGTTCAGGAAGCCGACGTCGAAGGACGCGTTGTGGATGACGAGCCGCGCGCCATCGATGAAGGCTGCGAACTCCTCGGCGATGGCCGCGAAGAGGGGCTTGTCCGCCAGGAAGGCATCGGACAATCCGTGGACCTTGAAAGCGCCTTCCGACATCGTCCGCTCGGGGTTGATGTATTGATGGAAGGTCCGGCCGGATGGGCAGTGATTGACCAGTTCGACGCAGCCGATTTCGACGACGCGATCGCCACCATTGGCTTCAACGCCGGTCGTCTCTGTATCGAGGACGATCTCACGCATGCCTGGACGCCTCATTCTGCCGGGTCCGGCCAGGTCGGCCGGCTAATGCCTGGAGGATAGAGCGGACCTGTCTCTGTGCCACCAGCAAGCCATGCGAGGTGTCCACAAGGAAGTGGGCGTGCCGGCGCTTCTCGGCATCCGGCATCTGGCGCGCAAGGATCGCGTCCAGCTTCTGCGCCGTCATCTCCGGACGCGCCAGGACGCGGGCGCGCTGCACTTCGGCTGATGCCGTGATCACGACGACGGCGTCACAGCGATTGCCGGCTCCAACCTCAAGAAGGAGCGGCACATCGAGAACCGCGATATCGCTCCCCGCTGCAATGCAATTCTTGATGAAGGTGATCTCCTCCTCCCGCACCAGCGGATGGATGATCGCTTCCAGCGAGCGCAGGGCTTCCGGCTTGCCTACAACCATCGAGGAGAGCCGGGCACGATCGACAGCGCCGTTCACCACAGCGCCCGGAAAGGCCGCCGCGAGCTGTGCGACCGCCCTGCCCCGGTAGAGCGCATGGACGGTGGCATCGGCATCATGGACAGGCACGCCGTGGGCCCGGAACATCTCCGAGGTGGTCGATTTTCCCATGCCGATCGAGCCGGTCAGTCCCAGGATGAAGGTCATGCGGCACCCAGCGAATCAGGCGCCCAGGATATCGGCTTCGAGCCGGGCCCGCAGCGCTGGCGTGACCTTGGGGGCCACACCGAACCAGCGCGCGAAGCCGGGCACAGCCTGATGCAGCAGCATGCCGAGCCCATCGACCGGAACACCGCCGCGACGTTCGGCCTCTTCGAGCAGAGGCGTCCGCAGCGGCACATAGACGATATCGTCAACGATCGTGCCGGGGCGGAGTCTGGTGAGATCGAGATCGAGCGGCGGCTTGCCGTTCATGCCAAGCGCCGTCGTGTTGACGATCAGATCGGCCGCTTCGACCAGCTCATGACGCCTTGACCAGTCCTGCGCCTCGACCGGCACTCCAAGTGCCCGGGCAAGTTCCATGGCTCGGTCCGCGCTGCGGTTGACGAGGGTGATCCGCCCGAGGCCGCGCGCCTTCAGTCCATAACCGATCGCCCGCGCCGCGCCGCCCGAGCCAAGAATGAGAGCCGTTGCGACCCGTTCGCTCCAGCCGGGTACGCTGCCGTCAAGATGGGCGAGGAAGCCGGCAGCATCGGTGTTGTCGCCGAACAGGCGCCCATCCTCACGCCAGATCGTATTCACGGCTCCCATCGCGCGGGCGACGGGGCTGAGTTCATCGACCAGCAGCAGCGATGCTTCCTTGTGCGGCACCGTGACGTTGCCGCCCACGAATTCTCCGCTCCGGACCCGGGCCATGAACGACGAGAGTGCGGCCGGTGCGACATCGATGCGTTCGTAGGATCCGTCGAGCCCATGCTCGGCGATCCAGCTGCCATGAATGAGCGGAGAGCGTGAATGGGCGATCGGGTGACCGATGACGAAGCAGCGACGGGTCATGGAATTCAGATGTCCGGATCAATCGACGAGAGCGCCCTGCTCGCGCAGGGCTTCGAGTACGGCAAGGAGCGGGAGACCGAGAATGGTAAAATGGTCGCCCTCGACGGCAGCGAAGAGCTGGGAACCAAGGCCCTCGAGCTGATAGCCGCCAACGCTGGTCAGGATCGCCGGGCCAGCGAGTTCGACATAGGCCGCGATGAAATCCAGCTCGAGCCGCCTCATCGTCAGTCGTGCGGTCTGCCCGCCCTCAGCCAGGATCTCGCCGTCGCGCGCCAGCACGAAGGCGGAATGAAGCTCATGCGTGCGCCCAGCCAATGTCGCGATCTGCGCGGCGGCGCCAGGGAGATTCTCGGGCTTGTGAAAGATCTGGCCCTCGCAGGTCAACGTCTGATCGGCACCGAGCACGAAGCGGCCGGGCTTCATCACGGAAACATGCAGCGCCTTCGCGCAGGCAAGCGCGGCTGCGATCGCCTCGCCTTCGACCCCCTGTGCGAGGAGCGGCGCCTCGGCGGCTCGCTCGTCGATATCGGGCTTCAGGGTGTCGACCGGGAGCCCGGCCGCGCGCAGCATCCCAGCCCGGGTCGCACTGCCGGAAGCAAGCAGCAGAGGCGCCGCCGCAAGCCAGAGAGAAGAGCTCTTCGTCATGTCGCGATGAACTTCATGCGATGGTCGCGCAGCAGGTCGAGGATCGCTGCCGCCGTCTCCTCGATCGAGCGCCGGGTCACATCGATGACCGGCCAGCCCCTGCGGGCGCAAAGCTTCCGCGACTGCGCGATCTCGTCGGCCACGGCTGTGGGGTCGACATAGGGCGTCTCGTCATCCGCCTTCATCGAGAGCAACCTGTTCTGCCGAATCTGGACGATGCGCTCGGCGCTGGCGACCAGCCCGACGATCAACGGCTTTCTCAGCCGTTCAAGTTCGGCCGGCAAAGGCACATTGGGGACCAGCGGTACGTTGGCGGTCTTGATACCGCGATTGGCGAGATAGATGCTGGTCGGTGTCTTCGAGGTGCGGCTGATGCCGACGAGGATGATGTCCGCGCTTTCCAGATCGCCCCCAAGCTGCCCGTCATCATGCATCAGCGTGTAGTTCATCGCGTCGATGCGACGGAAATATTCAGCGTTGAGGACATGCTGCGCGCCCGGCCGCGGCGACCCCGCCTGGCCGAGATAGGACTGGAACAGGGACAGCACCGGGTTCAGCACCGACAGACAGGGGCAGCCGAGTTCCTGGCAGAATTTCTCGAGCCGCTCCGCCCATTCCGCTTCGACCAGAGTGTAGAGCACGACCCCTGGAGAGGATTCGATCTCGGCCAGGACCCGGGCAAGCTGCGCCTCGGAGCGGACCAGCGGATAGACATGCTCGATGGCCGAGACCGATTCATATTGGGCGGCGGCGGCCCGGCTGACCGCAATCAGGGTCTCGCCGGTGGCATCGGACACCAGATGCAAATGAAAATAGTTGCGCGCCACGTGGGCTCCCGGGGCTTAACGAAGTTGCAACCTCTAGCGCGCCATATCGGCAATGCAAATTGTCGTCCTGGACCGGGACCCCCAGCGCTGGCCGCGATGAGGGGTCACGCTGGTTATGGGGACTGCTGTGGACAACCGTACATCCGACAGGAGCCCGGGACGGCGACTGTATAAGTCCCGCTTTCCATCAACAGGCTGGCCCCTGGGGACACGTGGAGCGATGTTTCACGTGAATCATTTTAACGATCGGCAGCCCCGACGCCGATTCTGATTTCTTACTAATCAGTTAAGGCGCCCCGCCCCCCGGGCGATTCCGCCCTGCGACATCGGCTCGCCCTGTGGACCGGTTGTGGACAAAGTTGGGCCGGGCTATTTGCCCCTGACCAAGAGTCAAAACAAAAGAATCTCTCTCTAAGATTCTTTTAAGATTCAGACCTGAACGGCTGACCGGAGTGGGCATGGCGAACGACGATCCGGTTTTCCTGCGGAGCCTTTCGGGCGAGGTGATGGCAAGGCCGCCGATCTGGCTGATGCGCCAGGCCGGACGCTATCTGCCGGAATACCGCGAGGTCCGGGCCAAGGCAGGAGGCTTTCTCGAGCTCTGCTACAATCCGGCCTTTGCTACCGAAGTGACCCTTCAGCCAATCCGCCGTTTCGGTTTCGATGCAGCGATCCTGTTCTGCGACATCCTCGTCGTGCCGCATGCGCTCGGGCAAAAGCTCTGGTTCGTCCAGGGAGAAGGCCCGCGGCTGGAGCCGGTGGGCGATGCAAAGAGGCTTGGCGAGATCCACGAGGAGATCGACCAGGACGTGCTGGCGCCGGTCTACGAAACGGTTGGCAAGGTCAGGGCTGCCCTGCCAGGCAACACCGCCTTCATCGGCTTCTGCGGGGCGCCCTGGACGGTCGCGACCTACATGGTGGCTGGGCGAGGCACGCCGGACCAGGGTCCGGCCAAGGAACTCTTCACTCGAGACCCCGAGCTGTTCGCCCGGCTGATCGACCGGATCGTGGTTGCGTCCATCGCTCATCTCAATGCCCAGATCGATGGCGGCGTCGATGCGGTGCAGATTTTCGACAGCTGGGCTGGCTCGCTTGGCGAAGATGATTTCGAGCGCTGGTGCATTGCGCCGACCAAGCGGATCGTTGACGGAGTGCGGGCGCGTCATCCCAAGGCAAAGATCATCGGCTTTCCCCGGGGCGCTGGTCGCCTGATCCCGCGCTATGTCAAAGCGACCGGGGTTGATGCTGTCGGGCTTGAGACGGATATCGATCGCGAATTTGCGCGGACGCAGATCCAGTCGCTTGCGCCGATCCAGGGTCACCTTGACCCGCAACTTCTCCGAGCAGGTGGTGCCGATCTGGAGCGGGAGGTCGAGGCAATCCGTACGTCCTTCGGTGCGGGTCCGTTCGTCTTCAATCTTGGGCATGGCATCCTGCCGGATACGCCGATCGCTCATGTCGAGCGTTTGCTTGCGGCCGTCAGGTCATGATGAGGATGCAGTGATGCTGATAGACTGGATCAAGGCATTTCACGTGATGGCGGTCATCTCCTGGATGGCCGGCATGCTCTATTTGCCCAGGCTGATGGTTTATCACGCAGAGGCGCAGACCGGCTCGGTGCAGTCCGAGACCTTCAAGATCATGGAGCGCCGGCTGCTCAAGGGCATCATCAATCCGGCGATGATCGTGACCTGGGTGCTGGGTCTGTACCTCGCCTGGGCGATCTATGGCTTCAAGGGTGGCTGGCTGCACGGCAAGATCTTGCTCGTATTCCTTCTCTCCGGCGTCCATGGCATCCTGGTCGGACGGGTCAGGGCCTTTGCCGAAGATCGTAACGACAAGTCCGCCCGCTATTACCGGATCATCAATGAAGTGCCGGCGCTGCTGATGGTCGGCATCGTGATCCTGGTCATCGTCAAGCCGTTCTGAGCGATGCTGACGTTTCCGGCTTGAGAGTCCACCGGAAACCAGCTATCAAGCGCGACGCGACTTTTTGCGTCCTCCCTGTTGTCGATGGTTCGTGAGCTGGCTGCTGATGCAGACGCTCATGGTGCGCATCCCCTGCGCACTGGCCCTTCCGGGCCCTGTCGAGCCCTCCACTGAGTCCCTGACCTCCGCCATTCGCGTGGGGGCGTTTACGATCCGGGTGCCCCATGCGGGAAATCAAGCTTCACGAACTCAAGGTCAAATCGCCGACCGAGCTTCTTGCCTTCGCCGAAGGCATGGAGGTCGAGAACGCCAGCACGATGCGCAAGCAGGAGCTGATGTTCGCGATCCTCAAGCAGTTGGCCGCCAAGGAAACCGAGATTCTCGGCGAGGGCGTGGTCGAGGTGCTGCAGGACGGGTTTGGCTTCCTGCGCTCCTCCGACTCGAACTATCTGCCGGGTCCCGACGATATCTACGTTTCGCCTTCGCAGATCCGCAAGTTCGGCCTGCGTACAGGTGATACGGTTGAAGGGCCGATCCGCGGACCCAAGGATGGCGAGCGCTATTTTGCGCTGCTCAAGGTCAACACGATCAATTTCGAGGACCCGGAGAAGATCCGGCACAAGATCCATTTCGACAACCTGACGCCGCTTTATCCGGACGAGCGTCTGCGGCTTGAAGTCCAGGATCCGACCAAGAAGGACTTCTCGCCCCGCGTCATCGACATCGTCGCTCCGATCGGCAAGGGTCAGCGCGCCCTGATCGTGGCGCCGCCACGCACCGGTAAGACGGTGCTGCTGCAGAACATCGCGCAGTCGATCACCAACAATCATCCCGAGTGCTATCTGATCGTGCTGCTGATCGACGAGCGGCCCGAGGAAGTCACCGACATGCAGCGTTCGGTGAAGGGTGAGGTCGTATCATCGACCTTCGACGAGCCAGCCACGCGCCACGTCCAGGTCGCGGAAATGGTCATCGAGAAGGCCAAGCGCCTGGTGGAGCATGGCCGCGATGTCGTGATCCTGCTCGACTCGATCACGCGCCTCGGCCGTGCCTACAACACCGTGGTCCCCTCTTCCGGCAAGGTGCTGACCGGTGGTGTCGATGCCAATGCCCTGCAGCGGCCGAAGCGGTTCTTCGGCGCGGCGCGCAATATCGAGGAAGGCGGCTCGCTGACCATTGTCGCGACCGCGCTGATCGATACCGGCAGCCGCATGGACGAAGTCATCTTCGAGGAGTTCAAGGGCACCGGTAACTCGGAAATCGTCCTCGACCGCAAGGTGGCCGACAAGCGCATCTTCCCGGCGATCGACATCCTCAAGTCGGGCACCCGCAAGGAAGAGCTGATCACGCCGAAGGATGTGCTGCAGAAGACCTATGTGCTGCGCCGCATCCTGAACCCGATGGGACCGCAGGACGCGATCGAGTTCCTGATCGACAAGCTGCGACAGACGAAGCAGAACTCCGAGTTCTTCGACTCGATGAACACCTGATCGGATCGGGAATCGCTGCGCGGGACGAGACTGCAGCGCTGGAGTCCAACACATTCAGCGAGGCGGGTCGGCAGTCATGCTGACCCGCCTTTCTTGTTTGGAGCCGGGGTCACCGCCCAGTAGCAACGGCATCCTGCAATTGATTCGGATCCGTTACGGGGGGCAGGCAACGCCCGGCGAAACAGATGAAGGCGGCACCGCTGCCTGCAAGACGCGCCATCGAGGCGGCTGGGTGATCCGATGGTAGCGCGCTGGGATCGGGGCAGTCGACGATCGTCGTCGTCGTGTAGGGCAATGCCAGCGCGGCTTCGCGAAGGTGTTCGCGGTCGGGTCCGGCCAGGACGATCTCGATGCCGTTCCGCGCCAGATCATAAGCATTGAGCACGGAGCCATGGGCAATCGGCGCGCGCTCGGCAGCGGCCAATGCTGCTGCGAGAAACTGTTCGGCCTGGGCCCTGTCGGTCGGGGCCCCTGTCTTGGCCGCCAGACGAAGCAGGTTCCCTGCATGCACGCCATTGGCGTTCGGGACGGCGTCGTCATGAGTCGGCCTCGGTACGACCGGAAGAGTGGCACTATCGCGTTGAGTCATACCAAGTAGACTCGTATCGGCTTGGCGGTAATACCGCCAGAGATGTGCCGACCAGCACAGGGCCTGGTCAAGGAAATGCTGGTCCGACGTGGCGTCGTGAAGCGCCAGGGCGGCATCGATCATCGCCGCGTGATCAAGCGCAAAGCCCGGGACGATCAGCCGGCCGGCGCGGTAGGAGTGAGCGAGGCCGTCGCCATGCTTCATTGATTCGGCGACGAAATGGTAGGCTCGCCGGGCAAGGACCAGCCAGGCGGGCTCCGCGAGCAGGCCGGAGGCACGCACGAGCGCCGCGATCATGAGCCCATTCCAGTCGGCCAGAATCTTGTCGTCGCGGGCGGGAGGAACGCGGCGAGCGCGCAACGCCAGGAGCTCTCGCCGGATGCTGGCCAGTTGCTGCTCGGATGCCGGATTGGGATCGGGTGTGTCGAGCCGGTTGAGGATCGTGGCCTCTTCCCAGTTACCATGGGCCGTGACGTCATAGTGCCGGGCAAAGAGTTCCGCGTCCGCTGCGGTCAGATGGCTGGCCAGTTCCGGCGCCGTCCAGACGTAGAACTTGCCTTCGACGCCTTCGGAATCGGCATCGAGGCTGGAGGCGAAAGCCCCCTCCTGCAGCAGCATGTCCCGCTCAAGCCAGGTGACGATGCCCTGAGCTGCACTGTGCGCCAGTGGATTGCCGCGGCGCTTCGCCTCAAGCGCATAGAGCTGGAGCAACTGGGCATTGTCATAGAGCATCTTCTCGAAATGCGGCACGAACCAGCGCTCGTCGACCGCGTATCGGGCAAAGCCGCCGCCGAGGTGATCGTGAATGCCGCCACGCGCCATGCGCTCCAGGGTAAGGGCCGCGGCATGGAGTGTCCCTGTGTTCCGAGTGCGGCTGCCGTGACGCCAGAGCAACTCGATCAGGCCAGGATTGGGGAATTTTGGTGCACCGCGTAGTCCGCCATGGTGCGGATCGAAGGATTGGGCGATCTCGCTGGCGATCTGGTCGAGGTCAGGTTCGTATCGCGCTTCCAGGCTGGCTGCAGCCTCGCTCTGCTGGAGCGCAGCCTTGATCGCGGCGGCATTGCGCGCGATTCGCTCAGGCTCCTGTGCATGGACGGCTGCGATCTGCTGCAGAACCTGGCTGAAGGAGGGCCGCCCATAACGCGCTGTTGGCGGAAAATAGGTGCCGCCCCAGAATGGCTGACGGTCGGCGGTGAGGAACATGGTCAGCGGCCAGCCCCCCTGCTCGCCCAGGCTGTGCAGCGCATTCATGTAGACCTGATCGATATCGGGTCGCTCCTCCCGGTCGACCTTGATGTTGACGAAGAGCGCGTTCATCAGCGCCGCGGTTGCCAGGTCCTCAAAGCTCTCATGGGCCATGACATGGCACCAGTGACAGGCGGCATAGCCGACCGAGAGCAGGACCGGCCGACCGCTTGACTTTGCCTCGGCAAAGGCTTCCTCGCTCCATTCCCACCAGTGGACGGGGTTGTCCTTGTGCTGCAGGAGATAGGGGCTGGCGGCGGCTCCGAGACGATTCATCGACGGGTCTCCCAGACGGGTCAGCGTCGCAACAGAAAAGATGGGCTGCCTATGACGACCGGACAGGATTACCCAACGATTGTGGCGCTATCGTCGGCCAATGGCCGTGCCGGGGTGGCCGTCGTTCGGGTATCCGGGTCGCAAGTTCGATTCGTCCTCGAAACAATTTCGGGCGTTATCCCCAACCCGCGGCATGCGGTGTTTCGACACCTGCGCCACCCCGTTTCCCGCGAGGTGATCGACTCGGCTCTTGTCCTGTTCTTCCCGGGTCCAGCGAGCTTCACGGGCGAGGACGTCGCCGAGTTCCATGTCCATGGTTCGCGTGCGGTGATGGCCGCCCTGCTCTCGGCATTGACCGGGTTGCCAGGAGTACGTTTGGCGGAGGCCGGCGAATTCACCCGGCGGGCCTTTGAGGCGGGAAAGCTGGATCTTGCAGCGGTCGAGGGTCTGGCGGACTTGATCGATTCGGAGACGGAATGGCAGCGTCGACAGGCGCTGCGGCAGATGGAGGGAGCGCTTGGTCACGCGGCCGGGCTGTGGCGAGATCAGTTGATCGGCGCGATGTCCTTGCTGGAGGCCGAGATTGACTTCTCGGATGAAGGGGATGTTTCCGGAGCACTGGTGGAGAAAGCCATTTCCGGCGTCGAAGATGTCCTGACCAGCCTGCGCCACGCGCTGGGGTCGTTTCGGATGGGCGAGCGCGTTCGGGAGGGATTTGTCGTCGTGCTGGCGGGGCCGCCCAATGCAGGCAAGTCAAGTCTGCTGAACGCCCTCGCCCGTCGCGACATAGCGATCGTCTCGCCGCAGCCTGGTACGACCCGCGACATGATTGAGGTCCGGCTCGATCTTGCGGGTTTCCCGGTGACGTTGATCGATACGGCGGGTTTGCGCGAGAGTGTCGATCCGATCGAGGCAGAGGGCGTCCGCCGTGCGACGGTTCTCGCCGCGAAGGCGGATCTGGTGCTGAGACTTCGCGCAGTCGATTCGCCCCCGAACCGAACATCGGTCGATCCGCAGGATTTGATGATCGCCACCAAGTGCGACTTGCCCGGGCAAGTGGGCGCCGGCGAGCTGGCGCTCTCCGTGCAAAGCGGTGTCGGACTCGATGCGCTATTGAGGAGCGTTTCCGAGCGGCTCGGCGCGCTGACCAATCCGGAGCCCGCATTGTTGACCCGCGAGCGGCAGCGTGTAGCGGTTACGGATGCGGTCGCGGCGCTGCATCGGGCAACGGCGTCGGGGCACGGCCAGGTCGAACTGCTGGCCGAGGATGTCAGGATCGCCGTCCGCGCGCTCGAACGACTTGTGGGGCGGATTGACGTGGAGGATGTGCTGGACCGGCTGTTTGCCGGTTTCTGCATCGGAAAGTAGGAAAACCGCTGCGCGGCGTTTCACGTGAAACTTTCGCCTGGGAGATCACAAGAATCTTGACCCTCGGCACGGTGTTGGCTAGCGACATGCGCATGTCCCATTCCATTGCCACTGATCGCTATGACGTCATCGTCGTAGGCGGCGGCCATGCCGGCGCCGAAGCGGCGGCGGCTGCCGCGCGTCTTGGTGCGCGCACGGCGCTGCTGACTCATCAGCGCGAGACGATTGGCGTGATGTCCTGCAATCCTGCGATCGGCGGATTGGGCAAGGGCCATCTGGTGCGCGAGATCGATGCGCTCGACGGCATCATGGCCCGCGCAGCTGACCGTGCCGGCATCCAGTTCCGGATGCTGAACCGCCGCAAGGGCCCGGCCGTTCGCGGCCCGCGGGCGCAGGCCGATCGCAAGCTCTATCGGAGCGCGGTCCAGGATCTTCTTGCCGAACATGATCATCTCGAGATCGTTGTCGGCGAGGCCTTTGACCTCGATATCGCGAACGGCACTGTTCAAGCTGTCATACTGTCAGACGGCCGTCGATTCGCCTGCGGAACAGTTGTCCTGACGACTGGCACGTTCCTGCGTGGATTGATCCATATCGGCGAGAAGACAATTCCGGCAGGGCGCGCCGGTGAAGCCCCGTCGCTTGGTCTATCGGCGACGCTGGAGCGTTATGCCTTTCCGCTTGGTCGCCTCAAGACGGGTACGCCGCCACGTCTGGATGGGCGCACGATCGCCTGGTCCGGGCTGGTGATGCAGGCCGGCGACGAGCCGCCGGAGCCGTTCTCCGCGCTGACAGATGCGATCACGACGCCTCAGATTTCCTGCGGCATTACCCGCACCACGCTGGCTTCGCACGAGCTGATTCGTGCCAATCTCCATCGTGCGCCGATGTTTTCGGGTCAGATCGAGGGCCGAGGGCCGCGCTATTGCCCATCGATCGAGGATAAGGTCGGCCGTTTCGGGGATCGCGACGGCCACCAGATCTTTCTGGAGCCGGAGGGGCTGGATGATCCCACCGTCTATCCCAACGGCATCTCGACCTCGTTGCCGGAGGATGTGCAGATCGGCTTGCTGAAGACGATTCCTGGGCTTGAAGACGCAGTCATGCTGCGTCCTGGCTATGCGATCGAGTATGATTTCGTCGATCCGCGTGCCTTGAAGAACACGCTCGAGACGCGCGCAATCGCCGGTCTGTTTCTCGCGGGCCAGATCAACGGAACGACCGGTTATGAGGAGGCGGCTGCCCAGGGGCTCTTTGCGGGCCTCAATGCGGCGCGCCGTGCTGGGGGTGCAGAGCCGATCGCGATGGATCGGACGACTTCCTATATCGGCGTGCTGGTTGATGACCTCGTGACGCGCGGGGTGACAGAGCCTTATCGGATGTTCACGTCGCGTGCGGAGTTCCGGCTGTCATTGCGCGTCGATAACGCCGATGAGCGGCTGACTCCGCTCGGTATCGAACTCGGCTTGGTCGGAGGCGAGCGTGAACGCCGGTTTCAGGCCAAGGCCGAGCAGATCGACGCCTTGCGCGAGCAATTGAAGAACCTCCGGCTGACACCGCAACAGGCCGACCAGGTAGGCCTGCAATTGAACCGCGATGGCGTGCGTCGGAGTGCCTATCAGCTCCTTTCCTATCCAGACATCAGCTTCGAGCAGTTGGCGGCGATTTGGCCGGAGCTCAGCGTCCACCCCGCCTCCGTTGCGTCGCGGGTTACGGCCGATGCGACTTATGCTGTCTATCTCGACCGACAGGCTGCGGAGATCGGGGCCTATCAGCGTGACCAGGCTCTGGAGGTTCCAGCCGATCTCGATCTTGACGGCATCTCGGGTCTTTCAAATGAGCTCAAGGCGAAGCTGTTGCAGCAGCGCCCGGCGAATCTTGCGCAAGCATCGCGGATCGAAGGCATGACACCCGCGGCGCTGACCTTGCTGGCGGCGCACGCGCGGCGGGATCGCAACCGCGCGACCCAGACGGCGGCTTGAGTCGTGGCTGTTGACAAGGACGATCGCGCCCGCGCTCTGCGCTTGACTCCTGTTTCACGTGAAACAGAGGAGCGGCTCGCACTGCTGGTCGCAGAGCTGGTCAAGTGGCAAAATGCGAAGAACCTGGTCTCTTCCGCGACGCTGTCGGATGTCTGGACGCGGCACATCGCCGATTCGCTCCAGCTCTTCGCCCTCGCTCCCGACGCCAGGACCTGGCTCGACCTCGGCTCAGGCGGTGGATTTCCCGGACTTGTGATCGGGATCTGTCTTGCCGAACAGGGGCAGGGCCGCATCCACCTGGTCGAGAGCAATGCGCGCAAATGCGCCTTTTTGCGCCATGCGGCCCGGGTGACCGGCGCGCCTGTGACGGTTCATGCCTCGCGGATCGAGGATATCGTTGGGGAGTTCACAGAAAAAGTCGACGTCGTGACGGCCCGGGCGCTCGCACCGCTCCCGATTCTGCTAGGATGGTGCAAGGAGTTGTTGAGAACCGGAACACTTGGGCTCTTTCCCAAGGGACAATATCTAGATGCTGAATTGACCGAGGCGTCTAAATATTGGAAGATTCAGGCCTCGACAGTTGTCTCCGTGACAGATCCGGCAGCTCGCATTCTGTTGATTCGCGAGGCCGAGCAGCGGGCTGATACATGACCGATCTGACTCCCATTACCCTTCCTCCTCGCCGGCCACGTGTGCTGGTGCTCGCCAATCAGAAGGGCGGCGTCGGCAAGACGACGACGGCCATCAATCTCGGCACGGCGCTCGCCGCGATCGGTGAGAAGGTGCTGATCGTCGATCTCGATCCGCAGGGGAATGCCTCGACCGGACTCGGCGTTGACCGCAAGAGCCGGCAATCCTCGACCTATGATGTGCTCTGCGGCGATATCGGCCTTGGTCAGGCGCTGCAAGAAACCGCCGTACCCGGTTTGTTCATTGCGCCGTCGACGCTCGACCTGCTTGGTGTCGAGCTCGAGATCGCCAGCGCCAAGGATCGCACCCAGCGCCTCAAGAAGGCGATCGACGAGATTTCCGACGATCAGCGCTGCGCGGACCTGACCTATATCCTGATCGACTGCCCGCCTTCGCTCAGCCTGATCACCATCAATGCGATGACTGCGGCCGACGCCGTGCTTGTGCCGCTGCAATGCGAGTTCTTCGCGCTGGAAGGCCTCAGTCAGCTGCTCAAGACGGTCGAGCAGGTTCGCAACGGTCTTAATCCGCGCCTGATCATTCAGGGCGTGGTCCTGACCATGTTCGACCCACGCAATAATCTCTCCGGTCAGGTCATGGCCGATGTTCGCGAGTTTCTGGGCGACAAGGTCTATGAGACCGTGATCCCGCGCAATGTCCGGGTTTCGGAAGCTCCGTCCTACGGCAAGCCCGCCCTGCTCTATGATCTCCGCTGTGCCGGATCGCAGGCCTATTTGCGGCTGGCATCCGAAGTCATCAGACGGGAGCGTGCGCTGCGCGCCGCTGCCTAAGTTCATTTCGTATTTAGTATCAAGAGGTTGAATTATGGCCGAGGAACAGGGACGTTCACGTCTTGGCCGGGGTCTTGCCGCTCTGATTGGAGATGTCGGCGACGAGATCGGAGCCCTCGAGCGTGCCAGAGGCCAGCGTCGGGTCCCGGTCGAGTTCCTGCGGCCGAGCGCGCGGAATCCGCGGCGCAGTTTCGCGGATGACGAACTCGAGGATCTGACGGCTTCCGTGCGCGAGCGCGGGATCCTGCAGCCGATCATCGTGCGCCCGCTCAAGGGCATGGCCGACGCCTATGAGATCATCGCCGGCGAACGGCGTTGGCGCGCGGCGCAGCGCGCCGGCCTGCATGAGGTTCCTGTCATTCAGGTCGAGGCTGACGACCGCGAGGCGCTGGAAATCGCCATCGTCGAGAACGTCCAGCGCAGCGACCTGAACGCGATCGAAGAGGCCGCGGGTTACGAGCGCCTGATTGCCGAATTCAGCTATACCCAGAACGATCTGGCCCGCGTCATCGGCAAGAGCCGAAGCCATGTCGCGAATACATTGCGCCTTTCAAAGCTGCCTGAGCCTGTCCGGCGGATGGTGGCTGAGGGCGCCGTTTCGGCGGGCCACGCGCGCGCGCTGCTCTCG
Organism: Bosea sp. BIWAKO-01; assembly: GCF_001748145.1. Taxonomy (NCBI): domain Bacteria; kingdom Pseudomonadati; phylum Pseudomonadota; class Alphaproteobacteria; order Hyphomicrobiales; family Alloboseaceae; genus Allobosea; species Allobosea sp. BIWAKO-01. The sequence goes on from NZ_BCQA01000001.1 coordinate 2,213,553, forward strand.
GTCGCGGATCCTGAGCTGATGGCGCGCAAGATCGTCGACGAGGGCCTCAGCGTCCGCGATATCGAACGGTTGGTGCAGGAAGAGACGCGGGGTGAGAGCAGGAACTCCCCTGGCAAGCCGAAACCCGACAAGGATCCGGACACCCGCGCGTTGGAAAAGGCGCTGGAGGAAGTTCTCGGACTATCAGTGTCGATCCAGCACCGCCCGAGCGGCGGGGGCGATATGAAGATTGGCTACAAGACGCTCGATCAGCTCGATGCCCTGTGCCGGCGTCTGAAGGCCTGATCAGAACCCTTGCGCCTACTCGCTAGGAGCCGCGCCCGCCGCTTTGCGCCAGCCGGGCGAGGGTCCAGAGGGTGCGCGCAGCGGTCGGACGGGCGAGTTCTCCATCGCGCCTGACGGCGAGCGTCGCAGTTCCCAGGATGCCGACCGCTTCGGTGAGCTTCTGCACGGACCAGGCGTTCAACGCCGCTTCAGCGGCTGCCATGCGGGGAAAGGGCAACCGCATGCTGGAGACTGCATCCCGGGCGCTACGGCCGCCATCGACGCTTTGACGGGCTTTCAGCAGCGTCAGAGCGTGGCGCAGCAAGCCGCCAAGCATCACACCGGAATCGAGGCCTTCGCTGGACAGCTTTGTCAGCGCCAGATCGAGCACGGCCAGACGGCCGGCGAAGACCGCATCGACAAGTGCAGCCTGTTCGCGCTGAGCCGTGTCGCCAACAACCGCCTCGATATGCGCCTCGGTGACCGCTGGATCGTCGCCGACATAGAGCAGAAGCTTCTCGATCTCGCGGCGCGATGTCTGGCGATCGCCGCCCAGCAGTCCGGTCAGCTGCTCGCGCGTGGCGCGGTCGATGGACTTGCCGGCAGCCCGGACCATTTCGTCGATGATGCTGCCAAGATCGCGTGCCGCATCGCCGTAGCAGGGCACCGCAAGGGCCGTGCGGGCCTTCTCACAGGCCTGGCGCAGGGGATTGGTGCGCTGAAGATCGCCGGCTTCGACGATGACGATCGCGTCCTGCGATGGCGTCGACAACAGCGGCTCGACGGCCGCGAGCAACAGCTTCGATGTGGGCGACACGCGAATGGCGCGCCGGCCGCCGAACAGGCCGATCGTGTTGGCTTCGTCGACCAGCTTGAGCGGATCGGCGGCGACGTCGTCGCCATCCATGCGAATGAGCTGGAAGGCATCATTGATATCGTCAACGCTGGCGCGAGCGAGCGCCGTCGCCCGCTCGGAAACCAGGCCGGAATCCGGTCCATAGATCAGGATGAGGCGCCAGGCCGGGTCCAGCTTGGCCAGGGCCCGGTCGGCTTCATGCGCCTTGATGGCGACCATTGGCTGTCGTTCGGCTCAGCCGGCGACGAGATCGGCGGCGATCTGCCCACGGATCAGCGTTGCCAGCGACTTGCCGGCGCGGATCTGGGCATCGCGCGCAGCACGGACCGTCGCAAAACGCTGCTGCGAGCGTTCATAAGGCGCCCGGGTCACGGTCCTGCCGGAGGACACGACCTCCCCAGTGCCTTCTCGGACGACCGACCAGGTGGCTGTCGCGACGAGAACGGCCGAGTCGGCGCGGCCACTGGCGTAGTCGACGGTCACCACCTCGATCGATTCCTGGATCGAGGCCTGCAGCTTCAGGCGCTTCGGACCGGTGGCCTCTCCGGCCCCGCCGCCGTCGAGTTCGAAGACAAGTTCATTGCGCAGGTAATGTCCGACGAGACCCTTGATCTCGCCGACCTCGACATTCCTGAGCGCCGTCTTGACGCTGCCGCCGACAGTGCTGGTGGTGTTCTCGGCATAGAGCGGGCGGAAGCAACCGCCGGCAAGCGCGGCTGCACCGAGTGCGGCGGCCAGCATGAGGCGGCGGGTAGCCACACCGCGACCAACCTGGCAGCGGCGCGAATCAGACGACGACATTCACAATTCTCCCGGGCACCACGATGATCTTCCGGATCGGACGATCGTCCAAGGCCTTGATGACGGCCTGGGATGACCGAACGATGGCTTCGACGGAGACCGTATCCGCATCGGCCGGCACGGTCACCTCTGCCCGCTTCTTGCCGTTGATCTGGACCGGCAGGGTCACGCTGTCGTCACGGAGCAGTTCGGCGTCGGCAACCGGCCAGGAGGCTTCGCCAACGAGGCCGGGCTGGCCGAGCGCGTGCCAGCACTCCTCGGCGAGATGCGGCATCATCGGTGCGACAAGCTGCGTGACGATGGTGGCGGCCTCATGCAGCGCAAAAGCCATATCGGCAGAAAGCGCGGCCTCCTCGGCCGCTCCGTCGAGCGCCTTCGCGATGGCGTTCGTCAGCGTATAGATATGAGCGACGCACCGGTTGAAGCCGAGGCGCTCGATATCGGCACCGACCGCGTGCAGGGCACGATGGCTGGCCTTGCGCAAGGTGAGGGCCGCCTCCCCGATCTCCGCGGTTGCGAGGGCGGAATTGCCGGTGCGCTCGGCGATCTCGCCGATCAGCCGCCACAGGCGCTGCACGAAACGCGCTGCGCCCTGAACGCCTTCATCCGTCCAGATCACATCGCGATCCGGCGGCGAATCCGAAAGCATGAACCAACGGGCGGTGTCGGCGCCGTAGGAGGCGATGATGTCGTCGGGGTCGACCACATTCTTCTTCGACTTCGACATCTTCTCGATGGAGCCGATCTCGATTGGCGCCCCGGTCTCGACATGGAAGCCGCGACGCTCGCTGCCGTTGGCTTCGATACGGACATCGCCGGGCTCGACCCAGGTTCCATCCTCGGCTCGGTAGGTCTCATGGACCACCATGCCCTGGGTGAAGAGGCCGGCAAAAGGCTCGTCCAGCCCGGCATGGCCGGTTGCCTTCATCGCGCGGGTGAAGAAGCGCGAATAGAGCAGGTGCAGGATCGCGTGCTCGACGCCGCCGATATACTGGTCAACGGGAAGGAATCGGTCGACGACCTTGCGATCGGTCGGGCTCTCCGTGCGCCAAGGATCGGTGAAACGGGCAAAATACCACGAGGAATCGACGAAGGTATCCATCGTGTCGGTTTCACGACGGGCCGGCTTGCCGCAATTGGGGCAGGCGACATGCTTCCAGCTCGGGTGATGGTCGAGCGGATTGCCAGGCTTCTCGAAGGAGACGTCCTCCGGAAGCTTGACCGGCAGGTCGGCATCCGGGACCGGCACGGTACCGCAATCGGCACAGTGGATGATAGGGATCGGGCAGCCCCAGTAGCGCTGGCGCGAGATGCCCCAATCGCGCAGGCGGAAATTCACCTTGCGCGTGCCAACGGGCTGGTTGCCGCGTGTCTCGCTCTCCAGACGGCGGGCCACCTCTTCTTTCGCTTCCGGAATGGTCATGCCATCCAGGAAGCGCGAATTGATCATGCGGCCATCCTCGACATAGGCCGTGTCCGTGATGACGAAGCTCTGGGGATCGACACCCTCGGGGCAGACGACCGGGGTGTTACCGAGCCCGTATTTGTTGACGAAGTCGAGGTCGCGCTGGTCATGGGCCGGGCAGCCGAAAATAGCACCGGTGCCGTATTCCATGAGGATGAAGTTCGCGACATAGACTGGCAAAGTCCATGAGGGATCAAAGGGATGGACCGCGCGCAGGCCGGTGTCGAAGCCGAGCTTCTCGGCCTTGTCGATCGCTTCCTGCGCCGTGCCGGTGCGCTTGCACTCCTCGATGAAGGCCTGCAGATCCGGGTTCTTGGCTGCCGCGGCCTTGGCCAGCGGGTGATCGGGCGCGATCGCCATGAACTTCGCGCCGAACAGCGTGTCTGGGCGTGTCGTGTAGATCTCCAGCTCGGATTGGCCGAAGGCATTCGATTCGAGTGCGAAACGAATCAGCAGCCCCTCCGAGCGGCCGATCCAGTTCTTCTGCATCAGCCGCACCTTCTCCGGCCAGCGCGTCAGCCCTTCGAGGGCGTCGTGCAGCTCCTGACCGTAATCGGTGATCTTGAAGAACCACTGGGTCAGCTCGCGAATCTCGACCAGAGCGCCGGAGCGCCAGCCACGCCCGTCGATGACCTGCTCATTGGCGAGCACGGTCTCGTCGACCGGATCCCAGTTGACCTTGGCGGTCTTGCGATCGACCAGCCCGGACTTGAGGAAGTCCAGGAACATCTTCTGCTGGTGGCGATAATAGCTCGGGTCGCAGGTCGCGAGTTCGCGGCTCCAATCCAGCGACAGCCCCATCGACTGGAGCTGCGTGCGCATCGTTGCGATGTTGGCGTAGGTCCATTCGCGCGGATGGATCTTGTTGGCCTTGGCAGCGTTCTCGGCCGGCAGGCCGAACGCATCCCAGCCCATCGGGTGGAGAACGGAAAAGCCCTTGGCCCGCTTGTAGCGCGCAACGACGTCGCCCATCGCATAGTTGCGAACATGGCCCATGTGGATGCGCCCCGACGGATAGGGGAACATCTCAAGCACGTAGTAGCTCGGGCGCGTATCGTCATTGCGTGTCTCGAAGAGCTTGCGCTCATTCCAGACCTGGCGCCATTTCGGCTCGGATTCCTTGGGATTATAACGTTCGACGGCCATGATGCGCGGGCAATTCTTGGATAAGCGGAGCCTGCCGGCCGCTTCCTAGGAAATCGCTGGGCGCTTTCAGAGGAAACAGAGGGCCGTTTCCGCAGTTAGAGCGGGATTCGGGCGGAAAACCGGTTCCGGCTTTTCCACATCATGTTCTAGGACACCATTGCACGCACGCGGTCAACGTCGCGCGCGAGATGGAAGGGTTTCACGATGAACGATACGGTTACGCGGCTGGCCGCCACGCAAGCGGCGATTGCACGCGCCGCGCGTGATTTCGAGCGCCGCCCAGTAGATGTGACGCTGATCGCCGTTTCGAAGACCATGCCGGAGGAGGCGATCCTTCCTGCCCTGGAAGCGGGGCAGCGCGTCTTCGGCGAGAACTACGTCCAAGAGGCCAAGGCGAAATGGCCGGGCCTGCGCGAGCGCTTTCCCGATGTCGAGCTGCACATGATCGGCCCGCTGCAGTCGAACAAGGCACGGGACGCGGTCGCGCTGTTCGATGCGATCCATACGCTCGACCGGGAGAGCCTGGCGAAGGAACTTGCCCGCGAGATCGCGAAGGCCGGCCGGGCACCGAAACTCTTCGTGCAGGTGAATACCGGCGAGGAACCGCAGAAGGGAGGCATCAATCCGGGCGACGCCGACGCGTTCCTCGCACTCTGTCGTACGCATCACGGTTTAGTGATCGAGGGGTTGATGTGCATTCCGCCAGCCGACGAGCCGCCCTCGCCGCATTTCGCGCTGCTGGCCAAGATCGCTCTGCGCAATGGGATTGGCGGGCTCTCGATGGGAATGAGCGCCGATTACGAGGCCGCGATCCAGCTTGGTGCTACCCATGTTCGTGTCGGTAGCGCGATCTTTGGGGCCAGGGCGTAGGGAGCCCCCTGTTCGCGCGCCGGCGACGGGCCGACTCGACGGTAGTGCCGAGTCGGCCCCAGGGCCTACTGAACGCGCTGACTGCCGATCCTAGCGGATGTCCATGACGCAGCGCCGGGCAAGGCGCGGCAGCAGCTTCTGAAAAACATGCCGCTCGACAGCGACGCAACCCGCCGTGGGAGTGAAGCCAGGCCGGGCCAGATGCCAGAAAATCGCACTTCCACGGCCGCGAATCACCGGGGCGTCGTTCCAGCCCATTTCGACGATGACGTCGTAGAGATGGTCCTCGCGTGTGAGCCGCTCCTCGGCTTCGCCGGGCGGGCGGTCGATCAGACGATTGTAGCGCCGGTCGGCACGATCGTCGCACCAGGCATCGCGAGGTGCGATCCTGCGTAGCGGCAAGGTGCTATGGGGGCGGGGCAAGCGGTCGGCGCGATAGAAGATGCGCCGCAGCGGCAATGTGGCGCGGGGAGTGCCGCCATCGCCTTCTCGCTTGGCGACAATGATGCCGGAGCGGCCAAGTGCACAGGGAAAACAGGTGCCGCCAGCGATCAGAAAACCCTTGCGGCGATCATGCACGGAGCGGACGACCCGCAACCGGGTAAGGCCTCGCCGCAGCTCACCTGGACCGGCACTGCCGGCCTGATCACATTTTCTCACGGATATTCCACCCCACCTGACTTGCAGTCGCGATTCAGCGGGCTCATGGTGCCGGAATCGCAAACTGTTCAAATGATTGCCATGCCCGCCGTCCATCATATTCTTCTGGTCGACGACGACCAGACGTTGCGTGACGCGCTCGCTGAGCAGCTCGCGCTTTATGACGAGTTCCGGATCTCGACGGCTGCGACGGCATCCGCCGGCGTGAAGGCTGTTCAGGCCGAACGGGTCGATCTCGCCGTCATGGATGTCGGGCTTCCCGACATGGATGGTCGCGAGGCGGTGAAGGTGATGCGCCGCAACGGCTTCAAGAGCCCGGTGATCATGCTGACCGGGCAGGGCTCGGACGCCGATACCGTGCTCGGGCTCGAAGCCGGCGCCAATGATTATGTGGTGAAGCCGTTCAAGTTCGCGGTGCTGCTGGCGCGTATCCGCGCCCATTTGCGGCAGTACGAAGCGAGCGAGGATGCCGTCTTCCAGGTCGGCCCCTATACCTTTCACCCAGGATCCAAGCTGCTTGTCAGCGAGAAGGGTTCGAAGACCAAGCTCACCGAGAAAGAGACCGCGATCCTGCGCTTTCTCTATCGTGCCGGCCGCAAGCCGATTGCCCGCGAGATCCTGCTTCAGGAGGTCTGGGGCTATAATTCACAGGTCACCACCCACACGCTGGAGACCCATATCTATCGTCTGCGCCAGAAGATCGAACCCGATCCGGCCAATGCGCGACTGTTGGTGACGGATGCGGGCGGCTATCGCCTGAATCCTTGAGATTTCATGGCGCTTAACGACGACATCGCATTCCTGGCCAAACAGCCGCTGCTGGGTCTCATGGACCATGACGCCTTGCGGCTCGTGGCCTTTGCCGCCGAGAATCGTATCCTGCGAGCCGGCGATGTGCTCTTCCGCCGCAACGACGGCTCGGATGGTGCCTATCTCGTCGTCTCGGGTGCGATTGCGCTCATGAGCCGGGATGACGGCCAACCCGCCGACGAGGTGGTCGGTCCAGGCGGGTTGATCGGGGAACTGGCGCTGTTCGCCTCGATCAAGCGGCCGGTGACAGCCGTTGCGCGCGAGCCCACCCAACTGATGAAGCTCTCGCGCAGCGTGATGCGCCGGGTGCTCGGCGAATCCCCGCAATCGGCTCAGGCGATCGCGGCTGCGATCGGAGAGAGGCTGCAGGGCTTCATGAGCGAACTGTCACAGGTTCGCGATGCGCTGATCGCGATCGATCGAAGCTGAAGCGCTCGATCAGAGCTCCAATGTCACCGTGACGGGAACGTGGTCCGAGGGCCGCTCCCAACCGCGTGCTTCACGCAGGAAGGTGACGTCGCGCAGGGTCGGCTTCAATCCGTCGGAGAGCCAGATATGGTCGAGCCGGCGACCCTTGTTCGAGGCAGCCCAGTCGGCGGCGCGGTAGCTCCACCAGCTATAGAGCTTCTCGGGTTCGGGCTGCAGCGTGCGCGCGGCATCGATCCAGCCAAGCTCGGTGCGCAACGTCTCCAGCGTCGTGGTTTCGATGGGTGTATGGCTGACCACGTCGAGAAGCTGCTTATGGCTCCAGACATCGTGCTCATAGGGCGCGATATTGAGGTCGCCGAGCAGGATGCTTGGCCGGTCGGTTGGTCGTTTGGCGATTCCCCAGGCGCCAAGTTCGTCGAGAAAGGCGAGCTTGTGGGCGAACTTGTCGTTCAGGTTCGGATCCGGGATGTCGCCTCCGGCCGGGATGTAGAAATTATGGATGGCGACGCCCGCGGCAGCGCCAGCTCCCTTGTCGAGCACGACCGTCATATGGCGGGCATCATTGCGTCCGCACATCGCCATGGCGTCCTTCTCGCTGAAGGGCAGGCGTGAGACGATCGCGACGCCGTTATAGCCCTTCTGGCCGATGAAGGCCTGATGGACGTAGCCGATCTTCTCGAAGGCCTTGGCGGGAAACTGCTCGTCAGGAGTCTTGGTCTCCTGCAGGCACAGTACATCCGGCGCGGTGGTGGTCAGGAATTCCGTCACCATGCCGATGCGCAGACGCACCGAATTGATGTTCCAGCTCGTAACGGTCAGATTCACGCAGTGTTTCCGGATCGAAAGGGAGCCGGAAACTGGGTCTTGGCAGCGGAAAAAGCAAGCCGCTCCGAAGCCTGACGGCGTTGCAGCCGCTGCCTCGCCACCAAGCAAGCCCAGCGCCCGATATCGCTTGGAGGGCCGCCCCTTCAGCGCGTGCTCAGAGCATGCGCTCGTAGTTGATCACGAAATTCTTCGGATCGGGACGCCGCTGCGTATCGAGGTTGTAGAGCGAGACCGATGTCTCGTAGCCCTGGGGATCGATGACCACCCACTGCCTGAGCTCGTTGGCCGCCATGTCGTAGTTCAGGGTGATCTTCGACGTGCCGCCAAGGGTCGAACGATCCTCGACGCTGACCGACAGGATGTCGCCCTTGGTGCTGACCTTCGTGATGGTCGAATCTCGCGCAAGGTCCATACGCTCCTTGACCAGGAACTTCAGTGGCGTCTGGCCGATCGAGTAGAGATCCTGGGTCGCGAGCTTCTTGTCGCGGATCGCCACCGAGGTGCCATCGGCGATGACCTCCATGGTCACGGGCGGCCGATACTCGAAGCGCATCTTGCCTGGGCGCTGGATATAGAGCTTGCCTTCGAAGCGGCGGCCGTCAGAGGCGAACTGGATGAAGTCGCCCTGCAAGGTCGCAAAGCCATTGAAATAGGCATTGAGACGCTCGACCGCTTCCTGCTGTGTGAGCGGGGCCGAATGCTTGCTGGTGGTCGACTTGACCGGGACAGCAGCCAGACGGGGCTGTTCGGCGGCGACAGTGGTGACGACCGGAGCGGAGGCGGCCTCTGCAGTTCGCGGCAGGCCGAGCCCCGGCGGTCGCATGGGCGGCAGAGGTATCGCACGCGGAGCTGCCGGCTTGGCGGCAGGAGCTGCGGGTTTGGCCTGAAGATCAAGCGGCTGGGCCGCGAGCGGGCCAGACGCAATGGCGAGCCCAAGCGCGACAAAGGCGCCGAGCGAAGCCTGCATTGGCGAAACGCGTGTCATGAGCAAAGCTGCTCCGATGCTGGGGCCATATCGGCCTGGATGTTCGCGTCATTGCCTGATGCGGGCAATGACTGGAGGTGGGCGAAATGGCCCGCCGCCTCGGGTAAACGCATCAACCACCGTATGAGTTGCACTTCAGCGTGGCAATTTGAGGACCTGCCGGTCGTCTCTCTGCCGTCCGCTCAATCCTCGTCTTCCCTGGCGCGGCCGGCCTCGACGAGGATCTCTCGCTTGCCGGCGTGATTGGCGGGGCCGACGATGCCCTCGTTCTCCATGCGCTCCATGATCGAGGCGGCGCGATTGTAGCCGATCTGCAGGCGGCGCTGGATATAGGAGGTCGAGGCCTTCTTGTCGCGCAGCACGACCGCAACCGCCTGGTCGTAGGGATCCTCGCTCTCGGCCTGGCCCATACCGCTCTTGTCGAAGACGGCGCCGCCATCCTCGTCATCACTGCCGGCCTCCTCCTCGGCGGTGACCGCGTCGAGATAGTCCGGCCGGCCTTGCGTCTTCAGATGGGCGACGACCTTCTCGACCTCGGCATCCGAGACGAACGGCCCGTGCACGCGGGTGATGCGGCCGCCGCCGGCCATGTAGAGCATGTCGCCCTGGCCGAGCAGTTGTTCGGCGCCCATCTCGCCGAGAATGGTGCGGCTGTCGATCTTCGAGGTGACCTGGAACGAGATGCGGGTCGGGAAATTGGCCTTGATCGTGCCGGTGATGACGTCGACCGAGGGCCGCTGGGTCGCCAGCACGACATGGATGCCGGCGGCGCGTGCCATCTGCGCCAGGCGCTGGATCGTGCCTTCGATCTCCTTGCCGGCGACCATCATCAGATCGGCCATCTCGTCGACGATGACGACGATATAGGGCAGGGGGCCCAGATCCATCACCTCTTCTTCGTAGATCGCCTCGCCGGAATGCTTGTCGAAGCCGGTCTGCACGGTGCGGGTGATGATCTCGCCGGCAGCCAGCGCCTCGCCGACTCGGACATTGAAGCCGTCGATATTGCGCACGCCGAGCTTCGACATCTTCTTGTAGCGCTCTTCCATCTCGCGCACCGCCCATTTCAGCGCGACCACCGCCTTCTTCGGATCGGTGACGACGGGGGTGAGCAGATGCGGGATGCCGTCATAGACGGAGAGTTCGAGCATCTTGGGGTCGACCATGATCAGCCGGCACTGCTCGGGCTTGAGCCGGTAGAGGATCGACAGGATCATGGTGTTGATCGCGACCGACTTGCCCGAACCGGTGGTGCCGGCGACGAGCAGATGCGGCATGCGGGCGAGATCGGCGATCACCGGCTCGCCGCCGATGGTCTTGCCGAGGCAGAGCGCCAGCTTGTGCTTGGTCGATTCGAAATCCTGGCTGGCGAGCAGCTCGCGCAGGAAGACGGTCTCGCGCTTGGCATTGGGCAGTTCGATGCCGATCGCGTTCTTGCCCTGGACGACGGCGACGCGTGCCGAGATCGCGCTCATTGAGCGGGCGATGTCGTCGGCCAGCGAGATCACCCGCGACGACTTGGTGCCCGGCGCCGGCTCGAGCTCGTAGAGCGTCACGACGGGGCCCGGGCGAACCTGGCTGATCTCGCCGCGTACGCCAAAGTCCTCGAGCACCCCTTCGAGCAGGGTCGCGTTCTGCTCCAGCGCATCCGTCGAGATGGCTGCCGAGGGGAGCTTCTTCGGTTCGGCAAGATAGGTCAGCGGCGGCAGCTCGAAATGATCGCGATCCAGCAGTGAGGGCTGGGCCTCGCGCGACAGACGCTTGCCAGGTTTCGGAGCAGCGGGCCGGGCGGTGACGCGCGGAGTATTGAGATCGCGCAGGTCCTGCGGTCCATCATCATCGTCGATATCGCCATCGGGATAGTCGACGACGCGACTGGCCGGACGCGGGCTGGGCAACGGCTCGGGGGCGAAGACGGGGGGCGCGGCGCGGGCCGCTTCGTTGAACTGCGGTTCACGACGTACGCGGCTGACGGGCTGGTTGCCAGCGGAGCCAGTGGCGCTGACAGCCGGCTCCGGCGGGTGCGGCAGGCGACGCAGGATCGCGCCCTTGAGCGCCATTGCGCCATGGGCAAGCCAGCCGACAAGGATGACCGCGAAACCGGGCTCGTCGTCGCGACGCTCCTCGGTCTCGGCCCAGGACTCGTCTTCGTCGTCGCTGTCATTGACCGGATCTTCGTCGGTGACGAAGCCGAAGCCCGCGGCGGCGGTCACGGCGAGAATTGCGATGCCGGCATAGAGGAAAGCGACAAGGCCGCCGAGCGCGCTGCCTGCGATGCCGACGAGATTGCGCGTGCCAAACAGCAGGCCATCGCCGATCACGCCGCCCATCCCTGTGGGCAAGGGCCAGCGCGGCGTCGCCGGAAGGGCGCTCGCGACGGCTGCCGTCGCGACGATACCGACAACCCAGAGGCCGAGCTTGAGCGCGCCGCGATCGAACAGGTGGAAGCGCATCAGGCGCAGCGCCCAGATCAGCGGCGGGAAGAGCATGGCGATGACGCCGAGTCCGATCATCTGCATGGTCAGATCGGCGATCATGGCACCCGGGCGCCCGAGCAGGTTGTTGACGGCGCCCCCGGTGGCGTTGTTGAGGCTGGGGTCTTCAGCTGCCCAGGTGGCAAGCGCGAGTGCCACGGCTGCTGTCAGCGCCAGCAGCCCGAGCCCGACCATTTCCGACGTCCGTCGCGACAGGAATTCCCGCGCGGGATCGGGTAGGCGATCGATCAGGGATGAGGAGCGTCGGATTGTTCGCATGCCAGCCGGGCCGCCTTCCACAGGACTACAGGCCGCATCATACCGGCCTCCAGCGATCAGGGTATGAAGGTCAGGTTAAGACCCGCTTAACCTTGAAGGGGAGCGCCACTCCGGCGGATTGATCGGCCTGCTTCTGCGGGTGGGGTTACCATGAGAAAGGCCCCGGCGGGAAACCGCCGAGGCCTGTTTCACGTGAAGCGGCCGGAGGCGCTCACATGCTGTAGGCGCGCTCGCCGTGCTCCGCGATGTCGAGGCCTTCGCGCTCCTGATCCGTGGTAACGCGCAGGCCGACGACGACGTCGACGATCTTGTAGAGGATCAGTGAGCCGACGCCGCTGAAGACGAGGGTGAAGAGAACGGCCTTGGCCTGGGCCAGGAATGCCGGCCCGAATTCATAGGCCGCGGTGACAAGCTCGCCCGGCTTTGAGACATAGTCCGGGATGCCGCCGCCGCCGAGCGCCTGATTGACCAGGATGCCGGTGGCCAGCGCGCCGATGATGCCGCCGACGCAGTGGATGCCGAACACGTCGAGCGAATCGTCGTAGCCGAGCGCATTCTTGACGGTGGAGCAGAAGACGAAGCAGACCGCGCCAGCGACAAGGCCGAGCACGATCGAACCCATCGGGCCTGCGAAGCCAGCGGCCGGCGTGACGGCAACGAGACCAGCCACCGCGCCCGAGACCATGCCGAGCAGCGAGGGCTTGCCCTTGGCCGCCCATTCGACGAAGAGCCAGCCGAGCGCCGCTGCCGCGGTGGCGACGAAGGTGTTGATCATGGCGAGCGCGGCGGTGCCGTTGGCCTCGAGATTCGAGCCGGCATTGAAACCGAACCAGCCGACCCAGAGCAGGGCAGCGCCGATCAGAGTCATGGTCAGCGAGTGCGGCGCCATCAATTCCTTGCCGTAGCCGACGCGCTTGCCGAGCAGCATGCAGCCGACGAGGCCGGCGATGCCCGCGTTGATGTGGACGACGGTGCCGCCGGCGAAGTCGAGCGCACCCCATTTGAAGAGCATGCCGGCATCGGCGTTGACGGCGTCGAGCGCCGCTGTCGCGGCTGCCTTGGCATCGGGGCCCGCCTCAGCGACAGCCTTGGCCGCATTGCCGACGGCATCGGGACCGCCCCAGTACCAGACCATGTGGGCCATCGGGAAATAGATGAAGGTCACCCAGAGGGCGGTGAACAGCATCAGTGCCGAGAACTTGATGCGCTCGGCGAAGGCGCCAACAATCAGGGCCGGCGTGATGCAGGCGAAGGTCATCTGAAAGCAGATGTAGACGTATTCGGGGATGACGACGCCGTTCGAGAAGGTCGCCGCGACCGAGTTGCCGTCGACGCCGCGCAGAAAGGCTTTCGAGAAGCCGCCGACGAAATCGTTCAGGCCGCCGCCATGGGTGAAGGCGAGGGAGTAGCCGTAGATCACCCAGAGCAGGCTGACCATGCAGACGATGGCGAAGACCTGGGTCAGCACCGAGAGCATGTTCTTGCTGCGCACCAGGCCGCCATAGAACAGGGCGAGGCCGGGAATCGTCATCAGCAGCACGAGCACGGTCGAACTCATCATGAAGGCGGTATCGCCCTTGTTCGGCACCGGCGCGGCGGGAGCCGCTGCAGTCTGGGCCAGCGCGACGGCCGTGGTCGCGGCCAGCACCGCTCCGACTAGCCCGGCCCGCAATGGGGTCTTGAAATTCATGGTTGGAAACTCCTGAACTGTAGGATCGAGAGGATCAGAGGGCGTCGCCGTCGGTCTCGCCGGTGCGGATGCGGACGGCCTTCTCGATCGACGAGACGAAGATCTTGCCGTCGCCGATCTGGCCGGTACGGGCTGCGGCGGTGATCGCCTCGATCACCTTGCCGACGAGCTCGTCCGAGACGGCGACTTCGATCTTGATCTTCGGCAGGAAGCTCACGGCATATTCGGCACCGCGATAAATCTCGGTATGGCCCTTCTGCCGGCCATAGCCCTTCACCTCGGTCACGGTCAGGCCATGCACGCCGATGGCGGTGAGCCCGTCGCGCACCTCCTCCAGCTTGAACGGCTTGATGACAGCCATCACGATTTTCATGCTTGGGTTTCCCCGTTTCCGCCGCCCGGATGTCAGCCCCGGCGATCGCGTTGCGTTCCGCGCGCGCCGGGAGCCCGACACACGTCACGGCCGGTCAATTCAAGGCCCGTGCCAACTGCCGGAGGGGGATATGAGGGGATGGCGCAACGAAAGACGCCCCGTCACGCCTCTCGGCACGGGGTGATTGCCTAATAAACAGGCAAATGATTGATTGCTGTGCTTCTGCTTAGAAAGCGCTCATTCGCGGTCCGGACGGGGCCGGATCAGACCTTCCTGCGCCACGGACGCGACGAGCTTGCCGTGGCGATCGAAAACGAGGCCGCGGGAGAACCCGCGCGCGCCCGAGGTCGAGGGGCTGTCCTGAGCATAGAGCAGCCAGTCGTCGGCGCGGAAGGGGCGGTGAAACCAGAGCGCATGATCGAGGCTCGCGCCTTGGATCTGCTTGTCGAACACGGTCTTGCCATGCGCGATGAGGCTCGAATCGAGCAGCATCAGATCCGAAGCATAGGCAAGCACGCTTTGATGGACCGCCGGATCGTCGGGCAAAGGCTGCATCGAGCGGATCCAGACATTGAATTTCGGCTCCATCTTCTCGCCGGTAACGTAGCGCTGGAGTTCGACGGGCCTAATCTCGATCGGGCGCTCGCGCTGGTAATAGGCGCGCACGGCTTCGGGCATATGCGGCAGTACGCTGCGCTGCATCTCCTCCCGGTTCGGCAGGTCCTCCGGCATCGGCACGTCCGGCATCGGCATCTGATGCTCATAGCCGGGTTCCTCAGCCTGGAACGAGGCCGACATCGAGAAGATCGCCTCGCCGTGCTGGATCGCCAGCACGCGCCGCGTCGTAAACGAGCGGCCATCGCGCAGCCTTTCAACCTCGTAGATGATCGGAGTCTCGGGGTCGCCCGGCAGCAGGAAATAGGCGTGCAGGGAGTGCGGCTGGCGGCCTTCCACAGTCTGGCAGGCGGCGTAGAGGGCCTGCCCGATGACCTGCCCGCCGAAGACGCGCTGCCAGCCGATCTTGGGGCTGCGACCGCGGAACAGATTGCGCTCGAGCCGCTCGAGATCGAGGATCGACGTCAGGGAGTCGCTGATCTGGGACATGGTTCTTCAGGCTCGACTGGCGGGCGGATTGACGGATGGGCCGGCTGAGCCGAAGACGGTTCCGCCGTATCCTCCGCATCAGCACCGACGCACCGGGCGTCGTCAAGCGCTGGTCCAGGCGTGGTCGGCATGAGGCGCAGGAGCAGGACGATGGGGCAGCAGACCGGCCATTCCGACAGGCGGATCGTGATCGCGGGTGGCGGCATCGCCGGGCTTTCGCTGGCGCTGGCGCTGAAACGTGCGCTGGGCGAGGCTTATGCGATCGTCCTGGCGGACCCGGCGCTTGCGGCACCGCCGCGTCAGGACAACCGCGCCTACGCCGTGGCGGCGGCTGCACGCAACATGCTGGAGGTGCTGGGCGTCTGGGAGGCCGTTGCAGGCAGTTCTGCCGCGATGACCGAAATGGTGGTGACCGACAGCCGCAATCCAGACGTGGTGCGCCCGGTCTTCCTGACCTTCGACGGCGAGATCGAGCCCGGACAATCCTTCGCCCATATGGTCGAGAACATGGCGCTGATGACGGCGCTGCTGAGCGCCTGCCGTGAAGCGAATGTCGAGATGCGGCCGGAAGGCGTTCGCGGCTTCGATGCGCAGGACGACGCCATCGAGATCACTTATGCGGGCGGCGAGCGCATTGCGGCGTTACTGCTCGTGGCCGCCGATGGCGCACGGTCGCGGCTGCGCGAACGCGCCGGCATCGGCTGGGTCGGCTGGTCCTACCACCAGTCCGGGCTCGTTGCGACGCTGAGCCATGAGCGGCCGCATGACGGGCGCGCCGTCGAACATTTCCTGCCTTCCGGGCCCTTCGCGATCCTGCCGCTCAGCGACGGCGGCAGGCTCGGCCACCGCTCTTCGATCGTCTGGACGGAGCGCGAGGAGAATGTCGCGGCGCTGCTCTCACTCGACGAGGCCGATATGCTCGACGAGATCGAGCGGCGCTTCGGACTGGAGCTTGGGGAGCTTGCACTGGAGAGCAAGGTCACGGCGATGCCGCTCGGCTTTGGCGTGGCGCGTCGCTTCGTCGGCGACAGGCTGGCGCTGCTTGGTGACGCCGCTCACCTGATCCATCCGATTGCCGGCCAGGGGCTCAATCTCGGGCTGAAGGATGTCGCGGCCCTGGCCGAGGCCATTGTCGATGCGGCGCGGCTCGGACTCGATCCAGGCAGCGCCGACGTTCTCGAAGGTTATGAAAGCGCCCGGCGTTTCGACACAGTTGCGATGGGCGCGGTGACAGACGGGCTCAATCGGCTGTTTTCAAATGACGTGACGCCATTTCGCCTGGCACGCGATTTCGGGCTCGGGCTGGTCGATCGGATGCCAGGGCTGAAGCGCTTCTTCATCCGCGAGGCGGCGGGACTGGCAGGGGAGCCGCCACGCCTGCTCAGAGGCGAGGCACTCTAACAAGCGGCGTCATGGTCGGGACAAGCCCGACAATGACGCGGAACGCTCCGAGGCGTGCCTCGAGAGCGGGATCTATCCCTCGATCTGCCGTGCTTCTTCCGGCAGCATGATCGGAATGCCGTCGCGGATCGGATAGGCGAGCTTGGCAGGGCGGCTGATCAACTCCTGCTTTGCTGCGTCGTATTCGAGCGTGCTCTTGGTCACCGGGCAGACCAGGATCTCGAGCAGTTTCGGGTCGATCCGGGTGGCTGGCGTGTCGCGTTCGGTCTCGGTCATGATCTCTTCTCAGTGCTTTCTCGGAAGGTCGGCGAGCATGCCGGCTGCGACCATCAATTTCGGCAGGGACAGGCCCGACATCGTGATGGCCGAGACCGTCGCGCGGGTGCGATCGGCTTCCGCGCCACGATCGGCCAGCCAGCCGTCGAGGGTGTCGGATCCGGTTGCGCCCGAGGCGATCTCCTGAGTCAACCCGGCATGAGCATCGACCAGCGTTTCGATGGCGCGGTCGCGGGCCAGGCGCTCATAATCGTCGGTTGCCGGCACGGCGGCGGCTGCTGCTGCCAGGCTGGACAGGCCGAAGACCGAATCGGCACCGAAATGAATCCGCGCCACCTCGGCAATCGACCGTTTGGTCCGGTCGGCGATGTCGACGATGTCGGTCGCCTGGGCAAGTGCGGGCAGGCTGGCAATCCGCGCGGCGAGGGTTTCGGGCACTGATTCCGAGACGAGAACGGCGATGCGGGCCGTACGCGCCTGGGCGGCTGCCTCGGGCAGCAGGCTGTCGAGTTCACCGGCAAGTGCCGAGACGCCCCTCGCGTAATGCGCAACCGTTTGCTCGATGGAGCCCGGTTTGGCGACGCCCCGACGCAGGAACCAGCTCATCCGATCGGTGACGAGTTCCTGGGCCGCGGCATAGAGACCGATCTGGGTCTTGCCAGGGATCTTGGCGTCGAGCGCATCGATCGCCCCGTTCAGGGCGATCAGATCGAAGGAGTCACGCGCAATGGCGTAGGCCGCTGCGATCGCCGGTGCGTCGGCGCGCGTCTGGCCGGCCAGGGTCGAGACGATGGCCGGGCCGCCGCGGTTGATGATGGCATTGGCGAGCTGGGTTGCAACGATCTCGCGACGCAGCTTGTGGCTGGCGATCTCGGCGCCGTATTTGTCGCGCAGCGCCCTCGGGAAATAACGGGCGAGCTCGTTGTTGAGATAGAGATCGTCCGGAATGGCCGATTCGAGCAAGGCATCGTGCAGGGCGAGCTTGGCATAGGCCAGCAGCACGGCAAGCTCCGGCCGGGTCAGGCCCTCGCCGCGCTTCTCACGCTCGGCCAGCACCATATCGGTCGGCAGGAACTCGACCGAGCGATCGAGGCGGCCCTGGGCTTCCAGCGTCAGCATCAGGCGACGTAGCGCGGGCGTTGCCGTCGCGCCCTGGGCCTCGGTCAGCGAAAGCGCCAGCGTCTGCAGGTAGTTGTTGCGCAGGACGAGGAGGCCGACCTCGTCGGTCATGTCGACGAGCAGGGCATTGCGCTTCTTCTCAGGCAGGCGCCCATCGCGGACAGGGTCCGCGAGCGCGATCTTGATATTGACCTCGACGTCGGAGGTGTTGACGCCGGCGGAGTTGTCGATGGCATCGGTGTTGATCCTGATGCCGTTGCGGGCGGCTTCGATGCGGCCGCGCTGGGTGCAGCCCAGATTGGCGCCCTCGCCGACGACACGGGCCCGCAGATCGGCGCCGGCAATCCGGATCGCGTCATTGGCGCGGTCGCCGACCTGGGCATCGGTCTCGTCGGCGGCCCGGATATAGGTGCCGATGCCGCCGAACCAGAGCAGGTCGACCCGCGCCTTCAGGATTGCGGTCATCAGTTCGGGCGGGGTGACTTCCGCCTTGTCGAGATCAAGCAGCGCGCGCACCACCGGCGAGAGCGGGATGCTCTTGGCCTGGCGCGAGAATACGCCGCCGCCCTTGGAGATCAGCGACTTGTCGTAGTCCTGCCACGAGGAGCGGGGCAGCGCGAACAGGCGTTGGCGTTCGGCAAGCGACGCTGCCGGGTCGGGCTCCGGATCGAGGAAGATGTCGCGGTGGTCGAAGGCGGCCACAAGCCTGATCGCCGGCGAGAGCAGCATGCCGTTGCCGAAGACGTCGCCCGACATGTCGCCGACACCCGCCACCGAGAAGGGCGTCGACTGGATGTCGATGTCGATCTCGCGAAAATGCCGCTTCACGGCCTCCCAGGCGCCGCGTGCGGTGATGCCCATCTTCTTGTGGTCATAGCCCTGGCTGCCGCCCGAGGCGAAGGCATCGCCGAGCCAATGCCCCTTCTCGATCGAAAGCGCGTTCGCGATATCGGAGAAGGTCGCAGTGCCCTTGTCGGCGGCGACGACGAGATAGGGGTCATCGCCATCATGGCGCACGGTATCGGCCGGCGGAATGACCGTCTCGCCGTCGAGATTGTCGGTGAGCTCCAGCAGGGTGCGGACGAAGATGCGGTAGCTCTCGGTGCCTTCCGCGATCCAGGCCTGGCGATCGCTCGCCGGCGGCAACTGCTTCGGGAAGAAGCCGCCCTTGGCGCCGACCGGAACGATCACGGCGTTCTTCACCTGCTGAGCCTTGACCAGGCCCAGTACCTCGGTGCGGAAATCCTGCGGCCGGTCGGACCAGCGCAGGCCGCCGCGCGCGACCTTGCCGAAGCGCAGGTGCACGCCCTCGACCCGGGGCGAATAGACGAAGATCTCGTAGAGCGGATGCGGCAGCGGCAGATCGTCGAGCCTGGCGCATTCGAATTTCAGCGAGATCGTGCTGCGCGGATAGCCGTCCGGGCCGATCTGGAAGAAATTTGTGCGCAGCGCCGCTTCGATCAGGTTGACCAGGCGCCGCAGGATCCGGTCCTCGTCCAGGCTGGTGACGTCGTTGAGCGCGGCCTCGATGCCTTCACGCTCGGCCTGCATCGCTTTCTCGCGCTTGCTCGCATCGAAATGCGGGTCGAACTTGGCGACGAAATAGGCGATCAGCTTAGAGGCGATACCGGGGTGACGGGTCAGCGCATCGGCGATGTAGTCCTGGGCATAGGGCGCGCCGACCTGCCTCAGATAGCGCCCGAGCGCACGCAGCAGCGCAGCCTCGCGCCAGGCGATTCCGGCGGCAAGGACGAGCTGGTCGAAACGGTCCGATTCCGCCAGTCCGCGGAACTGGGCCATCAGCGCTGCTTCGATGGTCGGGTCGAGGCGGGCAACATCGATCTCGCCACCGCCGGCACGCTCCAGGGTCATGTCGTGCAGCCAGACGCGGGCGGCTTCGGGCGCCTCAACCCCATTGGCGGTCTGCTGCGGCGTCAGATTGAAGGTCCGCTCGTTGACGACGCGGAAGCCCATGTTCTCAAGCACCGGCACGCGGGCGGAGAGGGAGATCGGCGCACCGCTCGAGAAGACCTTGAGATTGGCCCGCGCCGCGGTATCGCCCTCGCGGCGATAGAGATTGACCGCGCGCGACCGCTCCGGGGTGAGCTTCTGCAGCATGTCGATGTCTTCGAGCGCATCGGTGGCCGAGAAGCGCTCGCGATAGGCCGCGCCGAAGGCCTCGGCATAGCGCTCGGTCAGCGACCGCGCTGCCGGGCCCGCCTTCTGCTCGTCGAGAACGTCCTTGAGGCCATCCGCCCAGGTTCGGACGATCGCTGCGATGCCGGCTTCCAGCGTGGCGCGATCGACCCTTGGCGTGCGGCCTTCGTCGCGGCCGATGATGTAATGGGTGCGCGACAGCGGGCCTTCCGGATAGGCCGGGTAAGCGGCCGACAGGCGCCCCTCATAGATCCGCGCCAGGAATTCGCCGACGCGACGGCGGACCTGCGTGTCGTAACGATCCTTCGGAATGAAGACGAGGATCGAGACGAAGCGGTCGAATTCGTCGACCCGGGCCAGCGCGCGGATGCGCGGGCGCTCGGTCAGCTGCAGGATATCGAGGGCGAAGCGTTCGAGTGTCTCGCCGTCGATCTGGAAAAGCTCGTCGCGCGGAAAGGCATCGAGCACGTTGAGCAGCGCGCGGCCGGAATAGCTCGCCGCGTCGAAGCCCGTGTTCTTGGCGACGCGCGCGACCTTGAGCCGCAGATAGGGAATGGCGCGGGCGCTGCCTGTATAGGCGTTGGAGGTCAGCAGGCCGACGATTCGCATCTCGCCGTCGAGATGGCCGTCAGGCGTGAACAGCTTGACGCCGATATAGTCGAGATGGACGCGGCGATGCACGCGGCTCTTGACGTTGGCCTTGGTGATGATCAGCGCCTGCGGTTTGGCGAGGAAGGCGCGAATCTCCGGCGTCATCACCACCATTTCGCGATTCTTGCGCAGCATGCGCACAGAGGGATCGCGCAGGATGCCGAGACCGGAGCTGTCGATCGGGTCGGCAGCCGCATCACCGCCCGGGAAACGGTAGGCTCGAATGCCGAGAAGCGTGAAATTGTCGCTGGCGATCCATTCGAGGAATTGCAGGGCCTCGGCGACCTCGTCCTCGGCAAGCGGGGGCGGGTTGGAGCGGTAGGCCTGAATCACCTCGGTGATTCGGCCGCGCATGGCAGCCCAATCGTCGACCGCCAGGCCGACATCGACATAGACCCTTTCGAGACCGGTCTTCAGGCGCTCGCGCGCCTCGGGCGTGTCGATCCGGTCGAGATGGATATGGATCAGGCTTTCGCGGCGCGCGCCTTCCGGAGCACGCCCGGTCGCTTCGCCTGCAAGCGAGTGGAAAGAGCCGTCGGCATCGCGCGCGACTGCCAGGATCGGGTGGGCGACGAGGCGGGGCTCGTAGCCCTGCTCGGTCAGCTCAGCCAGCGTCGAATCGAGCAGGAAAGCCTTATTATCGTTCACGACTTCGAGAATCGTGATCTGCCGTTCGCGGCCATGTTCGCTGAAGGCTTCGTCGCGGAAACGCAGATTCGGGGTGCCGGGCCGGCGCTTCGCGGTCAGATGCTTGTAGGCGGCGGCAGCGGCACGGGCGAGGAGATCAGGCGGGAGAGCGACGATATCTTCGGCAACGACGCGGCCATAGAGCAGCTTCGGAAACTCCGCCGGCATGCCGGTTCCGCTCTGGGAGGCTGCGGCCTCGACCGCGGCCAGAGCCTCGATCGTTGCATTCGTCACTCGTTTAACCATCCCCAGAACCCTCAGTTATTTTGCCGCAGCGATGACATAGGCTGCGGCGCCTTTCAACTTTCGTCGCATCATGCACACGAACAAGGTCGCCCGTGCGAACATCGCGGCAGATCCTGTCGAAAGTTCAACCTCGCCGACACATCAGGAAACGGACCATGTCGAACAAGCATGACAAATCGAAGGTCGGCGAGCTTCCGACTCGGCAGGATGAGCCGCCAAGGGTGATGGCGCTTGCGTTGCCGGAAGTCGAGCTGTCGGCCGAGAATCAGGCCTATTTCGCCAAATGCCAGGAGAAGCTCGGCTTCGTGCCGTATGTGCTGCTGGCCTACGCCCATGACGACGCCAAGCTCACGGCCTTCGCCGCGTTCTACAACGATCTGATGCTCGGCCCTTCCGGTCTCTCCAAGCTCGAGCGCGAGATGATCGCGGTTGCCGTGTCGAGCGTGAACCGGTGCTATTACTGCCTGACGGCGCATGGCGCCGCCGTCCGTCAGCTCTCGGGGGATCCTGTGCTCGGCGAGTTGATGGCGATGAACTATCGCGCTGCCGCACTCTCGCCCCGCCATCGTTCGATGCTCGACTTTGCGGTGAAGCTGAGCGAGACGCCCTATCTCGTCGAGGAAGGCGATCGCGAGGCGTTGCGGGCGGCGGGATTCGGCGAGCGCGATATCTGGGATATCGGCGCGGTCGCTTCGTTCTTCAACATGTCGAACCGGATGGCTTCGGCTGTCGATATGCGGCCGAATGCCGAATACCACGGACAAAAGCGCTGATGAGCCTGCATTTTCGCCAAAAGAAAACGGCCAGCGGAAACCGCCAGCCGTTGAGGTAGCCTCGAACCGATAGGCCCGACCTCACCAAGCCCGGGGGGCTGGGGGGCTGACGTATCCGGAACTCGATGAGGCCGGGCCGTCGAGGCAACGAGGGGAGTTGAGCCCGGCAACTTGGCCATCGCTTGGCGCGTTCGCGGCGAAAATGCGGCGTGGCTGACGAAGGCGTGATTCTTTTCTGCCTCCCTCGATCTCTTGCCAGCGCAGCATCCGGGGCGCATCATCCTGCCCAACGGGAAGTGCGATCGGGCCCTGCCTGACCGCCGATCGGGAGGCGCTATGAGCGAAAGCGAAACGCCGCAATCGCATGGGGCCGGGGCGGTGGTTGCCTTCCCCGGTCCGGTCAAGCCGGCGGCCGTTACCTTTGATCGCCGGGAACTCTCTGAGCTGCTCAATCTCTACGGCCGGATGGTCGCTGCAGGCGAATGGCGCGACTACGCCATCGATTTCCTGAAGGACAAGGCACAGTTCTCGGTCTATCGCCGAACCTCCGAGGTGCCGCTCTATCGGATCGTCAAGGATCCCGCCCTTGCCAAGCGGCAGGGTGCGTACTCGATCGTCGCGGCGACAGGGCTGATCCTGAAGCGCGGCTCGGATCTCAGCCGTGTCCTGCGGGTGGTCGACAAGAAGCTCAGCGTGGTGAGTTGAGGGGCGGCGCGGTTCGGCTGCCGTCGCCGATCTCCTTTTGCATCAGCATCTGGTCGAGCCAGCGGCCGTGCTTGTAGCCGACGGCCTTGGCGACCCCGATGAGTGCGAAACCGGCCTGTTCATGCAGGCGGCGCGAGGCGACCGAGGCGCCGTTCCCATCGCCAATGACCGCGACCATTTGCCGGAACCCCCTGGCTTCACACGCGGCGATCAGCGCGCTCAGCAAGGCGCGGCCGATGCCCAAGCCCTGCGCCTGCCGCGAGAGATAGATCGAATCCTCCACCGTGCTGCGATAGGCCGGACGCGGGCGATAAGCCCCGGCATAGGCGTAGCCGAGCAGGTCCTCGCCTCTGGTCGCGACGAGATAGGGATAGCCATCGGCGATGAGCGCCTCGAAGCGCCGCAGCATCTCGCCGGCCGAGGGCGGTTCCAGCTCCCAGGAGGCGGTGCCGTTCGAGACGGCATCGGCATAGATCGTGGTGATGACGGGAATGTCGTCGATGCGACCGTCCCTGATCGAAATGGGCTCCATCCGGTCAAGATGGACTGCGACGAACGCAAAAGAAAAGCCCCGGCCTTGCAGCCGGGGCTCGCGCGACCCGCAAGGGTCGAGGTGGTGCTTATTGGTTGCGCGTGCCGAACAGCGACAGCAGCATCTGGAACATGTTGATGAAGTTCAGGTAGAGCGACAGCGCGCCGTTCACCGAGAGCTTCGCGGCCGATTCCGGATCCATGTCGGAGTAGAGATACATCTCCTTCAGGCGCTGGGTATCCCAGGCGGTCAGGCCGGCGAAGACCAGCACGCCGATCGCCGAGATGGCGAAGGACAGCGCGCTCGAGGCCAGGAAGATATTGACCACCGAGGCGATCACCAGACCGATCAGGCCCATGATCAGGAAGGAGCCCATGCCCGAAAGCGACTTCTTCGTGGTGTAGCCGGCAAGGCTGAGCGCGCCGAAGGCGGCGGCCGTGATGAAGAACACCTTGGTGATCGACTCGCCGGTGAAGACGACGAAGATCGACGACATCGACACGCCCATCACCGCTGCGAAGGCGAAGAACATGGCGCGCGCGGTCGAGGAGCTCATGCTCTCGGCCTTGAACGAGAAGAAGAAGATGAAGGCGAGCGGGGCCAGCATCACGACCCATTTCAGCGGGCTGAGATAGATTGCCTGGCCGAATGTCGTCAGCGCCGTGACCTTGCCGGTCGGCGAGACGCCGGCGATCGCCAGCATGCTGATGCCGATGGCGGCAAGGCCGGTGATGGCCAGACCGATCGACATGTTGTTGTAGACGCCGAGCATGAACGAGCGCAGGCCCTGATCCATCTCGACGGCGCTGGTCTGCTGTGCGCGGCCGGCACCCCAGACTGGAGCATTGCGGTCGAAGTTGCTCATAGAGCGATTTCCCTCACAGGTAGAATTCCGGGGCGGACATCGCCTCCGCGATTTCCACCATCGCCCAAAATCGTGGCGACAACGCGGAATATGAGGGGGATCGAGCGACCTTACAAGAGGCCGCCATGGTTAAGAGCGCCGTCTGCATAGATCATGGAGCCCGGCCTGATGCAATGGCGCGAGCGATCCATGTCTATCTCCGAGGCAAAAGCGACAGTTCTCATAAATTCCGCAGATGAGAAGCAGGCGCTTTCGACAGTATTTTTAGGGTTCCGAACAATCCGAACAGGACGGTAACCACGATCGCGGCAGTCGCAGCGAGGATCGCGCCAGTCGGATCGCTGACGAATTCTATCTTCATCACTTGGGTGACGACACCCCAGCCTGCCAATGCGCCGGTGACAACGCCGAACAGGGCAGAGACAAAACCTATTCCGGCATATTCGAGGGCGTACGACGAAAGTATGAAGCGACGCGTCGCGCCGAGCGTCTTCAGGATCATCGCGTCGTATAGCCGCGCATGCTGCCCGGCCGCGAGAGCGCCTGCCAGGACCAGAAGGCTGGAAGCGATCGCCAGGCCCGAGGCGCCGCGGATCGCGGTCGCGAGCTGGCTGACAATGGTGTTGACCGCTTCGAGCGCGTCCTTCACCCGCACGGCGGTGACCGACGGGAACTCGACCGCCAGCCGGCGCAGAAGCTGCGCATCGGCGCTTGCCGTCGCGTCGGTCCCGGAGGTGACGGTCGCGAGATTGGTGTGCGGCGCGCCGGCAAAGGTGTTGGGTGAGAACACCATGACGAAATTGATGCCGAGCGAGCGCCATTCGATGGTGCGCAGATTGGCGATGCGCGCGGTGATGTTGCGGCCGAGCACGTTCACGGTGACGCTATCGCCGACCTTGAGCCCAAGCCCGGCGGCGATAGGAGCATCGAAGGAGACGAGCGGTTCGCCGCGATAGCCTGGCGGCCACCATTCCCCGGCGGTGATGATCGAGCCCTCGGGCATGGTTTCCGCATAGGTGATGCCGCGATCGCCATCCAGGACCCAGGCTGCCTGCTCGGAGGCCTTGATCTGCTCGGCGCGCACGCCGTTGAGACTGGTGATGCGGCCGCGCATCATCGGGACGCGTTCGAGCGTGGCGCCAGGCCTCGTTTCGGCGATGAAGCTGTCAAAGCGCGCGCTCTGGCCGTTCGGGATATCGAGGAAGAAGAAACTCGGCGCCTTGTCCGGCAGCGACTGGGTCAACTGCCGGGTGAGGCTGACATCGATGAAGGCGAGCGCCGAGAGCAGGGCGACACCGAGGCCCAGCGAGAGCACGAGCGACGGCGTCAATGCGCCGGGGCGATGGGCATTGGCGAGCGCCATCCGCAGGGCCGGGTTCCGCGGCCGCGGGCTGCGGCGGGCGAGAGCCATCAGAGTCCAGGCGACGAGGCGCAGCAGCAGGAAGATGCCAGCGGCAACGGCGATATAGATCAGTGCGATGCGGCGGTCATAGGCGAAGGCGACTGCGACACCGACGAGACCGATGAGAGCCGCAAGGAAGACACCGAGATAGACCAGCCTGGGCCGGCGCAGATCCGGCTCGATCTGGTCGCGGAACAGGGCCGAGACCGGCACGTCATGCGCCCGGCCGAGCGGCAATATCGCAAAGACCAGCGCGGTCAGCAGGCCATAGAGCGCCGCAATCACCAGCTCTCCCGGCGCCAATGTCGGCTCGAAGGGCAGGGGCAGCAGGTCGCGAAGCGCATAGCCGAGCGCAAAGGGCGCGGCGGCGCCCAGCAGAAGACCGATCGCGATGCCGAGTGCCGCAACGATCATGACCTCGGTCAGATGGATCGCGACGACATGTCCGCCGGTTGCGCCAATCGCCTTCAAGGTGGCGAAATCAAGCTTCTTGGCCTCGACGAAGCGGCGCACCGCATTGGCGACGCCGACACCGCCAACCAGCAGGGCCGTCAGTCCGACCAGGGTGAGGAACTGCGTGAAACGCTCGAGATTGCGCTGAAAGCTCGGCGCGGCATTGGCGCGCGAGCGGATTTCCCAGCCAGCGTCCGGCTGTTGGTGACCTGCATCGGCGATGAGGCGCTCGAGGGCCGTATCATCGGACGCCGTGGGGGGCAGCGAGACGCGATAGGTCCAGCGCACCAGGCTGCCCGGCTGGAGCAACCCGGTGGCACGCAATGCGTCCTGGGAAACCAGGACGCGAGGGCCGAAGCCGACGCCCGAGGCGATCTTGTCGGGCTCGGATACAAGGCTGGCGCGCAGCTGCACGCGTGCGCTGCCGACCGAGATGGTGTCGCCGATCTTCAGGTCGAGGCGACCAAGCAGCACGGGATCGGCAATGGCGCCAAAGCTGCCGTTGCTCTGGGACAGCAGATCGGAAAGCGGGCCAGCCGGCTCGCTGACGACCTCGCCGATGCTCGGATAGGTGGAATCGACCGCCTTGAGCTCGACAAGGGCCGCGCCCTTGTCGCCGGCATTGGCCATGCCGCGCATCGTGGCGATGGTCGAGAGGGCGCCACGCCCCTCGAGAAAACTCCGCTCGACGGCGGTGGCCTCGCGATGGATCAGGCTGAAGGCGACGTCACCGCCGAGAATGCGTCGCCCCTCGCGATGCAGCCCTTCCGTCAGGCCGCGCGACGCCGAGCCGACGGCTGCGATGGCCATGACGCCGAGAGCGAGACAGGCGATGAAGACGCCGAATCCGCGCAGGCCACCGCGCAGATCGCGCCAGGCGAGCCGCAGGGCGAGTGCCGGGCCAAAAGGAGAGCGGGGAGGAGTGGCAGCGGTGGGCTTGACCGGAGCGTGCATGGCGAGCGCTCAGGCGACCGCGAGATCGGCATCGGCTTCGATCCGCCCGGCGCGCAGGCGCACCGTGCGGTCGCAGGCCGCGGCGAGCGAGAGGTCATGCGTGACCAGCACGAGGGTGGCGCCCCGCTCGCGGCGCAGCGCGAAGATCAGATCGACGATCGAGCGGCCGGTGCTCTCGTCGAGATTGCCGGTCGGTTCGTCGGCGACGAGAATGGCGGGATCGGGCGCGACCGCGCGAGCGATCGCGACGCGCTGCTGCTCGCCGCCGGAGAGCTGGGCCGGATAATGGTCCATGCGATCGCCGAGCCCGACATTGCGCAGCTCGGCTTCGGCCCGGGCGAACGCATCGTCTGCACCCGCAAGTTCGAGTGGCAAAGCGACATTCTCGCGCGCCGTCATCGTCGGAACGAGATGGAAAGACTGGAAGACGATGCCGATCTGGCGCCCACGAAAGACCGCAAGGCCATCTTCCCCGAGCTGACCAAGATCCTGGCCGGCCACCTTCACCAGTCCGGAATCGGGCCGTTCGAGCCCGGCCATCGTCATCAACAGGGTGGATTTGCCCGATCCCGAAGGACCGACCAGCCCGGTTGCCTCGCCGGCAGCCAGTGACAAAGAAACGCCCTTCAGGATATGGACGCGGGCGGCTGCACGCCCCAGACTAAGATGGACATCCCGCAATTCGATCGCCGGGGCTGACTTATCACTCATCGCCACATGATCCTGTCTTCAATGCCATCGACGACGTCCATCCGCATCGCATGGCGATGGGGATGGGGTCTCAGCGCGTTGCACCCCGCCGCCCGATATGGGCGCGGTCGCGCGCTTGTCCAATCATTTGCCCGTGCTTTTTGCGCTGCGGCCTTTTGGCTGGCGCTCTTGGCGATCCTTCCGGTTTCAGCCATGGCCCAAGCCCAGACACCGCGCCCGCTCAAGCTTGTCGTACTGGGCGACAGCCTCAGCGCCGGCTACGGCCTGCCGGCGAGCGCGGCATTCCCGGCGGTGCTGGAGCAAGCCTTGCGCCAGAAGGGACACGCCGTCGATATCGCCAATGCCGGTGTCTCGGGCGATGTCGCCCAGGGCGGTCTCGAGCGGCTCGACTGGTCGGTGCCCGACGGGACCGATGGCGTCATCGTCGAGCTTGGCGCCAATGACGCGCTGCGCGGTTTCGATCCGGCGGTGACGGAAAAAGCGCTTGAAGAGATCATCACGCGGCTGAAGGCGCGCGGTATCCCGGTGCTGCTGGCCGGGATGTATGCGCCGCGCAATCTCGGCGTGGAGTATACGGGCCGCTTCGACGGGCTCTTCAGGGCACTCGCCGAGAAACACGCGCTGGTGTTCTATCCGTTCTTCCTCGAGGGCATCGCGGGCGATCGTGCGCTGAACCAGCCAGATCTGCTGCATCCGACAACCCAAGGCGTGCGCGTCATCGTCGAGCGGATTCTGCCGACGGTAGAGCGCTTCCTGGAGACCATCCGCTCGAAATCCTGATCCCTTCCGTTCCGGAGCGATGTGCCGCCACGGAGCAGGGCGGCGCATCGCATCATGCCGGTCGGCCCGAAAATCGCTTCCCACCCATGAGCGCCGCTGCGCGCAATCTCCGGAGTTGTCCGACCATGCAATATCGCCGTCTTGGGCGCACCGACCTCCAGGTTTCGGTCATCTGCCTTGGAACCATGACCTGGGGCCAGCAGAACACCGAGGCCGAGGGCCATGAGCAGATGGACTACGCGCTCGCGCAGGGCGTGAATTTCTTCGATACGGCAGAAATGTATTCGATTCCGCCGCAGCCGGAGACGCAGGGCTCGACGGAGCGGATCATCGGTAGCTGGTTCAAGGCGCGGAAGAACCGCGACAAGGTCATCCTGGCCTCCAAGATCGTCGGCCGCTCGGCCAATGACTGGTTCCGGGACGATCGCCGACCGACCCGCATCAACCGCAAGCAGATTTTCGAGGCCGTCGACAAGAGCCTGAAGCGGCTGCAGACGGACTATATCGACCTCTACCAGCTGCATTTCCCCGAGCGTGCGATGCCGTGGGGCTCGAACCCGACGCGCTTCAACAAGGCCGCTTTCGAAACGCCCGATGGCGAGACGTCGATCGCCGAACAACTCGACGCCTTCGGCGAGATTGTGAAGGCCGGCAAGATCCGTCATCTCGGGCTCTCCAACGAGAGCGCCTGGGGCACGATGAGCTTCGTGCGCGACTCCGAAGCGCGCGGAGGGCCTCGCGTCCAATCGATCCAGAATGCCTACAACCTGCTCAACCGCACCTTCGAGACGGGGTTGGCCGAGATCGCGATGCGTGAGCAGGTCGGCCTAATGGCCTATTCGCCGCTGGCCCAGGGCTACCTCACCGGCAAATATCTGGACGGCGCCAAGCCGGCCGGCGCGCGCTCGACGCTGTTCAATCGGGGCCAGCGCTACGAGGCTGCCGGCGCGGAAGATGCGGTGAAGCGCTATATCGCGGTTGCCCGCGAAGCTGGCCTGGATCCGGCGCAACTTGCGCTGGCCTTCGTGAATTCGCGTCCCTTCGTGACGGCCAACATCATTGGCGCGACGACGATGGAACAATTGCGGACCGATATCGGTTCGATCGATGTCGCAGTTTCGCCCGAGGTCGAAGCAAAGATCGACGCGATTCACCAATTGGTCGGAAACCCCTGTCCCTGAAGCAAGCGCGGCTCATGGCGGGGCGAGAAGGCGAAAGTTTGCGGAGGTTTTCCTGCAGCTCATCGCTTTTCGTCTCGCCAGAGTCACAAAAACTTGGCACTGATTCGCCATGCCGAGGCTGTTCACAGCTCTGGAGATACCCGCCGAGGTCGCCTCGACGCTGACGCTGCATCGCGGCGGACTCGTTGGAGCGCGCTGGATCGAGCCGGCCGATTATCACGTTACCTTGCGCTTCCTCGGGGACGTCGACCGCCGCATGGCCCATGACGTCGACAGCTTTCTCGCCGATCTGCAGACGCAGCCCTTCGAGGTGACACTCGACGCATTGGGCAGTTTCGGGGGCGACAAGCCGCGCGCCGTGTTTGCGCGCGTACAACCCAGTCGCCAGCTCGGTGAGCTCCAGGCCGATATCGAACGCCTGATGCGCCGCCTCGGATTACCGGCGGAAGGGCGCAAGTTCGTGCCGCATGTCACGCTCGCCCGGCTGCGGGACACCTCGCCTGTCGAGGTTGCCCATTACCTGGCGATGCATCCCATCGTCCGGCCGATCGCCTTCACGGCCCGACGCTTCGCCCTGATGTCATCGCGGGATTCGATCGGCGGCGGGCCCTATGTGCTTGAAGCAGCCTACCCGCTCGGCCCATCCTACCCCAACCGGCTCCCGCGAAGCGATTTCCAGCGGAGATGATCATGCGCAAGCGACTGAGTGCCGAAGCTCGTAACGAAGCGCTCATGACGCTGGTGGGCTGGAAACTGGTCGAGGGTCGTGAGGCCATCGCCAAGCGCTTCATCTTCCATGATTTCAACGAGGCGTTCGGCTGGATGAGCCGCGTGGCGCTGCTGGCCGAAAGGATGGACCATCATCCGGAATGGTCGAATGTCTACAAGACGGTCGAAGTGACGCTGGCAACGCATGATGCCGGCGGGCTGACCGAGCTCGACGTCAAGCTCGCCCGTGCCATGGACGCCATGGCCGGCTGATCAGCCAGCCCTGCCCCAGGTCGCGACACGGCGTGCAATACCGGGTGGAAGTCTCTTGGCCGCGCTCTTCAGAACGGGCCGCAAGCGTTGGAAACCGACGCTGCAGGCGACCCGCCCCTTGAGGGAGAGCGGCAGCAGGAGGTCGCTGACACCGGTCTGCCCGTCGGCATGCTCAAGCTTGTAGGCATCCGACGGGGCCAGCAGGTCGAACACGGCATTGCCGCGTGCCCTGGCGCTGGCGAAGCTGTGATGAATCAGGATGCTGCCGACGCCGCCGCGCTCGAAATCGGGGTGGGGTGCAAGGACATGGCCGAAGCTGCGGCCCTTGCAGTCAAGCGAGAGGTCGATGCCGATCGGGGCGCCATCGCAGCATATCGCGGAGACGCGCAGCGAGCTTCCTCCGTCCGCATCTCCTGCAAAATCCCGAAAAAAAGCCGCGAAGCGTGGATCGTCGATCGTCGGCGCGACGGTGCCATGGCGCAGCAGCGAGGCTTGCTTGAACGCCACGGCGTCGCCGGCAAGGGCTGCGGCGGCGGGACCGGGCGGCGGCGCCTCGAAGCTGATCGTGCCGCGCTCCTCGAGCCGGCGCAGGCGCCGACGGTAATTCGAACGTTCGCGAGCGGGATAGGCGCTGCTTGGGCCGTTCGTGCCGACCCGCCAGACCAGATCGGCAAAGGGGGCGTTGAGCTGCTCGATCGGCATGGCTTCACTGAGCAGTCCGGACACGGCGAGAACGGAGTCTGCTCGCAGTTTGCGCGCCTCGAACAGATCAGCACCCAGTGCGCGCACGGCGCGCCAACCCGTTCGCAAGAGTGTATCGCGGTCAGGGCCGGGCTCGACGAGGATGTCACCGAATTGCGCGACCGGGATGCCCATGAAGCGGAGGGTCTCGAGGCTGCAGCGGCGCTGCCGGACGAGCGGCCAGAGCATCGCAAGGACACCTTGGCGGCGTGCGATGACGATGCTGAGCCGGCCATGCCCCTCGAGATAATGCGCGGCCCAGTGCTTCAGGAAGACGTGGCTCTGGAAGACCTGGTGAGGCAGGGCGACGCGCGCAAAGAACGCGTCCCATTCCGGCTGGAGCGCGAGAAAATCATCGCGCTCGGTAATGACCTCTGTCGTCACGGCTCCACCGACCTCGGAGCCATCCCGCCGCTTGCTCATCATTGGGCTCCGGCGCGCAGATGTGCGATCAGCCGCTTCGACCCTGCGATCGGGAAGCGGGCGAGATAGGGCAGGAGCAGCAGCGGGTGCCTGGCGGCGAAGGGCGCGTCATGCTCGACCATGTGGCGGATGGCGATGACAGGCAGAGGCGCGCGCAGCGGCCGGAAATCGGAATTCCAGAGGCCTGGCGCCTCCGACGTCGCATGCATCAGCCCGATCATGCGGTTGCGCCGCAGCGAGTAGAATTTGTGACGGTCCTGGACGCGCTTAAGCATGGCGATGCCGTCCGGGCCGTCGCATTTCGGAAAGCCGATGATCACCGTGCGGAAATGCCGCATGCCGGCCTTGCAGGGGATGGCGTCGAGCGTGCTGAAGCCGCTGCGAACCAGGGCGAAAGCCGCATCCTCTTCTGTGGCGCGTTCCTCGGAAATGGCGAGGCGGACCGTATCGAGCCGGGCCGCCTGGCGTGTGAAGGGGCAGACGGCGCCGGCCCGGCCGAGATCGGCATGACACTGCATCAGATAGTCTTCGACCCAGGAGAGCAGTGTCGCCAGCGGTGCATCCGGGCCGGCCTCATGCGCGGATTGGCGCGCAGCGTCGAGCGTCATCAGCCCGCCGGGCCCGGCTCTGCTGCTCAAGGTCGCTGACTCCGGCATCAATGCACGCTCCGGTTGCTATTCCCTAGGGATAGCAAGCTCAAATTAGCGAAGGGTTGATGACGGTTCGCCTTGCTCGGCAGCCGCGTTAGGATTCGCGAAAGATTTGCTCCAGCCGCAGAGCCCGAGCGCCTCCAGCATGTGTGAGGGCGGGGGCGCCTCGATTCTGATCGGCTCGCGCTTGCGATAGAGCGGAACGCTGACAGCGCGGGCATGGAGCTGGAGTCCTGGTCCACCATCGCGCGGCGCCGAGCCGTAGACTTCGTCACCCAGCATGGGCCAGCCGGAGGCTGCGCAATGCACCCGCAATTGGTGTGTACGGCCGGTGAGCGGCTCGAGTTCGAGCCATGTCAAACCCTCCGCGCGACCCAGCACGCGATAACGGGTTTGTGAAGGCAATCCCTCCGGGTCGACCTTCATCCACCAGCCGCGTTCGGGAGAACGCCTGGCGAGGGGCAGATCGATCAGGCCTTCCTCGTCCGGCGGAGCCCCCTCGACGATAGCCCAATAGGTTTTGTCGATGCGGCCGTCGCGGAACAGCTGGTTGAGCTCGGCCATCGCGCGTGGGTGGCGGCCGAGGATGAGGCAGCCGGATGTATCCTTGTCGAGCCGGTGGGCGGCTTCCGGCCGTCGTGGCAGACCAAAGCGCAGGGCGTCGAGATAATCGGTCAGCACGGGAATGACGCGGCGCTTTGCCTGAGGGCCGCGATGCGAAGGCAGGCCGGCGGGCTTGTCGATCACCAGCATCATCGCGTCGCGATAAAGCAGTGGCACCGGCAAGGCCGCTTCTGGGGTCTCGCGCGAAATTGCTGGTTGATCCGGTCTGCTCATGGCATTGCGCTATCCAAACCAGCGGTGTGGCGCAACTCGGGCGCCCGGCCTGCAGGATGACGGGACGAGTGATGAGCGAGAGCGAACCGAAAAAACGCGGCTTCTTTTCGAGGCTGTTCGGGCTGGAGCAGGAACAGTCCAAACCCGCTCCTGAAAGCGCAGCCGAACCCTCCCCGGACGTGCCGGATGCCGGAGCCGAGCCGGCTCCTGACGCTGTACCCGATGCGCCAATAGCCCCCGATCTGCTGATTGGCGAGGCTGCGCCCCTGCCGATCGCGATGCCGGAGGTGGAACCCGAACCGGAGCTCGAACCCGCGCCCGCGCCGGTTTTGCCCATGGCATCCGGACAACCCGTGGAGCCGACTCCGGCACCGCAGCCGAAGCGCAGCTGGTGGCGCAGGCTGGCGGACGGGCTCTCCCGGACCTCCTCGGCGCTGACCACAGGCATCACCGAGCTCTTCACCAAGCGCAAGCTCACTGCCGCCACGCTGGAGGATCTCGAAGACATCCTGATCCAGGCCGATCTTGGCCTCGCCACCTCGGCGCGCGTCGCCAAGGCGGTGGGCGAGGGACGCTATGACAAGGAGATCGAGCCGGAGGAGGTGAAGGCCATCCTGGCGCGCGAGGTCGAGAGCATTCTGACGCCGGTGGCGCACCCCTTGACGATCGACGCCACGAAAAAGCCGTTCGTGATCCTGATGGTCGGGGTCAATGGCTCCGGCAAGACGACGACGATCGGCAAGCTGGCTGCGAAATTCCGTGCCGAAGGCAAGTCGGTGATGCTCGCTGCGGGCGACACGTTCCGCGCAGCTGCGATCGAGCAGCTCAAGGTCTGGGGCGAGCGCACGGGTGCGGAGGTTGTCTTTGGTCAGCAGGGTGCGGATGCATCGGGATTGGCCTTTGAGGCGCTGCAGAAAGCCAGGGCCAACGGGGTCGATATCCTTCTCGTCGACACGGCCGGCCGGCTGCAGAACAAGGCAGGGTTGATGGACGAGCTCGCCAAAGTGGTGCGGGTGATCCGCAAGCTCGACGCGGAGGCGCCGCATGCAGCCTTGCTGGTGCTCGACGCGACGGTGGGCCAGAATGCGATCTCGCAGGTCGAGGCCTTTCGCGAGACGGCTGGCGTGACCGGGCTGGTGATGACGAAGCTCGACGGCACGGCGCGCGGCGGCATCCTCGTGGCGCTCGCCGCCCAGTTTGGCCTGCCGGTGCATTTCATCGGCGTCGGCGAGAGTGTCGAGGATCTGGAACCATTCTCCGCACGTGATTTTGCACGCGCGGTTGCTGGATTGGGAGAAGCTGCGTGAGCGAGAGTCTGGCCGGGACGACTAAGGACAAGGGCGTTAACCCGCTGCTCAAGCTCGGCCTCGAGTTCGGGCCGCTGGCCATATTCTTTTTCGCCAATTCCTATGGCGACCGCCTGTTCGGCGTCGCCGAAGACCGGCGCATCTTTGTCGCGACCGGCATCTTCATCGTGGCGTCGCTTGTCTCGCTCGCCCTGTCGCGTGTGTTGCTCCACCATCTGCCGCGCATGGCGATCGTCAACGCGGTCGTGGTGACGGTCTTTGGCGGGCTGACGCTGGCGCTCGACGATGCCTTCTTCATCAAGGTGAAGCCGACCATCGTCAACACGCTGTTCGGCTGCATCCTGCTTGGCGGACTGTTCTTCGGGCGTTCGCTGCTGGCGCTCGTGCTCGAGACCGTCCTGCAGCTCGACGAGGAAGGCTGGCGCAAGCTCACCTTCCGCTGGGGCCTGTTCTTCTTCGTCCTTGCCGCGCTGAACGAGATTGTCTGGCGCACGCAGACGCAGGATTTCTGGGTCGCCTTCAAGGTCTGGGGCGTGATGCCGCTGACCATGGCCTTTGCCCTGGCTCAGACGCCACTGATCCTGAAGCATGAGATCAAGCCGCCTGCGACGCCCGGAAAATAGGGCGTCCTTGCAAGGGGTGGCACGGCTGCCCGCGGCGTTGTGGCCTCGCCCGCCAGCGATGAAGAGGCCGGCGCCATGTTCTGCGCCACGCTCCTTGCGCCTCGGGCGCAAGCACGAGGCGGCGACGCAATGCGGTGGGACCTCTACCGAGACAAGACGGGTGCGCGGTCTTCAGGATTATTTGACGCAGTGCGCTATTTCGGTGCGAGCCGGATCGCGCCGTCGAGGCGGATTGCCGTGCCGTTCAGCATGTCGTTCTCGACGATGCTCCTGACCAGCGCGGCATATTCGGCGGGGCGGCCGAGGCGCGAGGGGTGCGGGATCGAGGCTTCCAGCGCCTGGCGATAGTCGTCCGGTACCGACGCGAACATGGGAGTCTCGAACAGGCCGGGCATGATCGTCATGACGCGGA
Organism: Bosea sp. BIWAKO-01; assembly: GCF_001748145.1. Taxonomy (NCBI): domain Bacteria; kingdom Pseudomonadati; phylum Pseudomonadota; class Alphaproteobacteria; order Hyphomicrobiales; family Alloboseaceae; genus Allobosea; species Allobosea sp. BIWAKO-01. The sequence goes on from NZ_BCQA01000001.1 coordinate 2,249,451, forward strand.
TGCCAAGCTGGGCGAGGTCACGCGCGATCGGCAGCGTCATGCCGACAATGCCGCCCTTCGAGGCGGAATAGGCCGCCTGGCCGATCTGGCCATCCTCGGCCGCGACCGAAGCCGTGCAGATGAAGACTCCGCGCCCGCCATCGGGCGTGACCGGTGGCTCCGCGGCGAGTGCGAGCGCCGAGCGTGCGATCATGCGGAAAGTGCCGGCGAGGTTGACGGCGAGCGTCTTCTCGAAGGTCGCGAGGTCGTGAGCCACGAGTTCGCCGGTCTCACGCTTCTTCGAGACGACACGGCGGCCCGGGGCGATTCCGGCGCAGTTCACCAGGATGCGCTCGATGCCATGCGCCCGACGAGCCGTGAGCAGGGCTTCGTCGACCGAGGCATCGTTCGAGACATCGCAAAGGGCAAAGACGCCGCCGATTTCGCTCGCCACCTGTTTGCCGCGCTCGGCATTCATGTCGAAGATGGCAACCTTGGCGCCCTGGGAGGCGAGCATGCGTGCGGTGCCTTCGCCGAGGCCGGACGCGCCGCCGGTAACGATGGCTGCGATGGACGAATCGAGCTTCATGTCAGGTCCCTGTTCGCAAAAATGGCTGGACCAGCCTTAATCCGCGCCATCGGCCGCTCCAAGGACGATTCTTGGCGCAACCCTTGTGCAGCCTTGCGACCGGGGCCACATTTCCGGCGCGGGAAATGTGTATTCCGCACTGGGCCGAGGTTTTCAGGTCCGTCCACGGAGAGAGAGGAATGAGCGAGGGTTTCAGTTCGCGTTTCAGCGCCGAAGAGATGGCGGCGATCCGGCGGAGCCTGCGCGACGAAGCGCGTTTCGGCGCCGATCTGATGAGCCTTCTCAAGCGGGTCGCCAAGCGCATCCCCTTTGCCGAGGACCTGCTGGCAGCCTATTTCTGTACCCGCGATCCGGCGACCCCCCGGCGTGTCCGGCTGACGTTGCTGGCCGCGCTCGGCTATTTCGTGCTGCCGATCGATGCGATTCCCGACATCATGCCGATTCTTGGCTTCAGCGACGATGCGGCCGTGATGGCGGCTGCGATCGCCGCGGTTGCGGGGTCGATCACGCCGGAGCATCGCCAGAAGGCGCAGGACACGCTGGCGGGGCTTTGAGCCCCGTTCAGGGCGTCAGGACGATCTTGCCCTGCGCCTTGCGATCCCCGATCATCGCAAACGCTTCTGTAGCGCGTTCGAGCGGGAAGGTGGCGTGAACATGGGCGCTGATGCGCCCGGCTGCGGCCCATTCCAGCAGTCGTTCCATGTTGCGGCGATGCGCCGCCGGTTCGCGCGCGACGAACTCACCCCAGAACACGCCGCGCAGGTCGCAACTCCTGAGGAGCAGCAGGTTGAGTGGAATCTTCGGGATCGCGCCGCCGGCAAAGCCGACAACGAGATAGCGCCCCTCCCAGGCCATGGCGCGCAATGCCGGCTCGGCGAGATCGCCGCCAACCGTGTCGTAGAGCACGTCGACGCCACGGTTCTCGGTCAGGCGCCGCAGGCCCGCCTTCACATCCTCGATGCTGTAATCGATCTCCTCCTGGGCGCCATGTTCACGCGCCAGCGCCAGCTTCTCCGGCGAGGAGGCGCAGGCGATGACATGGCCGCCGAGCAAGGCGCCGATCTCGACGGCGGCGAGGCCTGCGCCGCCGCCCGCGCCGAGAATGGCCAGGGTCTCGCCGGCCTTGAGCCCGGCGCGCTGGATGAGGCCGTGCATCGCGGTGCCATAGGTCACGAAGAGCCCGGCAGCCTGCGCGTCATCAAGGGTATCCGGCACGCGCACGATCGCCCGAGAGGAGACCGCGACCTTTTCACGCGCCCCACCATGCCCGAGCCATACGGCAACACGCTCGCCGATGCGCCACCCTTCGACATCGCGGCCGATCGCGCTGATGATGCCCGCGCATTCGCCTGCTGGCGAGAAGGGCAGGGGCGGCTTGGTCTGGTAGCGATTCTGGATGATCAGCGTGTCGAAGAAGTTCAGCGCCGCCGCCTTGACGGTGATGACAACCTCGCCCGGGCCCGGCTTCGGATCGGGCAGGTCACGGATCACGAGGTTTTCTGCTGGCCCGTGGGTCTCGCAAAGCAGTGCTTTCATCTCTACGCACCGTCCTCAGCCTGGCTCGTGCCTGCGATTCCGCCCGGACACCGCCGATCACCGCTTGTTTCCAGGCGGATTGTGCCACGGCGCCGGTGCGAGCGGAACCTTGCTCGCGGCAGCGTCATATTCGCATTTTCGCCAGGATCGTGACATCCTATGGTTCAGGCATTCTTGAGGTTCCGCGCAAAATGCTTCGGAAATAGAGATGCTGTTAACATTTCTGCTGATTGATGGCGGTCGATGATTCTCAACTACTTCCGAACCGGCGTCACCGCCACCCGGCATGCGAAACTGGCCTCGGCGCTTGTCGCGCTGGCCTTGCCGTTTCTGATTTCCCCGGCCCAGGCGCAGCGAGCGCCTGCTCCGGCCCAACGCGCTGCGGCTTCGGGCCAGGCGCAGGCGATGCTGCTCGAGACTGCCGGGAAATGGCAGGCCTTCTCGTCGCAGCAGGGCCGATCCAAGGTCTGCTACGCGCTTTCCAAGGCGGAAACCCGCATCCCTGCCAATCTCAAGGATGTCGAAGGCATGCTCTTCGTCTCCAGCCGCCCCACCGAAGGGGTGCGCAACGAGATCAGCCTGGTGATGAATTTCGACCTCAAGGAAGATGTCGAGCATCAGGCGATCATCGGCAATGAGCGCTTCGCGCTTGTCGCCAAGGGCCAGAACATGTGGCTCAAGAATCCGGCTGAGGAAGGCCGCATGCTCGACGCGCTGCGCAAGGGCGCGAGCCTCGAGGTCAAGGGCATGTCGAAACGCGGCAATCCGACCAGCGACAAATACTCGCTCGCCGGCCTCAACCAGATCGTCAAGCGCGCCGAAGACGCCTGCAAGTAACGCGGGCAGGCGGCGCATTTCCGCCGATTTCGCGCTTTATGCGGATTATGATATGAGCCCGCCGAGCGCGGGCGCATGATGCCCGCTTGAGCCCGAGTTCCGATGTCCCTGTCCGTCCCTGCTTCCCCCGCTCCGGCGGCCGAACCCGTTTTGCGACCTGCCTCGCTGGTCGGGCGCACACGCGCCGGCTTATCCGATGCGCTGGCTGAAATCGGCGTTTCCGAGAAGGAGCGACGCATGCGCGTCGGCCAGCTCTGGAACTGGATCTATCATTACGGCGTCCGCGATTTCTCCGCGATGACAACGATCAGCAAGGTCTTGCGCGCTGCGCTGGCCGAGCGTTTCACGCTCGATTTGCCGGAGGTAACGGCCGAGCAGGTCTCGAGCGATGGCACACGCAAATGGCTGCTGCGGATGCCTCCGGTCGGTGCACGAGATCGTGGTGCCGAGATCGAATGCGTCTATATCCCCGAGGTCGACCGCGGCACGCTCTGTGTCTCGAGCCAGGTCGGCTGCACGCTCAGCTGCACCTTCTGCCACACCGGTACGCAGCGCCTGGTGCGCAACCTCACCACCGAGGAGATCGTGGCGCAGCTGATGGTGGCGCGCGATCGTCTCGGCGACTTCCCCGGGCGCACGCCGCCCGAGGGTGCTTTCGTGCCGAATGACGGTGGCCGCTTCGTCTCGAACATCGTCTTCATGGGCATGGGCGAGCCGCTCTATAATTTCGACGGCGTCCGCGATGCGATCGACGTGATCTCGGACAATGAGGGCTTGTCGCTCGGCCGTCGCCGCATCACGGTTTCGACCTCCGGCGTGGTGCCGCAGATCGAAGCGCTCGGCGCGGAGATGGGCACGATGCTGGCGATCTCGCTGCATGCCGTGCGCGACGACCTGCGCAATGAACTGGTCCCCCTGAACAAGAAGTACCCGATCCGCGACCTGCTCGAGGCCTGCCGCAACTATCCCGGCCTGTCGAACGCCAAGCGCATCACCTTCGAGTACGTGATGCTGAAGGGCGTCAACGACAGCGATGCCGAGGCGCGCGAACTCGTCAGGCTGCTCAAGGGCATTCCGGCCAAGATCAACCTGATCCCGTTCAATCCCTGGCCCGGCACGCGCTATGAATGCTCTGACTGGGACCGGATCGAGCGCTTCTCCGAGATCGTCTACCGCGCAGGCTACGCTTCGCCGGTGCGCACGCCACGCGGGCGCGACATCCTCGCCGCCTGCGGCCAGCTCAAGAGCGAAACCGAAAAGCTCTCGGCTCGTGCCCGGCTAATGCTGGAGCAGAGCGAGGCCGAAGCTGCGGCGCTGGCGAGCTGACATATGCTGCGTTGGCTGCTGTTGATTCCGTTCGCGCTGCTCGTTGCGATGGGATTTGGGATGTTTGCCCTGCTCATCGCGAGCGTGGTTTCGCCTGACATCGCGCTGCTGATCGGCGGCGGCTTCGAGCGCCTGCTCACAGCGCTTTTCGCCCAGGCCGAGAGCGGCTTCGATCCCGGCCCCACGGCGGAAGCTGCCTTCACGCTGCTCGGCCGGTTGGGCTTTGCAATCATGGTCGCGCCGGTCGTTCTCGTCGCGGTCGGCTCCGAGCTCTTCCGCATCCGCAGCGGGCTGATCCAGAGCGGGCTGACAGGCATGTTCGCGGCGCTGCTGCCGCTCGCCATGCTGCGGCTGTCACGCGCACCGACGGCGAGCGAGACACAGATCATTGCAGCGCTGTTCCTGGTCGGGGCCGCCACCGGCTTCGTCTACTGGCTGATCGCCGGACGCGGCGCGGGCGGGGAACGGCCGGTCGGGCAGGCTTAGCGCTTGCCGCCTGTCTCGGGCGCATTGCCGTCCCGGGACATTCCGAAGCCGATGAGGCCCGGAATTCGCCCGGGCATGATGTGCCGGACCCGTTAGTCGCCGATCGCCACGCCCTCGCGCCGGCCGTCGGCTCCCCCGACAAAGCCTTCAGGGGTCTTGACGATCGCCTGGATGCCGGAGGTCATTTCCAGCAGCCTGACCTCATGGCCCTTGGCCTCGAGCGCTGTCTTCCAGGCCTCGGCCTCAGTGCCCTTTTCAAGCTCGGTGGGGCCATTGCGGCTGCCGAAATTGGCGAAGTCGACGGCGGCCTGCGGATCCATCTTCCAGTCCAGCAGGGCGACCAGCGTCTTGCCGACAAAGCCGATGATCTGGCTGCCCCCGGGCGAGCCGACCACGGCGTAGAGCCGGCCGAAGGCATCGAACACCAGAGTTGGCGCCATAGAGGAGCGCGGGCGCTTTCCGCCCTCGACGCGGTTGGCGACGGGCTTGCCCTCCTCCTCCGGAGCGAAATTGAAATCGGTCAGCTCGTTGTTCAGCAGGAAGCCGCCCCTGGTCATCTGCCGCGAGCCGAATCCATCCTCGATCGTCGTGGTCATCGCGACCGCATTGCCATCGGCATCGATCACCGAGATGTGGCTCGTGCCGTTCTCGATGCCGTCCGAGGGGGCAAAGAGCTGGGCCCGCTTGTTGGGGGGATCGCCGGGCTTGGCGCGGCCCATCGACTTGTCGGGGCTGACGAGCCCGGCGCGCGAGCGGATGTAGTCGCGGTCGATCAAGCCGCTGACCGGCACGCTGACAAAAGCCGGGTCGGCGAGGAAGAGCGCGCGGTCGGCGAAGGCAAGGCGACCTGCCTCGCTGAACCAGTGTGCACTCTCGGCGGAGGGGCCGAGGCGGGCCATGTTCTGGGTTTCGAGCACGCCGAGCATCTGCTGGACGGCGATCGCGCCGGAGCTCGGCGGTCCCATGCCGCAAATCCGCCAGACCCGATAGGAGCCGCAGACCGCCTCTCGCTCCTCGACCTTGTAGGCCTGCAGATCCGCGAGCGTCATATCGCCCGGATTGGTCTTGTGGCCAGTCACGGTCGAGACGATGTCCTCGGCGATCGGCCCGGAGTAGAAAGCGTCGGACCCTCTCTCGGCGACGGCGCGAAGCGTCGCGGCGAAGGCCGGATTCTTCAAGACCGTGCCCACCGCCTTGGCCTTGCCGTCCGGTTCGTAGAAATAGGCGGCGGCGCGCGGGTCCTTCGCGAGATTCGTCTCGCCGGAAAGCAGGCCGTTGAGGCGCGGCGAGATGGTGAACCCATCTTCCGCGAGCTTGATTGCGGGGGCCATGACAGTGGCCCAGGGCAACCTGCCCCAGCGCTTGTGCGCCTCCTCCAGCAGCTTGACCGTGCCGGGCACACCGACCGAACGGCCGCCGACGACGGCGTCGATGAATTTCATCGGCTTGCCCTCGGGACCGATGAAGCGGTCGGGTTTCGCGGCCTGCGGAGCGCGCTCGCGGCCGTCCAGCGTGACGAGTGTTCGTCCGGCCTCGTCCCAGTGCACGAAGAATGCACCGCCACCGATGCCCGAGCTCTGCGGCTCGACCAGATTGAGCACGAGCTGGATCGCGATGGCGGCGTCCGTGGCGCTGCCGCCGGCGCGCAGGATGTCGCGGCCGGCGCTGGCGGCGAGCGGGTTGGCGGCGGCCGCCATGTAGCGCTGCGCGGTGCCGACGGCCTTGGCGATTCGGCCGGTCGCAGCTTCAGGCGCGGGCGCAAGGGGCTGTGAGGCCGCGCCTCCTGCCCAGAAGGCGCTGGCGGCGGCCAGTGCAAGAAGGGGTGATCGTCCGGCGCGTCGCGATGTGGAGAACGAGAAGTTCATGCTGGCGATCTCCCGCTGCAGGCTGACGCGCATCCCAGCAGCGGAAGGGCTGCGATGCAAGGTCCGGATAACGCAACGGGTGATTGTACGAGCTGCCTTTCACCCGCTCGAGCGGAGCGCTAAGCTCCGAATCGATCGCTCGATCATTGCCAAAAGGGGCATCGACATGTCGTTCGCGCTCTCTACCGTTCGTCGTCGCAGCCTTGCGCTTGCGGCCGTCACCCTCTTCGGCCTCGTGCTCGCGGGCTGCGGCATCAACAATGTGCCGACACTCGAGGAGAGGGCCAAAGCAGCCTGGAGCGAGGTCCAGAACCAGTATCAACGCCGCGCCGACCTGATCCCCAATCTGGTCGAGACCGTGAAGGGCTATGCCTCGCAGGAGCGTGAGGTGCTGACGCAGGTGATCGAGGCGCGCGCCAAGGCGACGCAGGTCAAGGTCGACGCTTCGACCATCACCGATCCCGCGAAGTTCAAGGAATACCAGGATGCGCAGAATGCCCTGACGGGCGCTCTGGGGCGGCTCCTGGTCACGGTCGAGCGCTATCCGGAGCTCAAGTCGAACCAGAACTTCCTCGCCCTGCAGTCTCAGCTTGAAGGCACAGAGAACCGTGTTGCGGTGGCCCGGCGCGACTACATCCAGGCGGTGCAGAGCTTCAACACCGAGATCCGCACCTTCCCCGGCGTGATCTGGGCGCGGCTGTTCTGGGGCGCAAAGGCGATGGAGACCTTCTCCGCGGCAGCGGGCGCAGAGAAGCCGCCGGAGGTGAAGTTCTAAGGGGCGCCCGGGGTGCTCCGGTTCGCTCACGAAACAGGCCGGGTAGCCCCTCTTCCAGAAGGGAGAGGGGTTCTCCGTTATCTCTCCCTGTTGCTTGTCCTGCTCTGGGCCGGCTTCGCGCTTGCCGCCGATCCCAATTTTCCTGCTCTGACCGGTCGCATCGTCGACAGCGCCAATCTGCTCGATGCCGCGGCGCGCAGCCGCATCGAGCAGAAGCTGCAGGCCCATGAAGCGAAGACGAGCGATCAGGTCGTGATCGCGACCGTGCCGTCGCTCCAGGGCTACGCCGTCGAGGATTTCAGCAATCGCCTGTTCCGGCACTGGCAGCTCGGCGAGAAGGCCAGGAACAACGGCGTGTTGCTGCTCGTCGCTCCGAACGAGCGCAAGGTCCGCATCGAGGTTGGCTATGGGCTGGAGGGCGCGCTCACCGATGCGCTCTCGAAAGTCATCATCACCACAGCCATGGCACCGAAGTTCAAGACGGGCGATTTTGCCGGAGGCATCGAGGGCGGCGTCGATGCGATCCTGAGCATTCTGGCTGGAGATGCCGAAGAATGGCAGCGCCGTGCGACCGTCCGCAGTGATGAAAGCAGCTTCGGGGAGGATGTGGCCGTCATCCTGGTGATGTTCTTCATCTTCATCGTCGTGGTCAGCATCCTGCGTGGCCTGAACCAGCAAGGCGGCGGGCGCAGGCACCGGATGCGCGATGGCCGCTGGGTGACGTTGCCGCCGACCGGCTCAGGTTGGGGGACCGGGACTGGTTCCGGCTGGAGCGGGGGCGGGGGCTGGGGTTCCGGCGGGGGCTTTTCAGGAGGCGGAGGCTCGTCTGGCGGCGGTGGTGCTTCTGGGAGTTGGTGATGGATACGCAAGACCAGGAGGCGATCGCTGAAGCAGTGCGGCAGGCGGAAAGCCTGACCTCCGGCGAGATCGTTGTGGTGATCGACCGCGCTGCGAGCAGCTACCACACCGTGCCGCTGGTGATGGCGCTGGTGCTGGCCCTGTTCGTGCCCTGGCCGCTATTGATGCTGACCGCAACCAGCGCCCCGCGAATCTTCCTGATCCAACTCGTCTGCGCTGCGGTTCTGATGGTGACGCTGCTCTGGTATGGGCGCGGTGGACGCTTCGTGCCTGGCTTCGTCAAGCGCCGGCGGGCCCATGACGTGGCCCTGCGCGAGTTTACGGCGCGCGGCCTCACCCGCACGCGTGGGCGCACAGGCGTCCTGCTCTACATTGCCCTGCAGGAGCGCTACGCCGAGATCGTCGCGGATATCGGAATAGACGAGACGATCGATCAGGCGGTCTGGCGTGGCATCATCGAGCCGCTGCTCGGGGCAGCGAAGGAGGACCGCCTGCGCGAAGGCCTGATCGATGCCGTTGGAGCCGTCGGCAGCGTTCTCGCCCGCCATGCGCCGCCAGCGGCAGACGACGTCGACGAGCTGCCGAACAAGGTGGTCCTGCTCTGAAACCTCAGCGCGGGCTGCGCGCGGCGCCCAGGATCACCCGATTGGGCTGGTCGCCCTGCACCAGGACGACATAAGCGTCGGCATTCGGAAGTTGTGCCGTCGCCAGTGGGACCGACATCGTCGTTGCCGCTCCGGTCCATTCGCCGATCTTGACGATGCCGCGCACGACATTGGCGTATGTCACCGATTTACCCTTGTTCTCGCCGCGTTCGATGGGAACCGTGACAAGGCGCGAGATCGGCACCAGCCAGACACCGCCGCCGCGCTCGCTGCCGGCGCCGGTGGGATCGAGCTTGATGCTCAGGTGGCCGGAGGCTTCCGACAGGGCGACGGAGACCGGTAGAGCCGGGCTCGCGTGCTCCTTGAGCGATTGCTCGATCTGGGCCTTGTCGGAGCCGACCATATGCGAAGCGCCGTTGATCACGGCCTGAGGCGTGTAGATCTGGCCGTCGCCGCGCCCCTTGGCGTAGTATTTCTGGCGCTTGCTGAAAACGTCCTGGCCGAGCGTGTCCTTCCAGCCGAGATAATCCCAATAGGTCACCGGCATGGTGAGGGCGATCAGGCTCGGATCCTTGGCCAATTCGACGAAGAGCGCGTCTGCCGCGGGGCAGGACGAGCAGCCCTGGCTGGTGAAAAGTTCGATCACCGCCCTTGGGGGCTTGGCCGGCGTCTGGGCAAGCGCTGTCGCGCCGCCAAACGTGAGGGCAGCAAGGAAGGCAGAAAGGGCGCGTATCCGGCGGGTCATTCTCGAAACTCGGCTTCAAGCTGACTGCAAGATGTTACCAAAGCGCTCAATGAGCCTCACTTGGAAATCACGTTGCCTTGAATTTGGGCTGCGGCCAGGTCGTATCCCCGTAATTCGCCAGCGCAGCCGACTTGATCATGTTCGGACGCCAGCGCCGATGCATCCAGAGCCATTGCTCAGGGTGCTCGCGCACCCAGCCTTCCACCACCGCGGTCATCATCGCCATGGCGCCCGTGACATCGATCTCGCCGGCTTCGTCGCGGGGCAGGTCGAGCGGTGGCGTCAGTTCAAGCCGGAAGCGCTGCCCCGGCAGCCGGATGACCCGCACGCCATGGACCGGGCAGTCGAACCGGCGTGCGAACTTGCCGAGGATCGGATTGGTCAGGGCCGGGCGGCCCAGGAAAGGGATCACCACGCCCCGGGTGAAATGCTGGTCGATCAGCATGCCGAGATGGCCATCCCTCTCGAGCACGCCCTGCATCGCGAAGGCAGCACCCTGCTTCGCGGCGGCAAGTCCGCCCATGGCGCCGGAGCGAATCTCGTGCACCACGTTGGCGATTGCCGGATCATTCGGCGCGCGGAAGACCGCGGTGGTGTCGAGCTCGTAGGCCGCGGCACAGATCGCCGGCAGCTCCCAGTTGGCGAGATGCGCCGAGAAGATCAGTCCTGGCTTCTGGTCATCCTTCAGCGCGACGAAATGCTCGATGCCGGAGACCTCGACCCGCGAGGGAGCATCCCGGTTGTCGTCGTCATAGTCGAACAGGGTCTTGAGATGAGCGTACTCGGCAGCGGTGCGGCCGAGATTCTCCCAGGCTCCCCGCGCGATCGCCCGGACTTCGGCCTCGTTCTTCTCGGGGAAGGCGGCACGGATATTGGCCAGTGCGACGCGATTGACCGGGATCAGCGGGCTGACGCTGCGCAGCAGCCAGCCTCCGAGGTCACTGGCGCGTTCCGGCCCGAGCAGGCGCAGGAAGCCGAACAGAGCCCGGATCAGGCCGATCATGATGGCCGCAACGAGCCGGCCCGCGAAGTGCTTCAAACGTCTCAATGCCGCGAGGGCCTCTTTCCGAAGAGCCGGAAAGGCCCGGCGCCAGCCGCGCGACTTGCGTCAGGAATACGCGCCGGTCAAGTCTGGCGCGCGATTCCGGGGCTCAGAAGGCAACAATGACCTTGCCGAAGACCTTGCGGCCCTCGAGTCGGGCGAGCCCCTTCTCGAAATCCTCGAGCGGGAAGACCGAGTCGATCACCGGCTTCGTGCCGCCCGCCATCTTCTCCAGCGACTGCGCGATGTTCTCGATGCGGCAGCCGAAGGAGCCGAAGATGCGGTATTGCTGCTGGAAGAGCTGCATCAGGTTCATTGTGGTCGAGGGGCCAGACGTCGCGCCGCAGGTGACGAGCCTGCCGCCGCGCTTCAGGCAAAGCAGCGAGCCATTCCAGGTATCGGCACCGACATGCTCGAAGACGACATCGACGCCCTTGCGCTTGGTGAGCTGGCGCACTTCGCCCTCGAAGCGCTCGGTCTTGTAGTTGACCACGAAATCGGCGCCGAGCGCCTTGGCCTTGGCGCCCTTCTCATCGTCGCCGACGGTGGTGTAGACGGTGCAGCCGATCGCCTTGGCCATCAGGATCGCGGCGGTGCCGATGCCGGAGCCGCCGGCGTGAACGAGAATGGATTCACCCGGCTCCAGCTTGGCATTGTCGAAGAGCATGTGCTGCACCGTGCCGAAGCCGATCGGCGCGCAGGCGGCCTCCTCAAAGGACACGCCCTTCGGAGCCTTGATCACGAGGCGCTCGGGCCGGTTGATCAGCTCGCGGGCGAAACCGTCGATATGGAAACCCATGATGCCGGCGACATTCTCGCAGAGATTGTCGCGACCCTCGCGGCAGGCCTTGCAGTGACCACAGGTCTCGGCGCCGTACATGGTGACGGTGTCGCCTTCCCGGAAACGGCTGACACCTTCGCCGACAGCCACCACCTCGCCTGCGGCCTCGACACCGGCCGCCTGAGGCATCTTGCGCTTGGCGAAGGCCATGCCGCGGAAGCCCCAGACATCGAGATAGTTCAGGCCGACGGCGCGCACGCGAATCTGCACCTCGCCGGCAGCTGGCGGCGGCGGCGGGTCGATTTCTGTCAGGCGCAGGTCACGGTCGCCGAAGAGCTGGAGGGAACGCATGTCGAGCCTTTCAAATACATGTCTGCCGGCTGAGCGCGCTCAGCGATGCACGCCGAGCTGTGCCGTCAGGCCACCGTCGATCGGCAGCACGGTGCCGGTGATATAGGCGGCCGGGGGGCTCATCAGGAAGGCGGCGAGCCCGGCGATCTCCTCGGGCTTCGCGAAGCGGCCGGCGGGGATCTGGCTTTCCATCTTTTCCCGATAGGCGGCGTAGGGTGCCATCATGTCGGTATCGATGAAGCCCGGCGCGATCACGTTGACGGTGACGCCGCGCTTGCCGGTTTCGACGGCCAGGGTGTTGGCGTAGGAAATCAGCGCGCCCTTCGAGGCGGCATAGGCGGCATTGCCCGGATTGCCGCGCAGCGCGGCCACTGATCCGATCGCGACGATCCGTCCGCTGCGGGCGCGCAGCATGCCGCGCATCAGGCTCTTGGCAAGGCGAGTGAAGGCCCAGAAATTGACCTGCATGGTCGCTTCTGCCTTGTCCTGCACCATCATCGCTGCGAGCGAGTCATAGGGCTGTCCGGCGTTGTGGATGAAGCCGAAATAGCTGTCGCCCTCGACCGTCTCGCAGAATGTGTCCAAAGCCGTCTTGTCGGCGAGATCGAGCGGCAGCGCGCGAACGGCCTGGCCTGGATGCGCCGCGCCGATCTCGGCTGCCAGCGCCAGTGCCTGACCGGTCGATGACCGATAGGTGAAATCGACATCATGTCCTGCCGCTGCGAGCGCGCGCACGATCTCGGCGCCAACGCCCTTGGCGCCGCCGGTGACGAGAATGCGGGTCATGCCGCCTCCGGGGGGGCGGTCAGCACGAGACAGGTGTTCTGCCCGCCGAAGCCGAAGGAATTGGAGATGACGGTCCTGACCTTGGCGTCGCGCGCCGTATTCGGCACGACATCGAGGGCAATGGCGGCGTCGGGTAGGTTGTAGTTGATCGTCGGTGGGATGCGGCCATTGGCGATGGTCAGAAGCGAGATCACCGCTTCGACGGCACCGGCGGCCGTGAGCGTATGGCCGATCATCGACTTGTTCGAGGAGATCGGCAGGCGCGCCATGCGCTCGCCGAAGACGGCGGAGCAGCTCATCGCCTCCATCTTGTCATTCTCGGGCGTCGAGGTGCCGTGCGCGTTGATGTAGTCGACATCGTCCGGCGTCAGCCCTGCATCGGCCAGCGCATCCTGCATGGCAAGGATCGCGGGCTTGCCGTCCGGGCTCGAACGCGTGCGGTGGAAGCCGTCGCCGCGCTCGCCGCACCCAGCAACGATGCCGAGGATGGTCGCGCCCCGCGCCAAGGCGTGGTCGTAATCCTCGAGAACCAGCGCCCCGGCCCCTTCGCCCATGACGAACCCGTCGCGGTTCTTTGAAAAGGGCTTGGATGCGCCTTCCGGCGGATCGTTCTGGGTCGACAAGGCCGAGAGCAGGGAGAAGCGGATCAGCGCTTCGGCATGGACCGAGCCGTCAGTACCGACGCACAGCGCCGCGCTCGTCTCGCCGCGCCGGATCGCCTCCACGCCCATCTGGATGGCTGTCGCGCCGGAGGAGCAAGCGGTCGAGAGCGAGATCGGTGAACCCCGGGTACCAAACCGATCGGCGATGTGATCGGCGACGCCTCCGAACAGGAAGAGTTCGTGCATGGCCTTGTATTTGTGCGAGGCGGCAGCGCGCAGCAATCCGTCATAGTCGACGTCGCCGTCGATGGCTTGCGCCAGTTCCTGCTTCTGCGGCCATTCCATCTCGACGGGAGGAACGGCCATGAAGAGCTCGCCGGGAAAATCACCGTCCAAGCCGAGTCCGCTTTGGCTCACGGCCTCCTCTGCGGCGAGTGTCGCGAGCTTTTCGGAAAGCTGAGGCGCCGTGAAGGGGGCGTCGAAGAGGAAATCGACCGTGCCGGCGATGGTCGTACGCAGCCCGTCGATCGGAAAGCGCTCGATGCGGTGGATGCCCGATCGCCCGGCGGTCAGCGCTTCCCAGTTGGTCTGCTTGCCCTGGCCGAGCGAGGTGACGACACCCAGTCCGGTGACGGCGACGACGGGGCGGCCCTTGGAGTCGCGATGCTGTGCGCTCATGGCGATGTTCTCACGCTTTCACGAGGCGCGCCGCGCCTTCTCCGCGCCAATGGCCGGCGCCGGTGACGATCGCTTCGCTTGCCTGGCCATTGGCAAGGGCGATGGCGGCAAGGGCAACCGAAATGGGAAATGCCGCCTCGAGGCTGTGGCCAACGAGATCGCCAGTCGCAACGCGCTTGGCGGCTGGCAGGTTGGCGATGGCCGATGCCTCTTCGCCGGTGACGCCGGCCGCGCCGGTCGCCGCCGAGATGACGAGCGGCGAGGACGATACCGCGCCGAAGCCGGCAACCAGCTTGCGCAACGAGGCCTCGACCGCGCCCTGCTCGCTGCGGCGCGCACGGGCGGCCGCGACATGGCTGAGGCCGGCAAGAACCTTTGCGCCACGGGCCTTGGCGCGCTCGGCCGATTCCAGGACCAGGAACGCTGCCGCGCTGCCGGTGATCAGTCCTGGCGCATCTTGCCGTTCGAAGACCGGCGCGAAATCACCCTTGCGCAAATAGCCGCCGGCCTCGAGCAGCAGCAGCATGTCGCGACGCTCGGCATTGTAGGCGCCGCCGACCAGCATAACGTCTGCCTGGCTGGAGGCGACGCGGGCATGGGCGGTGCGGATGGCGTCGACGCCGGCCTGCTCTTCGCCCATGAAGGTGCGCGAGGCGCCGGTGACGCCGTGAACGATCGCGATATTGCCGGCGAGAAGATTGGAGAGCTGCGCCAGGAAGAGCGTCGGGCGCAGGTCGCCCATCAGCCGCTCGTTCAGGAAGGCGCCAGGCTGGTTCGCGCCGCGCAAGCCGGTCAGAATCGCGGAATCGACGGCATGATCACGTTCGCCACCGCCGGCGGCGACGATGACCTGGAGCTCGCTCTTGGCTTCGACGTCGTCCTTCAGGCCGGCAGCATCGAGGGCAAGGCCGGCGGCATAGACGCCAAGCCGCTGCCATGGCTCCATCTGGCGCTGGTCGGATTTCTTCGGAATCTGCCGATCGAGTTCCAGCGGCTTCAGCCGGTGCACGGGATAGGGCGCGAAACTCTCGGTATCGACGACCGGTGCCACGGAAGAGGCCAGAGCCGCTGCATGCGTCTCGATGCCTTCGCCCAGGCTGGAGGCCAGGCCGATGCCGGTGATGACGACGTCACGCATCATGTCAGTTCCGTTCCGGGACGAGGCCGATCGCCGCGATCCGTTGCTCCATCAACGTCCGCATGTCGGCCGGGAACGGCATCAGGCGGAAACGCAGCTCGGCATCGCAGATCGGCTTGCCGTCGATCGCGATCCTCGCCTTGGTGGCGGCGTAGCCCGAGCCTTCGTGAACGAGCTCTGCGCTGACATCCAGCACCGCATCAGGTTCGACGAAGGTGCGGAAGCGCGCCTTGTCGACCATCATCAGGAACGGCATCTGCTGCAACTGGTTGAGAGCGAGCAGAAGATAGCCGGAAGCCTGGGCCATGGTCTCGGTGAGGAGTACGCCGGGAACAAGCGGGTGGCCGGGGAAATGCCCCTCGAAAACGGGGCTCGCGCTCGGCACGGTCGAACGTGTGGCGATGCGCTTCTGCGACGGATCGAAGGTCACGACCGTGTCGATCATGTCGAAATATTCGAGGCGCATGCGGGTCCTGACCGGGTGGCGAGCAACAGATGCGCCGAGCGGGCGAGGGAACGCCCGGCTCGGCTGCATCATGCTCTATCGGGAGAGGGTGTCCGTCTCAAGGCCGCCTCGCAAATTCATCGAAGGGGCGGCCCTGCGAGCGAAATTCAGGCCTTCTTGGCGGCGACGAGGTCGTCGATGCGCTGGCACAGGTTCTCAAGCACGAAATACTGCTCGGCCGGCGCCTTGCCTTCGTTGACCTCCTGGGTCCACTGCTCGAGCGGCAACTTGATGCCGAAAGCCTTGTCGATCGCGAAGGCGATGTCGAGGAAGGCCAGCGAGTCGATACCGAGGTCTTCGATGGCGTGGCTCTGGGGCGTGATCTTCTCGCGAGGAATATCGCAGGTCTCCGAAATGATACCGGCGACCGTCTCGAACGTGGCGGACATGCGGGTGCTCCCGTCGTCTTGGATTGTGGCGGCGGACATCCGGGCGCGCTGGCGCGCGCCTGCCCCAAGCCCCCCGCCAAGGATGGCTGTGACGCCCCATTACACCTACGCCTGCGCGAGGACAACTGGAGGCGCCGCAAGGCGAAACAGGGCCGGCCAGAGGCCGGCCCTGCATGTCGATGTCCCCGGCGCCGTCAGACGGAGCCAGGGCAGGGCGTGGACTACGCCGCGATGCCGCGCAGCACGTAGTGCAGGATGCCGGCGTTCTTGAAGTAATCGAGCTCGTCCAGCGTATCGATGCGGCAGAGAATCGGGACCTTTTTCACCGTGCCGTCGGCGAAAGTGACCTCCGCTTCCAGCATCTGGCGTGGCTTGACCGTGGCCAGCCCCTTGATGGTGACGCTCTCATCACCCTTCAGGCCGAGCGACGCCCAGCTCGTGCCTTCCGGCAGCGTGAAGGGAACGACGCCCATGCCGACGAGGTTCGAGCGGTGGATGCGCTCGAAGCTCTGCGCGATCACGGCCTTGACGCCGAGCAGATTGGTGCCCTTCGCCGCCCAGTCGCGCGAGGAGCCGTTGCCGTATTCGACGCCGGCGAAGATGACCAGCGGCACCTTCTCCTCCTGATAACGCATGGCCGCGTCGTAGATCGGCAGCTCTTCCTTGCTGGGATAGTGGATGGTGTAACCACCCTCACGCCCATTCGGCCCCATCATGTGGTTGCGGATGCGAATGTTGGCGAAGGTGCCGCGCATCATCACCTCATGATTGCCGCGCCGCGTGCCGTACTGGTTGAAGTCGGCGACGGCGACGCCGTGCTCGGTCAGGTATTGGCCGGCAGGCGAAGCCGCCTTGATCGAACCGGCCGGTGAGATGTGGTCGGTCGTGATCTTGTCGCCGAACAGGCCGAGGATGCGCGCGCCGACGATCTCGCTGACCGGCGAAGGCTTCCTGCCCATGCCCTGGAAATAGGGCGGGTTCTGCACATAGGTCGAGGCATCGTCCCAGGCGTAGGTCTGGCTCTCCGGCGTCTTCACGTCCTGCCAGTGCTGGTCGCCCTTGAACACGTCGGCATATTTCGCCTCGAAGATGGCGCGCGTGACGTTCTGGGCGATGAAGCTCTGGATCTCCTTGTTGGAGGGCCAGATGTCCTTCAGGAAGACGGGCTGGCCATCCTTGCCCGTGCCGAGCGGCTCGGTCGTCAGGTCCTTCTGGACGCTGCCGGCGAGCGCATAGGCGACGACCAGCGGCGGCGAGGCGAGGTAGTTCGCCTGCACGTCCGGCGAGACGCGTCCTTCGAAATTGCGGTTGCCGGAGATCACGGCGCCCGCGATCAGGCCCTGATCGTTGATCGCCTTCGAGATCGGGCCCGGCAACGGGCCGGAATTGCCGATGCAGGTGGTGCAGCCGAAGCCGACCAGGTTGAAGCCGAGTGTGTCGAGGTCGGTCTGGAGGCCGGACTTGGCGAGATATTCCGCCACGACCTGCGAGCCGGGGGCAAGCGAGGTCTTGACCCAGGGCTTCACCGTCAGGCCCTTGGCGACCGCGTTGCGGGCGAGCAGGCCCGCAGCCATCAGCACCGAGGGGTTCGAGGTGTTGGTGCAGGAGGTGATGGCGGCAATGACGACGTCGCCATGGCCGAGATCATGGGCACGGCCTTCGACGGGAACACGGCGGGCGATCTCGGCGCCCTTCTTGTATTCGGTGTCCATCGCTGCGGCGAAGCCCTTGGCGACGGCGCCGAGGTCGACGCGGCCCTCCGGGCGCTTCGGGCCGGCCATCGAAGGCTGGACCGTGGTCAGGTCGAGTTCCAGCGTGTCGGTGAAGACCGGGTCCGGCGTCTCGATGGTGGCGAACAGGCCCTGTGCCTTGCTGTAGGCCTCGACCAGCGCGATCCGGTCCGACTTGCGGCCGGTGGTGGTGAGATAGTCGATCGTTTCGGCGTCGACCGGGAAGAAGCCGCAGGTTGCACCGTATTCCGGGCCCATATTGGCGATGGTGGCGCGGTCGGCGAGCGTCAGGTTGTAGAGGCCGGGGCCGAAGAACTCGACGAACTTGCCGACGACGCCCTTCTTGCGCAGCATCTGGGTGACGGTCAGCACGAGGTCGGTCGCGGTGATGCCTTCGCGCAGCGAGCCGGTGAGCTTGAAGCCGATGACCTCGGGCAGAAGCATGGACTGTGGCTGGCCGAGCATGGCAGCCTCGGCCTCGATGCCGCCCACACCCCAGCCGAGCACGGCCAGGCCGTTGACCATGGTGGTGTGCGAATCGGTACCGACGACGGTGTCGGGATAGGCGACCTCGACCTCCTTGCCGTCGATCGTCTCGGTCCGGGTCCAGACGGTCTGGGCGAGGTATTCGAGATTGACCTGATGGCAGATGCCGGTGCCGGGCGGGACGACGCGGAAATTGTCGAAGGCGCCCTGGCCCCATTTCAGGAAGCGGTAGCGCTCGCCGTTGCGCTCATATTCCAGCTCGACATTCTGCGAGAGAGCCTTGGGCGTGCCGAACTCGTCGACGATGACCGAATGGTCGATGACGAGGTCGACGGGGACGAGCGGGTTGATCTTGGCCGGATCGCCGCCGAGCGCGACGACGCCATCGCGCATCGCGGCCAGGTCGACCACTGCCGGAACGCCGGTGAAATCCTGCATCAGCACGCGTGCCGGGCGGAAGCCGATCTCCTTGCCGGCCTTGCCCTTGTCGGACAGCCAGGCAACGAAACCCTCGATGTCGGTCTTGGTGACCGAGCGGCCATCCTCGAAGCGCAGCAGGTTCTCGAGCAGAACCTTCATCGAGAAGGGAAGCTTCGAAATGCCGGGAAGGCCGTTCGCCTCGGCGTCGGGCAGGGAGTAATAAACGTAGCTCTTGCCGCCGACGTCGAGCGTCTTGCGGGACTTGAAGGAATCCTGGTTAGCCATGCGGGCATAATCCTGATCAAGGGGTTACGGTCGCGATTCGGTCGCCCTTGCGGGCAGGCCAGATCGAAGGCCTAATGCGCATGACGCGCGCGCCGCCCCGGGAGTGCCCGAGCCCCGCGCCGGATCGGCGTGCGGCGTAGCCGAGCGTTCTATAGATCAATTCCAAGAAGCCCGCTACATGAACGAAACGCGTGCGTGGCAGCTTCTGACGCACGGGAAGATGCCCTGGCCTTGACGCAAATTTCCTACCCCCCACTCACGCTGAGCGCCGAAGGCCTGGCTTGCCGCCGTGGCGGGCGACTGGTTTTCGAGAAGCTTGAGTTCACGCTCGGGAACGGGGAGGCGATTGCGCTCACCGGCCGCAACGGCGCCGGCAAGTCGAGCCTGATCGCGATGATCTGCGGGCGGCTGCGGCCTGCCGCGGGAGTTTTGCGGGTCACGGGCATCGGTGATGCGCCCCTGATGGAACAGATCCATCTCGTTGGTCATCGCGACGGCCTGAAAACGGCGCTGACGGCGCGCGAGAATCTCGATTTCGTCCAGGCCCTGCTCGGCGAGCCCGGGCTTGCCGCCGATGAGGCGCTCGCCGCTATCGGCTTGCCGCATGTCGCGGCCCTGCCGGTCGGCTATCTCTCGGCCGGGCAGCGCCGGCGCGTTGCGCTGGCACGGCTCCTGGTTTCACGGCGGCCGCTCTGGCTGCTCGACGAACCGGCCTCGGCGCTCGATACGGCCTCCCAGCGCATGCTGATCGGGCTGATGCAGGCCCATCTCGATGCGGGCGGCGCGATCCTGGCGGCAACGCATGGCCCGATTGGCCTGGAAACGGCGCGCGAGATGAGGATCGGGCCGTGAGCGGAGCGTTCCTGGCGATCCTGAAACGCGATCTTGCCCTGGCGGCCCGTGCCGGCGGAGGTGGGGAGCTCGCGCTGGTGTTCTTCCTGACGCTGGTCGTGCTGGTGCCCTTCGCGCTCGGGCCTGATCTCAATCTGCTCTCGCGGATCGGCCCGGCCATTCTCTGGCTCGGAGCGCTGCTTGCGACCCTGATCGGGCTCGACCGGCTATTCCAGGGCGATGAGGAGGACGGTTCTCTCGACCTGATCCGCGCCTCGGCCCTGCCCCTCGAACTCGCTGTGCTGGCCAAGGGGCTGGCGCATTGGCTGACGACCGGTCTGCCGCTGGCGCTGGCTGCCCCGCTGCTTGGCCTGCTGGTCGCGCTTCCCGGCGAGGCGATGCTGCCGGTCGCCGGGACGCTGCTGGTCGGGACGCCGGCGCTGAGTTTCATCGGCGCCACGGGAGCCGCGTTGACGGCCGGCCTCAAGCGGGGCGGCCTGATCCTGCCGATCCTCGTCGCGCCGCTGACGGTGCCGGTGCTGATCTTCGGCGTCTCGGCTTCGAACAGCGCGCTTGGCGGCACGGTGCCCTTCCTGACGCCGTTCCTGATCCTGTGCGCCTTGTCGCTCGCGACGCTTGTGATCGGCACCATAGCCGCTGCTGCAGCACTCCGGCAGGCGGAATAGGCTGCGACGCCATGGCCATCGGCTGAGATTGTGAAGCGTGAAGCCGGTTGCTACATCCTCACTCGTCAAATGAAGAGCAAAAGGGCCGCATGGCTAGCCTGATCGAACTGGCGAATCCGACGCGTTTCATGCGCCTGTCGAGCCGGCTGCTGCCCTGGCTTGGGGGGGCGGCCGCGTTGCTGCTTGCCGTCGGCTTCTATCTCGCCTTTTTCGTCGCACCGGCGGACTACCAGCAGGGCGAGACCATCCGCATCATGTTCGTGCATGTGCCGGCAGCCTGGCTCGCGCTGATGTTCTACTCGATGATGGCGGTCTCGGCACTGGGCACCCTGGTCTGGCGCCATCCGCTTGCGGATGTCGCGCAGAAGGCGGCGGCGCCGATCGGCGCCTGCTTCGCGCTGATCTGCCTGATCACGGGGGCTCTCTGGGGCAAGCCGATGTGGGGCACCTATTGGGTCTGGGATGCCAGGCTCACCTCGGTGCTCGTGCTCTTCCTGATCTATCTCGGCATCATGGCGCTGTGGCGCACGCTCGACGATCCCTCGCGCGCCGGGCGCGCGGTGGCGATCCTGACACTGGTCGGCTTCGTCAACGTGCCGATCATCAAGTTCTCGGTCGACTGGTGGAATACGCTGCACCAGCCGGCATCGGTCTTCCGCGCCGGCGGTCCGACCATTCATCCAGCCATGCTCTGGCCGCTCCTGATCCTGGCGGCCGGGTTCACTCTGCTGGCGCTGGCGCTGCATCTCGTCGCGATGCGGGCCGAGATCATGCGCCGCCGGGTCCGCACGCTGACGATCTTCGAGGCCGAGAGGCTGGACCGGCTGGCGGCAGAGGTCGCGATATGAGCGCGTTTGGACCGCATGCCGGCTACATCCTGTCCGCCTATGGGTCGGTCGTGATGATTCTCGGCGGACTGATTCTGATGACCTGGCGCGATCACCGCGCGCAAAGGCAGGCTCTCGACGCGCTGGAACAGCGCGGCGCCGGCCGCCGTTCCGGGAAGGCATTGTCGTGAGCGAGGTCGAGAGTGCGCCAGGCCGGCGCTCGCCGCTGGTTTTCCTGATTCCCCTGATCCTGTTTGCCGGGCTGTCCCTGGTCTTCCTGGTCGGGCTGTTCAGCGGGGATGCCAGCAAGGTTCCGTCGGCGCTGATCGGCAAGCCGGCTCCGACGATCGCGCTGACCGCGCTCGAAGGGTTGCAGCGCGACGGACAGCCGGTCCCGGCCTTCACCATGGCCGATCTGGCCAAGGGGCGGGCCACCATCGTCAATGTCTTCGCGAGCTGGTGCGCGCCCTGCCGCGTCGAGCACCCGCATCTTGTCGCGATGGCTGAGGCGCCCGTGGTCAAGCAGGGCAAGGTCGCCGTGGTCGGGCTGAACTACAAGGATGAGGCCGAGAATGCCCGCCGCTTCCTGGGAGCGCTCGGCAATCCCTATTCCGCCGTGGGCGTCGATCGCGCCGGCCGTGGCGCCATCGAATGGGGCGTCTATGGCGTACCGGAAACCTTCTTGATCGGCCCCGACGGGCGGATCGTCGACAAGCATGTCGGCGCGCTCGATGTGAACAGCGCGCAGAAGCTGCTGGCGAAGGCGGCCTCGCTGGCGAAGTAAGCCGGGCCGCCTGGCCCCGTCGTGTCCGTCATGCCAGGCCAAATCCGAGCATGACGGGGGAGCCGGTCAGGCTGCCTTCTTGCCGCTGATCAGGCTCTCGAACATGCCGCGTCCATCGGTGCCGCCCGTGAGCGAATCGATCAGGTTTTCCGGATGCGGCATCAGACCGAGCACATTGAAACCCGGCGAGTAGATGCCGGCAATGCCGTTCAGCGAGCCATTGGGGTTGGCTTCGGTGGTGACCTGACCATCGGCGTCGGCGTAGCGGAAGGCAACCAGGCCTTCGCCTTCGAGGCGGGCCAGCGTCTCGGGATCAGCGATATAGTTGCCTTCACCATGCGCGATGCAGACATCGATCACCTGGCCCTTGGCATAGGCACGGGTGAAGGCGGTATCGGTGCGTTCGACGGTGAGATGCTGGCGCTTGCAGACGAATTTCAGATTGGCGTTGCGGGCAAGGACACCCGGGAGCAACCCCGCTTCGCAGGCGATCTGAAAGCCGTTGCAGATGCCAAGCACATAGCCGCCGCGCGCCGCATGGGCTCGCGTTGCATCCATGATATGGGCCCGGCCGGCGATGGCGCCGCAGCGCAGATAGTCGCCATAGGAGAAGCCGCCCGGCAGCACGACGAGATCCGTGCCGGCCGGAAGCTCCATGTCAGCATGCCAGACATGGGTGACGGTGGCGCCGGCCTGCCGCAGGGCAGTGGCGACATCACCCTCGCGATTGGATCCGGGGAAAGTGACGACGGCGGCTTTCATCGTCTTACGCTCCGATTTCGACGCGATAGTTCTCGATCACGGTGTTGGCGAGCAGCTTCTCGCAGGCATCCTTGAGAGCGCTCTCGGCTGCGGCCTTGTCGCTGGCGGTGAGCTCGATGTCGAAGACCTTGCCCTGACGCACCGAGCCGACACCGTCGATTCCGAGTGATTTCAGAGCGCCTTCGATCGCCTTGCCCTGCGGATCGAGCACGCCGTTCTTGAGGGTGACGGTGACGCGGGCTTTCATTGTGCTCTCCGGGCAGGGCTTCTGCGGGGTGCCTTAGCGGCGAATCGGTTCGGGCTCAACCACATGTCAGGGCTTCACGGCGAATCAGCGGCTGCGCCAGGCGGCGCGTGCATAGTTTTGGGCGGCTTCGCCATCATTGCTGACCGCGATCGCCATGACGAGTTTGCCGGCTTCCCGGCCATAGAGGATCGCGGTTGCTGCAAGCAGCCCGGTCTCGCCCTTGCCGCGAATTTCGACGAGCAGGCCGGACGGACCGCCGCCATCGAAGCGGGAAACGCTGGTGGTGCTTTTGATCGTGGCCGTTGCGCGCCTGGGCTTCGTGCCCTTGGCGGCATCGACCGGCTTCGAGAATTCACGGGCCAGACGGGCTGGATCGGTGGCGAGGCCTCGTTCGAACTCGTCGGCCTTGCGGCCTTCAACGGCGATCAGGGCTGCGACAGCGGGGCGCACGCAGTGCGCGCCGGCGCAATAGACGATGGTACGGGGCTCGAGGCCGTCATTGACGACCCAGGAGCCGATCGGCAGCGGCTGCCAGCCTCGATCGGCCGCCAGTTCGGCAAGGCCGGGACCGAAATGGTTGCTGCAGGCGGTGAGCAGGCTCAGGCCGCCGAGCAGCGCAGCCAAAAGCAAACGGGAGCGCAGGCGCTCCCGTTTCCAGTTCGCTGTCACGGCTCCGCCAGCGCTCACTGCACCAGGCGAGGTCCGGCGGCTGGGCCGGCCTTTTCGTTCTCGCCCATGATGCCGAGGCGGCGGGCCACTTCGGTATAGGCCTCGATCAGGCCGCCCATGTCGCGGCGGAAGCGGTCCTTGTCCATCTTGTCCTTCGACTTGATGTCCCAGAGCCGGCAGGAATCCGGGCTGATCTCGTCGGCGACGACGATGCGCATCATCTCGCCTTCCCAGAGCCGGCCGCATTCCATCTTGAAGTCGACGAGGCGGATGCCGGCGCCGAGGAACAAGCCGGAGAGGAAATCATTGACGCGGATGGCAAGCGCCATGATGTCGTCGATTTCCTGGGGCGTCGCCCAGCCGAAGGCGGTGATGTGCTCTTCCGAGACCATCGGGTCGTTCAGCGCGTCGTTCTTGTAGTAGAACTCGATGATCGAGCGCGGCAGCTGGGTGCCCTCTTCGAGGCCGAGCTTGGTCGAGAGCGAGCCGGCGGCGACATTGCGCACCACCACCTCGAGCGGAATGATCTCGACCTCGCGGATCAGCTGCTCGCGCATGTTCAGCCGACGGATGAAATGCGTCGGCACGCCGATATCGTTGAGATTGGAGAAGATGTGCTCGGAGATCCTGTTGTTCAGGACGCCCTTGCCGTCGATCACCTCATGTTTTTTGGCGTTGAAGGCGGTGGCGTCGTCCTTGAAGTGCTGGATCAGCGTACCGGGCTCCGGTCCTTCATAGAGGACCTTCGCCTTGCCTTCGTAAATGCGACGGCGGCGATTCATCGGGATGTACCGTGGCTTGAGGAAATCCAAAATCGGCCTTTCTCTGGTCGCGGTTGCCCGCGGCGGGATCGTGGCCCCTGTTCCGCCGGTCCTTCGCAAGCCTCGCTCAGATCTGCGCTCGGACGCGATCGGCCTGGATTGCGGATTGGTCCGGTTCAAAGCGAGCATAGCCAAATCGGATACCCTCGCGACCGCTATATGGGGCTTCTGCACTGCAAACGCAACAAACCGGGCGGAGTGTCTGATCGCCAGCGTGCAATCCGCGCTGGCCCTGGGCGCTGCGGCATCCTATATCGCTTTGAGAAGCCACCCGGAGCCCGCAAGAGGACTTAACCCGCATGACGACATTCGATCAGCGCAAGGATGCCTTCGAGAGCAGGTTCGCCCTTGATGAGGAGCTGCGCTTCAAGGCGACGGCCCGGCGCAACAAGCTTCTCGGCCTCTGGGCAGCCGAGAAGCTCGGCAAGAGCGGCGCTGAAGCGGACGCTTACGCGAAGTCCGTGGTCCTGGCCGATTTCGAGGAGGCCGGCGACGATGACGTGCTGCGCAAAGTGAGGTCCGATTTCGCAACCGCGAGCGTCGCGGTGCCGGACGAGGAGATCCGCCGCGTGATGACCGAGCTCCTGATCAGGGCCGCCGAGGAAATCCAGGCCGGGCGCTAGCGCCAAGACCCTGTTTCACGTGAATCGGCTTGGCCGGTTCACCAAACGCAGAACGTGGTTGAAACGGGCGCATGAGCGCCCGTTTGTTTTTGTGCGAGTTTGCTGCCCACTGTCCTCGTCCCGCCGTGTTTCAAGAGCGGGCTCAACCGGATGAAAACGCCGATGTCCTCCGCCAAGCCAACCGTCCTGTCCTCGCTCGCCGATCGTCTCGGCAAAGGCGACACGCTCCTGTCCGCCTGGTGTGGACTGCCCGATCCGAGCATCGCCGGAGTGCTTGCGCAGGAAGGTTTTGACGCCGTCACGCTCGACATGCAGCACGGGCCGATCACGCTTGGCGAGGTCATCCGGGCGATCCCGCTGATCAATGCGGCCGGAAAGCCTGCTCTGGCGCGGATCGCGGTCGGCGAATTCCAGAACGTGTCGAAGCTGTTCGATGCCGGCGTCTCGGGCGTGATCGCGCCGATGATCAACACAATGGAGGATGCGCGCCGTCTGGCGGCCTATGCCAAGTATCCGCCGCTCGGTGAACGCAGCTGGGGCAGCTATGGCGGCCTGGGCGCCTCTGGGCTCGACGCCAATAGCTATCTCAAGGCCGCCAATCGTTTCTCGATGACCTTCGCGATGATCGAGACGCGCGAGGCCATGGCGATTCTCGACGATATTCTGGCGCTTGAAGGCATCGACGCGTTGTTCGTGGGCCCATCCGATCTTTCGATCGCATTGTCCGGTGGAGCGTCGGTCAACGCCTCGGCGAAGGAGGTCGACGAGGCCCTGCGTCACATCGTGGCCCGTGCGTCTGCCGTGAACAAGCCGGTCGCATTCTATGCCGCCAGCGCCGAGAGGGCGAAGGAGGGCGTCGAGATGGGAGCCAGGCTGGTCACCGTGATGAGCGACACCGGCTTCCTGCGTGCGGCCGCGCAGACCGCGCTCAAAGTGGTTCGCGGCTAAGGTCCGATCCAACCGTCTCTGTTCGAATCGGCTTTCCTGAAAGCCGCATTCCACTTCGCGGGCCGATGCCTTAGGAGTTGATCCCCTCGCGGCGCTTCAGCGCGGCGTAGTAGGCCCAGAGCAGTCTGGCTGCCACGCCGCGCCAGGGGCGCCAGGCCTCGGCCATCTCCTGCAGCTCGCCCGGTTTCGGGCGGGCTTGGAGGCCGAAGGCGACGCGCGCGGCCTCCTGGATGGCGAGATCGCCGGCCGCGAAGCCGTCGCGGTGTCCGAGGCAGAACAACAGATAGATATCCGCGGTCCAGGGTCCGATGCCGGAGACGGCGGTCATGTGCTCGTGGATATATTCCGGGGTACCGCCCTCCAGAGACCCCAGGTCGAGCGTTCCTTCGACGATTGCCGCGGCGACGGCTCGCAAGGTGCGCTGCTTTGGCCGCGACAGGCCGGACAGCCGCATATCCTCATCGCTTGCAGCGAGCACGCGCTCCGGCGTGAGCGGCGTCAGGACCGACTCGACCCGGGTCCAGACGGCACGGGCGCTCGCCACGGAAAGCTGCTGCGCCACGATGATCGATGCCAGCCCCTTGAAGCCGCCCTCGCGGCGACGCAGCAGCGGCAGGCCGGTCCGGTCGATGATGGCGCTCCAGCTCGGGTGAAGCGGGCGGAGCGCGGCCATGCCCTCTTCGAGGTCGGCGTCGCAGGTGATTCTGGTCATCTTCGCTTCTTGAACCGGGATGGTGGCAGTGCGTGTCAGGAGATTTGGCTGTGTCTGAAGACGGGTTGTACCTGAAGACTTGGCCCGGTCATGGCCAGACCATAGAGAGGGCCCATGGCAACGTCCTCAGGCGATCGCGACAGACCGGTGTTTCGTTTCGCGCCCAGCCCGAACGGCCGGCTGCATCTCGGCCACGCATTCTCGGCGCTGATGAATGAGCACCTGGCCAGGCGATGGGGCGGGAGGCTGCTGCTGCGCATCGAGGATATCGACGTCTCGCGCTGTCGGCCAGAATTCGAGCAAGGCATCCATGAGGATCTCGCCTGGCTCGGCATCCGCTTTGACGCCGCCATCCGCCGGCAGTCCGAACATTTCGACGATTATCGCGCCGCGCTCGGCCGGCTGCAGACGAAGGCGCTGATCTATCCCTGCTTCTGCTCGCGCGGGCAGATCATGCGTGCAGTGGAGCTCAAGGAAGCAGAGACGGGCCGTCCCTGGCCGCGCGATCCCGACGGATCGCCGCTCTATCCCGGGACTTGCTGCGCGCTGCTTCCCGATGACGCGGGCAAGCGTGCGGCGAACGGCGAGGCTCATGTGCTGCGATTGGCGATGGGGCGGGCGGCGGCAGGGATCGGCGGGGAGGTCGGATATCCGCGCTTCGACGAAGATGGGCGGGTCACGCGTGTTGCCGCCGCTCCCGCGCGCTGGGGGGATGTGGTTCTGGCACGCAAGGACGTGCCGACCAGCTACCACCTTGCCGTGGTCGCGGACGATGCGCTTCAGGGCGTCACTCATGTCGTGCGCGGGCGGGATCTCGAAGCGGCGACCGATATCCATCTCGTGCTGCAACACCTGCTCGACCTGCCGACGCCGCGTTACCATTTCCATCGCTTGTTGCAGGACGAGACCGGCCAGAAGCTCGCCAAGAGCCGGATGTCGGAAGGCCTCGCGGAGCTGAGGGCACAAGGTGTCACGGCCGCGGACATCCGCGCGCGGCTCGGCTTTGCCTAGAGCCTCGGACGGGATCCCGTATCCGGTCTGAGGCTAACCTTCTGTGTTGGCGTCGGCCCGAAAGCGGCAATCCATTTTCGGGCCGATGCACGGGCGGTTCAGCCGACGCCGAGCCAGGTCAGCCAGGCCGCGGTGGTAAAGAGCGAGAGCATGGTCGAGAGGGCGATCGCGCTCGAGGCATCGGCGACACCCTGCCGATAGCGCTCGGCGAACAGATAGGCGTTGATCCCACAGGGGCAGGCGGCGAAGAGCACTGCGACGCCTGACCAGTGCGCCGGCATCTCGAAGACGCGGGTCGCCAGCAGATAGACGATCAGCGGGTGAAGGCCGAGCTTGAGGGTGCTCAACACGGCCGGCAGACCGAGACCGGATTCCAGCCCGTAGCGCCGCATGGCGATGCCGAGGCTGATCAAGGCGCAGGGGACCGCCGCACCGGCGAGCAGGTCGACCAATGTCCAGACCGGGGCTGGGATGAAGCCGATCACCGGCCGCACCGCCGAGCCGAGCAGGATGCCGATGATGATGGGGTGGGTGAAGAGCCTGCGGGCCATCACCTTCAGCGATGCCGAGCGGCCCTCGGCGAGCAAGGTCGCTGCCGTCATGGTCACAGGCAGATGGACCGCCAGTAGCAGGCCGAGCGGCACCGCGCCGGCATCGCCATAGGCCTTCAGGATCATCGGCACGCCGACGAAGACCGTGTTGGACTGGGCGGCGGCAAAGCCCG
Organism: Bosea sp. BIWAKO-01; assembly: GCF_001748145.1. Lineage (NCBI taxonomy): Bacteria > Pseudomonadati > Pseudomonadota > Alphaproteobacteria > Hyphomicrobiales > Alloboseaceae > Allobosea > Allobosea sp. BIWAKO-01. Next base: position 2,277,890 of record NZ_BCQA01000001.1, read on the forward strand.
AGACCACCAGCTCCGGTCCCTTACGGCTGAAGACGCGGTGCGCAACCAGCATGGCCAGGGCCCAGACGATGGCAAGGCCGGTGAAATAGGAGATCCAGTAGCCCCAGGGTTGGCTCGCCGGGATATCGGCCTTGGCCAGTGTCCGGAACAGCAGGCAGGGCACAGCCAGAACGAAGACGAAGTCGGAAAGACCTTCGCCGGTCGTCTCGCGGACCAGCTTCGTCCAGCGCGCGACATAGCCGAGGCCGATCAGGCCGAAGACGGGCAGGACGACAAGCAGGGAGGAGAGCATCGGCGCGACAGATTCGATGAGCGGGATCGGGAAGGCGCCCCCTCGCGATCGGTCTTGCAGCAGGCAAAGTCAAGGAAGCGGTCGCGCAAATAGCGGCATGGCCGTGCCGCATTTTCGGTCAGCCGGGATAGGGCGCTAGCGCGCCTGGGCCAGCACCCCGCCCGAGCGCACGATCAACCCCTGGATCTCGTCACGCTGGCGCTTGAACTCGGCCAGCGTCTTGCCTTCGAGCTCGCGTCCTCGCGGAACGCGGATCTTCATCGGATTCACGAAGTTGCCGTTGACCATGACCTCGTAGTGCAAATGCGGCCCGGTGGAGAGGCCGGTATTGCCGAGATAGCCGATAACCTGACCCTGGCGCACTTTCACACCGGCACCGATGCCCTTGGCAAAGCCCGACTGATGCGAATAGGTCGTGACATACCCGTTCGCGTGCTGGATTTCGATCCGCCGACCGTAGCCTGAGGCCCAGTCGGCCTTGATCACCGTGCCGTTGCCGGCGGCCAGGATCGGCGTGCCGATGCGGTTGGCCCAGTCGACGCCGGTATGCATCTTCGAATAGCGCATGACCGGGTGGTAGCGCATACCGAAGCCGGAGCGCATCTCGGCATCGGTGATCGGCTTGCGCAGCAGGAACTTCTTCAGCGAGCGACCTTCTTCGTCAAAATAGTCGATCAGGCCGTCTTCAGGGGACTGATAGCGAAAGACCCGGCGGGTATCGCCGTTGATGGTGAGCGTCGCCGACAGGATTTCGCCGCGCTCGCCTTCCTCGTCCTCGGTGAAGATCACCTCGAGATTGTCGCCGCCGCGCACGCGCTGCTGGAAGTCCAGGTCGTAGGAGAAAATCCGGACCAGCTCGTCGATCATCGGGCGCGGCAGGTCGTGGCGCAATCCGGTCTCGTAGAGGCTCTCATAGAGCCTGGCGGCGCCGGTATCCTCCTCGTCCTCCTCGTCTTCCGCGGCTGCCCTGCGGGGTGTGCCGACGATCTCCTGCTTCGGCAGCGAGACCGGAACGAAAGCGCCGGCATCATTGACCGCGATCGTTGCCTCGGGCTGGCCGTTGGTGAGCAGCGAGACGCGAACGATCTGGCGCGGATCGCCTGGCCGGGGACCGGGTGCAAACAGCGCCTGAAGGACCTGGCCGTCCGGCAAGGCGGCAACGCGCACCTTGCCGCTGAAGGCCTGGATCATCGCCCTGATCTGCTCGGCCGGAGCACCGGCATTGCGCATGACCTGTTCGAAATTCTCGCCGCGCCGCGTGATCAGCAGCTTGTCCTCGACAAGCGGCTCGCGGGATGCGGCGATGGGGGTCTTCAGCGCGTTGGTGACATTTTCAGGGACAACGCGCACCTCGATGCCGGAGAAGCGCGTGTCTGTGGCCGGAGAATAGGCAAGAAGGTCGTTCGTGGCGCTGGGCGCTGCACCGCCGCCCAGCGTGCGGCTGAGCATCAGCTGTGGCGGGATCGGCAAGGGACGTTGCCGGCCCGCCACAGCCTGGTTGGCGCGCTCTTCCTCGACCTGCTTGATCACGTCGGGGTCGCCGAGGCGTGGGCGTCCGGTCGGAATCGCGATCGTGGTGAGGTCGCGCTTGACGATGGTGACGTCGGCATCCGGCATGTCGCCGGCCGGTTCGGCATAGCGCTCGGCGGGCTGGCCGCCTTCCGCAAACAGGCGCAGCGGATTGAAGGGCGGAATGTTCGTCGCGTAGACGCCGGTGGTCAGCGACAGGTTGGAGGCAAGCCGCACGAACGGGCGCACGCGGATGACCTCACGGTCGCCGACGCGCTGGGACATGGGCGCGCGCGCGCTGTGCCGGGCC